>JAWPMR010000001.1:0-635320 GCA_033344815.1 Paracoccaceae bacterium | reverse complement strand
CGCATTGATCATGGTGCGGCTGCCAAAGCCCAAACCGGGAAGCGCCACCTTGTATCGATAACACTCGCGCAACCGCAACTGTTCGGACTTGGAAAGCGGATGGTTTGCCGCCATCACCGCAGCCAGTTGCTGTCGGACGCCCAACAGGGTCTTGAATTCCGGCACATCCGTCGCGCCAAAGACCAGGGCAAGTTCGATTGTGTGTTCGATCAGTGCCTTTTGCGCGGCGCGATGTTCCAGGACCACAACCTCGAAATTCACATTTGGAAAGTTGTCCTGATAGGCGCTGATGTGACGGGACATGAAGTATGGCACAAGCGCCTGACTGCATCCTATGCGCACGTCACCGCGTCGCATGCCCGACAGGTCGGCAAGGCGCGAGCTGAGTTTGCTCGTTTCGGCGAAAGTTTCACGAATATGCAAGAGCACAAGCTCACCGGCTGAATTCAATTCGACACCGTGCGATTTGCGATCAAAGATCTGAAAGCCGATTTCTTCTTCATATGCCTGCAACCGCCGCTGAACCGCCGAGGCGGTCAGAGCCAATTGTTCGCCAGCACCCCGAATGGATCCGGTGCGCGCGATCATGTCAATGACACGGAAGGTTGTGAGGTGCTTCATTTGGTCAAGCTATAGCGGCGTTTGGTTTTCAGCAACGCCATGGATAAAAAATAGCACAAGACAGCAACGCTTGAAATGCGCACCCTTAGCCCACGTCTCGGAGAGCTGTGATGAAACGTCGAGGAAAAAAGGGACATGATGACAAGTGGTCGTTGCGCGACGACGCTGATGCTGAGCCTTTGATAAGGCCCTTATGGCGCCAGAGGCTGGTCTCCATCTCAACCAACCATCTTCCCATCCAGGCCGGTCTGTCCCGATCTACCATGTTGAACATCGACATGCAGAAAGACGTTCTGACGGAGAATAGATGTTTCGCCACGGCCTGTGGTCTGGAGGTGACGACATTTCCTACCGTCATTGGTCAAACACTTGCCGTTAGGCGCGCATTCCGCACGGCTGGCGTGCCAATCATTCATGTCGCTTGGGTCACCAGACCCGATGGCGTCATTCTGTCCTCTAAAGTGGTGGACAATGCATCCGATTGCCAAGCGCGACGATGGGATGGAGATAACAGCGACCCGAGGCGGGTCTTGTTCGACGAAAATCGGAGTGAGCAATCGGCTCCTGCCTTGCAAATAAACGCAGGGGGCATGTCAGTCGGCCAGGATCTTCTTGCGGGTTTTTGCGACACTCCTTTGGACCGCATCCTGAGGCGGCTCAACATCAAGACATTGTTTTTCCGCGGTATCAATCTCGATCAACGCGGCTTTACCACTGTTGCAGGTTGCCGTTCCAAAGGCTTTGACGCGGTGCTGGTCCAAGACGCCATTGCAACCGTTTCCGCGCCTCACTTGGCTAACGCAATCCAATACCTCATGCGGCTGCTCCACGGCTTTGCGGCAATGTCTCGTAACATTCTGGCAGCCATTTCACCACAAAACCCAACGGGAGTTGAACCATGAATATCTCAAGACGCAAATTCACGAAACTTGCCGGTGCCACGGCCCTGTCTACATTGGCGGCCCCGGCCCTGGCGCAGGGCAAAACCGAGATCAAAATGATCTTGAACTGGCGGTATCAGGGGCCGCAATCCTGGTTCTTTCTGGCCAAGGATAACGGTTATTTTGAAGAAGCTGGCATAGACCTGACAATGGACCAGGGCAATGGTTCTGGCGCGGCAGTTGGCCATGTGGCTGGTGGTGCCTACGATGTTGGCTTTGGCGATGTGAACGCGCTGATCCGGCTGGCGGGGACAGAACCCGACGAAGCGCCACTGTGTGTCTACCAGATGTACAACAAACCGCCCTTCACGGTTGCTGTGCTGGCGGACTCTGACATCAAAACAGCGGCTGATCTGGAGGGCCGTCTGCTGGGCGGGTCTGCCAATGATGGCGCGCTCAAGCTGTTCCCGGCCTTCGCCAATGTGGCGGAACTGGACGCGAGCGGGATCGAAATAATGAACTTCAAATCGAACCTGCGGGAACAGATGCTGAAGAACAAGGAAGTCGAAGGCGTCTTCGGCTATGTGAACACGATCCGTTTCTCTGCGAAACTGTCGGGCATGAACCCGGATGAGGATATCCGGTTTATCTCATATGGTGATTACGGCATGGATCTTTATTCCAACGGTTTGATCATTCCCAAGGCGATGGCCGCGGAAAGCCCTGAAATGGTCAAAGGCATGTGTTGGGCTATTAACCAAGGCGTCAAGGATACGCTGGCCGATCTGGATGCTGCGGTTGATGCCGTCGCATCTCGCGAACCGCTGATCAACAAGGAGATCGAAAAGGAACGCCTGATTGCCACGCTGCAGGACGAGATGAACCATCCCGAACTTGCGCAAACTGGCCTTGGCAATGTGGACCCTGACCGTTTCAAAAAAGCCATCGATCTGGTGGTAAAGGCCAATGGCCTGCCACGGACACCGGCGCCGGAGGAGATCTATTCCAACGCCTTTCTGCCGGCAGAAGACGAGCGGATCTACAAGCTGCTCTAATCAAAATGGATCTTGAACTCAAAGACAAAATCGCCGTGATCACTGGTCCAGCCAAGGGTATGGGCGCCGCGATTTCTCTTGGTTTCGCCCGCGAGGGCGCGCATCTGGCGCTTTTCGGGCGGGATACAACGGCGATCGGTCCTGTGTGCCAGGCCGCGCGGGATTTAGGTGTGAAGGCGGAGTTATTTGCATGCGATGTCACGCAGGCCAGTTCCGTCGACACGGCCGTGGCCAAAACGCTCGCGGCCTTCGGCGACCGTATCGATGTGCTCGTCAACGTTGCGGGTGGCACCGGGCCAATTGGCAAGACAGGGCTGGAGACAACGCCGGACGAGTTCGACGAGATCCTGCGCTTGAACGTGCTCGGGCCTTTTAACCTGATCCATGCCATTGCCCCAGTCATGAAGGCGGGTGGTGGTGGCAAGATCGTCAATGTGGGCGGGACATTCGGGATGCGGGGACGTGCGATGCGGATGTCCTACTCCAGCTCGAAATGGGGTCTCAGGGGGATGACCAAGAGCTTTGCGCTCGAGCTTGGCGCGGATAACATCAACGTCAATCTGGTGGCCCCTGGCATGGTGGACGGCCCTAGGTTCCGTGACAAGGTTGTACCGCAAGTCGCTGAACAGCATGGTATATCCCTTGAGGACGCCGCCTCAAGGCACGCCGCAGATTACGCCCTTGGACGGGTCAGCACCGACGAAGACGTGGCAGCTGCGACGCTGTTTCTTGCGTCCGACCGGGCGCGACAACTGACAGGGGTCGATCTGCCAGTAGACGGAGGATGGGCAGCACTATGACGGATCTAATCTTGACGGGCGGAACTGTGGTCAACGAAACCGCGCGAGATGTCGCAGATGTGGCCATCAAGTCCGGGCGCATCAGCGCCATTGGCGCGTCGGGCTCGCTGGGGGACGCCGCAGAGGTGGTCGATGTGAGCGGGCTGCACTTGATCCCTGGCGCCATCGATATGCATGTGCATTTTCGCGAGCCCGGGTACACCCACAAGGAAGACTGGGAAACCGGCACGCGGGCCGCGGCGATGGGGGGGGTCACAACCGTCTTCGAAATGCCCAACACCCATCCGCCAACACGTTCTGTTGCCGAGTTCCGACAAAAGCAGGATTTCGCGAAGAAAGCCTGCGTTGATTTCGGCATCTACGGTCTTCTGGCCGAGGACAACATAGACGAGTTGCCGGGACTGATCGCGGCGGGCGCAAATGCGTTCAAATGCTTTATGGGGAATACTTTTGGCAATCTGCCGTCGCCGTCGACCGGGGCAATGCTGGAAGGCTTTGAGATCATCGCAGGCTCCGGTCTACGGATATCGCTGCATGCCGAGACCGCTTCAATCATGGCGTGGCGACAGGCCAAGCTGGAGGCGGCAGGGCTGAATGACCCGCTCTATCACATTGCCGCCCGACCAGAGGTTGTCGCCGTCGAGGCCGTCGCCCGGGCTGCCATCCTGTCGGAATGGACAGGCGCACGCATCCATGTGTTGCATATTTCCTCCGCCGGAGAGTTGCGCCCGCTGGCAGAGGCCAAGGCGCGCGGGGTCGAGATCACAGGCGAGACCTGCCCCTGTTACCTGTTCCTGAACTCTGGCGACTACGATCGGCTGGGAAGTGTGATCCGTGTGAACCCTCCGGTGCGCGAGGTCAAGGACAACGTGGCGATCTGGGACGCCCTGCAAAGCGGTGTCATTGATATGATCGCCACCGATCATGCCCCGCATACGCCTCAGGAAAAGCAAAACGACGTGATCTGGAAAGCCGATTGTGGATTTCCCGGCGTGGAAACGCAGATGCCGCTTATGTTGAGCGAAGTCGCGGCTGGGCGGATGACCCTGGAACACTATGTGAAGATTTCCTCGGCAAATCCGGCACGGGCTTTTGGCATGTGGCCGGCAAAGGGGCGCATTGCTGTCGGGGCATTGGCCGATATTGCCGCCGTTGATCTGGCGCGGAAAGAGGTGATCGCCGCAAGCCGCCTGCACAGCCGTGGCAAGATCACGCCGTTTGAGGGGCGCAAGACCGTGGGTGCGCCGGTTCATACGCTGGTGAGGGGCGTATTCGTCCAGCGGGACCGGGCCATGTGCGAAGGGATGGCGGGTCACGGCACACAAGTTACGGATATTCAATCCATGCCTGCACCGCGCCCCCGCAATGTGGATCAAAGCCTTGCGCATATACTTGGGGCAGGGGGACAGCATGAGTAGCTCAGAGTTTGTCAAATTGGAAGGTGTGGGTGTGACTTATGGCGCTGGGGCGGACGAGACTGAAGCGCTGTGTCCAACGGATCTGACCATTGAGCAGGGAGATTTTGTTGCTCTTGTAGGCCCATCAGGATGCGGAAAATCGACGATTCTGAAGCTGGTGGGCGAATTACTCAAACCCAGCCAAGGCCACATATTCTTTGGCGGAAGAGAGCTCGGCGCAACACCGATGCGCGTCGGCATGGCCTTTCAGAGCGCATCGCTGCTGCCGTGGATGACCGTACGGGACAACGTCATGTTGCCCCTCAAAATCGTTGCGCCATTCAAGCAGGACTTTCGGGCCAAGCGGCGCACCGAATTCCAGGATCGGGTTGATGCTTTGCTGCAGCAGGTAGGTCTGATCGATTTTGCAGACAAAAGCCCCTGGCAATTGTCTGGCGGCATGATGCAGCGGGCGAACCTGTGCCGTGCGTTGGTGCACGACCCTGACTTGCTGCTGCTGGATGAACCCTTTGGTGCGCTGGATCAGTTTACCCGTGAGGAACTTTGGCAAACCTTGCAGGACTTGTGGCTCGATCGACAGTCGACGGTCATGCTGGTCACACATGACCTTCGCGAAGCGGCCTATCTGGCAAACAGGATTTGCGTGATGAGTGCTCGACCCGGCCGCCTTCTGGAAAACCGGGAGGTGTCTTTTGCGCGGCCGCGCTCGATTGATGTCACTTTTGAGCCTAACTTTGTACAACTGGTTCAAGACCTGCGACAATTGATCGTGCACGCTCCAGTTGGTGCAAAAGCGGCCGCCGCATGAACCCGCGCAGACAAAAACTCGCCTCTACAGCGCTGATCATAAGCGTCTTTGTCCTTTGGGAAGTGTTTTGCCTTGCTGCAGGGATCTCAGAACTGATCTTGCCTCGCCCCAGCCGAATAATGGAAGCATTCCTGCAATTTGCGCCGGCAATTGCGCCGCATGCCTGGCAGACTTTGTACACAACACTGGTTGGGTTCTTCTTTGGCGTGCTGATCGGTTTGTCGCTGGGCGTGCTGATCGGGTCATCAAAGCTTGCCTACGACACGGCCTATCCGCTTTTGGTTGGCATCTCCTCGATCCCAAAGGTCGCCGTTGTGCCGATCTTTGTCCTGTGGTTCGGGGCTGGCACGGTGCCCGCAATCCTGACGGCGATGATCATCTGCATTTTTCCCATCGTCGTGAACGTCTCAACCGGCATCGCGACCGTTGAACCCGAGTTGGAAGATGTTATGCGGTCTCTCAAAGCGAGCAGATGGGAAATCCTGTGGAATGTCGGCCTGCCGCGCTCGCTCCCTTACTTCTTTGCAGCACTCAAGGTGGCAATCACGCTGAGTTTCGTTGGCTCTGTCATTGCTGAAACCGTTGCCTCCAACAAGGGGGTCGGAAACATGATGCTGATCGCCTCCTCGCAGTTCAACGTGCCCTTGGTGTTTTCCGGTCTGATGGTGCTCGCCGCGATGGGGGTCTCGCTTTATGCCATTTTCGCCCTTTTGGAACGACGCATGACGGGCTGGGCGACGCGAAAAGAACTCTCTTGAAATCCAAAAAACCAACATGAAGAAATCCAACGCTTAAACTGTAGCCTCCAGCCGTGGTTTCTCTCAGCTTGATGGGTCCGGCCATTGCCGAAAGTGTCCCAATTTTTTTCGCCGTCAGTTGGGAAATCCAAAGCGTTCATAGCTGGATCTATCACGCACGACATATGATGAGCTTGTCGCAGAAGCGCTTGTTGTCGTCATCGACCCAAGCAAAGGCGCGTTTCGCGGATCGTATCTGGCGCTTAGAAGGCTGCCGTTTAAGACAGGATCGTCAACATTCAGTTGACTCGCCGATGGCTGTCTCTCGGATTCATATCCAGCCGATTTATGCATCTTTTCGGGAAACGGTGACCCAGTCGGTGGGCACTGTTGCACGTCGCAAGGGACGTCCGGTTGCTGCGCATTCTGGCCTGACCGCACCGAAGTAGTTCCCGGCATTGACGTGCCGCTCGCGCCCGTCATGGATCTGCGGTCTTTCCGCGTCGAGGTCAACTGTTGGGGGTATACTATGACAACGCATCACCTCGGCACTGTCTTGCTGGAGATGAATCATGGACCAACAGGCCCGTTTCTATTCCTATCAAGCATGATCGGATTGGCGCGATCGACCGCGCGCCTGCGCCGGATTTCCCGTCATGAATGGCAATGCCTGCGCGGGTCGATGCACATGATCCTGCGCGTTCGATCTCGACAATGCCTTTCGGCCGCCGTGCCAGGCCGTTGGAGCAATGAATATCGGTGCTGGGGCGCATCGCATGCACCTCAAACTTGCGAGCACCTGCAAGGGCAAAAGTTACAGAATGGGATATTTGCCTGATCTTCAGGTTGTGCGAACTTCCATCTGTCATCGCATCAGATTTGGAGATCTGGAATTCAAATGCGACATCACTGGTTTCATGTGCCATTTTTCGAGCATGAATAAACGACAGTTGGCGCAGTGATTTCCCAAAGGCTTTGAGGAAGCAGTCAGCTTCTTCTCGTGTCAGACAGAGAGGCGGGCGGATCCTCAGCGCGGCGCTATAGAGCCCCTCCGCACCGATCATCACCCCACCGCTGCCCATTGGTTGTGCCTGAACCCTGCACTTCCGCGATCAGGTGCGCCCATATCTTGCGCATTCTTCATAAGATTTTCCTCGGGGATGCCGTCAAGCACCGCGAGTCCAGCAGCGGTGGCCACGAAATTGCCACCAAAGGTGTGAAAATCGCCAACATCAATGCAAAGAGCCGCAAGGGGGTCTGGGCGCGATGCTATTCCAGCCTTCGGAAAACCATTACCCCTGGTGACGATATCCGGGATCAGCCTGTGCCCGCCAAAGCCCCAGAATTCGTGCCGGTGCGCCCGAGCCTTGCTTACACTTTGTCGGCGATGAACAATCCACGGGACTTGCGCATCGCTTTTTCGGCGGCTGCCAAACACCCTGACGGGTCGGCGAAGATACCGCCCGCAATGTCTTTGCGGTACCGCGTTGCACTTGGTGGCGCTATGGCAACAACTCAGCCGGGAAGGGTGCTTTGCTTAAGCGCAGACGAGGAGACAACAGTGGTGAGCGCAGTGGAGCCATGAAAAGCAGCCTCGGACACTACAACGCCGGTGCCGCCTGTGGCCGTCTTTGCAACACGGAGTGCAAGATCATTCGCCTCGCTGCCGGAGCCGGTCATAACGATATTGCCGAGGCTGTCCGGCCGCCGCGACTTCAGTGCTTCAAGGTAGGTATCAACGATCTCGACCAGATAGCGCGTATTGTTATTGAGCGTCGCAATCTGGCGCGGAACCGCCTCCACCACCTTGGGATGGGTGTGCCCAACCGAGGGGATATTGTTGTAGAAATCCAGATTGCGACGGCCATATCGGGACATTATTGTTGCCTTCTTAGCGCCCACCATCTCGATGGGATCACGGTAAAAGAGCAGGGAGGCCGCGCGGAAATTGGACAGCCGCCGGTTCAGTGCGGCACAGCTGGAGTCCTCCTGGCGAAAGGCGTTAGTAGTGAGGATCGGTCGAACCCCGCTGATGATAGCCCGAGATAGGTTTGCGCAATCACGATTGAGCAGTCTGTATAGCATTCCATACCGGCATTACGGGTCGTTTCGGTCGCTTGGACGCTGGCAGTACATGTAGACAGCAAGATGCGACACAAGAACACAAAATCAGGCAACATGGCAACGACTTCGGCAGAGAGCGTCCGAGTTTCCCGTTAGCCCTGTAGCCAGGCGGTCTGCAGATCGGGCACGATGGGAGTTTGCTTAAGAAACGAAATCGCCGCCGCGACCTCATACATGAACCAGGAGTATCCGCAGTCGTTGAAATCGATCCGCCTTAGACCACCTCGGCGGGATGGCAAATAGGCAAGGCGCAGATCGACTTAGATCAATCCGAACCTTCCCGAGGCCTTGTCATAGGTGTTGAGCCGGGTGGCAAGCCGGTCGAGGGCCGTTTGCAAGACATCTGCGCCACGCGGCGTCAGCTCCAAGGCACTCCGTCATGGTCCCCAGTGGGTGTTGGGCCCGAAGGCAGCCTCAAAATCTTAGGTCTTGCGGGTGAATCCGGATGGGACTTGCCACTTTTCGGTATGCGCATGGAGCCGGGTAGAAATTTGTCCCAAGTTCGCGAAACCGGGCACCATATCCGCAACGGCTTTAGGTTGCGTCCCTTTCGTAAGAGCGAAAGCAAAACGGTGACGTGTCTTGATGCCGTCATCAAAAGTGGCAATGTGATCCTCCGTTTCGGTCGGAATCGTCGCAGTAGTTTCCCCTGCAGCTGCCGCTCGCAGAGCCTCAGTCCATTCCAATTCCGAGCTGATTTCATCGACGGTATGGAAACTCAGTCGATGCATCCGCAGGATCACCGTGGCCGTGTGTGCCGGATCGCGGATGATGACGGTAGCGTTTTCAGAAACGGTCAACAAAGTGACCTCGGCGGTATCGGATAAACCCCAGTTAAACAATTGCTTTGAAGGCCGGTTTTCAGTCGCACAATGAAATTGTTCTGGTAGCGTATTCCGGCAGTATCTGCAATTTTCGCCCATTTTGAGGCAGTCAAGGTAATCACATTGCCGATGACAACAATTCAATTGCGCCACTGCGCCTTCCTCTCTTGTTTGCTTTCAGAACATCCAATGAAAGGAACGCCATGCTGACTTGGATTGCAGGAAAAAGCACAATTGTCGCCGGTGGTTCTAAAGGGATCGGCAAAGACATCGCCAAAGTTTTTTTGCCGCGCGGGGTGCCAGCGGTCGCTTCGCTCTGGGTTCGGGCGCACGCCGAAGCTGCGACACATGGCTGATCCAAACGGCCCCTGACAGGAGCGCTGCGCAACGCCTTTTTGATCGCATCAAATTTTCCAGCGGCCGTCGACGTGATGCGCGGCGGCGAGGTTTTTGACAAGATGCTGGCGCCTTCGGTTAATTCCGGGACATAACGCAGGAGACGACAGCTTCCGCAGTTGCTGAGTTATGGCGCACCAACCGGTCCGCGACATCGAAACGCGCGCGGATGCGCAGGGCCGCCATGATGCCTTCATGTTCAACGAGCGAGGCTTTCACACGTCTCGGGTCATCGTTCACCCGATATCTGGCGCGCAGAACCTTGGTTTGCAACCGCTCGTAGATCGCGACGATTTCAGCGTTGCCGGCCAACTCGGCCATCCGTCGATGAAAACGTTCGTTTAGTTCGGTATAGTCGGCGCGGGCGTGTGCGATCTCTGCAGCGACAAGCTGGTCGTGAATGCTCTTGAGGTGCGTGATGTCCTCATCCGATGCCTTGTCGGAAGCATTCAGTCCGATGAAATGCTCGATCACACCCTTGGTTTCAAATACCGCTTTCAGGTCCTCAATATCCATCGGTGTCACCACAGCGCCACGATTTGGCCGCAGCGTCACTAGCCCTTCGACAGACAATGCTTTCAGGGCTTCTCGCAAGGGTGTTCTGGAAACATTGAGTGTCTCGGACAGATGCGCTTCTGGCACGCGGTCCCCAGACGGCAGCGCGCCCCGGACGATCAAGTCGCGGATTTGGGCGATCAGGCGGCTGTGCAGGTCGAGCGGGGCTGCCGTGCCGCCCGATGTCGCGTCAAAGTCGCTCAGGGTCATCGGACGTTACCTTGAATAGCTGTCCAAAAGGGGCCAGCACGCTGTAATCGATGCCCAGCATGTTGAGCGTCCCCCAGAGCGTCACGGCAATGGAATCGATCACGGGAATCCCGAATTCTGCCTCGATCTGGGGCGCAATCAAGGGCCCGCGCATGTTCGTGCAGACAATCGCAACGGCATCCACGCCCTGTGCCGCAACCTCGCGGCACATTTCGGCCACCCTGTCGGGCGGAACATCGGCGAAACTGTAGTTGTCCTGCAGGTTTTCGCGCCGAGCGGCCACGATATCGATGCCTATTGTCGCGTAATTCGCGATGATCGCCGCCTCGACATCCTCCGTATAAGGCGTAACCAGTCCCAGGCGGCGTGTGCCAAATGCCCGCAAAGCGGAATTGAGCCCCACAATTGCAGAGGTCGCCGGGCAACCTGTTGACTGCTCGATTTCCCTGCATAGAGCATCATCCGTGTCAAAGCCCCGCCAGCTGGCAGATGTTCCGTTCCAGGCGATGACGGAAACCTTGGCATCGGCAAGCAACCTGGCTGCCTTGAGAATAGGTTCCATGGAGAACTGTGCGTCAGCCTGATGATCAAGCGCGATCCGCGTGACTTCAAATCGGGAGAAATGCACGCCAACGCGATCTGACACAGGAAAGGTCAAAGCCGCCGTGGCGGGTTCCAGCGCTGTATTCGAGGACGGCACGAGCATGCCGATCCGCAGATCAGGTATCTTTAAAGCCGCTGCAGGCGACAGCTCATTGGCCCACGCCTTCGTCATGCGCATTCTCCATAACTCCAATCCATTCGAAAATATTGCATGCAAAACAGTAAAGCTCAATGAAATTTTATGCATGAAGATGCGCAAAATTTCGGCGAAAATCAAAAATTCGCCACTCATTTAGCAATCAACCGAGGAATTTGCTTTCGGCATTCGAAGGGGTATCTCTAAATTGTATGCAGAATGCTGGGGAATGGCGCATATGCAATCAGAGCAAACAGACCTGATCCAGTCTGATCTTTGGATTGGCGTGATATGTACGGCCGTCGCTGTCGCAGCATTGCTTGCGATCCCCTTTCAGGTTGCGCCCAGTGGCTGGTCTCAGTTTGCCAACCCGCGCGGCGCCGCCTTTTTCCCGCTGTGGTCGGGGTCGCTGCTGCTTGCCCTATCTGTCGGTATCGTCTTGAGATCACTGCAAAGCCACGCTGCGTCAAAGCGCTCTGGCAGCGCCGTGCCGCTCAAGGTGATATATGCGGGCGCGGTTCTCGGGGCGTCCGGCGTTGCGATCTTCTGGCTCGGATTTCTGGTCACTGCTGCGGCGTTGATTGCCCTGTTGTGCTTGATTTTCGGAGAGCGGCGGCCGCTGCAAGTGTGCCTGCTGGCGGGGTTGGTGCCGCTCGCAATTGAAGCTTTGTTCCGCGGCGTGCTGAATGTGCTCTTGCCAACGGGGTTTTTCTAGATGCTGGCGGATCTGGCATCAGGTTTCTCCCTTTTGGCGGATCCTCTGGTCCTGCTGACCGCGCTTGCCGGCTTGCTGGCGGGGATTGTTGTGGGTGGGCTACCCGGTTTGACGGCGACAATGGCAGTGGCGGTGCTTGCGCCATTTACCTTCATGATGGACACGCTCATCGGCCTGCCGTTTCTGCTTGGTGTCTATAAGGGGGCGATTTACGCAGGTTCGATCCCGGCGATCCTGATCAACACGCCGGGAACGGCGGCGGCGGCGGCGACGGCAGCGGATGGGCACGCGATGGCGCGTGCGGGCAAAGGCCGCCAGGCGCTGGAAATCAGCCTTTACGCGTCGGTCATTGCGGATCTGCTGGCCACCCTCGTGCTGATTGCTGTTGCCGCCCCGCTGGCCTCGGTGGCCATCAAGGTTGGCTCACCGGAATTCACGCTGCTTTATGCCATTGCGCTGACGATGGTGGCGGCGGTGTCCGGCACGGATATGCTCAAGGGTCTGATCGCCGCTGTTCTTGGTGTTTTGGTCTCGCTGATTGGTCTAGACCCGATGACGGGCGCCCAACGCTACACTTTCGGAACGACCTTCCTGCTCGGCGGTATCTCCCTTATTCCACTGCTCATTGGTATGTTCGCATTGAGCGAAATCCTGTTGCGCGCAGAGGCCGGCGCGCGCGGGCAGACACAAGCCGCCATTGATCCCACGCACGCGGCGGCAAAGCTGCCGCTGTCGGGGCTGCGCCATCTGATGCCCACCATTCTGCGATCTACGGGCATCGGCACCGCCATCGGCTCGCTTCCGGGGTTGGGGGCCGAAATTAGCTGCTGGGTCTCCTATGGCATCGCCCGGCGCAGATCAAAAACGCCCGAGCGGTTCGGCAAGGGCGCGCCCGAGGGCGTCGCAGCCTCTGAAGCGGGAAACAATGCAGTGTGCCCCGCAGCACTTATCCCAATGACGGTTTTTGGCATCCCCGGCGATACGATCACAGCAGTTCTGCTGGGTGCTTTCATGGCGCAGGGGCTGACACCGGGCCCGCTCATGTTCGCGCGCGAGGCAGAGACCATCTATGCAATCTTTGCCTTTCTCATCGTCTCGAACGTCATGCTCTTGTGCGTAGGGCTCTGGGCCATTCGCTACATGCAGCGGATCGTGCTGATTCCGGATGCGCTGCTTTATCCAGCAGTCGCCGCATTTTGTTTCGCGGGTGCATATGCGGTCAACAACGCGGCTTTCGACATCATGATCATGCTGGCCGGTGGCGCACTTGGCTACATCATGCGCAAGGTCGGCATGCCGATTGCACCGTTTGTAATTGGTATACTGCTGGCGCCCGGGCTGGAAAACTCATTGCGGCAATCGCTGGCTGTCTCCCGCGGATCGCTGACAATCTTTGTCGAAAAACCGCCGTCTCTTGTCCTTTTGCTCATTCTGGCCGGGATCCTTGTGCTTTTTGCCTGGCGCGGCTGGAAAGGCGCGCCCGATCCATCTTCCACAACCATTAACCCAAACTCCCAACGATAAAGGAGAACCACCATGAGACTCTTTGCAACCGTGATCACGACAGCCCTTGTGGCAACCGCAGCACCACTGGCAGCGCAGTCGGTAACATTTGATGAACCCATCCGCTTTGTCACACCTTATCCACCGGGCGGGTCCCACTCATTGCACGCAGGTATCATCACCACCGCAGCCGAGCCGCATTTCGGTCAATCGCTGATTTCTGTGATCCGCGCGGGTGGCGGTGGCGCGGTTGGCGCAACCGAAGTTGCCAATGCGCCCGCCGATGGTCTGACGCTGCTCTTTGGCGATCCGACGATCAATTCGTTGCGGCCACAGGTCGAAGATCTCCCCTACGGCGTTGACAATTTCGTGCCGGTCGCGCGCATCAACTACAGCCCGGCGGTGTTTGTGGCCCGTGCCGATGCGCCTTTCGCCACGATGGAGGAAATGGTCGCTTACGCCACTGACAATCCCGGCGATCTGGTCTATAGTTCCGACAACCTCAATGGCTGGACCTACACGGTTTTCGAGCTGCTCAAGGCGCGCACCGGCGCAGAGATGACCGGCGTGGAGTACGGTGGCGGCGGCCCCGCGATTGCGCGTCTTCTGGGGGGGGAGACAATGGCCTATGCAGGCGATATCAGCGTCGTCGGTGAGCATATCGAAAGCGGTGCGCTGGTGCCGCTCTGTGTGACGGACACAACGCGCATCGAGGCACTGCCGGATGTCGCGGCCTGTCCTGAAACGGGCTATGATGTGGTTTTTCAGTTCTGGCGCGGTGTGCTCGCACCCGCAGGGACACCGCCCCAAGTCGTTGCGGCTCTGTCTGACGGGTTCGAGTCGCTGATGGCAGACGAAGGCTTCCTGCGGCTGATCGGTCGCATCGGTTCGTCAATCCAGTTCGCCGATCACGAGGCGTTTGGTGAACTTCTGACCGAAGAGATCGCCGCGATGGCAGAAGTTGCTGCACTCGTCGGCGCTTCGAATTGATCTTTTGCAGCGGGCGTTCCGTCGGGGCGTCCGCTAACCGGAGTACGAGATGACCGATCTGTTGATCCGCAATGTTCTGGCAAAACGACCCGACGCGGTTGCGCAAGATCCGCTGCGCGTCGATTTGGCTATTGCGGGCACCAAGATCGAAAAGATCGCAGCACCGGGCAGCCTCCAGCCTGGTGCTGCCGAAGTCATCGACGGCACCACACTCTTTGCGGTTCCGGGGCATATCAACGGGCATCATCACAGCCACGAGAATTTCCAGAAGGGCCGCTATTCCGGGTTGCCGCTTGAGCTCTGGATGAACCTTGTCAGGCCGCTGAAGCCAATTCCCATGACGCCCGAGCAAGTTTATCTACGCACGTTAATTGGCGCGATAGAAGCGCTACGGACAGGAACGACGACGATCGTTGACGATATGAACGTCAGCCCCATTTTGCGCGAAGATCACGTTGAGGCCGCGTTTCGCGCCTATGAAGATATCGGTATCCGCGCCCATCTCGGGATTACGCTCTTTGACAAGCCCTTCTACCGCGGAATGCCGTTTGTCGACGAGCATTTTCCGCCCGATCTGCTGGCCGAACTAGCGACCAATGAAGCCACACCGCCTGCCGATGTTCTGAGCTTCGCGCACGAGCTTGCGAAAAGGCGCCATCACAGCGCGCACAGGGTTGCTTTCATCGTGGCCCCGTCCGCCCCGCAGCGGTGCAGCGATGATTTCCTGTTGCAAGTGCGCGACCTCGCAGATCAGAACGGCACGCCAGTGATCATTCATGTTCAGGAAACCCGCCTTCAGGTGGTAACAGGGCACGAATTTTATGGCTGTTCCATGGTCGCGCATCTGGCACGGTTGGGGTTTCTCAAACCCGGTACGTCGCTCATCCACGGGGTCTGGGTCAGTCCGGACGACCTTGACCTGATCGCGGCATCCGGGGCAAGCGTGCAGCACAACCCCAACAGCAATTTCAAGCTTGGCAGTGGCCTCATGCCCATGCGCGAGATGCTGGACCGGGGCATCAATGTGTCGCTAGGGACTGATGGCTGTGGCTCAATCGAATCCGTCGATATGTTGCGAGTGATGGCGCAGACGGCGCTGGCGCAGTCGCTGCGGGACACGGATCATACGCGCTGGATCACACCGCAAGAGGCCTTCCGGGCAGCGACAGAGGGCGGCGCGCGGGCGTTGGGTCGCAGGGATATCGGGCGGATCGAGGAAGAGGCAAAGGCGGATTTGGCGCTCTATGACACGCGGTCAATCGCGCTGACCCCTCTGAATGCGCCGCTACAGCAACTGACCCTTGCGGAAACGGGCCGCGGTCTGCGTCATCTGGTGGTCGATGGTCGGATTGTGCTCCGGGACGGGGCGCTCACTCAGATCGACGAGGACGAAGTGCTCGAACGGATACACGCGGAAGCGGAACGGCTCGCACCGGACATCGCGGCGGCCGAAGCCTCCGTGGCGCGGTTGCGCGCTCCCTATGAACAGATTTACCAGCGCTGCTGTGCCACGCCAGTTCCGGCCGATATGTTCCCTGCACGGATCGGAGGCACCCTATGAGGCTGCGCGATCTGCACTTTTTGCGGGCGATCAAATGCCAAATGCGCAAAACGCAGGCACCTCGCTTGCTCCGGACGCGTGGAAGCATAGCGCTCATCGACGAAACGTCGTTGCCGCATACGATCACACCATCAGTTTTTGTCTCAGGCATGCCTGGAGATTTGACCAATGGGGCCAAAGACATGCGGCCCTGACAACATGCGGGGCGGCAGGGCTGCCCTTATACCACCAGAGAGGAAAAAACATGAAAACCAACTTACTCTTGACCTCAGCCATGGCGGCCGGTCTTGCCCTTGCGGGGGCGTCAGGCGTGGCGGCACAGGCGATGCAGTTTGTCTCACAAAATCAGGATCAGCGTGCACAACATCCGCCAGAGATGGATGCGATGACGGCGCTGGCAGAGGCTGGCTTTGACGTGAACCGCAGCGAATTTCAAGCGTTGGGGATTGATCTAGCCGACGGGCTGCGACTGGTCAGTGACGGCGCGTTCGCAATGGCAACCATCCAGGTTGGCAGCGTGGCCAAGGACGATCCGTTTCTGGAAGGCATCGACCTGATTGGCGTGTCGACCAACATGGACGACCTAAAGCTTGCCGTGGATGCCTACCGCGATGTGTTCAACGCACGTCTGGCAGAAAAATTCGGTGTGACCGCAGTGGCGATCTGGCCATTTGGCCCGCAGGTGTTTCTTTGCAACGCCGAGATCACCTCGCTCGCGGACCTCGACGGGCTGAAGGTGCGGTCTTTCACAGCATCCATGTCAACGCTCTTGGAAAACCTCGGGGCGACGCCGGTGACCCTGTCTTTCCCCGAAGTCTATCCGGCGCTGCAACGTGGTGTCGCCACCTGCGGCGTGACGTCGCCGACCTCTTCCAACACCGGTAAATGGCCGGAGGTCACGACAAACCTGTATCCCCTGTCGGTCTCGGGATCGGTTCAGGCGCATATGGTCAATCTGTCGTGGCTTGAGGGCCTGAGTGAAGAAGACCGCGCCGCCTTCCAAGGCATCATGGCCGATATGGAGGCGGCCCTGTGGGACGTGGCAATCAACACGAATGGGACAGCGCAGGCCTGCTCCACCGGCGGGGACTGCCCGGAAGGGGGCATTTATACCTCCTATGACATGTCCCTCGTGTCTGTCAGCGCAGTCGACAAGGACAAGGTCGCGGATATCTCCGTATCGGCCATCCTTCCGGCCTGGGCCGAGACCTGTGAAGCGTCCTATCCCGGCTGTAAGGACATCTGGAACGAAACCGTGGGAGCGGCACGTGGCTTGACCATTGAGTAACGCAGTTCAAACCGAACGGCCGCGCGTCTTGCGCGCGGTCGAACGCATCAGCACAATGCTGGCCTTGGGCGCGGGCATCACCATCGCGCTTCTGGCCGTTCTCATCACGATCGACATTGTCGGCCGTGACGTCTTTGGCGTCTCGGTGCAGGGTACCGATGAAATTGGCGGCTATGTTCTGGCCTTCGTCGGGTCGCTGGGCATGGCGCTGACCCTCATGCGGCGGGGGCATCCGAGGATCGATCTGT
Organism: Paracoccaceae bacterium; assembly: GCA_033344815.1. Classification (NCBI taxonomy): domain Bacteria; kingdom Pseudomonadati; phylum Pseudomonadota; class Alphaproteobacteria; order Rhodobacterales; family Paracoccaceae; species Paracoccaceae bacterium. The sequence goes on along the minus strand of JAWPMR010000001.1, from coordinate 617,847 downwards.
TTTTTCGATTTTTTCCCAATGCGGTACGAGACACACTTAATGTACTGGCGCAAATCACGATTGCCGGGTTTGCGGTTTTCATGGCCTGGCAGGCCTGGGGTGAGCTTGAAAAAACACTGCGCTTCGGTGCTATCACCAATACGCCGCTGCAGACACCGCTCTGGGTACCGCAATCGATCTGGCTGGCGGGCATGATCTTCTTTGCGCTGACCTGTTGTCTGACATCGGCTCACGCGATCTGGCTTTACTTCACGGACCGGCGTGCCGTCAGCCTTTTCTACGGATCCCCTTCGGTGGCCGAAGAGGTTGAGCAATACGTCGACACCAAAGAAAGGAACAGCCACGATGCTCGGGATTGAAGGGGCCGCCCTCGGCTTCGGGCTCTTACTGTTCTTGCTGTTTATCGGGCTTCATATCGCATCGGCTCTTTTCTTTGTAGCAGCCCTCGGAGCTTACACCTTTTTTGGCGACACGATGATCCGGCCTTTTGGCACGATGATGTGGGGCACACTGAACAACTTCCTTCTGGTGGCAATTCCGCTCTTCGTCTTCATGGGAGAAATCCTTGTGCGTGGAGGTGTCACCGAACGCATGTACAGGGCCCTGTCGGACTGGACCCGTCCCCTGCCGGGAGGGCTTTTGCACACCAATATTGCCGCCTCGACGGTCTTTGCGTCAATCTCGGGGTCTTCGGTCGCGACCGCTGCAACGATCGGGACAGTGGCTTTCCCGACGTTCAGGCGCCAGAACTACGCCGAAGCCTGGGTCGCAGGCAGCGTGGCCTCGGGCGCGACGCTCGGCATTTTGATCCCGCCCTCGATCAACCTCATTATCTACGGCGCAATAACCAATACCTCGATCGGGGCGCTTTTTACGGCGGGTATTTTGCCGGGCATATTGCTCGCCTCGGCTTTCATGGGCATGATCATGATTGCCTGCATCATCAGCCCGGCCATTGCAGGCCGTCCGCAACGCATGGCCCCATGGTCGGAGCGCCGTCAGAGGCTTGTGGATCTGGTCCCACCCATCGTGATCTTCATTCTGGTTATGGGGTCGATCTATCTTGGCTTTGCCACACCCACCGAAGCCGCCGGTGTTGGCGTCATGGCAGCTCTTGCGCTGACCGCTTTCTACCGAACGCTCAACTGGAGCATGCTGCGCGAGGCGATGCTGTCATCGGTCACCACCACGGGCATGACTCTGCTGATCCTGGTGGCGGCCTTTTATCTCAACTTCATTCTGGGTGTGCTTGGTGTGCCGGGGCAAGTGTCGACGTTTGTGTCGTCATTTGATGTCCAGCCCGTGACCATGATCCTTCTGCTGGTGGTTCTTTACATGGTGCTGGGGTGCTTTCTGGATGCACTGGCAATGATGATCGCAACCATCCCGATCATTTTGCCGATTGTAACGTTGATCGGCTATGATAGCATCTGGTTTGGCATTTTCCTTGTGCTGATGTGCGAACTGGCACTGATCACACCGCCTGTCGGCATGAACCTTTATGTGACGCAATCGGTGCGGGGGCGTGGTGATGTCAGTACGGTGATCGTGGGGGTCTTGCCATTTTGTCTCTGCATCCTCTCGGTTGTGGCACTGATCACGATCTTTCCCGGCATCCTGATATGACCCGGATTCTCGCCCTTAATCCCAATACGTCGCCCGAGGTTACGGCGACTTTTATCTCTGAAGCGCGGCGGATTGCACCGGATGGGGTAACATTTGAGGGCGTTACAGGTGCTTTCGGCGCACGCATTGTCACCAGTGAGGCTGAAAACCTGATCGCCGCCCATGCAGCCCTGCAACTGGCGGCAGACCATGCCAAAGGTGTGGACGGCGTGATCCTTGCGATCTCCTTTGATACCGGGTTGCGCGCTCTGTCCGAAGTGCTGCCTGTGCCTGTGGTCGGGGTGACCGAAGCCGCGTTGGCGCAGGCGGGCAGGGGGCCGCTTGGGGTGGTGTGTTTCGGGGCGTCGAGCCAGCCGCTCTATGCGCGTCTCCTTTCAGGGTACGGGCGCGACCCGATCGCATGGGAGGTTGTCGAATTTGCCTCGCGCGAAGCCTATCTTGACGCAAAGGCGCATGATGCGGCTGTGCTTGACGCGATTGCGCGCCTTGCCGGTCGCGGTGCTAAGGTCGCGGTTCTGTTGGGCACGGTGGTGGCGGGTATGGCTGCGCGCCTTGCTCTGCGCGCAGCGATCCCAGTAAGCGACGCGGCAGCAGCCGTTCCGCTGTGCATGAAACGGATCGCGACAGGTGAGACACTGCCGGAACGCCCGGTGCCGGTGGCGGGGACCTTGGGGCTGCCCGCGTCGCTTGCCGATCTGATTGCGGGCAAGAGGACATGAGTGCCGCGCTCTTTCGCAACGTGCATCTGCTGGACCTTGACCATCCTGATGGCATGACTGCTGCCTGTGACCTGTTGGTCGAAGACGGCAGGATCTCCGTCATACGGCCAAACATTACAGCGCCTGAGGGTGTTTCGACGATCGATGGCAAGGGTGATTTGCTGATGCCCGGTCTCGTGAACGCTCACTTCCATTCATCGGTCAATCACATGAAAGGGCGGCTGCCGTGTTTGCCGCTCGAGGTGTTCATGCTGTTTGAGAGCCCCGCTTTAGAGACGTTGCGGCCGACGCCCCGGCAAGCCTATCTGCGTACAATGCTTGGATGTATCGAGATGCTGCGCACCGGGACGACTGCGGTCATGGACGATTGCTTTTTCGTGCCGGAGCCGACACCCGAGATCATCGACGCGGTCGCGCAAGCTTATGCCGATAGTGGAATGCGGGCGAAACTGGCGCTGGATGAGCCGGAGTTATCGGAATTCGAAAAGTTGCCGTTTTTGGAGGACATCGCGCCGGAGCAGTTCCATGCCAGCCTTGCGCGGCGGCCGAAACTGCAGGCCTGTGCTCTTCTAGCGCTCTATGATCACCTCATCGCGCAGTGGCACGGGGCGGCAGACGGGCGGATCAGCGCGGCGGTCAGTTGTTCCGCGCCGCAACGCGTCACCCCGGAGTATTTTGCCGCTCTGGACGCGCTGAGCCGCACCCATGATCTGCCCTTTCTGGCGCATATGCTTGAAACCAAGCTGCAACGGGTGCTTGGTCAAGAGAAATTGGGCGGGCGGTCGCTGGTGCAATATACCCATGACCTTGGCCTGCTGTCCGAGCGGATGCAGGTCATTCATGCAATCTGGGTGGATGCGCAGGATCTGGACCTGATTGCCGATACCGGTGCCAATGTTGCGCATAATCCGATCAGCAATTTGCGGCTCGGCTCCGGCGTCATGCCACTGCGTGACATGCTCGACCGTGGGATCAGCGTCTCGCTTGGCGTGGACGAAGCAATTGCTGATGACGCGGTAAATATGTGGTCCGTGATGAAGGCAGCCGGCATGATCCATACCTTGTCTGGCGATGATCCGGATCTGTGGCCCTCGGCCCGGCAGATTCTGCGTGCGGCAACCGAGGGCGGTGGCCATGCGTTGCGCCAGCCTGGTCTTGGAACACTGGCTCTTGGTGCACCGGCTGATCTGATCCTTGTGGATCTGTCAACACTGGCCTTTCTGCCGCTGAACGACCTGCCACGACAGCTTGTGCATGTGGAACAAGGCACCTCCGTTCGGTTGTCGATGGTTGCTGGTCGCGTTGTTGCTGAGAACGGGCATGTCACCAGCATTGACGAAACAGCCCTTTTGGCCGAGGCGCGGGTGGTCTTTGACGGCATCGCACCCGTGTTGCGCCGCGCCGCAGAAGAGGTGGCCGAGTTGGTGCCCATCTACCGCGCCATGCACGACCGCGCGGCGGCTATCGATTTAGGCTTTTCCCGCAAGCTGAAACAGGAAGTCTGATGATGCTGCCCTGGACCTACTCCGCAACACCCGATCGTCCCGAAGGTCGCTGGCCAAATGGGGTGAAAGTGGCGCTCTGGGTGGCCGTCGGTGTCGAGAGCTACCGACCTGATGAGGGCATGACCGAGGATATTCTGCCCCGTGGTGCGGCCCCTGATCTGGTGAATGCGGCGTGGCGCGAGTACGGGAATCGCGTCGGTGCGTTTCGATTGTTCGACAGCCTTGCGCGTACAGGCATTCCGCCTGCGGTGCTGTTGAACACGGATCTTTACGACCAGGCTCCGGCGGTGATTGCTGCCGCGCGCGCTGCGGGCGCCGAATTTGTGGCGCATGGCAAATCGAATTCCGACAGCCTTACGGATCTGAAAGGTGAGGCGGAACGCGAGTATGTCGCTGACGTGCGCGCGCGCATCGGTTCAAACGAGGGGGAGCTGCCGGATGGCTGGTCGAGCCCCTGGCTGGCCCATACGCCGACCTCTTTGGCCAGCCTGACAACCGCCGGGTACAAGTATGTGCTGGATTTCCGTCTCGACGATCAGCCGGTTTGGCTGATGAGCGCAGCAGGGCGCATTCTCTCGATACCATACGCTGCCGAATTGAACGACAGCACCACGATGGTGGGACGGCAAATGAACCCCGGTACCTTCGCGACGGCCCTCCTCGATGAGGCCCATGAGTTTGCACTGAGCACGCGACCGGTGGTCATGAGCGTGGTCCTGCACAGTTTCATTTCCGGCCAGCCGTGGCGTGCGCGTCCAGTGATTGCAGCCCTTGCGGAAATTGCAGCGATGCCTGAAGTCTGGGCGACCACTCCGAAAGAGATTTACGCCGCTGTTCTCGCCGAGCCGCATCTGGCCGTAGGGTAAGTTCACGGTTTCCGGTGACTGTCCTGCAAACGCCTGATCGCATCTGCGTACACAGCCGAAAAGACCAACTCCTCATAAGAAGCACAGGCTCAGCCGGTTTATTTTCTACTCATTTATCTTGTCGAGGCCGACCGCCATTGAGACGATCACAAGTGCAACAATGGCAAGTACGATCTGCACCCCTGATACAGCAGCAACAAGCGGCGACGATGTAAACTGCACAAGCGACAAAAGCTCTACAGGAAGTGGCCTGTCCAGAAAACCATGCGTGAAAATCGCGACCGACAGGTTGTCGAAGCCTTCAACGAAAGTGAAGACGGCGCCTGCAAGGATCGCTGGCATCAAAAGTGGGAAAGTCACCGTACGCAGGCTGTTGAACGGCGTCGCGCGCAGGTTGGCGGCCGCCTCTTCAAGCGCAGGGTCAAGCCGCAGCAGGCGGCTCTGGACGGTGCGCACCATAACGGCAAGAATAAACACAGTGATTGAAATTGACTGTAGCCAGATCGATGGCGAGACCCCTATCAGCGCACCTGCAAAAAGAACTGCAACGCCGAGCACGATCCCGGGGACCATGTGCGGCACCATGACAAACACCGATAGTGCTGTTGTGCCACGAAAACGTCCGCGCGCGCAGGCGAGTGCGGTAGGTACGCCCAGCAAAATGCAAAGTAGTGTCACCGTAACGCCGACCTGCAGGCTGTTGAGCATTGCTTCGACAAGCTCACCCTGTTTAAAGACTTCGCCATACCATTTGAGTGTGAAACCTTCGGGCGGAAAACTGACGTAGGCGCGCGTATCGAATGAGATGATTACAACGATCAACGACGGCGCTACGAGCAGCACCAGGGAGAAAACGGCCACGACGAAGATCAACCCGATTCCCAGCGCATCGCCGAGTGATGTCTTTCTCAGACGCCTCATGTATCGCGTCCCTTCGTCCAGCGTGTATAATGGTTCGTCACGAGCGCGATAGACAACAGAACAATCAGGCAAGTTACCATCAGAAGCAGGGAACTGACGGACCCCTTGGACCACTCCAGTGAAAAGACGACCTGCTCGTAAATCATGGTTGCCGCATTGAGATAGTTGCCTCCACCGAGCAGCTGCGGGACAACAAAAGTTGTATAGCTGAGCGTAAAGACAAGTGCAGCCCCCGTGCCAACGCCTGGAACACTGAGCGGCAAGATGACCGTTCGCAGCGTCGCAAGACGTGAGGCACCAAGGTTTTCGGCCGCCTCCACGATTGCGCGGTCGTGCCTGCTCATTACCGCGATCAGCGGCAGGATCATGACGGGCAAATGGATCTGCACCATGCCGATCAGAACCGCCCAATGCGTGTTCATGATACGAAGTGGTTGGTCGATCAGGCCAAGCCCTATAAGCGTCTGGTTGACAACGCCGCGACCCCCGAGGATGACCAGCCACGCATAGGTGCGCACAATGCCGCTCGTCAGAAGCGGTGCGATCGTCAGAATGAGGATCACCCGTTTTGTCCACTTTCCCCCGGACAGGAAAAGATAAGCCACAGGATAACCGAAGAGGAGGCAAAGCGCGGTTGTGGTCAGGGCGAGGCTGAGCGAGCGCTGGAAGGTGATCCAGTAAAGCGGGTCACTGAGCGCGTTTGAGAGATGGACCAGTGAGAAAGTCTGGCTCACGATGTCGCCACGTGAAATCTCGATGTCCGAAAAACCGAGCGATAACAGAATAATAAAAGGGATCACCGCGACGATCATAAGCACGGCAATCGCGGGAACGGCAGGCCATATCCCACGGCCTGACAAAAGTGCATCTGCCAGTCGTTCACCGAAACGTGGTGCCGCGTAATTTTGGGTCACCCTCGCATCGGTCATGAGCGCGGATAGATCGCGCAATCGGCCGGCTCGATCACTTTAATGCTGACGTTTGCATGGTCGGCGATGGGCCGGCCGCGCTCTTGACGCATCGTCGCGATGCGCAGCGTTTCGCCTGTTGACGTTTGGACGTAGTATTCAATCAAAGGACCGACATTGCGATGAAACGTAATCGTGCCAGTCCAGTCGCCTGCATCCGGCGGCGCAAGGCGCAAGTTGTGAGGTCGCGCCATGACCTGTACGGGTCCTTCGATGTCCGAAACGACCGACTGCCCGTCGGGCAAAATCACTTGTCCGGCGTTCGATTGAGCATCCCAAAAATTTGAAATGCCGATGAAATCCGCAACGTATGCGGTTGCCGGGCGATCAAAAATCTCGTCCGGACTGTCTACCTGTTCAATCTGGCCAGCGCGCATGACGGCAATCCGGTCGCTCATGGTCAGCGCCTCTTCCTGATCATGGGTGACAAAGATCGAGGTCAGGCCAAGCGTTTTGATCAGTTGGCGCAGTTCAATCTGCATTGATCCGCGCAGTTTTGCGTCAAGCGCATTGAAAGGCTCATCGAGTAAAAGCACTCTGGGCTCCATCACTAGAACCCGGGCTATGGCGACACGCTGTTGCTGGCCGCCCGAGAGCTGCGCTGGATAGCGATTTTCAAAACCGGTGAGAGAAACGGTGGCCAGTGCCGCCAGGACCTTTTCCTTGGCGCTCGCCTTTGGTGTGCCATTCATCCTGAGCGCATATCCTACATTCTGCGCGACCGTCATGTGTGGAAAAAGGGCATAGCTTTGAAAAACGACACCGACGGGGCGGCGGTTCACCGGCACGTCCGCCATATCTTCGCCGTCAATCCCGATGGAGCCGCCATCGGCGTCCCAGAACCCAGCGATACAGCGAAGCAGAGTGGTTTTGCCGCAACCAGATGGCCCGAGGAGCGTAACGATTTCTCCCTCATCAATGTCCAGGGAGCATTCCTGCAGCACTTTTGTTGCACCGAAACGCTTGCTCACGGCCTCGATGCTGAGCACAGAGGCCGTGGCGGCAACTTTCGTCGAGGGACCCGTGGCCCCGTGCTTCATGTTGCAAACATTCGATCAAACGTCTCAACCGTCTCGCCCCGTAGCGGAGCAAAGGACTTCCATTCGAGCGAGGTCGTGCCGTCCAGTTCTTCGGGTGAGGAGGGCACGTAGGGGGCGGCTTCTGCGGCCACGGGAATACCTTCGACCACAGTCCCAAAGTAGATCGGCGCGCTGCCTGCCATTTTCTGGATTTCTTCGGTCAGAAGGATATCGGCAAACTGGGTGACGAGGTCTGCGGTACCTTCCGCTGTATTGATGAACTGGACGATATTTGTCGGCAGCATCAACGGGCCCGGGCCTGCGATCTTTACGTATCCGATCGGAAGCCCTGAGTTTGCCGCCAAAGCCGAATTGACGTGCCACAAGGGGGCAAGATCCACCTCTCCACGCTCGATCATCTGCTGGAGAAGCGGCGGGCTGCGGCCAACGAGCGGATCGAGTTCCGCCCACTTTTCAAGCGCAAACTGCATGTTATCCTGAGGCTGGCCAAAGGCTTCGCAGGTTGCCGCCAATACACCCAGGCCGAGATTTGATTGCGGACGGCACATGCCGATCCTGCCGGTGTACTCGCCGGACCAGAGGGCTTCCCAGGTCGTTGGCGGGTTTTCGATCTTGGACGTATCATACGCAATGCCGATACCCTCAAACCAAATGGGTTGACCCACGTCGTAACCGTATGGCGTATAGCGTGGATCAACATTTGCGGAGTTCGGAATGTTGGAAAAATCCAGCGGTACAATCACGTCTTCCGCCAGGGCATTGACGATCGCAGGCGAGCCCATCACCGCGAGGTCGTAGGGCGAATTTCCGCGCGCCGCTTTGATCTGGGCAAGCGCCTCTGTCGAAAGCCCGCCGATCACACGGAGTGAAACACCGGGGTTGCGGCGCCCGAGCTCTTCGCCTGCAGCAATGAGTGGGGCGTCCGATTCGTTGCCATATCCGACCATGACGAGTTCGCGCGACTGTGCACGCAGAACCGTGGGTGTGTGAAGTATCGTGGTGGCAGCGAGGCCACCCAGAACCGTGCGTCTTTTCAAATTCATTTTATTTCCCCTGTCAGAAGGTTTCCGCGGATCTCTGTCCACGACTCAACAACGCCTTATCATACGATATTTTGCGAAATTTATGTAAAGAAAAAGATTCGAAAGTTTCCAGGTTGCGTGTTCTTTGATCGACGCCTCACGTGATCGCTGAATAATTCGGCGCTTGGATAATCATGCGAGTATGACATTCAGCCCGGCCGACTCAAGCGCATGCACGTCGGCAGGCGGGGCCGCGCTGTCGGTTACCAGCGTCGATACTTCGTGCAGTGCGGCGATGCGGGCGCCCGCCACATGTCCGATCTTGCCGTGATCTCCCAGCATCACGGTGCGGCGAGAGGCCGATAACATCGCCTGCTTTACTTCGGTCTCCTCGAAATGTGCGTTTGTGAAGCCCCGCGTGGCATCAATTCCGGCGCAGCAGAGGTAGGCGCAATCCGCGTTTACCTGTGCAAGCAGGAGTCCGGCAAGCGGCGGAATCAGCGAGCGCGAGTGTGGATTTCGGCCCGTCCGCTTGATGGTGCCACCTGTCACCATAACCGTGACACCATCATGTTTTTCAAGGGATATCGCGATTTCGAGGCTGTTCGTAATGACAACGACATCCCGCAGTTCCTCCGGCAGGGCCAGAGCCATTGCCTGGGCCGTTGTCCCGGCGTCGAGTATAATTGTCTCGCCATTGCGTACCATGCGCGCCGCCATCGCGCCGATCCTCTCTTTTTCCGCGCTGAAGTTTTGGCTCGACAATTCCAAAGGGCGCACGAAACGTGCAGGTTGCACGGAGGTAGCTCCGCCACGAATCCGGCGGAGCAGCATGCGCCGATCCAGCGTATCCAGATCCGAGCGTATTGTGACTGCTGAAACGCCCAGCTGCTCAGAAAGCTGCACGACGTCAACAACTTTTTCGTGAGACAGAATCTCAAGAATTTGCTCTTGGCGTAAATTGACAGTCTGTGTACTCGCAATGTCGGTCACGGCTTGCCTTTTTATTCGACTTGCATTTTATGATGCTGTATCAGATATCGAAACACGATGCGAGTGATTGCTGAATTTGCGATATCGGGATCGTGCGCAACGCTTTGTTGATCTTAAACGCGAGGAGGGTGCTATCGTGAATTTCGAACGGCGAGTTAAAGAGATCCGTCGGGAGTCTTCCTCTGATGCCCCGGGCGATCCTGAGCGTTTTCGGCGCGTTGCACTGACCGAAACCGAGATGATGACGCAAGGCGCAGCGATCCGAGCGACGCTGGAGGCGAATGTTGAGCCGCTGGCTGCAATCGCAAAGGATCTGGCGGAACGCAATATTCGCCGGGTTGTCATGGTTGGCTGCGGTGACAGTTGGGTTTCTGGAGTGGGCGTTAGACAAACAATTGAGCGCTATCTTGGCGCAGTGGCTGAACCCAGCGAAGCATTTGATTTTGCAACCTATGGACTCGACACCATTGATTCCGAGGCGGTCGTTATTGGCCTCAGCTCGTCCGGTAAAACCGAACCGGTCATTGATGGCTTGAAAGGCGCTGCTGAACGTGGCGCTTACACAATTGGTCTGTCGAATACCCTTGGCTCGCCGCTCATGGAAGAGTTTCCGGGCGCGCTCCAAATCTGTGCCACGCGAGGCGGCTGGCCGACGCAGTCGTCGACCGCGGCGATGAGCCTGAAACTCGCATTGACTGCTTCTGTCGCTGAGGCCAAAGGGCAGGACGTAAGCGTGCTACGGGCGGCGCTGGAGGCGCTCCCCGATCAGGTCGACGCTGTTGCCCATGGTTTTTTTGAGCCTGCGCGCGAGGCGGCGAAGCGTTTTGCTTCGGCGGACCTTGTGTTGTTAACAGGCGCGGGGCCATACTTGGCGCCGGCGGAATTCGGGTCGGCCAAGTTGCGTGAGCTTGCTCCAATTCATGCCTATGCCTTCCCACTGGAAGAATATCATCATTACCGGACGCAGAAGGCGGGCGACGTGATGTTCCTCGTCGCTGCGGACCAATCCAGTCATGAGCGCGCACTTGAGACGGCAATCATGAGCCACGCCAGCGAAGGCATCTGCGTAGCGCTTTTGCCGGAAGGCGAAACCGAGATTTCGGAAGTTGCAGACATCGCCTGGCATCTGCCGGATGTTGCTGAAGATACCCGTCCGATCGTATATAGCGTGCCGCTGCACCTCTTTGGGTATCATGCCGCGATGGAACGGGATGCCATCGGTCTCGGTGCCCCGCGGCTGGGTGTCTGACATGACCCCCGATCTGGTTACGGTCGGGGGCTTGACGGTCGACAATGTTGTTTCGGCGGAAGGTCGGGTTGCCTTGGAACTGGCAGGCGGAAACGGGGCTTTTTCAGCTGTCGGCGCATCAATCTGGGCTCACAGGATCGGTCTTGTAAGCGCTGCAGTCGAAAGTTATCCAAAGGCGACACTTGCCAAACTGGAGTCGGCGGGCGTCGATCTGGCGGGTGTCTCCTGGTATTCCGAACGTCTCACTGCGTGCAGTTGGTTCATATACGATGATGCCGGTGACCGCGATGAGGGCCTGACGAGCCCGCCTGAGGCTCTTTCTGCTGCGGGATTTCCCAGTGACCACCTTACGCGTCGGCAGGTTGCTCAATGGCGGTTGTTACTCGCGGAACGACAGAATGACGACGAGATCGGCTATTCGGAGTTCCGCGATCTGCATCCCCTCATGCCCGTACAGGTGCCGGAGACATGGGTGAACACCAAAGGTGTTCACCTTGCGCCGAGTCAGCCGGACGTCATGATGGCCATGCTCGACCGGTTCGCTGCGGTGCCGATTGTCACTGCTGATCCGGGATGGCAACTCGCAGCCCGCCCACTGGATGAGATCGGTCCGATCCTGTCACGGCTGGATGCTTTTTTACCGAGCGAGGTCGAATTGCGCGCGCTTGTCCCCGATGCAGGCCTGGCGGATGCGCTGGCCAAACTTGCGGACCGCACAGATGGCGCTGTGGCAGTGAAGCTTGGCTCAATGGGCGCTCTGGTATGGGACCGGACGACTAAATCCACGGTGCTGGTCCCGGTGCATAAAGTTAAAACGGTTGATCCAACCGGTGCGGGTGATGGATTTTCAGGCGGCTTTCTGGCGGGACTGGTTGAGACCAGCGACCCGATTGCCGCGGCCCGTTTCGGCGCAATTTCAGCGGCGCGCATTGTTGGTGCTTTTGGGGCGGATGGTGCGCTGCCGGCTGACCGGGAGGCGGCACGTAATTTGCTCAACTCTGAGGAGCCAGCATGTCTCTGAAAATGTTTGAAGGTGTTCCGCCTGTTATCGCTGCATTGCATCTTCCGGATTTCGCGCTGTCGCGACATCGAAGTGTCGCCTGGTACGAGGACTACGCTGTCGCGAACGCGCGCGTTTTTGCGCAAGCGGGCGTGCCCTATCTCAAGCTTCAGGACCAGACGCGAACAGCAGACACCGCCGCGCCGGACACGCTTGCCATGATGGCGTCGCTCGCGCGGTTGATCCGTGCGGAGGTACCCGGGATCGGGTTGGGCATCATCGTTGAGGCGCACGACCCGATGGCGGCTCTTGCCGTCGCTTATGCGTCCGGGGCCGACTTTGTGCGCCTGAAGATATTCGTTGGCGGCGCAATGACGGCAGACGGACCACGGACCGGGCTTGGTGCAGCAGCAGTCAGGTATCGTGGAGATCTCGGACGGGCCGATATCGCCATTCTTGCGGATGTGCACGACAGGACCGCGCGGCCGCTTTCGGATGAAAGCCAGCCCTTTGCCGCGAACTGGGCCGCCAAGACCGGCGCAGACGGGTTGATCATTACGGGCACCAGTTTTGCGGACACGCTGGAGCGGATCGAGGCTGTGCAAAAGACCGTACCGACACAGCCAATCTTGATCGGCGGAGGTGTGACCGAGCAAAACGTTGCTGAGGCTTTGGCGGCCAGCGACGGCGTTATCGTGTCGAGTGCGCTGATGCGGCAAGGCGCACATGAAGACGATCTTGTCAGATGGGATATGGATCTTTGTCGGCGCTTCATGGAAAGGGCGCAAAAATGACCAGACGCGACTTCGAAGGTTACAGGGGAGCAGCGCCGGATATCACCTGGCCAGGCGGCGCGCGGTTGGCGGTGTCTGTTGTGGTGAATGTTGAAGAAGGGGCCGAGCTGACGCTCAGCGATGGAGACGAGCGAAATGAGCATATCTATGAGGCGGTTGAGGTGGTCGAGGGTGAGCGCGATCTGTGCATGGAAAGCCACTTCGAATACGGTCCAAGGGCAGGCTGGCCACGCATCCGCGATGCGTTGAACTCCCGGGGCGTGCGCGTCACGATCAATGCCTGTGGGCGCGCGGCACTGGCGACACCTTGGTTGATCGAAGAGGCGGTGACCGATGGTCACGAAATCTCGGCCCATGGGTGGCGCTGGGAGAGGCATGTGCATATGGATGCTGTGACCGAACGTGCGGCCATTTCACGGGCTGTGGACGCAATAACGCAGACCGGCGGGACGCGGCCGGTAGGTTGGCACACACGCTCGGCCACATCTCCAAGGACCCGCGATCTGTTGGTCGATGAGGGCGGTTTTTTGTATGATAGCAATGCATACGACGATGATCTGCCCTATATGGTCGAGACCGCGCGCGGGCCGCATGTTGTTCTTCCCTATGCATTCGACACGAATGACATGCGATTTTACAATGGCGGCGGGTTCGTTTTTGCCGAGGACTTTGCGCGCTATACGATTGCAGCGTTGGAGCGGCTTCATGCGGAAGGTGCAAAAGCCCCACGCATGCTGTCGATTGGTCTTCACACCCGGATCATCGGACGGCCCGCACGCATCGGTGGGCTTGAAGCGGTTCTGGACCACGCGCTTGGCTTGGGCGACGTCTGGTTCGCGACGCGGGCCGAAATTGCGACCGCATGGCGCGCCGGTTTGGGGCTTCCCGAATGGTCGCCTGCAACGCCACGCGGGGATTTCGCTTGACCCGAGATCTTGTTGGATACGGCGGTAATTGGCCAGACTTCACTTGGCCTAACGGCGCGCGTCTTGCGGTATCTGTTGTGGTAAATTTCGAGGAGGGGGCCGAACAGCAAGTGCTTGACGGCGATCATGTAAGCGAGCGGGTTGGCGAAGTGATCTCGGTTGTGCCAGACGGACGGCCTGACCTGGGGCAGGCACAACTCTTTGCTTATGGGACCCGCGCCGGGGCCTCGCGAATGGCAAGGGCGCTGCGGGACAGCGCGATCCCGGCGACGATCTTTGCCTGCGGACGCGCGGCAGAACGCGCGGCTCCCGTTCTTGCCATGTTAGCTGGCGACGGGCATGAAGTTGCCTGCCATGGTTGGCTCTGGCGGCCTCATGCGGATTACGAAAGTCGCGAGGCTGAAGCCGCAGACCTCGATCGCGCATCCGAAGCCATTGAGCGGGCGACAGGAAAAGCACCCGTTGGGTTTTTCTGCCGGGGCTCAGAGAGCCCTTGGACCCGTGATTTGCTCGCGGAGCGCGGATACCTCTACACGTCGAATGGCTTTGACGACGATATCCCCTACCGCGATCCTTCGGGGTTGGTCGTCGTGCCCTACGCGCTCGATACCAATGACATGAAGTTTTTTCATCCCAATGGGTTCGTACGGGCCCGGGAAATGACCGAATACGTCTCCGACGCCCTTGACGTGCTGGAAAAGGAAGCGGCAGACGGCCTGCCGCGCATGCTGAATATCGGGTTTCACCTCCGGATTGTCGGACGGCCAGGACGGTTCAAGGCTTTCACAGGTGTTCTTGAGGAGCTTGTGGCCCGACGAGAACGCTTATGGATAGCCCGAAGAATGGACATCGCAGAAGCCTTCTCCAAGGCGGTGTCATGAGGATCGCGCTTGTCAATCCGAACACGTCAGACGAAACCACCGAAAGGATGGTGGAAATTGCTGCTAAGGCGGCTGGGCCTGACGTGACAATTGCTGGTTTCACCGCCGGTTTTGGGGTGCCTCTCATTACCGAGCCGCATGCACTTGACGTCTCTACTGATGCCGTCGCTGTCCTTGCACGGGTCTTGGAAGGTTTCGATGCGGTCATTGTGTCAGCCTTCGGAGACCCGGGCGTGCAGGCTCTACGTGACAGGCTTGAAATACCGGTCACAGGAATTGCCGAGGCAGCCATGGCAGAAGCGGGGGCAGGCGGTCGTCGTTTTGCGGTCGTGACAACAACGCCGGATCTGGCGCCACGCATTGCCGATACCGCCGCCGGCTTGGGGCACGCGGGTTTTGCCGGAACCTGGACAACGTCGGGGGACGCTGCCGCTTTATTGGCCGATCCGGCAGCGCTTCAAAAAGCTCTTCGTACTGCGATTGCCAGGGCCGTCGCCGAGGCGGAGGTGATTGCTGTCGTAATCGGAGGCGGTCCGCTTGCCATGGCCGCCCGCGCGCTTGCGGGGCAGTCGCCTGTTCCGCTGATAGAGCCTGTTCCGTCAGCTGTACGCTTAACTTTCTCGCGTCTGGGACTGGAGGTTTGCGTATGACCCAAACGCTGATAGTTGCTGATCACGTCATTTGTGGCTTCGACAGCGAAGGCGCGCCACTGATTGTGTCGGATGGTGCTGTCCTGATCGAGAACGGCGAAATTGTCGAGATTGGTGCAAGTGCTGTGATGCGACGGGCCGCTCCCGGGGCCCGCGAAATTGGCGGGCGGGGCAGGGTGGCGATGCCCGGGCTCATCAATGCGCATCATCATGTCGGCCTCACGCCGTTTCAGCTTGGCGCGCGGGATCAACCACTGGAGCTCTGGTTTCCCGAGCGACTCGTGATGCGGGACGTGGACCCGCGACTTGACGTGTTGTTCTCGGCTTTCGAGATGATCGCCTCCGGCGTTACCTGTGTGCAGCACCTTCAAAGCCGGGCGCCCGGTGACAGTAGTATGGTTTTGGCGCGTAGCGACGCCATCATCAGGGCGTATGCCGAAGTTGGCATGCGTGTGTCCTATTCATTTGCGCTGCGCGACCAGAACCGGATGATCTACGAGGCGGATGAGCGTTTTATCGCGTCGCTTTCCGAGGCGCTGCAAGCACCTGCCGCAGCCTATCTGGGCGGGTTCGGTCTGCCGCTTGCCGAGCAGATCGCAGTTTTTCACGTGCTCCGTGAAAATTGGGTGAAGAACCCGCTTGTGGGTATCCAGATTGCGCCGTCGAACCTGCATTGGTTGTCAGATGCTGCTCTGGAAAGTGCGGCGCGGATGGCTGAAGAAACGGGCGCGCCCTTACACATGCATCTCCTCGAAACCCCCTACCAAAAGGAGTATGCCAAGCGGCGCAGCGGTGGGTCGGCGATGGAGCATGTCGATCGTTTCGGGCTTGTGGGTCCCCAGCTGACGATCGGACATGGGGTTTGGATGACGGATGACGATCTCTCGCTGCTTGCGGAGCGTGGGGGATGTCTTTGTCATAACTGTTCGTCGAACCTGCGGTTAAAAAGCGGCATCGCAGACTTGAACGCGTTTCTGGCGAGCGGTGTGCCAGTAGCCCTTGGAATTGATGAAGCCGGACTGAACGATGACCGCGACATGTTGCAGGAAATGCGTCTCGCTCTGACTTTGCACCGACCCGCGGGCCACAATGCACCATCGCCGAGCGCTGATGACATCTTGCGGATGGCAACAGAGCACGGCGCTGCGACAACGCCCTTTTCGGGCTGCATTGGCCGGCTTGCTCCCGGTATGGCAGCTGACATCGTTCTTCTGGATTGGGATGCTGTGACATTTCCATGGCAGGATCAGGCGATACCTTTGATCGATGTCCTTTTGCGACGGGCCAAGGCCGGGGCGGTCCAGACAGTGCTTGTCCAAGGTGAAATGGTTTATCATGAAGGTCAATTTCCCAATGTCGACCGGGAAGAGGTGCTGGCGGATATCGCGATGGCGCTGAACCGGCCTGATACGGATGCGGAAGCTGCGCTTCGGCGTTTAGCCTCGGACCTGATTAAACCGGTGCGGGATTTCTATCGCGATTGGTATTAGGAAATGACGAATGCGGCTGGTTTCAGGCTATTTGAAAAAAGAGGTGTTGCTGGCAGTATTGGGGCTCAGGCGGGCAAGTTGGCCTCTTGGCCTTTCCAGATTGCACAAAGGGTTCACTCAGGAAAGTTTACAGCAGTTCCGAAATCAACTGCTCGCGGCAACCCGCTCGACCGAACTCCAAGCAGATCGGCCCAATCAAGAATGGGCGGGTCCCTGTCGTGATATTCCTGCACGATGCACTGCCGGGCAGTGGTCAGCAATCGCATGAAACGTTTTTTAGCGCCACGGACATTGAATACGTCCGTTGCGCTGCGACAAGCGCCCGAGGCGCGCGTTCATCATACTGATCGAGGCAGTCAATACTGCTCCCACGGCAGTTATAAGCTTCCCGAAGCGTCCAGCGCTGGTTCAAGGGTGCCGGTCACATCCTCGGCTCGCATGATGATGCAGAGTTTCCACGCGATGATGTAGCGGCTGTAATCGTCCAGTATCGTGCTGAGATAAAACCAGCCCCAGCCAATAAACTTGAGATAGGTGATCGTGGTTCTGTCACAACTCCTTCATGCGGCTGGTCTTGTGATGGAACTCATCGGCCGCGTAGATCTCCAAATGGGCCCTAGTTTTAGTCAGATCCTCGCAGTCAAGCGCAAATTCGACGAATGCCTGGCGGATATCGTCCGGGATATGTTCCACACCAGTCTCGGTCGGGGGATTGGTTGCCAGCGCGTCAACGCCGCCGTCGACACACGCGTATACTAATCGTAGGAAGTGCTGCTGGGGAAGGCAAAGCGACGACCTTACCCGTCACCGCGTCAGGCACGCGGTTCCAAACGTGTTTGGGTTTGGAGGATTGATCCTGCAATCCGGCCTCGCAGCGCTGAAGGTACCGATCATCCGAACCATAGAAAGTCGTCCGGGGGATGCCGAGTTTGACTCATGTCTGACGCGCTGATGGATGACTTTTTTGAGCAACCAGATGATCTCCCGCCTCTCGGACGCTGCCCTCTGGCCAGATTTGGCTTAGCCAAATCGCTTGCCCGGCAATAGATACCTCATTCCTGACTGCCCCCATCGCCGGGCAGTTGATTGCAAAGCACTCAATGAGGGGGGCCTGTCATGCTTTTTTGAACAACCGAAATTCAAGCGCTTGCTCTGCCGCAATCCTCTGCGGACCATGATCCCTTGTTCGATTAAGAAAGCCCGCCTCGGAGTGATCGTCGCCCTACGACGCGACACAAGCCGCGACCGGACACGATGCAGCGCTTGCAGATCAAGCCAGTCTTGGCTCTTCTCCGGTACCACCGGTAGATTGGGGCGCAAAGCCGCTTCGGCAATCGCTTCCGCATCGTTGAAGCCGTTCTTTTGTCCTTTGATGCAGGGCTTCACATAGATCGCTGGCGTAATCCGAGGCGCAAACCATGTTCGCGCAACGTTCGACTGACGAGATGGGCACTGAGGGGAGCTTCCATGCCACCCACACATCTTGGTAGCATTTCAAATGTCAAAACCCGTGCCAGCCGTTTGATTTGTCGCCGCACTACCGAATTGCCATCAGGGTCGAACGCCACAATGTGAAATGTGTCTTTTCTTATGTCAGTCCCAATCGACATCACCTCACCCAAATCAGTCTTTGCCATGCTACTTCTTCTCTATGCAGGTGAAACTTCGCTCAGCTTACCTGCTGGGTGAAGCAGCCTGTACATCCCACTGGCCGCCGTTGGCCACAACATAACAATGATGTACTCGCAGCCCGCTTTGCCGACATTCGCCGCGCTCGCAAAATCCGCAGTTGATTGAACTCACATTCTACGGAACAAAATCACCATTTGCCGCATGTGCTCCAATGACTGCATTAAGTGCTTTGCATAAGCGGTGCATGTTTTGCTGCGTTGCAGCCCGCGTCGCGGAAACGGTCATTGCAAAGCAGTTTTGGAAATCTCATCCAAGCCGCAGTTTTGCTGCTTCCATGGCAATCGCCACCCGCCACGGTCGTTCAAAGGCCGATCTTTTCAGCGATGCTCCGCGCATCTTCAAGCTCGACGCCTAAGCAGCGCACTGTGCTGTCTACCTTCGTGTGTTCCAGCAAAAGCTGCACCGCCCGAAGATTGCCGGGTTTGTGTAAACTTCCGGCGCTTTGGTCTGTCGCAACGAGTGGGTTCCGGCTCCACGAGGCTCGAGACTGGTTCGCATTTCTCTCCCACCCCCACCGATCATTCTGTAAGAAAACCGATCGCCAAATCAAATATGCGCAGAGTGGCAGTCGATATTGGAAATTGCAGTGCGATTTTCGGCAGTGTTCCCAAAGTTCAATGTCTCGCATTGCAAAGGTCAGTTGCGGCATGGTTCGCTTCTTCTCTGACTTGGCGCCCGAAGCTCGCGTAGTCATAACAGGAATTTGCGAGATTTGGATTTAGAGTACATATTAGGAAAGTGATTTATTGATTTTACTGAATTTGAGCCAAGGAGATTACAATGGCCGAAGCACTAGATGCCCTGATCGGACAGGTTTCCCCTTTGGATGTTACTGCGGATCTCTGGGACGATGCGTTTGTCCAGGCGGGGCAGGTGCGATCTGGTCGTTCGGGGGCAAAAACCTCTCCAAAAGACAGGATTCTGGAACTTAAGGCGACGATCGAGCAAGAGCTCGTTGGTTTTCACGAACAATTGGTAATCCGGCCCCATGCGGGCGATCAAACCCCGACCAAACCTGACAATAAACTCTGGGATGTTGAAATCCCGTTGACGTTGTTTCCCAAGCGGCATTCGGGTTTCAACCGGATCGAATGTGTTTTTCGGTTGTTCATGGCCGACGGCAACAATGCAGAGTTTCGCGTGCTAAAACTGCACCCTGCCGAGCGAGAGACACTGTTGGCACGGGGCACGTTTTCGGGAAAACTGAATATGTCGGCCAAGGGCACGCTTGACGCAATGAATGTGCATCCGGCGGGCGGGGCGTCTGCAGGGGTTGAAATCGACGCTGGGCTGGAAACCGGCGATTTGAGCGTCGAGGCCTCCAGGCGCTGTGTCGAAACCGAAATCATGATGGGTACCGGCGCAAGATGGCGGTTAGAGGATGCCAACGACACCATTCAATTGCAGATCGAGTCGCATTCATTGAAACTGGTCCTTGAAACCTCGGATGGGTCAGATCCGATTGATGCAGCAGGGTACATCCAAGCGTTCAGTACAACCCGATGGGTTACTCGTCTGATCGATGGGAATTTCTGGTTGGATTTCAGAGGTCAAATAAAAACGTTTTTTGAACGCGGGATGCCGATAGAGGCCTATGCGGAATGGAAAAACATCTTGGGGAACGAGACGTCATAAGACGGGCGTCTCCAGGTGGCGTAACCGATGGGGATGACGCCTTAGGTTTGCTCAAAGACTGTCCGCGCGCCCCCCCGGGTTACGCATTAGCGCAGTGACAATACCAACGAGATTTTTGGCAATTCGGACACGGGCAGCGCGCCTAACTCGTTTTGCGCGTCCTCTGCAATCTCAAAAACCCTAAATGTCAGATGTTCGCCACCAATTTCCGGCAGATTTGGGCGAAAGGACATGCCGTTATAGGCATCGGAAAATTCTCGATAATTTTCCTTTAGGGACCAAAACCCGACTTTGGTTTGCACGATTGTGTCTGATCGTGCATTCCGAAGGTCGTAGGTCTCGCCTTGTGCGGTGCCTGTGATGCGCAAGTTTGCGTCAATGTTTAAATCCCGATACTCGACCCCAGAAAAGAACAAGAAATGAATGTCTAACCGGGGGACGTCTACGAGAGTTAGGTCAGAACTAAAACTGACATCGGTGGACCACACAGTCAGGCCATTCGCCGTTCTTGATGGCGTCAATTCAATCAGTTCGTACTTCCGCGAGGTTCCTTCAATCTGCAAAGATTGGGTTGGATGCAAACATCTCCGTTCGATGATTGCAGAAAATTCGCTATCTGCGAACTCGCCACTGTCTCGCTGGTCTTCCGATAGGTTGTGCACATGACTGGCTGAATTTAGGCGACCAGCAAAGCCGCGGCCTTTGGGTACAAAAAATGCAGCCTCTTCTGGCGCAAAATTGTTGTAATCGCTTATGTAACGCCCGTTGAACCTCGCGCTGACGCCTTTGTCCAGATTAGCGTAAACCGCGACGATAGAATGGGTGTCGAACCCGACCCGTCCTGATTCCTCATTCACGATTATTGTTTGGTTATGGGTATCTGGAAAACCCCGTCCAAATTCTGGTAATGGCAAAGATGCACGGTTGTCGTTGCAGGTCAAAGATACTTGGTAATCTGGACCGGCAAAGGGAATGCTGTCTGTGAAACTATAATGGGCCTCATACCATCCGATTGATACGACAAGGATGGCGATTGAAATGGCACTGCCAGCGACGCGGCGTTTGTAAGATGTTGTTTGAATTTTTTCCGGAATGCGATCTTTGTAGTGTCCTGCCCAAAGCGTCGAGATCGAAATATATGTCGCGATTGTGGAATAGGTAATTATTTGCAGGATGGTCGCCAGAAACAACAAAAAGAACACCAGCCAGATTTCAGGATCACGCTCCATATCACGCTGAAAAGATGCAATTTCCCTGCGTACGCTATCACTGAAAATTGCGAACTCACCATAGACGATGAATTCGATAAACAACCACACAAGACCCAGTGAAAACACAATTGCGAATGCAGTCAACGCGAATGTCGCTAGCCACATACGCAGTCTCAAAAGGCGTTTTTGGGCTATCGAGTCTGGTCTGTGATATCCTGCCAACCAGAACTGCAGCCTGGCCAATTGTCCCACGATCCTGGCCAGTCCAAATGCCACGAACAGCACAATGACAGTCAGCACAGCTATGATCACGATCCAAATAACAACCAGTGAAGTCACAAAAAGAGTAGCATTTGTGAGCTCAAGTGACGACATTCTACGGTCTATCCACGTAAATGACTCAACAAAAAACAATTCCATCGATGGGAATTGCGCAAATGACTCCAAAATGAAAACCAAAAAGATCATGATCGCGAAAAAGATAAGCAGACCCGCTGCGGGCATGAGACTGATGGATGTGGCCCACGGAGAAGTTGCAATTTTGGGAATTGAAAAGTCGCTGAGCACGGCCAATTTGGTTGCGCCTTTTCCCATGCGCCAGCCCATGAATGTGCCCAGCAGAACCAAAACAATTAGACTGTAACCCGCGATGGATAATCCAAGAAATACCCAACCATCCTCGTAAAGGACCAAATCTAAACCCGTTGTCCAAATGGCGAAAAATATCATTGAGATTCCGCAGGTCACAAAAAACAGGAATGTGCATAGGAATCCAGCCAAGGCCCCGCCAGCGGCGGCGTCGTTAAGGTTATCCAAATGCGGTGCCAATGTCCGGCGGCGCCAAATCTTGCGACTTTTGCGGAGCTGGCGCCGTGAAAAGACGGACTTTATGGTTTTGCGATCAATATCTTGCATGGCCATATACATCTGCCAGTATATCCAGAGCGCGCGCGCGGGTTGCATGCGCATTCAATGCTTGGCGCAGTGAAATCAACTCAGCCTTCGTCGCAACCTTTGCAAATGCGGCGCCGTTGTTTCGTCGCACGTCTTCGTCTTCGTCTGTCAGCGCCTTTTCGAGGTGCAATCCTGCAAGTCCGTGTCCCTCGATGACAGTGCTGGCCATTTCGGCGGCGGCCGCCCTGGCTGCGGCTTCGTCTGATTTCATCATGTCTTCAATGATGGCCTTGCTTTCCTCTTCACCCACACGGTGGCACCAAAAAGACAACTGGCTTGACTGGCGCGCGGCAATGCAACTGCGCACAATAAATTTCTGCACGTCTGGTTCTAGGCGAAGCTGCTTGCGAAAACGGTAAACGTAGTCTTCCAGCAAGCCACCGGGCAGCAACCGGTCAATCCGTTCGTCCCAATCCGAGGCGCGCACGCCGTTTTCAATATGCCCAATGGTTTGCCGGAAGTCGAAAAAGTCGGGATCATCGTTGAGCCATCGCTGAATGAAATCAACAATATGTTCGTGGACCAACTCGAACCAATCCGTACCTTGCCGCGTGTCACAGCGCACAATTTTCCCAGCGACCAGAAATTTCAATACTTCCTGACATTGCGGTAGGGTGATGACAAAATTGCCGTGGGTAAGGTCCTCGGCGCGCAAGGCCATTTTAGTGTTATCGCTGGTGATCAACTTGTTCAGGACAAGTTTTACCAGAAAATGCAAATTTTGGGGTGTCTGATCCAAAAGGCGCTGAATGTAGCTTTCAAAAATATCGTCTATACTGCCAACGGCGTCGACGTCAGAGCTCTTGAGGGCGGCCTCTTCGCCGTCCCGCTGAAATGCGACGCGGTAAACCTCTGTGCAAAGGATTTGTAGCAACGGCGGATCAAAATTGTGCACTTCGAGCCCATCAACGATGTTTGCAATAATCGAGCGATCAAACGGGACCTCCTCGGCAAGCAGTGGCGCAAGTATTGCCTGGCGGGCGCCAAAGGCTGTTAAAGGCATCAGGCGATTTGCGTTTGAAAACAGGTTGGGCAGGCCAAACCGAAAATCATCGAGCGCGGCCAAATAGTCTTCTCGTAGGCTAAAGACAACTCGGACATCGATTGATGTGTTTTTCGCGATGCCGATGACGGCGTCGATGAAAAGTTTGCGCTCTGCCCGCTTTTCTTTGAACCGAATGAAAAACTCTTCGAATTGGTCGAAAAAGACGACCACGGGCCCCTTGGCCTCGTTCAGTGCGATGAAACCCTTGACCAAATCACCCTTGGCCTCGGAGATTGCGTCGGGGTCAGTCAAGTGGTCCGCCACAGCATGATCGACGGTTACAATGAAATCGTCCAGCGGGGCCTGCAATGTCCTGACGTAGATTGGGGTGAAACGACGTTTACGCATTTCCGGAAGCACGCCAGCCTGCAAAAGCGACGTTTTGCCAAGGCCGGATTTGCCATAAAGAATCGTGGTTCGCGCGCGGGTGATTTGTTCGACAATATCGGTGATCTCCTGCTCGCGCCCTGCGAACTTGGCGCTATCCTTCTCTTTGAAATAGTCGAGAAACTGAAACGGCCCGGATTTTGAAACACCCTTATCCAGTGCGTCGCGCGTTGATATGCTTTGATCAGCGGTCTTGGCGCCATCAACCGACACATCGACCGAAGACAGTGCAATATCGCTCATTGCGCGTCCTCCGACGCAATTCCCGTCAATTGCTGAACGAATTCTTCAGGCGAGGTTTGATACCAACTTACGTTAAATCGCCCCCAAAAAAGTCTCGCCAATGGCTCGTCTTCGGTACTGACAAAGTGGATAGGGATGGTTCCGCGGCCGGCATCAGCGCGCAGCAGGATGCTTGCCAATCTGCGCACCATTGGATCACGGGGTGACACGCCCAGCATCAACACTGACAGCCCATAGGCGCTGTTTACCATGCACGATCTTGTTCCGTCCGGTTCCTCCAGCCGATCAAACATCATGTCATGATCAGTCTCCGTCAGAACCAGCGATTCCGGTTCCCGGGGTAAACCGCAGATATGAACCAGACGGGGTTCTTCATCGACATCTTCTGTCGACTGAGCAGCGTTGGACAATACTTTTGGATAGCGTCGATCTTCCTCGAATGCGCGGGCCAATAGCCCGTCAAAATATGTGCAAATTGCCCCTGGAATATTCCATCCGGCAATGGAGCGGAAACTTTCCGGGACTTGATTTTTGTCATAGTGGTCGCGGATCGCCTCGCAAAGATCAATGCGTTGCAATCCGGTTTCCCGGCTCACATAAAACTCACAAACCCGCTGCAAAACCGACGACGCCCACCAAGCGGCAGATGTTTCGCCAATATCCAATTCATCCATCGCAGGATAATCGCATTTTGCCGCCAGAAATCGTGCCAGTCGTAATGGACCTGCCCCCGTGGACGGTCCGCGACGCGTTGTCGATTCGCTGAGAAAATGATGCCCAATCACCGGTAGGCAGCGACCATTTCGTACGGCATTTACCAGCCCGGGTGGCAGCTTTGTATCCTCGATTACTGCTGCCGTTGGTGGCGCGGCCAATGTGGACACTGGCTTATCCTGGTTCGGATTGATGGCAAAGGTCGGGTCTGCGTCAGGGCGTGTGAACAACACCGGTGCGATGAAACCTCGCCGGGTGCTGTCTTTGCTGTTCATATGAACTTTTCGACGCGCCAATCGCGTTGCTTCGCCAACCTGGCCCGGTGTTTTGCCCAGCAGCAGTTCTTTGTAAAAGGTCTCAGAAAATTGAATTGCCTGCTCGTCATCCACCTCAAATTGCATGGCAACGACGCTTGAAAGCCCACGATTTAACAACCCTTCGCCTAATCCGCTAGTCCGTCTGTTCGCTGAGCTTTGGCTTGCAAAACAGCAGTTCAAAACAGCCAGGCGGATACTGCTATCGCTGAATAATTCGGCAAAAGATTCACCATTGGCCCAGAACTCATTGGCGACACCATCCTCTTGGTTCAGCCGTATCGTGACATTCTGTTTCTCGTCTAATTCTCCATGCCCGATAAAGTGGAAAATGTCGTAATTACCGTCCCTTATCGCATCGTCCAGCCGATCAATTGTCACCCGACCTTCCAAGCGGTCAACATGCACACGCTCGGCGATTTCCGCGCTTTCGAATATGCGTTTGATATTGGTCCATTCCTGACCAGCATTCAGATCCGCAACATCCGGAATAACAACCAGCGCGCGCAGTTTGTCGTTGCTACCTAGGCTTGGTGAAGGGCTGGGAGGGGCGGCATCCTGAACACTGCGAATAAAACGAATTTGCGGTTGCAGCAGAAAGAACCGGTTGCACGTCTCGTCATAAATGCTTTCCCAGGGCAATTGCGCCAAGTCTTTGGGAACATCGAGCGCGATGTAAACAGGTTGCGCGCCTGCCTCTTCGAGCATCTCACGAAAAATGCGCTCGTTGACGTCATTTACAACACCCGACCACAGATGTGCACCGGCGTCTTTCAGATCGTCAAGCTTGCAATACCCGTCACGAATATCAGCAACGACCCGGTTAAACCTGGACGTGGCCGACAGGTCAATTGCCAAGTCACTCGGCGCGCTGAACGTGCCGTTTTTTCCAATGTGAACAGCGAATTCCCTATCGGTCTCGGCAGGTCGAATTTGGATCGAAAAAACGTTCATAATGAACCAATAAAATTAATGTCAGAAGTCTATCATCGGAAGCCTTTATTTTGCAAATGACGGCAGTCACGCGCCGCGGCTGATCTCATGCTTTAGCGAGGGCGTGAATAAACTGAGCGCAAGTCTGCAAGATACCTCGTCGCTTCAGTAACCTGCGCTGTCTCGGGTTCCCCACGTATCAAAGCTCCAATGTTGGCTTGAAACGCCAGTTTATTGGGGTGTTGGCAATCCGGGACTGAATCAGCAATGCCAAGGCCTCAGCCGCCGCTTTCTGATCGGCAATTACATCTTTGGGGCGTTGTTTCCGGCGTTTGGTTTCTTCCGAAAATATACACGCGCGGATCAAGGCACGGAGCGTCATGCGTGCTGTCATCTCCTCCAGCTTGTTGCGCTCCCCTGGTGCAAGCCGCAACGCGATAGGTGAAATTGCCTTGCGTCCGGGCCTTTCGTTCCTTGCTTTGGACGTGGTGGCCGTTTTTTGACCGGAAATTCTGCTGCCATTCTGTGTCATGGCGACATCTCCGGCAAGCAAAACGCACCGGTGTTTCAAGCGTCTTACCTTTCAAAACCGCCTGGATCATCCTGTGCTGCGAACTCAGATAACTTCTGGATTAGCCTCAAGAATGCTTGCTTAACCCTCTATCTCAGACAAAATGTCGTCTGCGCCAAATGGCTCTAGGTTGCTCTGCTCAAATGCGCCACTGTTTCTAAAAACAGGATTAGTGAACCATAAGCCTTTGAAAATAAAGGTATGCGGCGCAGTTCTCTGAGTCCTGCGGAGCGGCCCTTGGACCGGACGGAAACGCCAAGTGCGGCCTCGGTTTCAGCACGCTTTTCCCCGCGCGCTCTGATTTACGGTTCAAAAGCCGCGATTTGGCGGGGCGCATCAGGGCCTGCCAAATCACCGCAAATAATACGCGCCAATTTGCCATGCCCTGGATGGGCTATCGTGTTTTTGCGTCCGGTTGATCATCGCCCAACAGAGGAGGCCGGACAAAAATCGACTGCCCACTATCGTCGACGCACCCGGAGGGCACCATCCTGTTTTGGCGCATGGTCTTCATATCCCTCCAACAGCGCGGGTCAGGCGGAAACGCCTGCATCTGCCAAAGTCACGTCGATGGCACGCTGCATCATGTCCAGAGCTTGATCCAGTTCGGCTTCACTTGCAATGAAGGGGGGCGCGAGCAAGATGTGATCGCCCCTGCGGCCATCCCGTGTACCGGGCATCGGATAGCAAATCATCCCTTCTGCAAAGGCTGCTTTCTTCAGTGTTCCGGCCAGTCTCAGTTTGGGATCAAAAGGTTGCTTGCTCTTACGATCCGCGACGAATTCAATTCCCCAGAACAACCCACGCCCTCGAATGTCGCCCACATGGGGATGTTGTGCAAAGCGGCGGCGCAACTGAGTTTCCAGATATTGGCCACGCGCGCGGACCTGCGTTATCAGATCACGCTCCAGAATCTCCTGAACCACCGCGAGCCCTGCGGCCGTGGCCACCGGATGACCGATGTAAGTGTGCCCATGCTGGAAAAATCCACTGCCTGCCGAAATCACCTCATAGATTGTCTTGCTGCACAGCATCGCTCCAATCGGCTGGTAACCCGCGCCCAATCCCTTGGCGATGCAAAGGATATCCGGTGTCACACCGTCGCCGTCACAGGCGAATAGATGCCCGGTGCGTCCCATGCCGCACATGACCTCGTCCAGAATCAACAGAACCCCGTATTTGTCGCAGATCTCGCGGATGCGTTTGAAATAACCAGGCGCAGATGGAACCGCCCCCA
This sequence comes from Paracoccaceae bacterium, assembly GCA_033344815.1. Lineage (NCBI taxonomy): Bacteria > Pseudomonadati > Pseudomonadota > Alphaproteobacteria > Rhodobacterales > Paracoccaceae > Paracoccaceae bacterium. The sequence continues at coordinate 590,261 of JAWPMR010000001.1, read as the reverse complement.
GGGTCGCGCCCACAACCGGTTCCGCTATGAATGCCATGACCGTTTCCGGCCCAAGCCGCAGGATTTCGTCTTCCAGTTCCTGCGCGACGCGCTGCCCGTATACTTCCAGCGTTTCGGTATCATGGCGTTCGGCATATTCATAACAAGCCGCGATATGGCTCATCTCCACCAATAGAGGCGCAAATTGCTGGCGTCGCCAGGCATTGCCCCCAGCTGACAGCGCCCCCAGCGTATTGCCGTGATAGCTTTGACGTCGCGCAATCAGGTGGCGACGTTCGGGTTGGCCGTTTTCCAGATGGTACTGGCGCGCCAGTTTGATCGCACTTTCAACCGCTTCTGATCCGCCAGACACGAAATAGACGCGGTCCAGATCGCCGGGGGCGTGAGCAATCAAGAGATCCGCCAACGCCTCAGCCGGTTCAGAGGTTAAAAACCCGGTATGGGCAAAGGCCAGTTTGTCGACCTGGGTCTTTATCGCCTCCGTCACCCGGGCGTTGGAATGACCCAGACAAGAAACGGCGGCCCCGCCCGAGCCGTCAAAATACCGTTTGCCCTCCGTGTCGATCAAAAAGCAGCCATCCCCCCCGGAGGCAGTTGGCAAATCTGAATGGCAGTGGCGCGGAAAAACATGGCTCATGGTTCAATCCTTTTGGTTTTGTCATTCAGCGTTCTGAGCCATGCTGCAGAACCTTTTAGGGATCACTTGGGATAATCACGCGCCATCCATCACCCTGCAAATGCCCAGGGACCTCAGGTGACCGGCCTTTATCCCGTGCCCTGACCTAACGCCAGAATGGTTGGGTTTACAAGTTGCAGGGTGATTTGAACGTCCGGATTGTGATCGTCACATCAGGGCGGGATCTGGCTTTGCCGAGGTCCGGATCAATGCCTGATACGGTGTGCTGCAAATGCTTTGGGGTGAAGTCCTCTTGCACCTTTGTTGCAGGCCAAATAGAAGAGCGGAAATTTCTGCCCGCGCCCGCCCGGCGCGCCTTATTTACATGGAGCACACATGCAGGTCACCGAGACGCTGAACGAAGGTCTGAAACGCGGCTATGCCATCACGGTCACTGCCGCTGAACTGGACGCCAAGGTTAACGAAAAACTCGCCGAAGCGCAGCCTCAGGTCGAGATGAAGGGCTTTCGCAAGGGCAAGGTGCCGATGGCGCTGCTGAAAAAACAGTTTGGCCAGAAAGTCATGGGCGAAGCGATGCAGGAGAGCATTGACGGCGCGATGAGTGACCACTTTGAAAGCTCAGGTGACCGCCCAGCCTTGCAACCTGAGGTCAAAATGACCAACGAGGACTGGAAAGAGGGCGACGACGTCGAGGTTGCGATGTCTTATGAAGCGCTGCCTGTGATTCCCGACGTTGATTACGCAACGATCGAACTGGAAAAAATGGTTGTGAAGGCCGAGGATGAAGCGGTTGAGGAAGCGCTGGCAAATCTGGCGGAAACCGCACAGGATTTCAAAGCCCGCAAGAAAGGCTCAAAAGCCAAGGATGGCGATCAGGTTGTCATGGATTTCCTTGGAAAGGTAGATGGCGAAGCTTTTGACGGCGGTGCTGCTGAGGATTATCCGCTGGTGCTGGGCTCCAATTCCTTCATCCCCGGTTTCGAAGAGCAACTGGTGGGGTGCAAGGCGGGCGAAGAGAAGGCCGTAACGGTTTCCTTCCCCGATGACTATCAGGCAGAGAACCTTGCGGGCAAGGAGGCGGTCTTTGACTGCACCATCAAGGAAGTCAAAGGCCCCGTTGCCGCAGAAATCAATGATGAGCTGGCCAAAAAATTTGGGGCCGAAGATCTGGCTGGGCTGAAAACCCAGATTTCCGAACGTCTTGAGGCGGAATATGCGGGTGCTGCGCGCGCAGTGATGAAACGTGGACTGTTGGACGCGTTGGATGGTTTGGTTGATTTCGACTTGCCGCCGTCTCTGGTCGAGGCCGAAGCCAAGCAGATCGCACATCAGTTGTGGCACGAAGATAACCCCGATGTGGAAGGGCATGATCACCCGGAAATCGAAACCACGGATGAGCATACAACACTGGCCACGCGGCGCGTGCGTCTGGGTCTTTTGCTAGCGGAAATTGGTCAGAAGGCCGAAGTTGAAGTGACAGATGCCGAGATGACGCAAGCCATTATGAACCAGGCGCGTCAGTATCCCGGTCAGGAACGCCAGTTCTTTGAATTCGTGCAGCAGAACCAGCAGATGCAACAGCAAATGCGCGCGCCCCTCTTTGAGGACAAAGTCGTGGATCATGTGTTTGAGCAGGCCACGCTGAATGAAAAGACGGTTTCCAAAGACGATCTGCAGAAAGCAGTAGAAGCGCTGGAAGAAGAGTAAGACGTCTGATGGCGTATGCCCAAGGAAATGGTAGCCCGTAAGGGCGGCCTTTTTTGTTGGCGTATGAAGGATTAAGACAGATCTGCGCGAGGCGAGCGTTAAAAACTGGCCGTTGACCTGTTGTTTTTGAACAGAGAACCCCACGTGCCGCAAGATCGCGTGAGTACTTTGCAGGATCGCCTTTTCTGCGCCGCGCGTATGCTTGTGCCCTGAAATGGCTTTGATATGTGTCGCGCTTTCGAGTCGGTCATCCTGTCTGGATCTTTTCGCGTTGCCAAATATTGCCGGGCAAGCTCGACCTATTTCCCCGAGAGAGGAATTGGCCTGGCGGGCAAAGATAAGCGCTTTGTCGTGGGACGTCCTTTGTGTTTAAGCGGACATACCACTGCATGATGCCGCGGAACGACGAGACGCTCGCGAGAGGGTCTGCATCTGTGGCCGTCACACCGGTCAGGCGCTGGCGGCAACGGCACGCAAAAAATGGCAGGTGGCGCAAGGTGTATCCGACAAATCCATCGTGGCGCGATGGGCGCTCTAGGCAGGCGCAATCGTTGAAAGCGTTGAAGCCGCGTCAGTTCCGGAACGCGATTTTCGTTCTTCAGCACGTTGCTAGGTCTGCACGTCTTGTGTCCGCAAGCGGCGTTTTGACTGTTTGCAGGACAGGTCACCGGTGATCGAAAGCGCGATTGTGATACACCGGGCGTGTGGAACCACGCGGTTATATCCTCGCGCAACAACAGTCACCCCGTCGCGCGGAACCGCGACCCGGAAGGTGCGAAACCTCTACAAACTGGAGAGACGGCCAGTTACAAATCAATGCGGAACCGGGCAAACCCATCCGTGCCTTCGCCAGCCGGCGCGAGCGTGATGCCCTTGACGTCATCTACATAATCCTGCGCTTTGGGGCCGGTATCAAACAGCACGGAAGCGCCATCGAGCGGTTTGAACGTCCAGTTTGCATCCGCACGCGGGCTTATGGTGCCATTTTCCACAATGTAGCGCACGATGACATCGCGGTTGGTATCGGGTCCTTCAAAGACGATACTATCCCCTTTTGCGCCAGGGAAATCGCCGCCACCGCTGGCACGGTAGTTGTTGGTCGCCACGATGAATTTCTGATCAGGATCAATCGGTTGCCCGTCGAACCTAAGATCGGTAATGCGGTTGGCATCCGGGTTGATCAGCACGCCCTTGGCGTCAAATTTTGACGGCTGGCTGAGGTCAATCTGATAGGTCACACCGTCCATCACATCGAAATTGTAGGATGGAAAGCTGTCATTGATCAGGACCTGATCTGCCTGGCCGGGCGTTACCTGATTGAACAGACCCGCAGAGCGTTCCAGCCAGTCCTTGACCTCTGCTCCCGTGACCAGAACCGCCCGCGCGGTATTGGGATAAAGGTACAGATCAGAGACATTCTTGATGGCGACATCGCCTTTGGGAACGTCCGTGTAATACTCTGGACCGCCACGGCCGCCAGCTTTGAAGGGAGCGGCAGCAGATAGTACTGGAAGCGTTTCGTATTCAGTGCCTTGCAGCATTTCTTTAATGTACCATACCTGTGCGTTTGAGACGATCTGCACGGAGGGATCATCCGCGACCAGCGCAAAATAGCTGTGCAAGTTGGCGTCAGTTTTCCCAACCGCGCGGCGCACATAGGCCAATGTTTCGTCGTGCGCCTGCTGCGCGCTGGCAAGGACGGTTGGGTCGCTTTCGACCAGCGCCGTAACAGAACGATCCTCATTGCGCTTGGAAATCGGTCGGGCTTCGCTGGTATGCCCGGCGATGCGCCATCCCGCGCCATCGCGCTCCAGCATCAGATCAATCAGGCCCAGATGACTGCCCCAGAAACCGCCCATGGTCGCGGGCTTGCCATGGATCGTGCCTGCGCCTGCATCGACGGCGGCATAGTCTTGATAGGTGGGCGAGGGGAAAACCAGGTGACTGTGTCCGGTCAGGATGGCATCAATTCCCGGCACCGCAGCCAAGGGCACAGATGCGTTTTCCATCATCTCAGTCTCATCCGCTGACCCGATACCGGAATGGGACAATGCGATGATGATGTCGGCCCCTTCTTCCTTCATCTGGGGCACATAGGCCCGCGCGGCTTCGAGGATATCGCGGGTCTGAACGTTACCTTCAAGATGACGACGGTCCCAGTTCATGATTTGCGGTGGCACAAACCCGATGAGTCCGATCTTGATCAGATGCGTTTCACCCGCCCCATCTGTCAGCTGTCGTTCGATGATGGTGTAGGGTTTCACCAACGTCACATCCTGCGTGGGCGCGCTGCCCATTTCCTTGACCACATTTGCGGAAACCACAGGGAAATCGGTTCCGGCCAAAGATTTCATCAAAAATTCAAGACCATAGTTGAATTCATGGTTGCCCAGCGTAGCGGCATCAAAGCCAACCGCGTTCATCGCCGCAATCACAGGATGCATGTCGCCGTCCTTCATGCCGCGCTCATAGGCGATGTAGTCCCCCATGGGATTGCCCTGCAAAAAGTCGCCATTGTCGAGCAAAACGGAATTTGTCGCCTCGGCCCGAATGTCGCCGATAATCGAGGCCGTGCGTGCCAGCCCCACGGTGTCGCGGGGTTTGTCAGCATAATAGTCATATGGAAAAACATGCACATGCAGGTCGGTTGTTTCCATCAAACGCAGGTGCGCCTGACCTGCCGCAGCGTTCACGGAAAACGGATGCAGCACCATCAGGCCCGCGCTGCCAGCGATAAAGGAACGGCGAGAGAGGCGAAGGGTCATGACATGCATCCTTTGTGTGAGTGTTGGAAAACGACGGCCATTCAAACCGCGCAGTTTGACCACCCCACGATCATCTCACAAACAGGGGCGCGTCAAGTCAGGAATTCACGCTATGGGTGCAATTACACAGCAGGTCGCAGCCCGGTTTCGACCAGCATCCCGCGCCGCTTGGCCTCATAGTAATACCCGCGCGCGTACCAACTGATCGCAGTATCCTGATTTCCGTCCGACAATAACCATGCACCGCGCAGGTATTTCCCAGCATATTTAAGGTTGGTTTCGGCATCCAACAGGTCGTTTGGTTGCCCGCGAAACCCCATCGTACGCGCGGTCTGCGGCAGAATTTGCAGTAATCCATAGTAGGGAACATTCCGGGCCCAAGGCCTGTGCGTGCTTTCGCGAATGGCCAGCTTGTGCACAAGCGGGCGGGGCAGGTCGTAGAGATCAGCGTATTGGTTGATCAACGCGCGTAACTCAGGCGTCTCATTGGGGTAGAGTGGTGGATCAAGACTGTCCACATCAGACGCAGAGCATGCACAAAGCAAAGCAGCCGTTGAAAAAGCTAAAAAGACGCGTCTGGTCTGCCGTTGCTTTTGGTGAAAACTGTGGGACATGGTGTTCCGGGTTCCGTTGAATTTAAGCGCGACACTATGGACCCTGTCTGTCTGTTCAAGCGATAAATGGGGAGGTCGGCGGCGTGTCGCTTTATGTGGTGACAAGAACTATCGGCTTGCAGCCCGCGGCTTTGACTTGAGTTGCACAGCCCCCGGACTAAGGTTGGCTTCAGGGCTGCAATGAATGAGGTTGAATTATAGCTATATGGTCAGGATACCAATTGCACTTTTGCTGCTGGGAACGGCCCCGGTTTTTGCACAAGATAGAGGTCCTTCGTTTGATTGCACCAAAGCAGAGAGTTCGGCTGAAGAACTGGTGTGCGAAGACGCCGAATTAGCCCGTTTGGATCAGACGGTATCAGCGCGATATGCGGCTGCGATTGATGTAATCAATGGCATGGACAGTGGTACTGAGGACGCAAAAAATAAGCTGCGCGCCACGCAACGGGGATGGATCAAGGGGCGGGATGAGTGTTGGAAGGCCAGCGATTTACGAGATTGCGTGGCGTTTTCCTATCTGCGTCGCGAGGCCCAGCTTGTCACTGAATGGATGTTGCAAAGCCCGGCATCCGTGGTTTTTTGGGCATGCGACGACAATCCGGCAAACGAAGTCGTTACGTCGTTTTTTGATACAACACTGCCAAGCGTTCGGTTTGAGCGTGGCGATACGATTGACACAGGCACGCTCGTGCCAACCGCGTCCGGATCGAAATACGAGGGTAACTTTGGCAGGTCTATCTGGATCAAGGGCAACGAAGCGAGCTATCGCGACCCTGATCCTGATGGGGCGACCTTTTCTTGCGTGATCGCACAGGAACGCTGATCAGAGCTTTTTAATGTTTGCACATTGCAGAAGAAAGCCGGGCGCTTGAAGAAAGAGCCCGGCATTGGATTGTAGATATGGCGGAAGATCAGGCTTTGCCAGCCGTGTCTTCTTGATCACCGGACGGCTCAGAAATGGCCTCGGCCAGATCGTCATCCTCAGAAGTTGCAGCACCGATGTCCTCAAAGAGTTCGGAGATTTCGAACTCTGCTGCGGCTTCTTCTTCGGCTGCCAGTTCCTGAATGGATTTACCGGCGGCTTGCAATTCGGCCTCTTCGGGCGACCGCGCAACGTTCAGTTCCACAGTGGCATCGACCTCAGGGTGCAAAACAACCTGAACGACATGAATGCCAAGTTCCTTGATGGGCTCCAGCACAACCTGCTTACGATCCACTGAAAAACCAGCTTCTGTGGCGGCTTCGGCGGCGTCGCGCGTGGTGACGGAGCCGTAAAGAGCGCCAGCGTCAGAGGCAGAGCGAATCACGATGAACTGCTGTCCGTCGAGTTTTTCGGCCAGCGAAGCGGCTTCGGCTTTGGTCTCAAGGTTGCGCGCTTCGAGTTGCGCTTTTTGCTCTTCGAAGGCTTCGATGTTGGCTTTGGAAGCTGACAACGCCTTGCCTTGTGGCAACAGGAAGTTGCGGGCGTAGCCGGGTTTCACATCGACGACTTCGCCCATCTGACCCAGTTTCGCGACGCGTTCGAGTAGGATAACTTGCATGATGTTCTCCTTACTTCACAGCGTAGGGCAGCAGGGCGAGGAAGCGGGCGCGTTTGATGGCACGGGCCAGTTCGCGTTGCTTCTTGGCGGAGACTGCGGTGATACGGGAAGGCACGATCTTGCCACGCTCAGAGATGTAGCGCTGCAACAGACGTGTGTCTTTGTAGTCGATTTTCGGCGCGTTATCACCCGAGAAAGGGCAGACCTTGCGACGGCGGAAAAATGGTTTAGCGGCCATGGGTTATATCCTTGTCCTAATGTCGATCAACGGCGCTCACGGCGGTCAGGCCGTTCGTCACGTTTCTGCATCTGCACGGAGGGCAGCTCGGCGTGATCATCAACCTTGATGGTCAAAACGCGCATCACATCGTCATGCAAACGCATCAGGCGTTCCATTTCCTGAACGGCCGGTGCAGGGGCATCCGAACGCAGGAAGGCATAGTGCCCCTTACGGTTTTTGTTGATCTTATAGGCCATCGTTTTGACGCCCCAATACTCGTGATCCACGAGTGCGCCGCCATTGTCGGACAGGACGGCTCCAAAATGTTCGATCAGCCCTTCGGCTTGCGTGTTGGACAGGTCCTGACGCGCGATCATAACATGCTCATACTTTGGCATGTGACTTCCTTATTTATATCAAGGCGCATTTCAAAGGGGGGGCCTGATCCTTTTGCGGCCCCGCCACGAGAGACTGCGCGGTTCAAAAACGTTTGCAAAAGGAAGGGCCGATATACACGCTCTGGCCCGTGACGCAAGCCTGATCGTTTTGACTAAAACGGCCTCCGCAGACTGACATGGATGGGGCGCGGTTCGGGGGTGAATTGATTGCGCAGAGAATGGCTGAAGCGCTGATGACATTTGGGCACGGGGATGCACGCCCGTAACAGAGCGCAGTATATTGTGCGCTGTCGCAAGATAACCAAAAAATATCGCGCTCTTTGTTCATGAACGCGCAGAAATTGTTTGTAGCTGCAGAATTGCCATACAGCCTCGTCACCCCACATAAAACATATCTTCAACCAACAGGAGTCTCTCTCAATGAAATCGCTTCTTCTTGCAGCTGCTTTGACCGCAACCGCCGGCATGGCATCAGCCGCCGCCGAAAAATACCTGCTGGATGCCAGTCACAGCCAGGTTGTGTTTAGCTACAACCACTTAGGGTTTTCGACGACCTATGGGATGTTTTCGGGTTTTGAGGGCGAAATCATGTTGAACCCAGCAGACCCAAGCGGATCATCGGTGAATGTCTCCATGCCGCTTATGAGCATGTTTACAGGCTGGGAAAAACGCGAAAATCACTTCATGTCGGACGATTTCTTCGGCGCGGAGGAGAGCGATATGATCACATTCACGTCAACGGCTATCGAGGTAACCGGGGACGACACTGCGTTGATCACCGGCGATTTGACGATGAATGACATGACAAAATCCGTCGTGCTGGACGCAAAACTGAACCAGATGGGCGATCACCCACAAGCCGGCAAGCCCTGGGCAGGATTTGACGCAACCACAACCCTGTTGCGCTCAGACTTTGGCGTCGGCAACTTTGCGCCTTTCGTCAGCGACGAGATCGAAGTTGTCATCTCCATTGAGGCGATGAAGGCTGAATAATCGCCCACCGATATTCAAGGTAAAGGCCGCGCTTTGTTCAGCGCGGCCTTTTTCGTTCGCGCCGGAATTTATTCCGCTTGTACAGCAGTCAGCAATATTTCAACGTCCACGCCAAATCCCAGCGATGCTTCGTCTTTTTGACTGTCTCCAATCGCGAAATCGCGGCGGTCCAATTGCGTGCTGCCTTGCATGGTTGCGACCCCATCGACGACCTCGAGTGTAAAGGGGAGCGTGACGGGATTGGATTGATCTTTGATCGTTACGGTGCCTTCTGCAACATATCCTGTTTCGGATCGCTGGATATCAGCTTGGAACAGGGCGGTTGGAAAAGCCTCTGCGTTGAAGAAATCCGCATCAAGAGCTTGCCCTGTTACTGATCCAAGGGTGAGCGAGCCAATTGAAATGGTGACTTCGACCGTACCTGCAACGCCTGTTTCGATGGTTTCATCAAAGCTGATGTCAGCAGTCCAATCCGCGAATGTGCCGCGCACATCGGATCCCAACTGTTGCACGACGATCGCCAGATCACCCTCCTGAACCGCCCAATCTGATTGAACCTCTTCGAGAGACGCCGCCGTGATATTGGCATCATGGCCCGCATAGAGGTTCAGCGCATTGCCGATGAAAAGAGCGCCCGCCCAGATTGCGAGGGCACTGAAGAGGGGCGCGGCGATACGGTGACCGCTTTGGCCCTGTGATACTGTGGGGGTACCGGGCAGCATCCGCCGCAGGGTTACGTCCTTGTCGACAAAATGGTGTTTTAAAGCGCCGGCAAAATGCAGCAATATTGAACCCGCGAGAACACGCTCAAAGACAATGTGCAACCCGGCGGCGGCACCGGCGATGGCTTCGGACTTTGGCACGAAAAACAGGTTTTGCCCGAATGGCCACCAGATCGGTGCAAAACCATCGGTGGCGGCGTGATGTATCCAGCCGGAAAGCGGCACCAGCAACAGCGATCCATAAAGCAGCCAATGCACGGTTTCAGCCGCAAGACTTTCCAACTTGCGATCCGGATGCAGCAGGCCAGGTTTTGGCTGGCTCAGCGCCCAGAGAATGCGCGCCAGCGCGGTAAAGAAGACCGTGACGCCCAGTGTTTTGTGCAGCGAGAACAGCCAGGCTTTCTGAGCCAGCTGCTCTGACGTTTCGTAAGGCAGACCGTTGGCATAGATGCCCAGCGGAATAAGAGTAAGAATGAGCAGAGCTGTCAGCCAGTGGAAGGTTTTGGTGACTGCGCCGTAATGCGTGGCAGTATTTGACAGTGACATTGCGCGCCTCACAAATTCATGCGTTTTGTTGTCAACTTAACGGTTCTTCCCCAGACGGCAATGGCCCCGCACGCACAGCTTCTGCGCGCGACCGCGAGGGATGGCTCTGGTTGCGATGTCCATGAAATTGCGGGGAGGACCGTTGCCTCGCTTGCGCGCGCAGGCTAAGCGGGATGTAACAAAAAAGAGGGGGAGGCGATTTCATGAGCATCGCATTTGTTTTTCCGGGTCAGGGCGCACAGGCCATTGGCATGGGCCGCGCTCTGGCGGATGCCTATCCGGCCGCGCGTGCGGTTTTTGACGAGGTGGACGATGCTCTGGGCGAAAAGCTAAGCGATCTGATCTGGGACGGGGACATCGAAACCCTGACGCTTACGGAAAACGCGCAGCCTGCTTTGATGGCAACGTCAATTGCGGCGCTGCGTAGCCTGGAGGCAGAGGGCCTGGGGATGGAGCGCGCGGGTTTTGTGGCAGGCCATTCGCTGGGCGAATATTCGGCGCTGGCAGCGGCCGGCACTTTCAGCATCGCGGATGCGGCGCGTCTTCTGCGCATTCGGGGACGGGCTATGCAACAAGCCGTACCGGTGGGCGTGGGGGCGATGGCCGCGATTCTGGGTTTGGATTTTGACGCAGCTTCTGATGTGGCTACACGGGCGGCTGAAGGTCAGGTCTGTCAGGTCGCAAATGAAAACGACCCAGCTCAGAATGTGGTGTCCGGAAACAAGGAAGCCATTGAGCGCGCGGTTGGTCTGGCCAAGGAAGCGGGCGCTAAGCGCGCGTTGATGCTGCCGGTATCGGCGCCTTTTCACTGTGCGTTGATGGAACCGGCGGCGGCTGAAATGGCGCGGGCACTGGAAACCGTCACCTTGAAAGCGCCAAAAGTGCCGCTGGTCGCAAATGTGGTTGCGGAGGCTGTAAGCGATCCTGCTATGATCGCTTCCTTGTTGGTTGATCAGGTCACCGGGCGCGTGCGCTGGAAATCCTCCGTAGAGTGGATGGTGGCGCAGGGCGTGACAGAGTTTTGGGAAATTGGGGCTGGAAAAGCGCTCAGCGGTATGATCCGGCGCATTGCGAAGGACTGCGCGACGCGCAACATCGGCACACCCGATGACATCAAAGCGGCATTGGAAGGATAGAGGGTGGTTATGTTTGATTTGACGGGAAAGAACGCGCTGGTCACCGGCGCATCCGGGGGCATTGGTGCCGAAATTGCGCGCCAGCTTCACGCGGCAGGCGCGACGGTCGGCTTGTCTGGCACGCGGGTTGATCCATTGGAGGCTTTGGCGGCCGAATTGGGTGAACGCGCGCATGTTTTGCCCTGTAACCTCAGCGATATGCAGGCGGTAGACGCCTTGCCCAAACAAGCCGTGGAGGCGATGGGGTCGGTCGATGTTTTGGTGAATAACGCCGGGATTACGCGCGACAACCTGTTCATGCGCATGTCGGATGACGAATGGCAGTCCGTTCTGAATGTGAATCTTACTGCGACATTCAAGCTCTGCAAGGGCGTCATGCGTGGCATGATGAAGTCCCGTTGGGGTAGGATCGTGAATATTTCGAGCGTAGTTGGGGCGACCGGTAATCCTGGACAGGCGAATTATGCCGCCTCCAAAGCGGGCATGGTCGGCATGTCCAAAAGCCTTGCTTATGAGGTTGCAAGCAGGGGCATCACGGTAAATGCCGTGGCCCCGGGATTCATCGAAACGGCGATGACGGACAAGCTCAACGATGATCAAAAGTCTGCAATCATGGGACAAATTCCCGCTGGCCGGATGGGAACGCCTGGCGAGATCAGCGCAGCAGTGCTGTACCTTGCAAGTCCGGAGGCCGCCTATGTTACAGGTACGACCTTGCATGTGAATGGTGGTATGGCCATGTTGTAGATGCGGTTTGTGCCTCCCGTATAGAGAGTGCACATTCCGTTTGCCATCCGTGCCGCTTGTGCTAAAGGGGGCAAAGTTTTGACCCTGTATGTGCGTAGAGGCATGCAGAACGATCCGGCAAAACCGCAGCGTGTTTGCGATTTGCTGGGCAGAGCCGCCCTTTTTGGGGCACACGTTTGCCGATCTCGACAGAGCCGAGGCGGGGAACAACCGAAAGGGGCCAGTTTTGGCCCGAACGAATGAGGGACTAATATGAGCGACATCGCAGATCGCGTTAAGAAAATCGTTGTGGAGCACCTGGGTGTTGAAGAGGACAAAGTGGCAGAAAACGCTTCGTTCATCGACGACCTTGGCGCCGACAGCCTCGACACTGTTGAGCTGGTGATGGCATTTGAGGAAGAGTTCGGCATAGAGATCCCCGATGATGCTGCCGAAACCATCCAGACTTTTGGTGACGCGGTGAAGTTCATTACCGAAGCCTCCTGAAGGTATGCGGGTTCTGCCCGCTCTTTAAAAATACAAAGGCGTCTTTCCGCAGGGAGGGACGCCTTTTGCTATTGCGACATCGCTTGGGGGTTGAAAAGATGCACCCTATTGCGCAACTCTCAGTCCAGAGGGCGCAAAACCCCGCCACCAGAACAGAGGCAGCGAGATGTCGCGCACCATTCCGACGATCAATACATCCCGGCTGACGTTGCGTGGCATGCGGCCTGAGGACTTCGGCAGGTTCGCGGAAATCTGGGCCATGCCGGAAGTTGTGATGCATATCAACGGAGAAATCTGGCCCCGGAGCAAAGCATGGTCGGCGTTCCTGCGCCATGCCGGCCATTGGCAAATCACTGGGTTCGGGATTTGGGCCATTCAGCAACACCGGATGCCGCAGATTTCTGGTCAGGTTGGTTTTTCCTACAACAAGCGCGATCTGGGTGAGGATTTCGATGAGTTTCCGGAGGCGGGTTGGGTTTTGGCCCCGGAGGCCCATGGTCAGGGATTCGGGATAGAAGCGGTACGTGCCGCTCATGACTGGTTTGACCGCGTCGTGACGGGGCAATTGGTGTGCATGATTGCGCCCGAACACAGCGCATCCGTAAAGATTGCCGAAGCCGCGGGGTATGTGCATTTGCGCGATGCCGAATATGAGGGCAGTCCCGTACGCCTGATGGTGCGAAAAGGCCCGCCGCAATAATAGGTCGAAGGTCACCACCCCGCCGCGCCCTTGCACAAAAACCTCGCAAGGCTGTATGGGGGGAGACGAAAAGAAGAGGGGCATTACGATGCGCAGAGTTGTTGTCACAGGCTTGGGACTGGTTACACCGCTGGCTGACGGGGTTGAAGCGAGCTGGTCTCGGCTTCTTGAGGGTCAATCAGGCGCGGGACCAATCACCGGATTTGACCCCGGAAAACTGGTCACACAATACGCGTGCGAAGTTCCGTTGGGTGATGGCTCGGACGGGACCTTCAATGCGGATACGTATCTGGCGCCGAAAGATCAGCGCAAGGTCGATACCTTTATCATGTTTGGCCTCGCGGCAGCGCAGCAGGCCGTTGAAGATTCCGGATGGCAGCCCGAGGACACGGAAAGCCTCGAACGCACGGGCGTTTTGATCGGATCCGGGATCGGTGGTTTGAATTCCATCGCAAACACGGCTGTGATGATGCATGAAAAAGGGCCGCGCCGGGTGTCGCCGTTCTTTGTGCCGGGCGCTTTGATCAACCTGATTTCCGGTCAGGTGTCCATCAAGTATGGCTTCAAGGGCCCGAACCATTCGGTGGTCACCGCCTGTTCCACAGGAGCGCATGCCATTGGGGATGCGGGCCGTCTGATCGCCTTTGGTGATGCGGATGTGATGATCGCTGGAGGCGCCGAGGCGGCCATTTGCGAGATTGGAATCGCAGGTTTCAACGCCTGCAAGGCATTGAGCACCAAACGCGGCGATGACCCGCAAAAGGCCAGCCGACCCTATGATGTGGACCGGGACGGGTTTGTCATGGGCGAGGGTGCGGGCGTTGTTGTGCTGGAAGAATATGAGCACGCCAAGGCGCGCGGCGCGAAGATTTACGCCGAGGTGTTGGGCTATGGCTTGTCCGGGGACGCCTATCACATCACGGCTCCCTCCGAGGACGGCGAAGGCGGCGAACGCGCCATGCGCAATGCGTTGCGCAATGCCGGGCTGGCACCAACGGACATCGATTATATCAACGCGCATGGCACATCGACCATGGCCGATACAATCGAGTTGGGGGCCGTTGAACGGGTGATGGGTGATCACGCGGCGAACGTTACGATGTCTTCGACGAAATCCTCGACCGGGCACCTTTTGGGAGCTGCGGGAGCAATCGAGGCGATCTTTTCGATCCTTGCGATCCGCGATCAGGTTGTGCCGCCGACAATCAATCTGGACAATCCCGCCGTTGAAACGCCGATTGACCTGGCACCAAATGCCAAGCGCGAGCGGGAAGTAAATGTGGCCTTGTCAAATTCCTTTGGCTTTGGGGGCACCAACGCCAGCGTGATTTTCGGAAAGGTAAGCTGATGTGGCGACACATCGCGTCCAACGCGGTTACCATGCTGATTGTGCTGCTTTTTCTGATGGGCGGCGTGATCCTGTGGGGTCGGGGGCAGTATGATGCTGCGGGGCCGCTGCAGCAGGCGATCTGCTTGCAGGTGCCCAGTGGAACCAACATGCGCCGTGTCAGCGTCGATCTGGAGGAGCAAGGTGCGGTCAGTTCGCCGGCGATTTTCAGGATGGGTGCGGATTATGCGGATAAGACAACCCAGTTGAAGGCCGGGAGCTACCTGCTCGATCCCGGCGCTTCCATGGCAGACATTGTTGATATCGTGACCCGTGGCGGTGCCAGCACCTGCGGCACCGAAGTGGTGTACCGCATTGGGGTCAATCGCCTTGGCATTCAGGTGCGCGAATTGGATCCGGAGACAAATCGATTTGCGGAACGTGCGAATTTTACGCCTGCCGAAGAAGACACACCCGAAATTTATGGCGAGAAAAAAGCGCAGGCGGATACACGCTTTCGCGTGGCGTTGGCCGAAGGCGTGACCAGCTGGCAAGTTGTGGAAAGCCTGAAGTCAATGGATGTGCTGGAGGGCGCAGTTGCCGAATTGCCGCCCGAAGGGTCGCTGGCCCCGGACAGTTATGAGGTACGGCCGGGCGATGATCGTGCGGACATCATTGCGCGCATGCAATCTGCGCAGGAGCTGCGGGTCGCGCAGGCGTGGCAGAACCGGGATGAAGACCTGCCTGTGAAAACGCCTGAGGAATTGTTGGTGCTCGCCTCGATTATCGAAAAAGAAACCGGGGTCGCCGAAGAGCGCGGGCAGGTGGCCAGTGTTTTTGTGAACCGCTTGAACCGGGGGATGCGTCTGCAGACCGACCCCACGGTGATCTACGGCGTAACCAAAGGGCAGGGCGTTCTGGGGCGCGGGTTGCGCCGCAGCGAATTGCGTGCAGCAACGCCTTGGAACACCTATGTGATCGAAGGTTTGCCACCGACACCGATTGCGAACCCGGGGACAGAAAGTCTGCAGGCGGCGGCACGGCCTTTGGAAACGGAATACGTGTTTTTCGTGGCGGACGGCACGGGCGGACATGCCTTTGCCACAACGCTGGATGAGCACAATCGCAACGTGGCCAAGTGGCGTCAGATCGAGGCGGAAAGGGCCAACCAAACCTCCGGCAATTGAGCGTTGCAAACAAGGTCTGCTGAAGCCCGTCTAAACGATGTAGTGGCGTGGATTTGGAGAGTTGAAATTAACTTTCGTTAACTGCACCGTACGGTTATCTTTTTGGTTTCACTGGAATTTTCTTGACTTTGCGCACGGTTGAACGTATAACTTGTGACATGCTAGAAGAAGTGGGCAGACGACCCCGGGAGTGATCCCGCAGGGTCGTTTTTTCGTTTCTCTCGTGCGGAGACTACGCGCATGAGAGGTAAAGACCTGAATGACTTTAATCACCCCAGAGCTCGTAGAGTCGCAAACCGAAGACCTGTTAAACTCGGTCATCGGTTCCATCAAAGATTTGCGTAATGAACTTCAAGACCTCAAAGAACGGGTCCGCGAAACAGATGGTGCAGTGACGGCGCAGGGGTCCAAGACCGTGACACAGGCCGTGTCGCTCTTGGAGACTTGCCAGAAAGTGGAGAACCGCCTTGTCGAATGTCGCAGTAAACACGCAGGAATCGTCCGTGGGGGCTACGCCCTCGATCTCGAAAGAGCACGGGCTAGTATTGGGTGCAAGCTGGATCGGCTCCGCTGCACGCGACCTACAGGACCAATTTCTGAATGATCTAACGGAGGGAGAGCTTCTGGCTCTCCCTTACTTGTTCGAATTTTGGGCGATGGAACATCAGTTGCCGCCAGAGGGAGACTGGCGGTCCTGGGTAATCATGGGCGGACGCGGGGCGGGGAAGACCCGCGCAGGCGCCGAATGGGTACGCGCACAGGTTGAAGGGTCCAAACCCACAGATGAAGGGCGCTCCCGTCGCGTCGCATTGGTGGGTGAGACCTTTGATCAGGTGCGCGAAGTAATGGTTTTTGGCGACAGCGGCATTCTTGCCTGTTCGCCGCCCGACAGGCGACCCGTTTGGGAGGCGGGGCGCAAACGGCTGGTTTGGCCAAATGGTGCAATTGCATCGGTTCACTCTGCATTTGATCCAGAAGGGCTCAGAGGGCCGCAGTTTGATGCCGCATGGGTGGATGAACTGGCCAAGTGGAAAAAGGCCGAAGACACATGGGATATGTTACAATTTGCCTTGCGGCTTGGAGAGAAACCGCAGGTCTGTGTCACAACAACACCGCGCAACGTGGGTGTTTTAAAAAAGCTGCTGAAGTCACCCTCAACCGTGCTGACGCAGGCCCCGACCGAAGCGAACGCTGCGAACCTGGCATCCTCGTTTCTTGAAGAGGTGCGCGAGCGTTACAAGGGAACACGCCTTGGACGTCAGGAACTGGACGGTATTTTACTGGAAGACGCGGAGGGCGCTTTGTGGTCCTCGGCAGGCATCGAAAAATGTCGCGTCATGGACATGCCGGATTTAGACCGGATCGTTGTGGCAATCGACCCCTCTACGACCGGTGGGGTGGCCTCGGATGAATGCGGTATCGTGGTCGCAGGGGTAAAAATGGGCGGTGCGCCACAGGATTGGCGCGCGGTCGTTCTGGCGGATTGCACCGTGGCCGGTGCATCCCCCGCCGGTTGGGCGCAAGCAGCGATTTCGGCGATGGAGCAATACGGCGCGGACCGTTTGATCGCCGAAGTTAATCAGGGCGGGCAGATGGTTGCAGAAGTCTTGCGCCAGGTGGATCCGCTGGTTCCCTATAAGAGCGTGCACGCCAGTCGCGGCAAGGTTGCGCGGGCAGAGCCAATAGCTGCCCTTTATGAACAAGGGCGCGTGCGTCATATGCCCGGGCTGGATGGGCTCGAAGATCAGATGTGTCGCATGACCTTGCAGGGTTACGAAGGCAAGGGCTCGCCCGACCGGGTGGATGCGCTTGTCTGGGCCTTGCATGAATTGATGATCGAGCCTGCCGCCAACTGGCGGGCTCCGCGCGTGCGCTCTTTGTAACCAGCGCGCGTTTTTGACGTAATCAAAGGGCTTAAGAGCACCGTACGGTAGCTTCGCATCTTTGAAATCCTAATCAGACATATTCGTGGCTGCAAGATCAGCCCTGCGCTGTGAAACCTGGCGCAGGTGTATTTGGTATGCGAGCGACCACATGAGGAGCAAACGACATGGTTTTTGACTTTCTAAAGCGCGGCACGCCACCGGAGGTGCTTGAGCAGAAAGCGAGTGCCACCGGGCCTGTCGTGGCCTATCAAACCTCTGGGCGCGTCGCATGGAGCCCGCGGGACGCGGTGTCACTGACCCGCACCGGATTTTCAGGCAACCCTGTCGGGTTTCGGTCAGTCAAGCTGATTGCAGAAGCAGCGGCAGCCCTGCCTTTGGTCCTGCAGGACAACGAACAGCGCTATGACGCCCATCCGATCATTGATCTCGTATCGCGTCCAAACCCGATGCAGGGCCGCGCGGAACTGCTTGAGGCGCTGTACGCGCAGTTGCTGCTGACTGGGAATGGCTATGTCGAGGCGGTTGCAGATGAGAGCGCTCTGCCTATCGAGCTGCATGTCTTGCGCTCTGATCGTATGAGCGTTGTGCCAGGCAATGATGGTTGGCCCATCGCTTACGAATATGCCGTTGGCGGGCGCAAACACCGGTTTGATGCCACGGCTACGCAGGTGCCCATTTGCCATATCAAAAGCTTCCATCCTCAGGATGACCACTATGGTTTCACCCCGATGCAGGCAGCGGCGATGGCAGTGGATGTGCATAATTCCGCCAGTCGCTGGTCGAAATCCTTACTGGACAACGCCGCACGCCCATCGGGTGCGATCGTTTACCGGGGGGCTGAAGGGCAAGGCACAATGGCCAATGATCAATATGACCGTCTGGTCAGCGAAATGGAAAGCCACCATCAGGGCGCGCGCAACGCAGGTCGCCCAATGCTGCTTGAGGGCGGATTGGATTGGAAGCCGATGGGCTTTTCCCCCTCGGACATGGAGTTTCAGAAAACCAAGGAAGCCGCAGCGCGCGAGATCGCTCTGGCCTTTGGGGTGCCGCCGATGCTCTTGGGCATTCAGGGAGATGCAACATACGCGAACTATCAAGAGGCACACCGGGCGTTCTATCGCCTGACAGTTTTGCCGCTGGCAACGCGTGTCACCGCGGCGATCGCGAACTGGATCGCAGCCTACACAGGCGAGCAACTCGTATTGAAACCCGATTTGGATCAGGTGCCTGCACTTGCCGCGGAGCGCGATGCGCAATGGAGCCGGGTCGCGCAGGCGGACTTCCTTAGTCAGGCGGAAAAGCGGTCGCTACTGGGATTGCCAACGGTGAGTGCGGATGAGTGATGCGGATTTTGAAAGATTTCAATGCGCGCCAGGTTTGAAGCTGCAGGCGCATGAGCGTGTCGCCGAGATTCAACATGACAATCTGATCCGGCGCTTGGACCGGGTCGAGGAAATGATGGAACGACTCGAGAAAAGGCTGTGGCTGACGGTCTATGGAATTGTCGCGATGTTTCTCGGTCAAGCGTTGCAATCGGTTTTGGTTGCCGTGCCATGAACGGGACGGCGAAGAAAGTTATCATGAGGAGTGAGGCCATGGATATCGATGCCAGGCTGGAGCGTAAATTTGCCCGTTTTGGTGATGCGCTGGAAGTGGAAGACGGTTGCGTGATCAGCGGCTATGCAAGTCTGTTTGGTGCCGTGGATCAGGGCAATGATGTGGTTGAGGCGGGAGCCTATGCGGCATCTTTGGCAGCCCTGACAACCAAAGGCACCAAAGTCAAAATGCTGTGGCAACATGATCCAACCCAACCAATCGGAATTTGGGATGAGGTGCGCGAAGATGTGCGCGGGCTTTGGGTCAAGGGGCGGTTGCTGGAGAGCGTTGCCAAAGGCCGCGAGGCCGCCGCGTTGATTGAGGCAGGCGCGATCGATGGATTATCCATCGGATATCGCACCAAGAAAGCCATCAAGAACACCAAGGGCCAGCGGCTCTTGAAGGAACTGGAGCTTTGGGAAGTGTCGCTGGTGACCTTCCCCATGCTTCCCAGTGCGCGGGTTGCGGGCAAATCGGAGGACACCGAATTTGATCGTTCCCTGCGTGACATGGCCGCGGTCTTTGCAGGCGCGCGCGCTGATCTGGCGCGCCGCTAACGCGCCCCTTTCGTCCCGGCCGTGGGGGGACCTGCGGCTTTAACACTACACCATTGAGGATCTGCCAATGAGCAAGACCGAAGCAAAGGCGGCGGGCGGGGAAGGTTTGTCCCCTGCCGAGGACGTCAGACAGGCCGTAACCGGCTTTGTAAATGATTTCAAGAGTTTCCAAACCGATATTGAGACCAAACTTCAACAAACAGAAGAGCGACTGAGCATGCTGGACCGCAAAACACACACCCCCCAACGTAGCCCTCTTGGTGGCGCCATTGATGCTGGCGCACCGCATCAGAAAGCGTTTAACGCCTACCTGCGTTCGGGTGATGATGATGGCCTGCGTGGCCTGGAAATGGACGTGAAATCACTGTCCTCGGCCGTGAATTCGGATGGTGGTTACCTTGTGGACCCCCAGACTTCGGAGTCGGTGAAATCGGTTCTGAACGCAACCGCGTCGATCAGATCCATTGCAGCTGTAGTCAATGTTGAAGCCACCTCCTATGACGTGCTGGTGGATCACACCGACGTCGGTGCTGGCTGGGCCTCCGAGACAGCGTCCTCCGTAGAAAGTGATACGCCCCAACTCGACCGTATCACTATTCCGCTACACGAATTGAGCGCTTTGCCCAAGGCGTCCCAGCGTCTGCTGGATGACAGCGCATTCGACATTGAATCCTGGTTGGCCAGCCGTATCGCGGATAAATTTGCGCGTGCCGAGGCAGCTGCATTCGTAACCGGCGATGGTGCAGACAAGCCCAAAGGCTTCCTGACCCATACGGCTGTAGACAACGATGTCTGGGCATGGGGCAACTTGGGGTACATCCCAACCGGACAGGGTGGTGACGTATCGGCGGATTCCATCATTGATTTGGTCTACGCGCTGGGTGCTGAATACCGTGCCAACGCAACGTTTGTGATGAATTCAAAAACTGCTGGCCTTGTGCGCAAACTCAAAGACAACGATGGTCGGTTCTTGTGGTCTGATGGTCTGGCCGCCGCAGAGCCTGCACGTTTGATGGGGTATCCGGTGCTGATTGCTGAAGACATGCCGGACGCGTCCAACAACGCGATGGCTATTGCCTTTGGCGACTTTGCTAACGGTTACACAATTGCCGAGCGCCCTGACTTGCGCGTTCTGCGTGATCCCTTCAGTGCCAAGCCACATGTGCTTTTCTATGCCACAAAGCGCGTTGGTGGGGATGTCAGCGATTTTTCCGCGATCAAGCTGCTGAAATTCGGCACCTCCTAAACCGGAGTGCCGAAGCCGGAGCCGGGGAAACTCCCCGTGCTTCGGTCCGGGTGCGTGCCGGAACATATGTGTTGTCTAGCTGCTCCCCTCCGACCGAGCAATGCAGATGGGTACGCGCCCGGATCCTTAGTGATCGGGAGCAAGTAATTGGAGACATTCCATGATGTTGATCGAAGAGACGACGGTGCCGGATGCTGCACTTCCAGTCGATGAATTCAAAGCACATCTGCGGCTTGGCACCAGCTTTGGTCAAGATAGCACGCAGGACGAAGTTCTGAGTGGGTTTTTACGCGCCGCGATGGCCGCCGTCGAGGCACGCACAGGTAAGATATTGTTGAGCCGACCTTTTAGCTGGTCCCTGACGTTCTGGCGTGACCGGGACGCACAGGTCTTGCCTGTGGCACCGGTTGCGAGCTTGACACGGGTGGCGATGGTTGCGCGCGATGGCAGCGAAGCAGAAATCCCATCCGGGTACTATTGGTTGGAGCGCGACAGTCAACACCCACGGATGCGGTCCGTTGGTGCCAGTTTGCCCGCAATCCCGCAAGGTGGGTCAGCGGTTCTGGAGTTTGAGGCAGGATATGGCACGGTGTGGAGTGATTTGCCCGTGGACTTGCGCCAAGCTGTCTTGCTCTTGGCCTCGCATTACTACGAGTACCGTCATGAAACATCTCTCAGCGAAGGCTGCATGCCATTTGGCGTGTCCAGCCTGATAGAGCGCTACAAGGTTATGCGGTTGGGATCGGGAGCACGGCGATGAAAGCTCCGCGCCTGAACCGAAAGCTGATCCTCGAAGATCCGCAAATGGCCCCTGATGGTTCCGGAGGTTTCGTTGAAACCTGGCAGGCTCTTGGAACGCTTTGGGCGCAGGTTGTAGCGCGTTCCGGTCGCGAGACGGCGCAATCTGGCGCTTCGATTTCGGCTGTGAGTTACCGGATTATCGTGCGCGGCGCGCCCGACGGAGCACCGAACCGACCCAAACCAGAACAGCGGTTTCGCGATGGCGAACGGTTTTTCATGATCCAGGCGGTTGCCGAAGATGATGCCGATGGGCGCTATATCACCTGCTTTGCAACACAGGAGACAGCAGTATGAGCTACGCTCTTTCAGGTGTATTGCAGACCGCGATTTATGATGCTCTCGTCACGGATGCGACGCTGTCCGCGCTCGTTGGAACCGATGTTTACGACGCGGTACCAACGGGAAATCTGCCGGATACCTATGTCAGACTGGGCGGCGAGCAGGTGCGTGACGCATCCGATCAGACCGGGAATGGTGCTCTGCATACCCTCGATATTTCGGTGTTCACTTCTCAGCCAGGCTTCTCCGGTGCCAAGGCAGTTGCCACGGCGGTATCGGATGCTCTGCAGGATGCGGATCTTTCACTAAGCAGGGGTCGTCTGGTTTACCTGCGGTTTCAGCGCGCGGAAGCGCGACGCGTTGACAAAAACGCTGTCCGAGAAATTCGGATGCGGTTTCGCGCCCGTGTCGAAGATGAATAACCTTTTGATTTCAAACAGGAGATAACCCATGGGTGCTCAGAACGGAAAAGACCTCTTGATCAAGGTCGATATGGCGGCCGACGGCCAGTTTACCACTTTGGCGGGGTTGCGTGCGACGCGGGTCAGCTTCAATGCGGAGACAATCGATGTCACCAGTCTGGAGAGCAAGGGGGGGTGGCGCGAATTGCTGTCCGGGGCGGGTGTGCGGTCGGTTTCGATCAGCGGATCCGGTGTGTTCCGCGACGCTGACACGGATGAGCGAGCGCGGCAGTTGTTTTTTGATGGTGAAGCGCCGGGTTTCCAGGTGGTGATCCCGGATTTTGGGATTGTCGAAGGCCCGTTTCAGGTAACGTCGATTGAATACGGTGGCAGCCACAATGGCGAAGCAACCTATGAGCTGTCCCTGGCCAGTGCCGGTTCGCTGACGTTCACGGCGATCTGATTATGGCTAATCCCTGGAGGGGCGATGTGGCCTTGGGCATTAACGGGGAAACCCACGTGATGCGTTTGACGCTTGGCGCCTTGGCCGAGTTGGAAGCCGAATTGAAAACGGGTTCGCTGATGGCAATGGTTGAGCGTTTTGAGAGCGCCACATTTACCAGTCAGGACGTGCTGGCGTTGCTGCGGGCAGGCCTCAGAGGTGGAAAATGCGATGTTACTGACGAACAGCTTTTTCACGCAGAAATTGCAGGTGGTCCAATCGCCGCTGCACGTGCGGCAGCTGAATTGCTGACGCGGGCGTTTACGGTCGCTGAGGCATGAGCACGCTGGATTGGCCAGCTTTGATGAAAGTTGGGCTGCGAGGCTTGCGATTGTCCCCAGAAGCGTTCTGGGCGCTGACGCCAGCAGAGTTCCAATTGATGCTGGACGAACCCGGAAAGACAGGACCGCTGCTGAGTACCGGTCTTGATGCATTGATGGCGGTCTACCCGGACAAAGAAAGTAAGGATGAGGGCGATGATGGATGATGGCTTTGACGATTTTGAACAGCGCGCCGATGATCTGAACGACACTCTTTCGCAGACAAGCGTTTTGGTGACCGGTTTTGATAGTGAGCTGAGGCGTATGAAAACCTCGCTTGAAGCAACCGGCAGGGATATTGCGGTTCTTGAGCGTGGTCTGAGCAAAGGGTTGCGTCGCGCTTTTGACGGCGTCGTCTTTGATGGGTTGAACCTCTCAGACGCGTTGACGACCTTGACTGAAAGCCTCGCCAACACCGCATACAACGCGGCAATAAGCCCCGTCACCAGCCATGTGGGTGGATTGCTGGCTCAAGGCGTCGATGGGTTGGTTGGCAATATTCTGCCCTTTGCCGACGGTGCACCGTTCAGTCAGGGGCGCGTAATGCCCTTTGCGACCGGCGGGATTGTAAGTGGTGCTACGCCGTTCGGAATGCGCGGCGGCATGGGCGTGATGGGAGAGGCGGGGCCTGAGGCCATCATGCCGCTTGCGCGCGGCCCCGACGGCAAGCTTGGCGTGCGTGGCGCTGGTGGTGGGGGTGGCACTGTTGTGATGAATATTACCACGCCGGACGTTCAAGGCTTCCAACGCAGCCAAGGTCAGATCGCAGCCCAGATGTCGCGTGCCTTGGGACGTGGTCAACGTAATCGCTAAATTGAGGGGAGCAGAGAGATGCAATTCCATGAAGTCAGATTTCCAGCCACGTTGAGCTTTGGCTCGGTCGGTGGTCCCGAGCGACGCACCGATGTTGTGACAATCAGCAACGGTTATGAAGAGCGTAACTCTCCCTGGGCGCATTCGCGTAGGCGCTATGACGCGGGAATGGGCATGAGGTCATTGGATGACATCGAGACGCTGATTTCCTTTTTTGAAGCGCGTTTTGGCCAGCTGTTCGCCTTTAGATGGAAGGACTGGTCGGATTATCGATCTGCCAAACCTTCGCAGGATGTTTCCGCCTTTGATCAGGCATTGGGAACTGGTGATGGCGTGCGGCTCGAATTTCCGCTTATCAAAACCTATCAATCCGGAGCGTATGATTACTCGCGCCCTATCGGCAAGCCGGTGGAGGGGTCGGTGCGCGTTGGTGTTGCCGGGAGTGAGTTGACGGTTGGGACGGACTATTCAGTGGATGCAAGTAGTGGTTTGGTCACGCTTCAACAGGCGCCTCCAACCGGTGCCGAGGTTACAGCCGGATTTGAGTTTGACGTTCCAGTTCGCTTTGATACGGACCGAATTCAAACAAGCATCGCGAGTTTTAAGGCGGGTGAAGTACCGAATGTCCCCATTGTTGAGGTACGGATCTGATGTCGGAAATTGATGCGGGTCTTCAAGCACACCTCGAAGGTGGATTAACCACTGTCGCGCATGCATGGGCGATCAAAAGAAAAGACGGTATCGTGCTTGGCTTTACAGATCATGATCGCGAAATCAGTTTCGACGGGATCACGTTTCGTGCGGACACTGGGTTGAGTGCGTTGTCTCTGGCCCAGAGCACAGGTCTTTCAGTTGACAACACTGAAGCCTTGGGTGCGCTGAGTGATCTTTCAATTCGCGAGGATGAGATCGAGCAGGGCCGGTTTGATGAAGCAGAAGTTGAAGCATGGTTGCTGAACTGGAAAGACGTAAGCCAGAGATGGCTGCAGTTTCGCGGTACGATCGGCGAATTGCGCCGCGCGGACAACGGTTTTCAGGCGGAGCTACGAGGTTTGACCGAAGCCCTGAACCGTCCTTTGGGCAGGGTATATCAAAAACCATGCACGGCGGTTTTGGGAGATAGCACCTGCAAGGTTGATCTTTCCGGAGCACAGTACTCCATCGAACTTGCAATCGAAGAAGTGTCGCAATCCCGAGTATTCAAATGGGGCTTTTTTGATACTTTTGAAACCAGTTGGTTTGCCCGTGGACGACTGGAGGTTCTTTCCGGTTCCGCATCGGGGTTATGGGGCATGGTCAAACAGGACCGTTTCGAGGGTACACAGCGTATCGTTGAGCTTTGGGAGCCGATACGAAGCCCCCTGGAGCCAGGTAGCTTGGTTCGCCTGACCGTTGGCTGTGACAAACGCAGTGCTACCTGCCGCAATAAATTTTTTAACCTTCTGAATTTTCAAGGCTTTCCTGATGTTCCGAGTGAGGATTGGATGTTGGCTGTTCCAAAATCAACAGGTGCAAACACAGGGGGAAGCCGAAGATGACACCCCTGCAAAACCAAATCGTAGCAGAAGCGCGAACATGGATTGGAACGCCATATATTCACCAGTCCGCAGTAAAAGGTGCCGGCGCAGATTGCCTCGGACTTTTGCGCGGCATATGGCGATCACTACATGGCAATGAACCCGAAGCGGTTCCCGCATATTCCATGGACTGGTCCGAGCCACAAGGTGAAGAGCGTTTGTGGGATGCTGCCTTGCGCCATCTCCAACCCAAGGATCTGGACGTCGAGGCACCGGGTGACGTTTTGCTTTTTCGCATGCGTGCCGGTGGCGTTGCAAAACATCTCGGAATTGCCGGCAGAATAGGCGAACAGGCAAGCTTCATTCATGCTTATTCCAATTACGGTGTCATCGAAAATTCTTTGAGCTTTCCATGGCGGCGCCGTGTCGTCGCCCGCTTTAAATTTCCAGAGGAGGCCTCCTGATGGCAACGATAGTTCTTTCAGCGGTCGGCGCAGCAGTCGGCGGCTCCATTGGCGGGACCGTGGCCGGTCTTTCAACGGCGGTTATAGGTCGGGCTGTCGGAGCCACAATAGGCAAGGTCATTGACCAAAAGCTGTTGGGGCAGGGATCCGAGGTCGTAGAAACGGGGCGCGTCGACCGTTTTCGGATATCAAGTGTTGGCGAAGGTGAAGCGCTTGCCCAAGTGTATGGTCGTATGCGTCTTGGTGGCCAGGTCATATGGGCGTCTGACTTTCTGGAAACTGTTACTGTATCTGGCGGCGGAGGTGGAGGCGGCAAGGGATCCTCAAGTCAACCGCAAACCCAAACACAAACCCGCAGCTACTCTTATTCGGTGAACTTGGCTGTCGCCATTTGTGAGGGCGAGATAACTCGAATTGGCCGTATTTGGGCAAACGGCGAGGAAATTGCTCCGGATGATCTGAATTTGCGCATTTATCGGGGTGGCGCTAGTCAACTGCCCGATCCTGCGATCGAAGCGATCGAAGGCCCAGGTAATGTTCCGGCGTATCGGGGCACAGCTTACGTTGTTATCGAAAACCTTGGTCTGGAACGTTTTGGCAACCGGATTCCCCAGTTTTCGTTCGAAGTCTCGCGGCCAGAGCAGCGAGATGAGGAAGATGTCGAACTGGCATTAACTTACGCCATAAAGAGTGTCGCGATAATTCCAGGCACTGGCGAATACTCGCTTGCAACCACGCCTGTTCACTACACCAGTGGACCCGGCAGTCGGTGGAGCGCAAACATCAACACCCCAAATGAGAAAACCGATTTCTCTGTCTCGCTGGACAGTCTTGTTCAGGATTTACCAAATTGCCAAGGGACATCTCTTGTCGTGTCATGGTTTGGGAGCGACTTGCGCTGTGGGTCTTGTGCCGTTCGTCCACGAGTTGAAAAAAAACTCTATGATGGTGAAAACATGCCTTGGTCTGTTGCTGGTCTGACCAGGTCTTCAGCCCAGGCGATGCCCACCGTTGATGGGCGGCCAATTTATGGCGGCACACCAACTGATGTTTCAGTTGTTCAAGCAATTCAAGCCATGCGCGCTGTTGGAAAAAAGGTGATGTTTTATCCCTTTATACTTATGGATCAATTGAGCACTAACGCGCTGCCGAATCCGTATTCGCCTGGAGATACCCAACCCAGACTGCCTTGGCGCGGTAGAATAACCCTGTCACGCGCGCCAGGTGTTGCAGGATCGCCGGATGGGACACCCAGCGCCGATGCGCAAGTCAATGCATTCTTCGGTAATGCAAAGGCCTATCATTTTTCAACCGCAGGACCTTCAGTTTATTATGCTGGTCCAAGTGAATGGACATTCTCTCGCTTCGTTCTGCACTATGCCGCTCTGTGCAAGGCCGCTGGCGGTGTTGAGGCATTTTGCATCGGTTCTGAAATGCGTGGGCTGACCCAGATACGCGGTGCGGGGAACAGCTTTGTTGCGGTACAAAAGCTGCGTGCGCTTGCTGCTGAGGTGCGCGCCATCTTGGGACCCCATACTAAAATAAGTTACGCTGCCGATTGGAGTGAGTACTTTGGGTATCAGCCGCAAGATGGATCGAATGATCGCTATTTTCACCTTGATCCACTTTGGGCTGATCCCAATATCGACTTCATTGGTATAGACAATTACATGCCGATATCCGATTGGCGCGATGGGGACGCTCATTTGGATGTTGGTGCAGGATCAATTTATGATTTGGACTATCTGCAAAGCAATATTGCCGGCGGGGAGGGCTACGATTGGTTCTATGCATCAGATGAGGCTGCCGCGGCACAGAATCGAACAGCGATCGAAGATGGTGCGCACGGAGAACCATGGGTTTACAGATACAAAGATATCAAGAATTGGTGGTCCAGTGCGCATCATGATCGGGTAGGCGGGTCCAGATCGAACTCCCCGACTGCATGGGTTCCGGGGTCTAAACCGGTTTGGTTTACCGAGATGGGTTGTGCTTCGATTGACAAGGGCACGAACCAACCCAACAAGTTTATTGACATGAAATCATCTGAAAGCAGTTTGCCGAAGTACTCCAATGGCGCGCGCGACGATTTTATTCAGGCTCAGTACATTCGAGCCATGGTGTCATATTGGGCAAAAGAGGAAAACAACCCCATCTCAGCCATTTATGGATTGCCGATGGTCAACATGGACCGCGCCTTTGTTTGGGCTTGGGATGCGCGCCCGTATCCATATTTTCCAAATAATTCTAGCCTGTGGACGGATGCTGTAAACTATGCCCGAGGCCATTGGATCAATGGGCGAACATCTGCACGCCCGCTCGCTTCCGTGGTCGGAGAAATTTGCAGAAAAGCAGGTTTGACCAACTTCGATACCAGTCGTCTGTACGGTACTGTGCGCGGTTACACCGTCAGTGATGTGAACGATGCGCGCGCGTCTTTGCAACCACTGATGCTTCGATATTCCTTTGATGCAGTGGAGCGCGATGGGCTGTTGATATTCCGAATGCGACAGGGTCAAGTTCCGATCCCACTAGAACACAGCGTGTTGGCCGTAAGTGAGGAATTGGACGGTGCGGTCGAGCAATCCAGATCTGCCCAGGCTGAGATGGCCGGACGTGTCAGGCTCCGCTTTGTGCAAGCCGATGCTGAGTTTGACGTGCTTGCCGAAGAATCTGTATTGGCAGATGAGCGCACGCATTCGGTTTCGACATCGGAGATACCCCTTGCATTGACCCGTGGTGAAGGACGGCAAGTCGCGGAGCGCTGGCTGACAGAAGCGCGTGTCGCGCGCGAGGCGATCCGTTTCGCTTTACCACCTTCTTGCCTTACAATAGGAGCTGGTGACGTTGTTGAGCTCAAAGGAGATCAATCCGAAGGCCGCGCCCTGTACCGGATAGATAGTGTCGAACAAGGCATGCTGCAAATTGTTGAGGCTGTGCGCATCGAGCCTGAAGTTTACACGTCAGCTGAGATGATTGACGACATCCCGAGCCCAAAAGCTTTTGTACCGCCTGTTCCGGTGTCGGCTCTTTTTCTTGATCTGCCCTTACTTACTGGTGATGAGGTGCCGCATGCGCCTCACGTGGCTGTGACTGCAAACCCATGGCCCGGGGCTGTGGCCATATATCAATCATCGAGTGACAGCAATTACCGCTTAATGAATCAGGTCCCCGCGCGATCAACAATGGGGATTACGCAATCAAATTTGACGGCTGCCCCATCAGGCCGCCTGGATAATGGCGTACCGTTGGAAGTCAAACTCATCAGTGGTTCACTGAGTTCAGTCGAGCATGAAGCCTTACTGACCGGCGCAAATCTGGCGGCAATTGGAGATGCGAGCGCGGACAATTGGGAGATCTTTCAGTTCGGTAAGGCAGAGCTGGTTGATACAGATACCTATCAGCTAAGCTCCAGGCTTAGGGGGCAACTTGGTAGTGATGGTTTAATGCCTGCTGTCTGGCCCACCGGGTCGTGGTTCGTATTGCTAAACGGCTTGCCAGACCAAATTGATTTGAGCCGTAACTTACGACGGGTGTCCCAAACCTATCGGATCGGTCCTGCTAGGCGGCCTGTTGACGATGTATCGTTCATACAGGGGACGCTGGCATTCAACGGCAACGGAGAACGCCCTTATTCACCGGCTCATCTGAGCGCGCGCTTTGATGAAGTCGGAGATTTGAACGCATCCTGGATTAGAAGGACGCGAATTGACGGTGACAGTTGGGATGTTCTTGAAATTCCTCTGGCGGAGGAATCCGAACGCTATCGCGTACAAGTCGTTAAGAATGGGATCGTTATTCGTGAGGACATAGTTTCCAAGGAAGAATGGCTTTACTCTGCGACCCAGCAAGTGGCGGATGGAGCATCTCTGCCTTATCAGATCAAAGTGGCGCAATTGTCCGCTGTATTTGGCGCTGGGCTATCGCAGGATTTGGATGTGACAGGCTAAGACTTCATAATCGATTAATAGGTGGGCCTTCAGGCCGCTTTGTTTGGGAGGCATCGCTGAACCTGGATCCAACTTGTTTCGATGCCTCTGCGGTAATTGCAGATTGGGCATCGATTCGCCCTTGAATTGTCAGGCTGTGGTCTGGGTTGGCAACAAAGCGAGGTTTGGTTCGTCCGGCGCCAGCTCTATTTGCGCTTTGACCGCGGGTGGCGAAACATTCCCGTTTCAGCGATACGGTCGCGCAGACGATAGGGATTGTTAGCTGACTCTTGGCTTCTGCGCTCATTGTGAGACGGCTTTGATATACCTTGGACGTTCTATGGACTGGCATGGATCATCCCTTTTATCATAAAATTCTCTCGCCCATATTGCTGCAGCGCTGGTCTTGATTGACTTTGACCTCCTGGACCCTTTCAATCGGCCTGTCCGTCGCACAATTGAAATGCGAGTAAGTCGACACGATTCTCCTTGGAAGGCGCGGACGTGTGATCGCTTCCAAGGCAAGAAATCCCAGTTTTTGCGCTGCATTGGCGTCATTCCAAATCATCCAAACAACTCGCTCGTCGACTTGTGCCCTCACCCGAATAAGTCACGTCGTTTTGGATGTTACATTTCACGTTCCGACTGTCGGAGGCTCGCCTAAGACAGCGTATGCGGTTTTCAAATTCAAAGTGACTCCATCGGATTCTGATATGGGTGCCATCACGAATTTGCGTTTGGGTTTTCCTTAGTAGATAAGTTAAACCTGTAAGCAGAAAGGATCATCGTTATGGCAAAGCCCAAACATAATATTTCCGCTGTTGACCCGGCTTGGGACCAGATCTGCAGCGAGGCACGTCAAGCCACAAAGGATGAGCCTCTTATGGGCGGCTTCCTGCATGCTTGCATTTTGCACCATAAGAGTATCGAGAAAGCATTGTCGTACCGGATCGCCGCCAAGCTTGCCTCAAATGAGATGTCGATGGTGGTCGTTCGTGAGATGGTTGAGGAAGCATATGCCGAGGCACCCGATCTTGTTCAGGCGGCCCGCGCAGACCTTGTGGCGATTTACGAGCGTGATCCAGCTTGCCACCGACTGCTTCAGCCGATCCTCTATTTCAAAGGCTACCAGGCGATGCAGGCTTACCGCGTCGGGCATCATTTATGGACAAAAGGTCATCGTGATCTGGCATACTTTGTTCAAATGCGCGTGTCTGAGATATTTGGTGTGGACATCCACCCCGCCGCGCGCATCGGAAAAGGCATCATGATTGACCATGCCCATTCGATCGTAATTGGCGAAACTGCTGTGGTTGGTGACAATGTCTCCATGCTACATTCTGTGACTTTGGGAGGCACAGGCAAGGAAGAAGAAGATCGCCATCCAAAAATTGAGGATGGAGTTTTGATCGGCGCGGGCGCCAAAGTTCTGGGAAATATCCGTGTCGGGCAATGCAGCCGTATTGCCGCTGGATCTGTTGTTTTAGAAGAAGTGCCGGCGTGCAAGACAGTAGCCGGAATTCCGGCGCGCATCGTCGGAGAGGCGGGATGCGACCAACCTGCTATTTCGATGAACCATATGCTTGGTCCTCGAAATTAAATCAATCGAACCAGAAGCTAAAAAGCCGGGACCCAGTGGTCCCGGCTTTTTCATGTCAAACGATGCGCTCTGTCAGGCCAGCATCATCATAGGATTCTCGAGGTTTTCCTTGATGGATTGCAACAGTTGCGCGCCGAGCGCCCCATCGATCACGCGGTGATCAACCGATAAAGTCACCGACATGACCGTTGCAACGCTCAATTCGCCGTCTTTGCCGACGATAGGCTTTTTGACACCTGCACCAACGGCAAGAATCGCGCCATGTGGCGGGTTTATGACTGCATCGAAGTTATCGATACCAAACATGCCCAGATTTGATATTGCAAAGCTACCGCCTTGATATTCATGGGGAGCAAGTTTTCGGTCGCGTGCACGACCTGCAAGGTCTTTCATTTCGGCGGACAGCGCGGAGAGCGATTTCATCTCTGCATCTTTCAGAACGGGCGTGAACAATCCACCGTCTATTGCAACCGCCACAGCAACATCTGATGGTTTCAGCTTCAGGATACGATCCCCCGCCCAAACGGCATTCGCTTCGGGGACTGCCTGCAGCGCAAGTGCACTTGCCTTGATGATGAAATCGTTGACTGACAGTTTTACACCCCGGCTTTCCAACTGTTTGTTCAACTCACCTCTGAATTTAAGCAGTGCATCCAGCTCTATATCGCGACGTAAATAGAAATGGGGAATGGATTGCTTGGCCTCGGTCAGGCGGGCTGCAATGGTTTTACGCATACCATTGAGGCTGATTTCCTCAAATTCGCGCCCCTCATACATCGCCATTACTGCGTCAGCAGCCGGGCCAGTCGCCATGGCAGGTTTGGCCTGTGAGGCGGCAGGGGCCACAGGTGCGGCAGAGGACGACGGTTTTGCGTCCGCAGCGCTCAATCCCTCGACATCCGCCTTAACAATACGCCCATGCGGGCCGGAACCTTTGAGATTTTTCAGATCAACGCCCTTTTCTGCTGCCAATCGGCGTGCAAGAGGCGAAGCAAAAATGCGAGTGCCATCAGCCGCCTGTGGTGCGGCGGGCGCAGGCGCTGCGGCGGCAGCAGGTGCAGAAGCGGTCTGTGGAACCGTTTCACTTTCTGTCGGGGTTGCGGGCGCCGCCGGAGCTGGCGTGTTGCCGATGTCGTCAGCGCTCTCACCGTCCTCCAACAAGATCGCGATGGCGGTGTTCACTTTCACGCCTTCGCTGCCTTCAGAGATCAGGATCTTTCCGATGGTCCCTTCGTCTACGGCTTCAAATTCCATCGTTGCTTTGTCGGTTTCAATTTCGGCCATGATGTCACCAGAAGACACGGTGTCCCCTTCCTTGACGTGCCATTTGGCCAAAGTGCCTTCTTCCATGGTCGGGCTCAGGGCGGGCATGAGGATTTCTGTAGGCATCTTGCGCGCTCCTTAATTATACGTGACTTGTTTGACCGCCGCGATGACCTCATCCGTGGTCACCAGCGCCAGTTTTTCGAGATTGGCCGCATAGGGCATTGGAACATCCTTGCCAGTACAGTTGATCACAGGCGCATCGAGATAGTCGAATGCCTCCTGCATGATTACTGAGCTGATGTAATTCCCCACGGATCCTTGCGGCCAGCCTTCTTCGACGGTCACGCAACGATTTGTTTTCATGACCGATTTAATGATGGTTCCGGTATCCATCGGACGCAATGTCCGCAAGTCGACAACTTCTGCAGAAATGCCGTCTTCTGCCAGTTTGTCCGCCGCGGCCAGCGCGTATTGCATGCCGATTCCAAAGCTGACGATTGTGACGTCGTCGCCTTCGCGCCAGATGCGGGCTTTGCCAAACGGTACCGTATAATCCTCAAGGTCCGGCACATCGAAGGTACGTCCGTAGAGGATTTCGTTCTCCAGGAAAATCACAGGGTTCGGATCGCGAATGGCCGTTTTCATCAAGCCTTTGTAATCCGACGCGGAATAGGGCATCGCAACTTTGAGACCGGGTACTTGCATGAACCAAGCCGCATAATCCTGGCTGTGTTGTGCGCCGACGCGCGCAGCGGCACCGTTAGGACCGCGGAACACCATAGGTGCGCCCATTTGGCCGCCGGACATATAAAGCGTTTTGGCCGCAGAGTTGATGATCTGGTCCATCGCCTGCATGGCGAAATTGAAGGTCATGAACTCCACTATTGGTCTCAGACCGCCAAAGGCAGCACCTGTGGCGATCCCGGCGAACCCATGTTCCGTGATCGGTGTGTCAATGACGCGTTTGTCGCCAAATTCATCCAGCATGCCTTGCGAGATTTTATAAGCCCCCTGGTATTCCGCAACTTCTTCGCCCATGAGAAAGACGCTGTCATCACGGCGCATCTCTTCGGACATGCCGTCTCGCAGCGCTTCACGCACCGTCTGTTCCTTGAGTGCCGTGCCTTCCGGCCAGTCGGGTGACGTGTCAGTCTGCGGCGCAGCAGGGGCAGGCGCCTCGGCGGCCGCTGTCGCGGACGCCTCGCCGCCTGCATCGGCAGCGGGCGCTGCCTCTGGCGGTGCGGCAGACGCAGCGTCCATCGCTGAGGCATCTTCACCTTCTTCGAGCAGGATCGCGATTGCGGTATTCACTTTCACACCCTCGGTGCCCTCGGCGATGAGGATTTTGCCGACGATGCCTTCGTCCACGGCTTCAAATTCCATCGTTGCTTTGTCGGTTTCAATTTCCGCCATGATGTCACCGGAGGAGACCGTGTCGCCTTCCTTGACCAACCATTTGGCAAGTGTGCCTTCTTCCATGGTCGGGCTCAGGGCGGGCATGAGAATTTCAGTAGCCATTGATCAAGCCTCCCCAGCTTTTGCGTAAATATCGGTCCACAGTTCCTCAAGCGCGGGTTCCGGCGAGGTTTTGGCGAATTCAGCGCTTTCGTTCACGATTTCCTTGATTTCCTTATCGATGGATTTGAGGTCGTCCTCGGTGGCGTGTTTTCCGGTGAGCAGCAGGGAGCGGACGTTTTCGATCGGATCACGTTCATCGCGCATTTTCTGAACTTCTTCGCGGGTACGATATTTTGCAGGATCTGACATGGAATGCCCACGGTAACGGTAGGTTTTGATTTCCAGGATGTAGGGGCCTTTGCCCGCACGGCAGGTTTCGACGGCCTTTTGACCGGCGGCTTTCACGGCCAGCACATCCATGCCGTCAACTTCTTCGCCTTTGATCCCATAGGCGGCGCCGCGTTCCCAATAGCTGGGAGAGTGCGTGGAGCGTTTGGTGGAGGTGCCCATCGCGTACTGGTTGTTCTCGATCACAAAAACCACCGGCAGGTTCCAGATCTCGGCCATGTTATAGGCTTCATAGACCTGGCCCTGGTTTGCAGCACCATCTCCGAAATAGGCAAAGGTCACATTGTCGTTGCCTTTATACTTGTCGGAAAATGCCAAGCCCGCGCCAAGCGGCACCTGAGCGGCAACAATACCGTGACCGCCATAAAAGTGTTTCTCCTTGGAGAACATGTGCATGGAGCCACCCTTACCTTTGGAATAGCCGCCCTCGCGCCCTGTCAGCTCCGCCATAACGCCTTTGGGGTCCATGCCGCAGGCCAGCATATGGCCGTGGTCACGATAGGATGTAACACGTTTGTCGCCGTCCTTGGCCGTTGCCTCAAGCCCCACAACAACCGCTTCCTGTCCGATGTAGAGGTGACAGAACCCGCCAATTAAACCCATTCCGTAGAGCTGCCCGGCCTTTTCTTCAAAGCGCCTAATCAACAGCATATCGCGGTAGTAGGCTTTCAGATCCTCCGCAGATACATTTGGTTTCTTGGCTGGTTTTCGTGGTGCCATCAGAGCGGTTCTCCCTCGTCGCGCCCATGATCGGGCAGATAGTTTAGCGTTAAACTATCTTTTATCGGATTCGTAAAGCTATTGCGAGGGGCAATCTAGAGCATGGGCTGCAAGGGTTCAGAGGCCCTGTTTCGAACGATATCTATCCTAGCGGATGACGATTTCATCCGCACGGATCATCCCCAAAACGGACCGGGCCTGCTCATCCAGCAAATCGAGATCCAGAAAACCATCCGACAACCGCCGCGTCAGGTTGTCCATACGTGCCACATCCGTTTTGACTTGATCCAGGTGATCGCGCAGTGCGTCGGCTTCTGCGACAATCTCTGCCCGGCGAAAGAGGCCAAAATCACCCTGGACGGCGGCAAATGTGAAATAGGTGCCCAAGCCCATGGCAAGGGCGCAAAACACAAATGTGCCAAAAGCGGGCCGGGATGTGGGTGACATGTCTCGTAGCCTCATGATCGCCTCTTAACGGGCGTGACGAAACTATGGCACAATGGAGATATCAAGGGAATCCCCTTTGTCGTAAAACCGTTGTAAAGCTGGCATTTTTGCCGATCCTGTCCGTTGACACACCTCTTGCCATCAGGATGTCAGGGCTGCGACCCCTGGCAATTCCTTGCCTTCCATCCACTCCAGAAAGGCACCGCCGGCGGTCGAAATATATGTGAAATCCTCCGCTGCGCCGGCTTGATTGAGAGCCGCAACCGTATCCCCGCCACCCGCGACCGAAATCAATGCCCCGGCTTTGGTCAGCCGCGCGGCATCTGCTGCTGCAGCATTTGTGGCCTGATCGAAAGGTGCCATTTCGAATGCGCCGAGCGGCCCATTCCAGATCAGGGTCTTGAGATCGGCGAAGGCGTCAGACACGGCTTTGGAGCTGAGCGGCCCCGCATCAAGGACCATCTGATCGGCGTCCAGAACGGCGTCAGGCCCGAGCGCTATTACATCATGCGCTGCTCCTGCCTTGAAGTCTCGTGCGACGCGCCCGTCTACCGGCAACAAGATGCGGCATCCAGCCTCCTGCGCGCGCGCCATGATGGTTTTGGCGGTATCGATCAAATCGGGCTCTTGCAGGGATGCGCCCAGACGTGCGCCTTGTGCGGCAAGGAATGTGTTGGCCATGCCGCCGCCAATGACCAGCAGATCCAGCCGCCCCACAAGATTCTCCAAAAGGGCAATCTTGCTCGATACTTTCGCGCCCCCCACGACAGCACCGACCGGGCGTTCCGGGTGGGAGAGAGCGGCTTCCAAGGCGGAGAGTTCAGCCTGCATCAAGCGCCCGGCACATGACGGCAGCAAGTGCGCGACGCCTTCTGTTGAAGCATGTGCGCGGTGAGCGGCTGAAAAGGCATCGTTGCAATAGATGTCACCGAGGCTGGCGAGGAACTTTGCCATTGCAGGATCATTCGCCTCTTCACCCGCAGCAAAGCGGGTGTTCTCTACCAAAACGATGGAGCCTGCGGGTAGGGCTTTGAGAGCATCGACATCAGGTCGTTCAACGAACACAACCTCTTGGCCGAGCGCCAGTTGCAATGCGGGAAGGGTCACGCGCAAGGACATTTCCGGCACATATTGACCCTTGGGCCGTCCGAAATGCGCCAAAAGGATGGGGAGACCGCCGCCCGCAACAATGTCCTTGATGGTCGGGACAATGCGATCAATCCGGGTGGTATCGGTGACGTGTCCGTCTTCTACCGGAACATTGATGTCCACGCGCACCAAGACGCGTTTGCCTGCAAGGTCCATATCGTCCAGTGTCTTCCAACCCATCGTCCATTCCTTTCATGCGCCATTGCGGTGTGTTTTGCGCTTATCGGCTCAGAGGTCAATGGACTTGCTTGGCAATCTGGTCGCCACGCCTTAGGTAATCGGCAAGCTATTATCGAAGGAGCGCCAAATGGCCGAGATCAAAGACCCTGAAAACACTATCGTTCTGGAATTGAAGGGGGGCACAGTTACCATTCAGTTGCTACCCGACGTCGCCCCGCAACATGTTGAGCGTATGAAGGAACTCACCCGGTCCGGGCAATATGACAACGTGGCGTTTCACCGTGTCATTGACGGCTTCATGGCGCAGACAGGTGACGTGCAGCACGGGGATATGGAAGACGGGTTCAATTTAAGGATGGCGGGGACGGGTGGGTCGGACCTGCCGGATGTGCCTGCGGAGTTTTCCAAAATTCCACATGCTCGCGGATCCATTGGTGCAGCGCGGTCGCAAAACCCGGATAGCGCAAACAGCCAGTTTTTTATCAATTTCAAGGACAATGATTTCCTGAATGGCCAGTATACCGTTTACGGTCAGGTCATCGAAGGCATGGAGCATGTAGACGCGATCACCAAGGGCGAACCGCCTGCGGAACCGGATCGTATTGTCTCCATGAAGGTGGTCGCGGATGTATAAAGCGGTTGTGGTATCAATGATGTTGGCAGGCCCGGCCGCCGCATCAGGGATCGAAATTCAGGTCACCGGCGAGGCCAATGGTGTCATCGTGATCGACCTGTTTGAGGATGTAGCACCCGGGCATTCGGAACGGATTACGACACTGGCGGCGGATGGTGCCTATGACGGCGTCGTGTTCCACCGAGTCATCGAAGGGTTCATGGCGCAAACCGGAGATGTTCAGCACGGCAAGGCAGGCGGAGACATGCGCCGCGCGGGTACCGGCAGTTCAGATCAGCCGGATTTGCCTGCGGAGTTCTCGGATGTTCCGTTTGACCGGGGCGTCGTCGGGATGGCCCGGGCGCAGAACCCCGACAGCGCAAACAGCCAGTTCTTCATCATGTTTGATGAAGGGTACTTCCTGAACGGACAATATACCGTTGTTGGCAAAGTGACTGAAGGATTAGAGGTTCTGGATGCCATTAAGCTGGGGGCGGGTCCAAACGGCGCTGTCATAGGCGCGCCAGATACGATGGAAAAGGTCACCGTGACTGACTGATGCAAGCGTACGCTGGATAGACTGGCAAAGCGGCGCATTGTGCCCGCTTTGCGGTGCCAGCGCGTTTTCGTTGTATGAAACCGCGTTAGTTTGTGAACTTGGTCAATAGTTTCACGTCGAAAAAAAAACGCCTCTCCCAAATGGTCAGAGGCGTTTTTTGACTCTTCTTTTGGATGGTTTAGGAAGCCTTGCGACGCCGCATAATGCCGAATCCCGCAAGAACAGACAGCATAAGAACGACACCCGCTGGTAGTGGAACTGTCGAAACCTGCAGGTCCCAGGTTGCAACTTCATGCGAGCGACCGTTGCTTCTTGTCGGCGAGAACAGGCCATAAATCGGATCCACGTCAAATGTGACGAGTCCTGTGTATCTGCCGAGACTTAATGAACCGGATTCTGACAATTCGGTGCTCACGCCGTTTACGAGAATTTGGCCATCGAAATCCCTGGATTTTTTGACCCAGTTGAAAACGATGTCATACACATTGGTGCCGAAATCCATGGCCCACGCATCCGTGTATTCGCCCGGAAACCGGTGCGCGACGCCACCGTAAATCTGAGTGTCGCCGACCACGTTCAAAAGAGGGTTGCCCGGTGCGGAGTTGAAATCCCCAATTTTGA
Organism: Paracoccaceae bacterium; assembly: GCA_033344815.1. Classification (NCBI taxonomy): domain Bacteria; kingdom Pseudomonadati; phylum Pseudomonadota; class Alphaproteobacteria; order Rhodobacterales; family Paracoccaceae; species Paracoccaceae bacterium. The sequence goes on along the minus strand of JAWPMR010000001.1, from coordinate 551,263 downwards.
GTCCGGGAGGCGGTGCGCTTGCTGCGGGTGCTACGCCACCCTCGATGACGACGCCCTTGACGTTATTGAACGTCGCTGCCGACGAAGGCGACGCGATCGCCGCTGCGATTGTTAGACATATTGCTGGAAAAGCTGATTTAAGCATTTACTCGAACCTTTGTTACTAGAAACCAAGCGGCGGACTACGTCACGTTTTATTCAAATGCAATACATCTTTTCCGAATTAACCCTAAACCGGTGGCGATTCCATCTAGGGTCGTGAAAAATGATATCTCTTAACCGGAATTAGGAGACAATTCCTGAAAACAGCAGTCATTGTTTCAAGGCGTATTGTTGGGTTTTCAGTGTCAATTCCGGTCAAAATGCAAAAAAGGCGCCGCTAAAGCGCCGCCTTTCCAACAGTCATAGTAGCGATTTAGGACGCCGGGTTAGCTTTCTTCGCTGGCGCGGTTTTTGCACCCGGGTTCAAAGGGTCATCCTGACGTTGTACGGACCCTTCAAAATGTGCACCCGACTCAATCGCAATTGTCTTGTGAATAATATCACCTTCGACGCGCGCTGTTGACGTCAGCCTCACTTTCAAGCCCCTGACGCGGCCTACGATACGACCGTTTACGACCACGTCATCAGCCACCACTTCGCCCTTGATGGTCGCTGTTTCACCAATCGTCAGTAGATGCGCGCGGATATCACCCTCGACCGTGCCTTCGACATTTATGTCGCCGGTCGTTTTCATATTGCCCGTCACATGCAGGTCTGCCGATAGGACAGAGGCAGGTGGCTTGGCCTTTGGCGGGCTTGGCTTGTACTCGCTCGGCGCCGGTGTGGCCGGTGCGGAGGAGGAGGGCGGTTTTGCCGGTGTCGACGTTGGTTCCGCCGGTTTTTGGCCTGGTTCGTTGATTTTGCTCTTAGAAAACATCTTTTGCAGCCTTGATATAGATCATTGGGTTTACAGCTTTCCCACCGACTCGCACTTCGTAGTGGAGGTGCACGCCGGTCACCCGTCCAGATGCTCCCATATCACCAATATGATCGCCACGCGAGACCCTTTGCCCAACTTTGACGCGAATTTTTGAAAGATGTGCGTATCTTGTCTCAATTCCGAAGTCATGTTGGATTTTGATGAGGCGGCCGTATCCGGATTGCCATCCGGCATGAATGACTTTTCCATCTGCGGTTGCGTATAGATCTGTGCCGGCGGACGCTGCAAAATCCACACCTCGGTGCATTCTGCGCCCACCTGTTTTGGGATCGCGTCGGAAACCATAATCACTGGTAAATCGGAAAGCGGATTTTACCGGAAGAGCGAAAGGGGCTCTTTCGGCGGCGATGCGGTATAAATTAAGCGTGTCCATCTGCTCCAGCAACCTATTGGCGCGGAGGAAGTCAGGCGACAGCTCTTCGCCCCGACTTGAGAATGACAGCGGTGTCAGCGGACCGCCTTGACCGGAGTAGCCGCGGCGCACTTGGTCCAATATGCGCTGTGGTGGCATGCCGGCGGCCTTGAACATCTTGTCCAGCGGCGCAACAGACACTGTCATCGCCTCTTCAAGCTGGCGAAAAATCTGGTCGTTGTTTTCTTGCATCAAGGCAATTTCAAGCGTCAAATCGTCGGCGTGGTCCAATGCCGCCTGTGCGTCTGCAATGACCTCGTCACGCTCTGCTGCGGTACGTGCAAGAGCTTCGGAAAGAAAATCGACGGGAGATACCGTGCCAGTTGCACTTGCAATTGTGGGCGTTGCGGTGTCGGCAGCCTCATCTTGCAGCGACGCAAGTTCCTGACGCGCAGCATCCCGCGCATTCATCGTATTGCGCAAGCTTGTCTGAATGACCTCGATGCCCGTCTCCAACTCATGACGGCGCGTCTCGGACTCCAGCAGTTCCGATTGCATGGCAGAAATCTGGTCCAATGCCGCGTTGAAACGTTGCTGGGCCGCAAGCGCTTCTTCAGCGCGCCCATCACGCTGCGCCGACAAATCGTTCAAGCGTGCCTGATAGGTTTGTTGATCCCGCTTGGCCTGATCGCGAAAATTTCCCGAGCCGATGCTATCCATCAGCAAAATCGCCGTCGCGACGATTGTCCAACCAATGAATACGGCCGTACCAGCAACAGCAATGAGTTGAGTTTCTGAGCGCAAACGAATGAATCTGGTATCGGTATCAGATTTCAGGAACACGCGACGTTCAGGGAAATGCCTCTCCAGCATACCGTGAAATTTGATCGCCAAACGTGTCCGCACAAAGCTGTCCCTTTGTCTGTTTCATCAAGGTGTTCATGATCATGAACGTAACTAACGATTTGCAAAGAAGTGCTTAATAAGACACTTCCATCGGGGCAAGCCCGTTTGGTCAGAGCTATGCAACTTGGCGTGGAAATGTTGCAAATCGGCAAAAAGCTGCTTGTTTGCAAGGGCGTTGAGCGGGCTTTTTCCAAGTTTGACGGACTTGGCAATGAGCGAAAAAGTGCTGATTGCGTCGGCAGTTACGCATTCCGAGCAGTTTGGGAAAACGCTCGAGTTTGCAGATTTCAAACCCCTTCGCAAAATACAATTGAGGGATTGAGCATGCCAGCAGTGCCAGCATTTCAGGAAAGACACGGCGCGATCAGGACCCATGGATCACGGCGGCACCGCATTCCGGTTTGGCAACGACTTGAACGCTCCGAGTTCCTTGTCTTCCACAGCTCTCATGTCGAAAGAACAATTGGATTTACAAGCGATTCATCTTCTGTGTGAGCGGTTGGTTCACACTCTAGGAAGTTTGTTCAATCAGGTTCAGGTTTTCTGACGGAGCGTTGTACCGAAATGGCTCCGGGCTTCACGTTTTCGCAAAATCTCTGGAAGGCCTGGCAGATCATGTCGAAAGTAACCTGTCTCCGCGCATACTGGAGACGCTTGAATGCGTGGCCAACGAGTTGGTGCTAAATCAACGCGCAAGTGTCTGGACTGGACGCCGAGATCAAATCTGTAGCTCAAAAAGACGAGGCTTGTGACGCCTGATTGGGTTTCCTGGCATTGGGTCAACGATCATACTCATCTTGTCGCCGCTGTCGCTCAGGGCGACGTACTTGGCAAATGGCGCGATGCGTCCGTTTTCTTGGGGTCGTGTCGGGACAAATTGCAACTGTCGGCAAAGCCAAACTGGTCGGCACATCGATGCAAAGAAATAGCCGATTGCGTAAGCTGTTCATTCCAGTCGCATGGACCGTTTAGCACTTGGTGCGAGACGGAAGTACGCCAATCACACGATGGGTGGATGGACTGCGAGAGAAGAAAAGATGGACCAACGACCGATCAGCATCCTGTAAGTCTGACGGGGGCATGAGCCTAAAGTGCCAACAACCTAATGACACTCATGACGCGCGACTTCCCAATTTGGTCAGGCGTGTAAGACATCAGCGCCACGAAAAGACAAAATACATAAATGCAGGGTCCAAGGAACATCTAGACATCACTCACTGTGGCAGGCAGTTCATGTATGCCCTCTGAGGCACCCTTGCTCAAACCGACAGTTTCTGAGGCCGGAAATCATACGTGCCATCACCCGGTGCAGTGAATCCACCAAGGTCTGATGCGACCGAGGAGACATTGACCTAATTTCCGCGTCTTCGGTTAAACGGTATTCGAATTTGAAACGCACTGAGCCCGTCTGAGTGGATTTACAAACCGTGCGGAAAATACAGACCGGCGCACGCGCAACGGTTGTCCGAGGGTGGATCGAATGCGGCGAAGCGACAGACAGGTTAGTGTCAAAATGGATCGCAAGTTCCCTATAAGATCAAGGATCATGAGTTTTTATCAAAGACGCGTCTGAATAGTGCAGCCGTTATCAAGGAATTGGCTCCCCTTAAGCGAACCATCCCTGAAAAGGTATCGCAAAAATCTGCGCGTTTGGGCTGCGCGCATCGATCACAACACAAAGCACTCATTGATCCATCTCTTTCGCCATGCGCGAAATTGCCAGCGTGAGCAGGCTTCTGACGCCAAACCCTCAGGGCACGGCTCAGGCAGGGCGGCGCGATACCAAAGCATATGTTGCGACCGTTTCTGCGCTTTTTGGACGACTTGTGGCCGCTGCCCCACAAGCGTTCTTCATGACCCGCTTCGGCCAAGATGCAACCGTGACGACCACCGCCGTTGATCTCGTCACTTCCCCCTGTGCCGGCAATGGCATCGGTGCCACGACCGTTCACGAGATTTCGAGAATGTTTGAGGGATTTGAAAGCAATCGCAGGCGCATCGATAACACCCATCTCCCCGGCGATCAGGTTCACTGTATAAACGACGTTAAAGCCCGCTGTTTTGAGGGTGCCGATCTGGGCACCGCCGTCCAGAGGCTCGACGGCGTTGATTAAAGTCGTGTTGGCACCGACAGGGATCGGATCATTACCGGTGTCGTCAAAGCAACTATTGCCGCTGGAGAAAGTGGTGCTGTTCTTCCGACGTTGACCAAGTATCAAATCGTCCTTGGAGCCCTCAAAACAACGGAAGCCGTGGGATCAGTTGTGACAACTTTAGATATTGCAAAACTGCGCGCTTCGATGTGATCGCCTTCGAGATTGACGTTTTTTTTGGACGCGGATCCCCACGGAAGCGAATATCTCGCCTGGCAAACCCTTCCTTCTGAAAAAAATGCACCCGTTACACTCGTGTCGATCTCGGTGACGTTTGTGGTTTTTACCCGACAAAGAAGGCCGTCCGCGGTTGAGTCGGCATTGCACTGACGTAGTCGCCATCATTCAGGGCCTTGACCACGACCACGACTTTGTCTTGAAAGTCTGGTTGGGTTGTCACAGTCACCTGATTTTGAAAACTTCCCGTGTTTGAAAATGCGCGCAGATAAATGTCACTACAGTCTGAGGATTTAGTGACGACAAACCCACCACCTGACAGGCTGTCCACGGCAGCGTCGGAGGCGTCGGCACCTGCTGCGTTTGAAGCCAAGTCCGTCAGCCCTTCGGGGGGGGGTGGATGATGTGTTCGAGACCAGAACTGGCGCAGCCCAAGTCGTCATAGGTCGCCCATTTCGTGATATGACGTCACGAAGTTTCCATCCTTCAAGACGGTAACACCCCACAGCCTGCTCACTTCCAAGATGTTTCGAACTGACGCAAATTCAGTTCGATGTCTTCCTGCCGGATCAATCGCGTGCGTTGAAACCTGATTTGGCGCTCGTGTTATTGTTAAATGCCGCATGAGCGGGGTCGTTCTAGGCAATCTGATGAGCCGCCAGTCGGGGGCTGGTCAGAAAACTGGTGGCCACGGTTTCCGATACTATCGTGTCGAAGTCGATTCCTTTACCCAGGAAACGCCGATAGCGGACTGCGGTCGCATTCACCGAAAGGATGTTGTCGTTCATGTACGCACTGCCGCATCCCTCATGTGTCACCGCGAGGTCGAAATGCTGCTTATTATCGCTGCAAAACGATGCCTTGGATTGAAAAGCGTCGCGAACGGCATTGCCTTCTGGGTCATTAACTTTGCCGACCATGTCAGTGCCAGCGATGACGCTGTTGATGAGCTCGACCTACGCCTCGACAATGGCCCTGTTGGCAAGCCCTGCGATCTTTGGTTGCAGCCCGGCGCCGTTTGCCGCTTGGCCGGTGTTGACTTGAAACGTGCCAAGGCATTCTGTTGGGGTCGCCAAAGTACTATTTCTTTCAGATTCGTGAACGTTGTCTGCACCCATGGGGTCGATCCGTAATCGCCGTGTTGCGTCACCCGACGGGGCATTTTCTGCGCGGGGACCTTGGACACTCAGCTGTCATAACTCAGACGCATCCGCTGCTGTCTGTCGCCGGTGCGGGCTAAGCGCGGCAACACTCCGGGTTTCACCTTCTCGCGAATGGGTTGACGTCTTAGTGTAAAAGCCCTGCGCGGCATTAGCGTACCCCTGTCTTCCCAGTTGAGCCTGCGCATCAGGACTGGCAGATCAACTTTCATGCTTTCAAAAGCCTGCGGCACTTGTCCCATGGTGCCGCATGTGAATTGAGCTTTTGAGCCAATGCTCCTTTGGGCAGAATTTTTCTTCATGGGTCCGGCTTGATGATGTTTTTTGATTTCGACGTGAATGACCGTCGGCTGGACTGCATTATGCAAGAGAAAGCCTTACACCCAACAAACCATAATAGGTCATTCTCCTTTCGTGCAATTGCGTAAAACGGCGATCGCATCACCGAACTTCACCGAATTCTGAGGAGACGTGATTGGCGCTGCCATGAGCTGATACCTTAAAGCTGTCGGTGCTGTGTGCGCTTGACCGCCTTTCAGATCAGACCTGTTAGAAAACCACGTGGCACGGGCACTGATGTTTTCTGCATTTATGTCTGAGATTCAAATTGATCCACGAAGGGCTAGTTTATGGCATTAGCAATCAGCGCGCGTTTTCATTTGGTTTTCATTGGTTGGTTGGTCGCGATTTCCTTGGTTTGGCTTCAAACGGCGCGGGCTCAGAATGCCGACGCCTTGCCGGACTATGTGACGGCGCAATATGGCAACCCACCTGCCGTGCCGACAGGGCCGATGTCCGAAACTCTGCAAGCGGCTGTTCAGGTGGCGTTTGTTGATAGTGTCTTGCAATCGTCCTGGGGCAGGGATCAAACACTCGCCCTCAGCGACATCGCTGAGTCAAAAGATCCCCGGATCGCCTGGATTGTCGGTGACCTGATGCGCTTTGCCAATGGGCGTGCATTGAGCGCGGATCTCAACACCGTTGCCTCTGAATTGCTGGGAAAGGATCTGCCCGGCACCAACAGCTGGGGCAATTTAACCGATCATCTGATCGCATGGGACATTCCGGCGCCTCCCGACTATTTGCGGGTAAAGCGGGCCATCTTTACCAGTATCATTCCGGGCTGGGATGAAATCTTTGTGGAGGGTGATATTGACTGGCGGTTGGTATCCTGGGGCGGTGTGCTGATTGATGATCGCCCCTTTGATACCACGGATGAGCAGTGCAATTGCATTCCAGCGGCAGACAACCCTGACGTCAGCAGCGCCAAAGACGCAACGTGGCTGCAAGACGATGACATTGTATTTGGCATCGAGGTGAATGGGGAATACCGGGCTTATCCAAGGCGCATCATGGAAGTGCGCGAAATGGTCAATGACACTTTGGGCGGTCGGGATCTGGGCATACCCTATTGTACTTTATGCGGCGCCGCGCAGGCCTATTTTACGGATGGGCTGCCAGAGGGCATCGACCGCCCGGTGCTGCGCACATCGGGGCTGCTGAGCCGGTCCAACAAGGTAATGTATGACCTCGCAACGTTCTCGGTGTTTGATACGTTTCTGGGGACGGCTCTCACAGGGCCTTTGGCCGAAAAGAACCTGCAATTACAGCAGGCAACGGTTGTGACCACCGACTGGGGGACATGGAAAGAAGCACATCCTCAAACCACGGTGCTGCTGGAAAAATATGCGCTGGGTCGCGATCCCGATTTCCGCAATGGTCGGGATGCCAACGGCCCGATCTTTCCGGTGGGTGATGTCGATCCGCGCCTGTCCGTGCATGAGGATGTTATTGGTGTCGTCACAAGTTCAGGCACGCCAGTGGCGTTTCAGCGCAGCAAAGCACTGTTGGCTCTGAGACAGGGCGATGAGATTGCTTACCAGAACGTCCGGCTGGAACTGGATGCCGGTGGCATCAGAGCGGTGGATGCTGATGGATCCGATGTGGGCAGCCATCAGGCCTTCTGGTTCGCCTGGTCACAGTTTTACCCTCAAACCGACCTTTGGTCGCAATAGGACGTCCGGTGGTGCGGGCAAGAAAGTCTGGAGTATCTGCCCGCTTGGATTTTTCTGATTGTTGAATGATGCAAACCACCCCTTGGAGGAATTGCTTTGCCGCAACTTGAGCGGTCCAGGCAAATATACCCCGGAGAGGGCGATTTCAATCACAGCAGCAGTTCACAATGGTTTATTGCAAAACCACCGAACCTCAGCGGGCCCCCAATCGGTGCCAGAATGCAATCGGCCGAAACACCGAGCAGAACACACACCGGAGCTACAGGATCGGGCCAATCGTTGCGATTGCATTGTGCCACACGCGGCGAAACGGAGACCAGGCCAATACGGTGTCGATCCGAATGCAATCTGATTGCGCGATATAATCCGCCTGACGCGCGCGAACCTCTGTTGTTGTTGCTTCATCTTGTAACAAGATGTTGTTTTCATAATTCAGATCGAAACTGCGCAGATCCAGATTCGTTGATCCGACAACCGTGACTGTTTCATCAACAGTCAAGGATTTTGCGTGCAGCAGCCCGTTCCGAAACTCGTAAATCCGACATCCCGCCATGAGCAGCCTGCGATAAAAGCTGCGGCTCGCGGCCGCGACCACCCAGCTGTCATTGCGCGCAGGGAAAATCAGGGTCACCTGAACACCACGAAAAGCAGCGGCGCAAAGTGCTTCAAGCAACGTGGCATCAGGAACGAAATAGGGTGTGGAGATGGTGATCTGCCGTCGCGCACTCGCGATCAAAATAGAGAAGAACTGAGGCGTCGCCCCGCGGCGCACGGTGGGACCATCGCCGATGACCTGTGCGGGGAAACCGCCGGGGGACTGCGATATGTCTACAGGAATCGGTTCGATGGTATCGCCGGTGGCAATCGTCCAGTCGGCCACAAACAGAACCTGGTTTTGCGCCACAACGGGCCCCTCAAATCGCAACATGATATCCACCCAGGGCGCATATCGCGGTTTAATCCGAAACTCAGGGTCCGCTGAATTTCGGCTGCCACAATAGGTCACCCGACCATCAATCACCGTGATCTTTCGGTGGTTGCGCAAGTCAATCCGACTTGTCAGTATCGTGCGGAACGGCTTGTCGATCGGGAGCGCTACGGCAACGTCGACACCGGCTGATTGCATTTTGCGCCAAAGTGGCGACTCGATCAGGGCGCGCGATCCAAGGCCATCTGCCAAGGCACGACAGGTCACACCGCGTGACGCCGCACGGATCAGAGCTTCTGCCAGCTCTGTGCCGGTTTGATCGTCCAGCCAGATGTAATAGAGCACATGCACATGATTTTTGGCTGCATCTATGTCGCGGATCATGCCGTCGCGGGTAGCCAAAGCATTCTCCATCAGCGCGACCTTGTTTCCGGGCACAGGATGAAATCCGTTGATCGAGGCCGCATAGGCGAATGCGGGGCTGTAGTCAGGGACGATCATCGATTTGCTGGAGGATTGCGTTCCCATGAAGTGGGTCGCGCGTTTGGAAACTTCGTCAAAGACCCGTTCATGGTGGGCCGTCGCGCGCTGGCCAATGTCAATTTCACCAAACAGGAAGTAGACAGTCACACCGAAAAACGGGACGACATTCAGGACAATGAACCAGGCCAGACGCGCAGGAGGTGACAGGTCCTCCCTCAGCAAAATGCGTGTCGTGAACGCCAACACGAGCAACGCATGCAGGGTCGCGAGAAGGGCCAGGATCACGCAGAACCTTTCACGACTTCAAAATCAAGAACAACGGGGAGATGATCTGACGCCTGACGTGCAGCGATTGATTTATGGACAAAAGAGCCGGTTGGTCTGATCGCACCGCACAAGATAAACCGGTCAAGTGCGGCTATTTCGCGACTGGCATGAAAGCTTGGGCCCGGCGTGATCACGGGGTGGTTTCCGGCGGGCAGTTTTCTGCCCCAGTGGTTGAAATCACCGCCGATTACGGTTGGCATCTCGAAATGCGCCGCGCGTGTACACAGCGTTTGAATTTGGCGCCGCCGCACGCCGGCAGTCAAGGCAAGATGGGTACCAATGACCGCAAAACCTTCATCCTGAAAACGCGCTGCAATTGCGCCACGCGGTTCGCGCGCTGGCAGCGTAATGCGTTCGGTCTCCGGCGCGGATACCACTTTTTTGCGGTACAAAATTGCGTTGCCATGCCAGCCATGGCTTTGCCCTCCTGCATTCATGGCTCCCAGAACGTAATTCTGCTCCGCGTATAGACGGTCCAATGGCAAAACACCCGGGCGTTGGCCCAGACGTTTGTCGGCTTCCTGCAAAACGACAATATCTGCGTTGATTTCGCTGATGACATCGACAATTCGATGCGGGTCCCTGCGCCAATCGAGCCCGACGGCCTTGCGGATGTTGTAGCTTGCGATCCTCACCGTTCTGTTTTCACCCAAGTCCGCGGTCATAACGCTTGTGCAACTCCATTTGTCCTTGCGCCGGCGCATTTGGCCGTCTGAATGCAATTCTACATTCATCTGGCAAGAGCGAAACAGCAAGTCGTTCACTCAAGTGCATACGCGGGGCCGTTGATGCGCAAGAAAAAGACTGCCGGTTTTGTGGCGGTTGGACCAATTGGGCTGATCAGCCTGCAAGGACGCGGCCCGTTACATTCTATTTTCCAGTATCCCGGCGCATAATGTCTTTATTAGCGAAATACTGTTTTGGACAGAAATCTGTCGCGCAACTTGTGTCATCTGAAGATGAACTTGCCAATGCGTAGCTCGCGCCCGAAGGCAATAGGTGCTTCCTTTTGAACATTGGGCCAAGCGGCAACCGAAGCGTGAAATTGAAACCGCCCGGCGCAACGATGTATGCAAGTAAAACCAATAGGGACGACATGTCTTTTTTGTGCATGAATCATGAAAGCTTATTGCTCTGCAACCTTGGGACTCAAAAAGCCGTGCCAGAACGATGTCGGGACCAGAGCGCCTTATGGTCATGGGACTGTTCGCAAAAAGGATGTCATTCTCGACTTCCAGAGAAAGGAATGTTGTTGGCGACACAGCGAAAACACTGGGTTACCCTGGACGTGAAATCCCGCGATGGGACCAACAGCAGTATGCTTAAAGATCCACCGTGTCAGGCTCTGAACGCAGGTCTGGTGCATTCTGGGGATTGAACTCGGTTTAGACAGGCCAACCTCTGACGAAGCCAATCGCGTCTTGCAGATCGGTCGCGCTGCACAGGGGAATTCCTTTTCTGGATTGCTTCCACTGTCCCCGGTTCCGCCGCTCGTTAGGAGAGTTGAGAAAGCAGCCCATGGTGCGATCACAGAGAAAACTGTTCATGGACCAATAATCGAGCGGGCCCTCTCTCTTGGCTTCCACTGCCATAGCACGGCGACATTTGAAAAGTCGTCCAAAAGGAGCCAAAGCAAATCCAACTCACCGTGTTGCTGTTCGTTATCGGGAACGATTTGGCCTGTAAATGCCCTGCACTTGCGGGAAAAACCCTGCTCTTTTGTGATGCCGACGGGCGCGCCGATTTCCTTTTGCGGCAAGTTGCTGTGGACAATCAAGGCAAGTGCTCTTTTCCTGCGGTGCTCTTCGAACAGTTTGTAGAGCGCGGTTTCATGTTTTTGCAGGGCGCGCTTCTGTCTGCCCGGGTTCTGATTTGTGAGCGCGCGGAAGTGGTCCAATGACACGTCGGTTTTTTCAAGGTGCTTATCGATCAGACGCTTTGACTGTTCCGGAAAATGACCCTTGTGGGCGGCGGCGTGTGGCATGGCCAGTCCAGCGTCATGTCTCAAGAGCGACCATCGCGCGGGGGGAATGAAATGCACCCCAGGCCTTTTGTACTGTGTTGCTTTCGACTGGTCATACATTTGTATGGGGACCTCGGAGGGATCAAAACGCCGGATGCGGAACTGATAGGGTCGCCAATCCGCCCCACAGCTCTCGTGGCACAGCCGCATGAGGAATCCCGCATAACAAACGTCCTCATACCGCAGCGGAGACGTCCGACGAGGTGGTGGTCAGTTGCGTCGTTGTCCCGTCAGCTTGCAAACATACCTGGCCATTGTTGAGATCCATCCCACGTCGGTCACCAATGTGCTGAGAACTTCGCCAAGGGTCGCGCACTTTTGTGGCGACACCGTGCATCAGATCATAGCAGTGTTGGTCCCGTATGAATTCTTCGCCTGTCCGGATCTGGCTATCGTCCAGTTCGTTTCGCTCAAGTAGTTTTGCAACCGGCACCTCATGATCCAAACCATTCGATAAAAACGGGCGGGCCCCCTCGCACATGAAACACCTGGCAAAACCGCTCGGGTTGGACTTTTGCTGTTTGTCGTCTTTAGGTCATCAGGTGCGAAATTGCGCTGCTGCAATTCTTTTTTTATGAATTGCTTGCGCGCGGGACGGCGCTTTTCCAATCCTTTTGGCCGACGTCAATGTTTTTGATGGCTTGAACGAGGCACGCATTGAGGATGCCAATGCACGGAACTACAACGCGGCGCAAAGGCGTTGATGCCTTATTTCTTCTATGCGCCTGTTCATATGACAATTGCAGAGCCAACTGCGGACTTACACGACCATTGTGATTGGGCGTGCGGGGGTGCAGTCTAGACAGTAAAAGCCGATAGGATGCTACTGCACGGCTTCACTACATGCGCGAAGCCGGCGGGCCTACGGGAAGAAATCAACCGGGGCACGGCCGCGCAACCGCCAACTTAGCCGTCCGAGCCTACAATTTCAAAGGCCCCGGACCTTGGTGAGCATGGCTTCTACAACGAACCACGTCCAAACTTTGAGGGCGCAAAACCCTCCTTCTTCGAACAGCACCTCGAATATCTGGCCGACAGAATTCCGCAGGTGCCACGCGCAGCCCTTCGTCTGGGAGCAACGACGATCTACGCTGTGACTGGCCGCGGCGTACCTTCATCGGCCAGTCCGCTGCACACTGCTTATTTTTCCGCGAGGAACTGGAAACTTCGGTCAAGATCGCCGCTAATCGGGACAGTTTTGTTTTCGCAAATGTTTGCAATGACGCAGGTATCCTTCGGCCTGTCGAGGCGGCACCGCAAAACTTTAGTACCCGCTGGTGATGACCGAGGTTCCTGCGCAGGCCATCAATAAAAACGATGTTTGGATTGTTCCTTAGGACACTTTTTTTGGGCAGGATGGGGTATCCAACGTAAAGGCGATGAGAGCGTTTGCAAAACTTGAGTTTTGCTTCAGTCGATAGATGTCAGCACGTATGTCGTGGCCAATTGTTCTGGAAACTTCGCGGCTATCAAGTTGCTGATTTAGAACGATAAAGATTTGGCTGCACTTATGGAGCGGGGCAATCTGCATCCTCAGGATAGACTCCGCGTCATGGAAGAAGGCGCTTAGCGGACATTTTGATCTTGGATGGCAATCCTCTCGAAGATATCCACTTTGTTGGGGTTGCGTATCAGTGGTTTGACGCCCCGCCAAGCGGCCAGAATGTGGCGTCCATCAAGATCAACAGGAAAGACAGCGTTATCCGCAAGAATACACCCAACTGAGCGTCGCGTGCGGTGATCATGCCTCGGTGCCCCGCGTACTAAATTATCCGAGACATAAAACCCGTAACGCAATTGATCAAAGCAACGATATTCGCCGGTGCGCTCTCGATAACCGCGCGTGTTAGGCTTGCACAAGACCTGAACCTCGCTTTGAGAGGTCACATTATTCACAAATGTGGTAGTTTTTGAGGGTGTCACCGCCGCGTTGCAGAACCTCGACGTGCTCGTCGTGCGCAACAAGATCCACCGCGTCGCCAAAGACATCGAGGAAGTGGGGACGTGGGAAGTGGAAGCCGAAATCTAAGAAACGACTCGTGTTTTCACCCCATCTGGCGATTTTTCGGGTGGGTTCACGTTTTGAGCTGAAAACAAGGGCATTGGCACAGAAATTGTCGAACACAAAGTGACAAGGTGGATGTTATCGACGCAGAAGGGCGTACGCTGATGCCCGGTCTGATCGAAAGCCACACGCATTCCAACCACTGCCCGCAGGGTCGTGGCGTTCCGGGTTTTGAGACTGCGAACTGGCAGAGGACTGGCGCGATGGTGCGCCTCTCTGCCGAGGAAAACCTGATGAACGGCTTTCCAACCGGGCGCGCAATGGGTGTTGGGTCGATTGCCGGCGGTCTCAAGCAAGTCATTGACGAAAGCTGTGTCGAAGGGTCGCGCATCTATCCTGCGGGGGCTTCTTTCTCACAGATCATCGGACAAGCAGACTTCATGGCCATGGGGGCTGCGGACCAGACGCACGCAAACCTTTACCGTTATGCATTTGCGACTATCGCAGATGGACCGGACGAGATGCGCAACGCCATGTGAACGAACCTCGGGCGCGATGCGTCCCAGATCAAGCCGATCACAGGGTAGCGGAGTTTCGTTGTTCACCCTTGGTCAGGTCAATCCGCGCACAGGCTTCTCGACGTTTTCAATAGTATTCAGCCCAGGTCTGAAGATCCTCGATCCTGGTTTAGGGGCGCTGCCGGTGAGTAAATCACCGATCAGATCTATGCGCTTGGTGCCTTGAGTGATGTAAATGGCTCATTGACAGCCGTTGAGTGGTTTCAGGGCGTGGCAGGGTTGCTCAAATACGCCGGGATTGGCCTGGACGTGCGCAAAAGACCAACGGCATCTGACCAATGCATGTTTAGGGCTTTATCGTGTAGACGTCCGTGATGACGCGGGCGTGCCAGGCACGACATGGGCGATGCTGCCAGGCAATGTCACCCTGAACGGAAATTTGATGTTGTTTGGCCGCTTGGGCTGGGCAAATGCCGGGGCGCCCATTGCACTGCGCGCAATGAATGCGGGATTGAGGTGGCGACCGGGGTTCTCTGATGATCTCTTTGGAATTGGCACTGCTTTCGCAGACCCAGCCGACCGCACATCGGATACGCAGAAGACAGGGGGGGGGCATTAAACCGTTTGGACCATTCAGACACTTCGGCACTGACCACAGAGATTCAAGACTTGAGGAAACTGAGAGGGTCTGAGGACAAGTCGGTGATGCCTGGGATCGGGTTACGCATCGACTTGCAGCACCGACGAATCCGGTGGATCAACCCGGGTTCGGCGGCCTGTGGAAGGTCTCCGGTGTATCAACGACATTCAGGGCATTCGCTATCGCCTATCACAAAAAAGTGAGTTATGTTCGTGTCAAGAAACAACGATGCGGAGGGTTTCTACATCTTCGCTGATCGACGCTTCGGGGCAAAAAGGGGCAGCGTTTGATCGAATTTTTTCAAAAAATGAGTTTTCAATGACCCTTCTTCGTGCCACGTCAGTTCTATTTTTCTGTGTCGGCGTGTTCATCGGATTGGGCCAAAAAACCGAGGCACAGGACCAGGTTGTTCCCAAATATACGCCGCCGGAACCCACCGCAATCACAACGACTGCCAGGCAACTCGAGATCCTGACAGTACCGATGACAGTCAGCGAACTGGCAGAATTGGCAGACGATTGGCAAGGCAACATCAAATCTGTCTTGCAAAACATCGCCGTTCTCAATCTGGAACTGGAAACGGCCGATGAGGCGCGCAGTGCAGTTGCACGTGAAGAGCTGACAAATGCTCTGGACCAACAAAATGAAGTTCAGGACAGCTATGCCGTGGTGATCGAAGCCTGGCGTTCAAAGGGTGGGCCTGTTGAAGAGACTGAAATCCATGAAACCTATCTCAATGCACTGAAGTTGGAAGCGGTACGCACCACCGATCCACGCACGCTTTTCCGATTGGGGACGCGATGGTTACTCTCCGCGGAAGGCGGGCTCGCATTTTTGCTCAAGATTGTTGGATTCCTCATAGCCCTGTGGGCGATGATGTTCATTGCGCGCCTTTTGCGCCGTGGCGCGAGCCGTGGTCTGGCACGGATACATAATCTCTCTCGCCTGCTTCAGGTGTTTATTGTCAATACCGTTTACTGGTCGACCTTTGGCTTGGGAATTCTGATCGTACTGGGCGTATTTGGCGTTAACGTCACCCCGTTGTTTGCGGTTTTTGGTGGCCTGACATTCATCCTTGGGTTTGCCATGCAGGATACGCTGGGCAATCTGGCCAGCGGGTTGATGATCATGATTTTGAAACCCTTTGACACGGGCGACTACATTGAGGTTAGCGGCGCATCCGGCTTTGTGGACGAAATGACGGTTGTCTCAACCCAGATCCGTACATTTGACAATCAAATCATAGTTGTCCCGAACTCGAAGATCTGGGGAGACGTCATAACCAATGTCAGCGCTTCGCCCGAGCGGCGTGTGGATCTGGTTTTTGGTATCGGTTACTCCGACAGTGCTATGCAGGCGATCGACGTTTTGCAGAAGCTGGTCGCGGCCCACCCGAAGTGTCTCAAAGATCCGGCACCCGAGATATTTGTAGGAGAACTTGGCGACAATTCCGTCAACATCTTTTGCCGCCCGTGGTCAAAATCAGATGACTATTGGACGGTCTATTGGGATTTGACGGGGCAGGCAAAAGAGCAATTTGACCAAGAAGGGATTACCATTCCTTTCCCACAGCGCGACGTACATCTTTTTCACCAAGATCCGGTCCCGACTGTGGCATCGTCAAAGGCGTAACAGATGGTCATTGCAATGCCCAAGCAAAATAGGACGCGTTTGTGATGACGAAACCAACTGGTCAGAAAAGCTTTCAACTCAAGGCACCCGCATTTGTCATAGCATCTGTATTGATGCTATTCACGCTGTTTTCTGCTGGGTTATCCGCGCAGGAAAGTGCCTTGGAAGACGATGCATCTGATGCGAGCACCGAACTTCCCAGCGACGTATTCGCAGCGCCTGTGGTCGTTGACGGGGAAACGCTGTTCTTGGTGCGAGGTTTCAGCGCGTTGCCTGCCGAAGAAAGAGCGGCAGCTATCGTAAGGCGGATACTCGAAACAGCTGAGCTGCCCGAATTCATCGAACTTGAATATGAGTTGACCCCAAACGAGCTGGGCTTTGCGGTTCTGGCAAATGGGCGTCTTCTGACGATCACCACACAAGCTGATGCAGAGTATGAGCAAGTTGAACTTGAGATATTGGGAGAACTACATCTAGAGGCCATCAAAACCTCAATTGCCACTTACCGATCAGGCAGATCGAACGAGGCGCTGGTCGAAAGCGCGTTGGTTGCAGTGGTCTGGACAGTTGGATTTGCGGTGCTGACGATCTTGTTCCTGAAAGGGCGGTTGCGACCCATTGAATGGATTCAGCGTCTTACGATCAAAAAATTCACTCAAGTAGAAGAGGCGACCAACGCTGTCGTAAAAGGAAAGGCTGTTGCTCAGTTGATCGGGTTTGCGGTCAGCTTGTTCATGTGGATCGCATATTTCTTTATACTTTACGGTTATTTGACCTTTGTTTTGTTGTCTTTCGCCCAGACCCGACCTTTCGCACAATTGCTGCTGACATATGTGTCGCAACCCCTGATCGATGTCATTGTCGGTTTTGCCGGCTATCTGCCTGACTTGATCACATTGGTAATAATCCTGTTCGTGACAAGGTACCTCATAAGAGGCTTGCGGCTCTTGATGGACAATATCGAAGCCGGCACAATCGAATGGAAAGACTTTGAAAAGAGTTGGATCAGGCCAACGTTCAACATTGCGCGCGTTGTGATCATCGCGATTGCGATTGTTTTTGCCTATCCTCACATCCCAGGTTCAGACAGCAGAGCATTTCAGGGTCTTACCATTCTGGCAGGTCTGATGGTCTCTCTGGGGTCCAACACCGTTGTCAGCAACATGATGGCCGGTCTCTTTGTCATCTATCGACGCAGTACAAATATCGGAGACCGTATCAAAGTTGGCAATCAGGTAGGGGATGTGGTGGAAATCAAAATGATGGAAACCCTGATCAAATCAGTCAAAAACGAAATGGTGAGCATACCCAACGCGCAGCTTCTGAATTCCGAAGTCGTGAACTATTCCCGCAAGATTGACGGGCGCGGATTGCTTGTCCACACCACCGTCGGGATCGGGTACGAAGAGGCGCAGGACAAGGTGGAGGCGATGTTGATCGAGGCCGCCCATCGCACACGCGACCTCAAAAAAGCACCGCCGCCTTTTGTACTGTGGTCGCAATTGGCGGATTATGCGATCAATTATCAGATCAATGCGTTCACGACGAGAGGGTCCAGCATGCCGCGTATCCTGTCTGATCTGCATCGCAATATTGTAGATGTGTTTAATGAAAACGGTGTGCAGATCATGACCCCATCTTATGAAGCCGACCCTGCAGAGGCAAAGATACCCGCTGAAAACTGGAACGGAGAACTTGCCGTACGAAAACCAAACTGAAAAAGCGTCCTCACGTTCAGGAAAAGAAGGGAAAGTAATAGGTGTTAGAAGTAGTGGAACTCCTTTCAGATGAGGCCGGCAGCCCAAGTCTTGGATCGAAGACTGTCGGGTTTAAATTCGGCGATCACGCTCTCTTGCAAAACATGTCTGGCATGTCTGAGCCAACGGACTGCCGGCGCATGGTCTTTGTCGAATTACCTGTCGGATTTAAAAGTGCAAACCGTAGCCCTGACATCGATCAGACAGCAGTCGTCCTGAGTGGTTCACTACGCATCATGGCGCGAGAGGATGATGTAAGGCACCTTGAAGCAGGGCAAATTTTTTCCGTTCCGAAAGCGGCGGGTTCCCGTCATATGTTGGAAGTTGTGGGCGAAGTGCCCGTGCGTTTAATGGTCTTGCAAGCTTAAACTTTCCTGGGTCAACACTTACGCGCCCAACTCGGTTTGGTGGCCGCGAAAGCGCTGACGGCGCCTGAAAAGCCCTGAAGCATGCACCGTCAAATAAGACCATGAAGAGCGCTGATCTTAAAAAACGTTGATACCGGCACATCCACCACGCGGATGCAATTTCGTCATCGGAAGCGAAATTCGGTGTTTCTGGAGGGGGGGTGGGGGGACGTTATTCCTCAATCGTTGCGCCGTCGGTGCAGGGCGAAAGGGATGTCTCATACCGCCACCGCACCCGCAAATTCTGGGCCATTTCTGAGTGGCGTTTCGGGGCGCACTTGGGAGCATGTCGGGCAGTGGCTAGCTAAGGCGAGTGGTGGTGCTCTGAACCTTCCATGGGTTGCGCTTTGCGCTTGCTGTGTTGTCCTGAACCTTTCGAAACTGAGGTTTTCGTGATGAGAGCCGTTTTGAAATGTTTAATCTGTCCGATCTTCCGACGTCATCCTGGGCAGATGCGGGTCAGCGTGATGCCGGGGCTTTCTCAATCCGCTCTGCACGGCCCCGACGATATGCGCGGGGCCCTTGCTTCACGGGACATATTCTGGCGCGCCGTGCTTCAGGTGCCGCGGCCAAGCCGCTTCAGGGATGTCCTCGACTCCGATTCTGGGTCGAACCATGACGGCGCGCTCGGCAGTCGCCCGTTGTCTCCAAATCCATCGCGGACAAAGGCGCATTCTTTGTCAGTCGCGCGATCTCTTACATCAGGTCCTGCATCCTCGACACATGCGACCGGCCCATCCATGGCCCAGCTTCACAAGGGAAGGTAAAGTGAACAAAGGATTTCATAAAGGTTTGGAAAAAGCCGGGCTGGCGATGCTGCGCATCAAGCGCAATCCGGCGGGGTCAAAAACCCGAGGCGCTAAGCTCATGTTCCAAAGAGATCAACACAAGCCAGCGGCGTCGGCATTTTCTCGACAAAAGCGTGGCGAGTGATGGGGCCGATCTGAAATGAGGCGTGCCGCACTGGAAGAGATTATTGACACTTGGTCGGTCGCGGGACGCAACTCTCCTTGCGTCAAACAACGCCCAAGTCACGAACGGCCAGCCACGTGATTGACGCCGCAATCACTGCGGCGGTCGGAACGACGCAAAAGCTGATCCCAATGCAGTAGAGAACTTCGAGCGACCTTTCGATCATCGCGAGACGATCCGCATGAGCAACCGGCTGTACTTGAAACGTCTTTGCGTATTCCGGAATTGACCGAAAAATAGGTGTAGTTACGGCGTAAAATCAACGCATCTTGGGTTTGCCTTTTCCATTGCGGATGTCATGCTGGCGATCTGACGCGGAACGCTAAAAACAAGGAAGGGTCGGAATGCTGAAGCCGATCGCACGCATAACATTGGCCGCCATCGCTCTTCTCTTGATCCTGATCGGGTTGGCGTGGGCCGTCCTCGCGGTTCCCTTTTTTAGCGGGTTTCGGAGTGCTCTGGTTTCCGACTTGTTGACCGAACAGATTGGCCAACCGCTTCTCGTAAACGGAGACGTGAGTGTTGCCGTAGGCCCGACAAGCCGTATTCGCGCAAAGGGCGTGCAAATTCCCAGTGAGAACCTGACTGAAGTAGATCTTGCAAAGCTTGATAGTCTGGACTTTGACATTGATCTGTTGGCGCTTCTGGACGGGCGTCTGGATTTGAACAATCTCTTTGTCGACGGTCTGCAGGTGAATCTGTTTGTGCGGGAGGATGGCGCAACGAGCTTCAGTGAGCGTGAAATGACCTCGATGGCCCCGGGTCCTTCCGGGTCGGCTGACGCACCGGACACATCGGCAACGCAAAATCGGGACACAGACGCGGGACAAGAAGGGCTTCTTGCGTTTTTGAAATCGCGGACTGTCTCGTTGAGCAATGTTGGCCTGGTCGTGGATGATGAGATTACCGGTTTCGAGTTTGCATTTTTGCTCGACGATTTTACTCTTGAACAGCTTGATGCCGGGAAGACTTTAAAGGTTTCGAGCACCGGTATGGTAAATGGGCAACCCTTTGTGCTTGAAGGGAATTATCCGGAATCTGCCCCCTTTGAGACGCATGCGGAATTCAGTTCTGTTTCTCTGTCCTTTGACGGCGCACCGGCAGGGTCAGATTACGCAACGGGTTTCACCGGCCAGCTCGACATCAACGTGGCAGGCGCGGGAGACTTGCTGGATGTTTTGAAGCTCAAACGGTCTTTCGACGGATCGGGCACTTTGAAGGCACAGATCGACAACAGTTCGGGTGGGACCAAATTCTCTGACCTGAGTGCCGCATTGGAATTGGAGGAAGGACAGCTGATATCGATCAACGGGCGCATTGAAAATGCAACCAAACTGCTTGGCGTTGACTTGACATTTGATGCACGGCTACACGGTGAAAACAATGCGCCACCGCGTGCAAAAGAGCTTTCTGAGTTGAAGCTCACGCAAATTTCAAGCCGGATCATCACGCGGGAAGACGCTTTGGAACTGGACGGCTTGGTTCTTTCGACCAACGCTTTTGAACAGGGGTTGGAGAAAGTTGGGCCGGTTTCCATCGGTCAAATTCGCCGCACGGAAGAAGGCACACTGGCTCTCGAGGACATTTTTCTGCAAGCGGGACCAGAAGAAAGCCCGATATTGGTGGCGAATGGGAACATCTATAATGTTCTCGACCTGCAGGATCTTGACTTGGAGGGTCGGATCGACGCACCGGCATCGCTGGTTTTGACGGGCCTGGATGCGAGCGCTGCGGACGCATTTGGCGGTGTTGAGGCGGAATTCGCACTGGATGACTCGGCCGGGGCGCTGGCACTGACAAAACTGCAGGCGCGTGCTGTTGATACTGACGTTTGGCGTATGCAGGCAAATATCCATACCGGCGATGTGAGAGCGTTGGACGATCTGCGGGCGGATTTCAGTTTGGGGATTGCGAGCGGGGCGGATTTCCTGCGAGCCTTGGGCCTCGAACCCGTTGACACCGGTGCTTTTGCTTTCGATGTTTCAGCGCGGGGTGAGGCGGGCGGTTGGTCCGGCGATTTGGGACTTGCAGCCGGAACCTCGGAAGTTAAAAGCGCAGTAACGGCGAGAGAGGAAAACGATCGTCAGGTGCTGCGAATTTCAATGGTCAGCGACGATTTGGTGTTAAGCGATTTGCAGAATGCCGTGGCCGGGCTGCGTGAACTCGGCAAAATCGGGCAACAATCCGGGTCTTCAGAAAATGCTGCGACGCCTGACGCCAACGAGGTCGCGTTACAGCCTTTGGTGCTTCCCGAAGCCAGCGTAGCGGACGAAGTAACCAAAGATACCCCGGCTGCGGATGACGGCGAGAACAAGACAGACACGTCGGCGGGAGATCTCACTGATTTCGACAGTTTTTTGCGAAACACGGACCTTTATGGACGGTTGGAATTCAAGAAGATCCAAGGCGTCCAAGGCATTACCAGCCTGTCGAGTGATTTCGTATCTGAGGGCGGCAAAGCGCGCCTCGGGCCTGTTAAGTTCTCTTATGGTGGGGGAGTTTTCGAATTTGAAGCCAATGCAGACGCAATGGAAAACCCAAAGTATGTTTCACTTTCAGGATCAACTTCGGGCTGGACGCTTGGAGAAATACTGAAAGAGGTCAATGTTGACTTCGACGCCGATGGAGATTTAAGCGGACGGTTCAATGTTTCAGGTAACCTTTCTTCTGCGACCGTCTTTCTCGAGACGATGGTGGGCACGGCCCAGATCGAGATGCGCAACGGTCAGGTCGCCACAAGCCTGTTGGAGCTTGCCGGTCTGGGTGTTTTTCCATGGCTTTTCTCGGAAGAACTCAGGCAGGGTTACACAAATGTGGTTTGCGTAGACATTCCCATCGACATCAACGGCGAAGGTGTATCTTTTGATGCGGTTGTTGCCGAAACAGAAAGTGTCCAACTGGTCGCCAAGGGATCTGTCGACCTGAAACGGGATACCGTTGCCGTCAGAGCTGAGCCCCGTCCTGTAGGCAAACCGCTCGCACGGTCGGCTTGGCCATTTGACGTAACGGGAAAACTGTCGGATCCGCGTTTCAAACTTGATATTGGTGGGTCTCGGAGCGTACGCGCTGACGGTGCAGATGAAATGCCTGCTGACCGCGAACCTTGTCGGCCGGATATTTTCCAACTGCGTTAGGATTTTGCGTCACTCGCTGTTTACTGGCACGGGCTGGGCGTCCTGACACGCGAGAACCTCACGGATAGCCCGGCTTGTTCCTGTCAGATCAAGCTCGAATTGCGCGCCGCCACTGCCGATGATGCGGACTGTTTGCCTGCGTGCAAATTCTTGAACGAAGGCTGGATTGTTGAAAAAGACGTAGCCGCCAGGCATGCCGTTTTCGATTTTTCCGAGCGCTGCCCCGCCAAATCGAGAACGACCAAAGTCAAATTCGACTTCGCCCGTCACCCCGTCAGAAATATGCGTCCAATCGGAATTGTAAATTGCAAAAAATCCGCCATCCAAAGTCGGCTCGGCTCCCAATTGGACTTCACTACCGTCTCCGAGTTTTCGGGAGGCAAAGCATCGACTGGCATCATCAGTCTTTACTTGGATCGTCCACTCGCCAAGGCTCTTCCATAGCTGGTTGGCGATGACCAATTCTGGCAAGATCAAGAGAAAGAGTATCGGAAAGACAAACCTCAAATGGAACTCCGAAGCGTAAGAGCGAGCTCATCCGGATTCTCACTCGAAACCAGAACTAGCATAGAGGCAAAGTGTATATTGTTTCCGCAGAATTTAAAGTGCGATCTCGGGATGTTCAACAACACTTTCAACGTCCTTGTCGAGACGCGAGCTTGCGCTTGGTCGGCAGTTTGAACCTGTCTGACATCAGACAAAAGACATTCAGGAAGGCGCGAATGAAACCATCGACCTCGGTGAAACCGTTTATGAATTTGGTATTAGCCAGATCGGTAGATGGCTCAATGAACGGGATATCCCAACGCATGTGGATCTTTGGGAACACGAAGCCGGAGCCCGGCAGTTCAAGCTCATGAACTATGAGATAAGTCATGGCGCGCGGCCTTTTCGGCGGTGGAGCCATAGAAACGTGCGGGCTCTCTGGATACGATTTAATTTTGGCAACAAGGCTTGGCCAGCCGTCTTGCCCCAAATCAAAGCAGAGTTGATCGAGGCTCAGTCGTATGCGGCGACCTGTTTGCATGCCCCGATACGTGACACGCCAGGTCAGGACGCTGAGAGCCGGGATCGTTGGTAGAACTCGTTTTTTGGGCCTTCAGCAGGCTGCTGAAAAACCCCTTATCGACATGGCTTTTCGCCCGTGATTCAAATGTTTTGGAGGATACTGGAGTTGCGAATGCGTGGATCGGACGAGACGATGGGTGCCTTATTCAGTTATGTTGATTTCGAAGAGCGGATACCAGCAAAACACCCACTGCGCTTGATCAGGCGTATTGTGAATGACGCGCTTCGCGGTCTGGATACTGATTTCGCGGCGCATTATTCCGATGAAGGCCGCCCCTCCATCGCGCCGGAGAGGCTGATCCGGGCAAGCTTGTTGCAAATTCTGTTTTCGATCCGCTCTGAGCGGCAGATGATGGAACAAATGAATTACAACCTGATGTTTCGCTGGTTTGTCGGGCTTGGCATCGACGATCCAGTCTGGGTCGCAACGGTCTTCACCAAGAACCGCGATTGGCTACTGACCACAGATATGTCCCGCAAGGTGATGGCCGCGATTTTGGCCCACCCCGAGGTCGCGCCGTCGTTGTCGGATGAGCACTTCTCGGTCGATGGTACCCTCATCAAGGCACGGGCTTCTATGAAGAGCTTTCAACCCAAAGCGCTGCCGGAAGGGAGCAATCCGCATGACCCGCCGCCGCCATCTGACAAAACCCCAGCCAAATCCGAAAAACCCTACATGCCCGAGACCCCGCCAATGCACAGCAAATCCCGCAACGCCGACATTAGCTTCAAAGGTGAGAAACGATCAAACGCCACCCATGCCTCGGTCACAGATCAGGACGCGCGGTTCTACAAGAAATCATCCGGCTCGGGCGCTGTGCTGTGCTTCATGGGGCATACGTTGATGGAAAACCGAAACGGAATGATCGTGCAGGCTTAGCTATCGACGCGACCGGACGCGCCGAGCGCACAGCCGCGCTTGACATGGTCCACCGCCATGCACCTGGTTTGATGCGGCAGCTCACGCTTGGCGCGGATAAGGGATACGACAACGCAGATTTTGTCGCCGAACTGCGGCAGGCTTGCGTGACACCGCATATCGTGCAGAAGGCTCGATATTCTGCTATCGACGGTCGAACCACCCGGCACCCCGGCTACACTCTGTCTCAAAAAGCACTAAAGAAGATCGAAGAACCGTTCGACTGGGCCAAGACCGTCGGCGGAATGACCCAGACTGTTCATCGAGGTATCGAAAAGGTCCGCGCCAAGTTCACTATGACGATGGTGGCTAACAATCTGGCGAGGTTACCAAGGCTGCTGGTGGCATAACAGCCAGAAAATGGATGCGGTGACAGATCATAGTGCTGCGCCCCACTAGCAATGGAAAACCGCACAACCGCCCTAACAAAGAGGGTCCAAAACTACTCAAAAACACAACTTTTTCAGCAGCCTGTTAGGGGCCTTAGAAGTAACGACTGGCAGATGTGCAATGTTTGCGCCGTGGCGGGTTAAATTCAACTTCGCACTTCCCGTCGTCGTGGTGATGCCAAAACTCTTCTTCGTTGCTGGGAGGCCCATGTTGGGCGGTCGCGAAACGAGGCGTTCGGTCGCCTCGTAACAAATGAAAGACGCCTCTGCTCAATCCGCCGGTGCCTCAATCAGGCTAAGTATATGCAGATAGGTTTCAGATGCAAAGAACACTAGTTAAAAATTGGCGATGCGGTTTGCCGCCCGATCAGGCGGGTCGGGGTAGGCATGCCCGATTGCGATCTCCGCATTGCGCCCGGTGAGGTCATTCCTCCAATTGGACAGAACCAGTTCGATGCTGATACCGGAATGCATCTGGCGAAACGCGACTAGGCTGCGCGGCGGCGCAAAGGCTTCCAGAGCGCCGCTTGATGTGGTGCGTGCGGTGGCCTCGACCGCCGGACTTCGTTTGGTCGCTGGCCGTCGATGCACTCATTCAGGTCGATGAATGGGTAACACTGGATACCGAGCATCCCGATTGCATTTTCCGGTTTTTCCAGCGAACCTTCAGTGCCACGGTTGCGAGCAAACCGCGATGCTGCTTCAATACCCTTCACCTTTTGCCGGTCGATCTTGATGTCGGTATGGTGCGCCCAGTACCAGACGATCCGGAAGGACCTCAGGTAATACCTGTCGCGCAGTTACGGGAGGTCTTGAAGATCTCAGCAGGTGTTTGATTGGCGGGGTACTTCGGAACTGACCTGGCAATCGTCAGGCCGCGCCACCAGACGTTTGGAAGGCATCCCGCCGACCATAAAAGCTGGACCCGCCCATTCCGAAAGAGCAACAGGCGTTGCGGGCACTGCAGAACTTCTCGGCGTACTGAGGTATTCTGAACTTGCGTTGATTATCGCGTTTTTCGTTCGTCACAAAAAGCGTCGTCCACCCCAAGTCAGTGAATTTATAGAAAGTGTTCCGAGAGATTGGGCAAATCTACACAATCGCGTTGGAGGTCTGGGAACAGGGCCACTGTCTAAGGAGGGCCATCTGATGCATCCACAGGCGGTTTGCAGGATGCTCGGCGGAGCGTGAAAGCATAGTTTGCTAAAAACAAACCGCTAACGCTGGTCGGCTTGGAAACCCAAGCCGACCATCTATGGTTACTCAGCCGGTTCGCTGACCGATTTTGCACGTGTTTCCTTTTCGACGGCGTAGTTGTTCTGCGCTGTTTCGACCGCTTTCGCATGAATTTCGGCGAGCTCCGGACGCATTTTCTGCGCCCGCATGGCGGCATTCATTGTCGAGAGATGTTGACCCTGAAAATGCGGGAAAACCTCTCGTGCAATGAGTTCATAACTGCGCCGTGTGGCATCAAAATTTGCCCAGTTGTGAGCGAGCATCAGATAGGCACCGAACCCGCCATTGCTTTGCGTCCACAGACGGTCAATTTGTGCGCGGCACATTTCTGGCGTGCCAATGGCGCCAAATCCGCTGTCGTTTATGAAATCAATCATCTCCTTTGCGTTTTGGCCGGGCATCGACATTTGCGGGAAGGCGGCGATTTCCTGAAAATAGTTGAACCAGTGTTCAATGCCATATTCCACGTCACGTTTGGCCTGTTCCATCGTTTCCGCGATGTGGCACAGCCCGACAAGTCGCCATTTGGAGCGATCCGGCGTGTGACCGTAATGTTTGGCCTCTTCCTCGATCACATCCCAATGCAAGGCAAGCGCATCAAAGCCGGCAGCAGTTGTGGCCCCGATGGAGATCATCCCGGTGCCGTATTTACCCGCCAGTTTTGGCCCTGTCGGTGAGGCCACAGCGGCTGTTGCGAGATCGAAGTTGGAATAGGGGCGCAGATGCAATCGCGCGTCTTTCAACGTCCAGCGGTCATTTTCAAAATTCACGGGTTCATCCGAGCGCAGTAACCGCGTGATGACATCAAGCCCATCCGCCAGCAGCCCGCGCGTGTCCTTTTGCGACAATCCGATCATCGCGGCGTCTGTGGGCAGAGAGCCAGGCCCAAGGCCCAACATGACCCGGCCCCGTGTCAGATGATCGAGTTGCACGATCTTTTCGGCGACCCACAGGGGATTGTGATAGCTGACCGATACAACCCCGGTGCCCAGTTTGATGCGCCGTGTGCGCGGTGCCGATGTGGCAATCATCAGTTCCGGGCTGGCCGAGATTTCGGATCCGGCTGAGTGATGTTCGCCAAACCAGACTTCGTCGTAATCACATCGGTCCAGCCATTCGACCAGTTCAAGGTCTTGTTCAAGAGCGAGTGTGGGGTTGATGCCCGGCTTGTGAAACGGGGCCAGAAATATGCCAAAACGCATACGATCTGTCATTCGGTCTTCCTCCCTTTGGGCCAAGGCAGATTGCGCTCGGCTCCGGAAAGGTTAACGCAACGTTTCATTTACGCCAATTCAATTCTGGGTGGAAACGTAAACCCAGAATAAGGCGTTTTTCTCACAAGGATCAGGCTTGGCGCGCAAGATGGGCGCATCCATGCAAATATTCACACCACAAGAGCCGCCAGCTTGTAGCCAACCCCATGAACGGTGCGGATCAGATCGTCACTTTGGCTGGCGCCGCCCAGCTTTTTTCGCAAGCGCACCATATGGGCATCTATTGCCCGATCCGTGATCTGCACGGAATTACCATATACGCTGGCCAGGATCTGTTCGCGGCTCAGAACGTTTCCCTGAGCATCCGCAAGCGCCCGCAGAAGCGCAAATTCCGTGCTTGTCAGCCCCAGTTCCTTTTGATCGCTGATGTTGCGCACAACCGAGCGGATCAGGTCAATTTCCAGATTGTCAAAGCGCAGTACATTTGTCGCGGTGCCGCCCCGCGGATGTGCAGTGTTGTAACGCCGCATGACAGAGCGGATCCGCGCCAGCAATTCCCGCGGCTCATAGGGTTTGGTCACATAGTCATCCGCCCCCAGTTCCAACCCAACGATACGGTCAAACACCTCATCGCGCGCGGTGAGCATGATCAGGGGCGTGTCCGTGTCACCGCGAATGCGTTTTGCGACGTCAAATCCGTCCTCATCCGGCAGGATCAGATCCAGAACGATCAGATCGAACTGTTCCGTCTCGAGGATTTTGAACAGTTCGGCTGCCGTTGACGCGGTCGCGGCCCTGTAACCGTGGCGGGTAAGAAACCGGTCCAAAAAAGATGTCACCTGCTGGTCGTCATCAACAACCAGAATCTTCTGTTCCATGTCTGTCGCACTCCCGCACCCTGCGCGCTAACCGTATTTTAACTTGTGGTGCACCGCAACTCGCGACAGGCTGTCGGCATGACCAAATCCGCAGCAAACGTCTCGATGCGACACCCGCTCAGGGCGGCCTTGTCTGCGATGGCGCTTGTTGTGGTGACTGTTTTACTGGGCGGCGCACTGGGTGTTCTGACGCAGGCACAGTTCAATGACATACGTCAAAGCTGGCTTGAATATTCGGAAGGGGCGGAGCGCAAAGGCATCCTGCTCAGCGAAGTGCGCGAGCTTTTGGGCTATGGCGGTGTGATCCACAACTACAAGAATTTCGTGCTGCGCCAGGATCCGGTGTATCTGGAGATTACGGAAAGACAACTCTCGGAACTCGACGCCATTTTATCCCGGTTTCGCAACCTCGAGTTATCGAGCGCGGAAAAGGACGCCCTTCAGTCCATTGAAAGCACCATCGATGAATATGCCCGAAAGCTGCCGATTGCCATTCGCGCTGCCGAGGCCGCGTGGTCGGCTGAAACGACCGACGCACTTGTTCGTGTCGACGATCAGGCGGCCATCGCGGGTTTGGCCAATCTGGAAAGGATATGGGCAGGTTTGCAGGCCAGCAGTACGCGACGACTGCTGGCTGCGGTGGGGCAGGGACAGCAGCTGATCTGGATCGGATTTCTGTCAATTGCCGCGCTTGTGATGGCTGCAATGGTCGTGGGATGGCTTTTGCTCTTATTATTTCGTGATTTGCGGCATGCGGTGGCGGATTTGGCTGAAGAGCTGTCTGAACGCAAAAGGTTGGAAGCGTCTGAAGGGCGTCTGGCCACAGCTGTCGAGCAAAGTCCGGCGACGATTATCATCACGGATACCGAGGCCCGCATTCAATATGTAAACAGCAAGTTTGCTGAATTGACGGGCTGGGCGCTGGAGGATGTGAAAGGGCAAACTCCGGCGTTCTTGCAATCCGGTGACACGGAAGACCATGTATATCGTGACATTCGCGTTGGGCTGGCCAAGGGCGAAGCCTGGCACGGCATATTTCGGAACCGCAAGAAGGATGGCACGAACTATTGGGCGGATACTACTATTCTGCCGTTGGTGTCGCCCGAAGGCGGCATTCAGAATTACATCGCAATCGGCGAAGACATCACCGAAAAGCGGCAAGCCCATGATCAGGTGGTGCGCGCCCAAAAGCTCGAGGCTGTCGGACAATTGGCTGGCGGGGTCGCGCATGATTTCAACAATATTCTGACGACCATCGTCGGGTCGGCCCATCTGGCGTCGCTGGATGCCTCCGAGGGCAGCGATCTGGCCGGCGAGATTGCCCAGATTGATATCGCCGCGCGCCGCGCCCAGAGTCTCGTGCGCGAATTGCTGACATTTGCGCGCCGCGAGCCCAGTGAGATGCGTGCGGTGAATCTTGGCACAATCATTGAGGAGGTGACGGGGCTTCTAAAAGCGTCCACGCCGCCGATGATCACAATTGAATACATCCCCAAGGGGGAGCCGCATTTTGTGCGCGGGGATCAGACCCATCTACACCAGATTGTGATGAACCTGTGCCGAAATGCAGCCGAAGCCATGGAAGGGGCCGAGGGACGGATTGATCTGTCTGTGGCCCCGTGCAGTGCCCCCAAGGACGCGGCAGAACGGGCGGACGGATGGATCTGTTTGACGGTAAAAGATGATGGGCCCGGCATGTCCTCCGAAACACAACGGCATTTGTTTGAGCCGTTTTTCACGACCAAACCGTTGGGTAAAAGCTCGGGGCTGGGGCTTTCTGTCGTTTACGGCCTGGTCAACGAGATGGGCGGCGAAATTTCTTTCACCAGCGACCTTGGCGCAGGTAGCTGTTTTTCGATCATTCTGCCGGGCGCTGTGGCAGAAGATCAAAGCGCGGTCTCTGCAGACGATTCAACGCCCCGGGGGAGCGAGCGTATATTGCTTGTGGATGACGAAACCGAGGTCCTTGCCACGTTTCGCCGTCTTCTGACGCGGCTTGGTTATAGGGTCGAGGCATTTTCCTCGCCGTTGACGGCGCTGGAAAGGTTTCGAGCAGACCCAAAACGGTTTGATTTGGTGATATCCGATATGGTCATGCCGGGATTGAGCGGGGAAGAACTGGTGCGGGCGGTGCGCGCGTTACACCAAAACATCCCGGTGATTTATTGCTCTGCTTACAAACCGCGCAAGGTTACAGTTCCGGGACCGGCTCCCGTGATGATCGACAAACCAGTACAACCTGCAACACTTGCGCAGCAAATACGTATCTTATTGAATTGATTTCCTGAGTGCGGATCGTTTGCGAAAAGCAGCGGGTCATCGCAACAAATCGTCGCAATTTGTTACAAACCGCAATCCTGCGCGCAACATCTTTCCCGGTTTTGGTTGTTAACCTTTGCTCAGGGGAACGGTTGGCTCTCGCCACAGTGGCGGGTTCATTTCGCAAATACCCAATTCAAAAATAAAAAGTGAAGGCAATATCTGTCTGAACTTTCAAGCTTTTTTCAAGTCGGTGCTTTGGTGCGCCGCATGATGGCGGCTGGCACGTATCCAGTCGCTGCACAGTCGCTAGGCCACACATGCCCAGTAAGAAGGAGAGCTCGATGAAACGAACACTGCAAGCGGTTTGCGTGCTGGTTTTGGGGGCGGGTGCGGGAAACGCACAGGATGTCACACCAGACCCCGCCATAGAGGTGGACGCCGCGCGCGCCGAGTTGGGCAAGCGCATGTTTTATGATACGCGCCTGTCGGGCGACACATCCCTGTCCTGCTCTAGCTGCCATCAACCCGACAAGGCGTTTACCGACGGCGAGGCGCTGTCACAGGCCTACACCGGAGCGGGTCATTTCAGAAACGCGCCAACCCTGGCGAATGTCGGATTTCGTGACGCCTGGATGCATGATGGTCGTTTGGGGACCAACCTGAACGATGTCGCACGTGAGATGATCACCGAAACCTATCTGATGAACATGGACATGCGGATCATGCAGGAACGCATGAAACAGGATCCGATCTATGTGGAAATGTTCGCTGCCGCTGGCATGTCGGAGCCTTCCAATGGCGGCGCTCGCAATGCGTTGATGGATTTCATGAAGACGATCCAGTCGCGCAATGCGCCGTTTGACACCGGCGAAATGTCGGCGGCCGCAACGCGCGGGCAGGGGATCTTTGAGGGCAAGGGCGGGTGCATCGCCTGCCATTCCGGATCGCGTTTCACTGATGACCAGCCGCACAATACGGGTGTGGCAACAAGCCCAGATATCTGGGCGGATCCCATGCGCCATTCCGCCTTTGTCACCTATGCCAAATTCATGGGCGTTGAGAATTATATGAACCTGCGTGAGGATCTGGGGGCCTATATCCGGACCCATAGTTCCGACACCAAGCGGACTTTCCTCACCCCCTCGCTGCGCGAACTGACATGGACCGCACCTTACATGCACAACGGCTCGATGGCGACGCTCGGCGATGTGGTTGATTTCTATGATGCGGGCGGTGGCAATGACACTCTGAAAGATCCGCGCCTGAAACCCATCGGCCTGGTGCCCAGCGAAAAAGCCGATCTGATCGCGTTTCTGGAAAGCCTGTCTGGCGAGAGTTTCGATACCGATGCCTACGTGTGGCGCGAAGACGATTTTGACTACGAAGTGATCGAAAACTGGCGTGAGCAACCCAACTGATGGAGGTCATCATGACACATAAAACTCGGATCTCCGCGCTTTTTCTGGCCACCTGCATTTCCGGCGCGGCTCTGGCGGATGGGCATCGCCCCTCGGAACTGGCCGCATTGGACCCCCCAACAGCCCCGGCGGACAACCCGCAAACGCCTGCAAAAATCGCGTTAGGGGAAAAACTGTTCTTTGACCCGATCCTGTCAGGCAATGGTGAGATGTCCTGCGCCTCTTGCCACCGCCCCGAAGCGGGTTGGGCCGTGCAGGACAAGATCAGTTTTGGCTATCCCGGCACCACCCATTGGCGCAACAGCCAGACAATCGTGAACTCAGCTTACTACAAAAAGCTGTTCTGGGCCGGGGCGTCAGGATCGCTGGAACATCAGGCAAGGTCGGCTGCGCGCGGGGGCGTGGCGGGTAACGGCGAGGATGATATGATGGAGGCGCGTCTGGCCTTTGTGCCGGAATACCGCGCCGCGTTCCGCGAGGTCTACGGCGATAAATACCCGCTCGTGCGCCACGCCTATATGGCGCTGGCGGCCTATCAACGCTCGATCGTGCAAACTGATACGCCATTTGACACTTACATGCGTGGGGATGATGCCGCGCTGAGTGAGGCACAAAAACGCGGGCTGGATCTATTCACGGGCGCGGCAAATTGTACCGCCTGCCACAGTGGAGCGCTGTTGTCCAATGAGGCCTATTACAACATCGGTGTGCCGCCCTATGACGGGTGGGAAGACGATGCGCTGGCACAGATCACCTTTCGGTTCGAGCTTTATGCCAAGGGCTCGACAGAGGAAATGTACCGTGAAACCAAGGATGACCCCGGTCTTTATTTCCGCACCAAACAGAAAGCTGACAAAGGCAAATTTCGCGTGCCGAGCCTGCGGTATACCAAATACACCTATCCCTACATGCATAACGGCATGTTGGAGACATTGCGCGATGTGGTCGTGTTCTACAATGAGGGCGGCGGCGAGAATGAGTTCAGCGCGAATAAGTCCGAGTTGATCCAGCCCTTGGGCCTTGAAGAGGCGCAGGTCGACGACCTGGTTGCCTTTCTCGAAAGCCTGAGCGGAGATGAGATCCTGGTCGAGGAGCCGGATTTGCCAGAAATGCAGCCCCTGCCAGCCCCACAAAATTGATGAGGAAACAGTCATGAACCAGGTTGATCCCAGGATCCGTGCCGCGATCAACGGCACCAACGGCGAAGCCAAGAAGGCCGGCACGCGTAAGTGCCTGATGAGCCGGCGCGAATTCCTGCTGACCAGCGGCATCGCAACAAGCGTCGTGATGGTCGGCGTGCCGGGCATGCCACAGGCGCAAACACCGGCCGTGGTCTCCACATACCCCCGTAAACTGATCGCGAAACTCAGCGATCTCAGCGTCGATGAACCACTCGATTTCGAATACCCAGATGAAGGCGAATATGCAGAATCCATTCTGGTCAAACTGGGTCGGGAAGCGGGTGGGGGCCTCGGGCCGGACAAGGACGTGGTGGCCTTCAACTACACCTGCACTCATCAGGGCGGCCCGCTGCAGGGCACCTATCAGGCGGCTGACAAGGCGCTGGGTCCATGTCCGCTGCACCTGACAACCTTTGATCTGACGCGCCACGGTATTTTCATCGCCGGACAGGCCTATCAATCGCTGCCGCAGGTTTTGCTCGAACTGGATGGTGACGATATCTACGCCGTCGGCATGTTTGGCCTGATTTATGGCCGTTTCGACAATCTGCAAGGCTGAGGAGCACACCCATGTCCACGCCATATTATGTCCCTGAATCCTCGGTTCCGCTGCCGCCACCAGATGCCGACGTGATTTCAACCGCTTGTGATTATTGCATTGTTGCCTGCGGGTACAAAGTTTACCGCTGGCCTGTTGCAGGCGGTAAGGTCGGCGGTCCCAAAGCCGAAGACAATGCCTTTGGCGAGGATTTCCCCGTCGCCCCTTTGGGCGCTTGGGTGGCGCCCAATCAACACAACATTGTGCTGCACAACGGGGAACCGCACCATGTGGTCATCATCCCTGATAAGGACACGGATTTTGTCAATTACTCGGGCAACTCCTCGATCCGGGGCGGAGCGCTGGCCCAGAAGGTCTATAACCCGCAGACGCCGACGCGGGATCGTTTGAAATCACCTATGGTGCGGATGTTTGGCGTATTGATGCCCGTCACATGGGAGTTCGCGCTGGAAATCGCAGCAGAGGTCGGCAACCACGTGCTCGAAAAGCACGGGACCAATGCCTACGGCGTGAAGACCTTCTCCTATGGCTATATGGAAAACACTTACGCCATTACCAAATATGCGCTGCGCCACGTGCGCACGGCGAATTTTACCTTCCATGATACGCCCTCTGATGTGACCTCGACGCCCGGTTTCCGAGATGCAGGGTTTGATAATTTCGGTCCCAGTTACGATGATTGGGCAGAGGCCGACACGCTGCTGATGTGTGGCACGGACCCCTACGAGTCCAAGACGATCCTATACACTGATTATATCATGCCCGCGATCCAAGGCGGGCAAAAGGCGATCTTCCTGTTGCCGCGCCGCACCTCCGGCACCGCTTTTGCGGAGAAAAACGGCGGTATGGTCATCGACATCCAGCCGGGCACGGATTTGCCTGTGGTCTTGGCCATCGCGCGGGTAATTGTCGAAAACGGCTGGGAAGATGGCGACTGGATCAAAGACTGGGTCAACAACAAATGGGAAAGCTCATCTGGTTTCGGCCAGGGCACACGCAACACACCTTGGCAGTGGCGCACGACTTGGGGCAAGTTCCAGACGGCCGGTTTCGAGGATTGGAAAGAATGGCTGTTGAGCCAGGATTACGCCGAGCCGGAAAAAGCGGCTGAGATCGCCCAGATTGACGTACAGAAAATCTATACGGCAGCGGAATGGATGGCCAAACCGCGCGAGGATGGCACCAAACCCAAGACCTCGATCATGATCGAGAAGGGCTTCTATTGGTCCAATAACACCGGCAACACGCAGGCGATTTCTGCGCTTGGCATCATTACCGGCTGTGGCGGGCGTCCCGGTCAGGTCATTGGCCGGGCAGGGGGTCACCAGCGCGGGGGTCTGCGCGGGGGCGGGTATCCGCGCAACAAATCGCCCGAAAAACTGCCCGGGCGCCGGCGCCGCGCGATGGACACGGATCGGTATCTGATGAGCGGTCACACGCGGCTGGCACATGTGATCGGCACCACCTGGGTGCAGGCGATGTGTGGGTCCCAAAGCCTGCAGGCCAAGTTTGACGAGTTGACGACGCGCAACCCGCATCAGGTCCAGAGTTTCGAGAAGAAGGACATCATCGATACGTTGAAACGGCGTGCAGATTCAGGCGGCATGGTGGTTTGGAACCAGGACATCTACATGGTGGACCCGATTGGCGCGCGCTATGCGGATATCGTGTTTCCGGCCTCCGGGTGGGGCGAGGAAACATTCACCCGCGCCAATGGTGAGCGCCGTATTCGTCTCTATCCGAAATTCTATGATGCGCCCGGCGAGGCGAAACCCGATTGGTGGATTATTGCGCAGCTTGCAAAGAAGATGGGTTTTGAAGGGTTTGACTGGAAGGATTCAAACGAGGTGCTGGAAGAGGGCGCGCGGCATTCGCGCGGCTCGCGCAAGGATTTCTTCATGGTCAAGGTCAAGGCTGACCGTGAAGGCAAGACGCTGCACCAGAAGTTGGGTGAATTCGGAACCAACGGTATTCAAGGCCCTGTTTTGATGGACAAAGATGGTGCTTTGGTGGAAACTAAACGCCTGCATGACGTTGGCCGTGTGTTACCCGAAGAGGGGCCGATTGGCGCGAATGTGTTCAACAAGAAACTGACGCATTTCAACACGCAGACCGGCAAGTGCAACATTCAGAAAGCGCCTTGGGATCTGTTTTCCAGCTATTGGGAATGGCTCAAACCGCGCGAGGATGAGATCTGGATTTCTTCAGGTCGTATAAACGAGCGTTGGCAATCGGGCTATGATGACCGCCGCCGCCCCTATATCGTGCAGCGCTGGCCGGAAAACTGGATCGAAATCCACCCTTCGGTGGCCGAAGCGCGCGGCATTGAGAGTGGTGATTACGTTCAGATTTATTCAGATCGCATTCCGGTGCAGACCGATACGATCGTCGGCGTGGAGGGCAGCGATTTCGATTTCGCGTCCCTGCTCAAGAACGGTCATATCGAGCTGACCAAGGCCTCCATCACGGCCGTGGCGATTGTGACCCCAGCAGTGAAAGAAAACCTTGGGTATATGGATTTTCTGCATACTGCGCAGCCCGCGAATGCGCTGGCCGGGCGGGTCGTTGATTGGATCAGCGGGAATTACAACTACAAGATGGGTGTCGGCAAGGTTCGGAAAATGGGCGATAGCCCCTATAAATCGCAGTTCCGTTCCATGTCCTTTGCGCGCCGTGACATTGCCTGAACCTGAATGCGCAGGCCCAATCAGAAAGGTCGGGCCTGTGCGAGATCTGCGGAGACATTATGCAAACGAATACCCTGACTGCCCCTGATGCGCAGGCGGCGCTTGCGCCGTTCGCACCATTTTTGAACTCGCAAAACGAGGTGCTGCGCTCTGCCGCCATTTGTGCGCTTCCGACCGTCCTTTCACAGGACATCGAAGGCGTGCGCGACGCCTTGTTAACCGCCCGGCTGGATCCTGACCCGGATGTGCGCAGCGATGCCATGGAGGCATTGGTCCCTCTGGTACGTGGTGGTGACACCGCAGACATTTTGCATTCTCTGAAAGATGATCCGGTGCGCGAAGTCAAATTGGCCGCGATCAGCGCTTTGTCGCATCTGTGTGCCCCGGAGGCCATTCCGCTGTTGCGATCCCTGGTACGGTCGCGATCCGAAGATCAGGTCGCCTGGGAAGATGAAGGCAGCGACTGGGAAGAATGGCTGGACATTCAAACGGCTGCGATCCGGGCTTTGGGGGAGATTGGCGCAGAAGAAGCCATTGATGACATGACAGCGGCTTTGATGGATGAGTTTGGCCAGTCGCTTGACGTGCCTGTCTTTCACGCGCTTTCGCAAATGGGCGCGGTGGGGGTTGCGACCCTGATAGAAGTGTTCAATCTCACCACGGGGGCGTCACGGCGCCGCGCCGCGGCGGCATTGGCCCGCGCGGCCCCCGAGGATTTCATGTTACGGCTCGATGAGATTCTCGCAGCCCCCGAGGCCGAATTACGATTGCTGGCGATCAAGGCGATGGCGGCAGATGATCCAGGTCTTCAATCACTTGCGCAAAGCGATGCAAGCGCGTTGGTGCGCGCGGCTGCTCTGCGACGCGCATCATCCGCCTTTCTAGGTCTGGCCCAAACCTGTCTTGGCGATCCCAGTGATACCGTCAAGGCGGCAGCATTGGAATGTCTGAGTTTTCCCCTTGAACCGGAATTCCATGAGGCATTGGTCGATAACATGTTGTCCTGGCTGCCACGCTGTACGCCTGAGCTGGCCATGGGGGTAATCGACAGGTTGGTGCATTTGGCCCCCGATCGCGCAGTGGGCCCTCTGGTTCAGATTCTGGAAACTGGGCAAAGCGATCTTGAGGTGCGGGTGGCGGCATCAAAAGCCCTGGCGGCACCCGAACTGAGTGTATCGACGGATTTGCTTGCCGAGCTGTTGGAAAACCCGGCGCGTCAGGTCCGCGCCACGCTTTTGACCACTCTGTTGGTGCGCAGTGACAGCGATGAAGCTGCGCTCGACCTCGCGGCGGCCTTTATTGCCGGCGCGGTGGCGATGCCGAAAAGAGACCCTGACGAAAGTGGTCTGCAAAGCGGTCCGGACGCCGGTACGCCAAAAGAGGGCGCGGGTCCGCGCAAGATATGGATCACGCCCGAGGGCGACATCATGGAGCGCGACGAAACGCCAGCGCTTGAGGGGCAAAGCACTCTGGACTCCATTTTGTCGGATGGAAACGTGATCGCGCCGCAGTCACAAGCCGGTGAAACACCCGAAGAGTCTGGCGCAAAACGCGCCAGACGCCGAGCCGTGGAAGGATCCGATGATCTGGCCCTGTCTTTGGCAATTGATGCCATGCGGGTCTTTAGAGCTTGTGATGCGCCATCCCTGACAGAGGCCATGATATCACGGATTGAAGATCCGGATGACACGGTGCGCCGCAGGGCGTGGGAAGCGCTCTCGGGGCGGGACCTGACGCCCGAGATTACCGACAAGGCGCGCGCCGCATTTGCAGGAGATGACCCGCTGATCCGAATGTCTGCCTTACGGGTCCTCACGCGGTGCCCGGACAGCGACATCCTTGAGCCGGCATTAAAAGACGAAGATGCCCTGATCCGCGCCGAAGCTGCTCTGAGCCTGCCGCCGGCCAAAGCGGTGGATTACATCAAAGACAACGCGGTTTCGGTGCGCCAGAATGTGGCACAGAGGATCCTGAACTGCGGCAAGGCTGATCTGGTCGAAGCGGCCGTTGTGCAGGTGATCATGGCCGAGCGTTCAGATACGCTGGCGGTCTTGGCAAGGCAATCCCGTTCTGCTCTGCAAAAGGCGCTTTCAATGCTCGCGGAATGCGGCGCAAACCATCGGCGCGCCCTTGTCATTTTGCGAGCTCTGGCGTCGTCACAAGATTTATCCTAATCTGCGTCCTAATATGAGAATTGCTTATACAATGGCGCCTGGAAAGGGCGATACCGATCTGTTGCTCTTCGGGTTTGCGCGCCGTGTTTTGGCGCAAGGCCTGCGAGTGTGCGGGGCGGTGCAGGAGAATTCGGAAACCTGCGGCAGCGGTCTGTGCGACATGGACGTCAAAATCATGCCAGGCGGACCGATCATACGGATTTCTCAAAATCTGGGCCCTGCCGCAAAGGGATGCCGATTGGATCCCGACGCGCTGGAAAACGCAGTGGGGCTTGTGAGTACAGAGTTGCAAAAAGGCGCTGACCTGCTCATCGTCAACAAGTTCGGCAAGCACGAGGCAGGCGGGCGAGGGTTTCGTCCGGTGATTGCGGAAGCCCTCAGTCTGGATGTTCCGGTTCTGGTTGGATTGAACGCCTTGAACCTCTCTGCATTCGACGAATTCACCGGCGATTTGGCGCAGCCGCTGGATGCAACAGAAACAGCCTTGATGGAATGGTTTGACCAGCAAGGCCGCGCGGTGACTGCCACCGCTTAGTACTGTCGGACCCGAGCGCGAGGAATTTCCACGCCACCGTTGCTTTTGCGTTGACGCAGTTCAAACATTCCTCCATGCGACAGGCATTGAACAAATGCCCTAACGGCCTCACTGACATTGGAGACTGAGTGCGTCCGGACATCGCCACCGACACCCGCGCCAATGCGGTCGGCAGCATGTGGATGGTTTTTGCCATGGCAGCCTTTGCCGTTGAGGACGTTTTCATCAAGGCTGCATCGCAGAACCTTCCGGTTGGTCAGATCCTGGTAATATTCGGACTGGGGGGCAGCGTCCTTTTTGCCGGCATGTCCCTGCTGAACAAAGACCCTTTGTTCACGAAAGATGTGATATCACGCCCGATGCGCTTGCGGGTTTTCTTTGAGATCATCGGGCGATTGTTTTTTGTACTCGCCATCACTTTAACACCCCTGTCATCGGCCACTGTGATTTTGCAGGCGACGCCTCTGGTCGTGGTCGCGGGAGCCGCGTGGTTTTTTGGCGAAAATGTCGGACCGCGCAGATGGTGTGCCATTCTGATCGGAATGGCCGGCGTCCTGGTGATCATCCGTCCCGGATCGGACAGTTTTTCAATGCTCTCGGTCTTGGCGGTCATTGGCATGTTGGGTTTTGCTGGTCGCGATCTTGCCAGTCGCGCTGCACCCGCGTCCTTGAGCGCTGCCATTTTGGGGCTTTATGGATTTTTGTCGGTCACCATTGCAGGTGGATTGTATTCCCTTTGGGCGCAGACGTCATTTGTGCACCCAAATGGGCTCGACGCATTCATTCTCTTGGGGGCAACCGGCGCGGGTGTGGTGGCATATACCAGTCTGATGAAAGCAATGCGCAGTGGTGACGTGTCCGCAGTGACTCCCTTTCGCTATACACGATTGCTGTTTGGGATAGGTTTTGGAGTTGTTCTCTTTGGAGAGCAGGTGGAGATGACGGTTTTTGCAGGCTGCGGTTTGATTGTCGTGTCGGGATTGTTCATCCTGTGGCGTGGCAAAAACGCCAGTGCT
Organism: Paracoccaceae bacterium; assembly: GCA_033344815.1. Classification (NCBI taxonomy): domain Bacteria; kingdom Pseudomonadati; phylum Pseudomonadota; class Alphaproteobacteria; order Rhodobacterales; family Paracoccaceae; species Paracoccaceae bacterium. Next base: position 511,156 of record JAWPMR010000001.1, on the reverse strand, counting down.
CGGCACAATACCGACATCTGAGAAGATGACCTCGTGACTCGACGCGCTAGCGCTTGACATTACACGGCGTTCCGACACAGTTGAGGCTCGTTGGTGCTTGGCTTTGCCCAAGTGAAAAGGGAATGTGTGTTCAAAGCAATTTGATAAACCACAGCCGCCCCCGCGACCGTGAACGGAAAGGTCTGTCATTGCCACTGGATAGCTATCCGGGAAGGCCGAACAGACCGAAGGCAGCGAAGCTGTTGAAATCCGTGAGCCGGGAGACCTGCCAGCGGAACGTGAAGGAACCGGGCGGGGTGCTCCGGTGTCGGGACATGCCCTGAACGATCAGGCTCTTCTCGCCATCAGACCCACGTCCCATATCAGATGGGACAGGATATTATGACGACAGAGGCGACCGCGTTTGACGGTCAGACAACGGAATTACTGGTCTGCGTGAAATGCAGGCGTGGCATGGAAATTCCTGAAGACGAACGCCGCCCCGGCCAGCGTTTGTTTGATACTCTGGCCGGACAAGAAATGCCCGCCGGTGTGCGGATTAAAGCGGTGGAATGCCTGCAAAACTGCAATCACGGGTGCACGATTGCCCTGCGCGGTGGGGACCGTTGGACCTATATTTACGGAAACATCGACGAAGTGTCGCATCCTGACATTCTGCTGGACGGCGCTGCACGCTACAACGCCACAACGGATGGGTTAATTCCTTGGCGTGAACGACCTGAACATTTCAAACGCAACTGTATCGCGCGCATACCGCCGCTGGAGATTCAAAATGACTGATCTTGCAAAACTCCCTGTAACCGTCGTCACCGGTTTTCTCGGCTCTGGTAAGACCACGCTGATCCGCCAGTTGATGCAGAACCCGGGCGGCAAACGTCTGGCGATTGTTGTCAATGAATTTGGCGATGTGGGCGTGGATGGCGATATCCTCAAAAGCTGCGCAATCCCGGATTGCCCGGCGGAAAACATTATGGAACTGGCCAATGGATGTATCTGTTGCACGGTGGCGGATGATTTCATTCCAACCATTGAGGCGCTGATGGCGTTGGAACCGCGCCCGGATCATATATTGATCGAAACCTCTGGCCTTGCTTTGCCCAAACCGTTGTTGAAGGCGTTTGACTGGCCCGATATCCGTTCAAAAATCACCGTGGATGGTGTGATCGCATTGGCGGACGCCGAGGCCGTGGCGGCAGGGCGTTTTGCGCCGAATGTGGCCGCCGTGGATGCCCAGCGTGAAGCGGATGAAAGCATTGATCACGAAACGCCTTTGTCTGAGGTGTTCGAGGATCAGATTTCCTGTGCGGACATTATATTGCTGACCAAACCCGATCTGGCGGGTCCTGAGGGCATCGCAAAAGCCAAGGCTGTCATCGCCGCCGAAGTACCCCGCCCATTGCCGGTGGTCGAAGTGGCCGAGGGCGTTGTGGATCCGCGTATTATTCTGGGGTTGGAGGCCGCAGCAGAAGACGACATGGATGCACGCCCCAGCCATCACGACGGCCCGCATGACCACGATCATGAAGACTTTGAGAGCATTGTGGTCGATATTCCAGAGCTATCCGACCCAGAAGATTTGGTGCGCGCCGTGCAGGAATTGGCCAATGCGCATAATACCCTTCGGGTGAAAGGCTATGCGGCGGTTGCGGGTAAGCCGATGCGTTTGTTGGTACAGGCGGTGGGGGCGCGCGTGCGGCACCAATATGACCGACCATGGCAGCCCGGCGAGGCGCGTCAGGGGCGTTTGGTGGTGATCGCAGAACATGACGACATCAAGACCGAGACAATCAAATCGGTGCTGGGTGTGAAAGCCATCGAGCCCGCAGAGTAGCGCACAATGCACGTCGTATTCCGCGAAAGTCATGGGTTGGAAGAAACCGAGACGCCAATGGATCTGGGTCAGACGACTGCGGATCTGGTGGTGTTGTCGTTTTCGGACAGCGACCTTGGGGCTTTCGCGGAAGGCTGGCGACGCGGGGGCGGAGCGGTGGCCAAAATGCCCACCTTACGGCTGGCCAATCTGGTGGCCCTCAAACATCCCTTGTCGGTGGATACCTATGTCGAGCAGACGCTTGAGGGGGCCAAAGGCATCCTGATCCGCTTGATCGGTGGCGTGCCTTATTGGGCCTATGGTTTGCAACAGGTTTGCACATTGGCAAAGCGCAAGGGAATAGCATTGGCAGTATTGCCAGCGGACGGTCGGGTTGACGCGCGCCTTGATGAATTTTCCACGCTCCCTGTGTCCACTTTGCGCCGGTTGGCGCATTTATGTGATACGGGCGGCGCGATTGCAGCGCAGGCAGCACTGGCGCAATTGTCGCTGGCCGCAGGCCTCTATGCGGGGCCGGTCAGTGGATCGAAGGTTTTGCCCTCCGTTGGAGCTTGGACGCCAGAGCACGGCGTGACCTGTCCCGTTCTGGCGCAGACCAACGTGTCGACGCCACTCATCGCCATTACATTCTATCGCTCGTATCTGGTGGCGGCGGATTTGGCACCGATTGCGGCGCTTTTCGAGGCATTCAGATCTCGTGGGTACCAAGTAATCGGGCTTTTTGCGCCCTCATTGAAGGCCCCACAAGCGGCCACTTGGCTCCGACGTCAAATCGCACATCTAAAGCCCGCAGCTATTGTGAATGCAACGGCCTTTAGTGGAAAAGGCGCGGATGGGTCATCGCCGCTGGATGCAAGTAATGTTCCAGTGTTTCAAGTGGCTCTTGCCACCTCGACGCGCAAAGCCTGGGCGGGTGCCGAACGCGGGCTGTCTCCCTCTGATCTGGCAATGCATGTTGTCTTGCCCGAAGTGGATGGTCGGATCATGGGCGGTGTGGTCTCGTTCAAAGAGCCGGGATTGCGAGACCCGGACCTTGAGTATTCCCGCTTTGGGCACCGACCGGAAACCGCGCGTGTTGCCGCCACGGCAGACCGGGTGCATGGTTGGCTTACACTGGCAGAAACACCTGCGCGCGACCGCCACATCGCGCTGGTTTTGTCTACCTATCCGGGCAAAGACTGGAACATGGGCCACGCGGTGGGTTTGGATGCACCGGCCTCTGCGCAGGCGATCTTGCAGGACCTGACTGAGGCGGGATATGACACCACGGTGCCAGGGTCAGATCTGCCTCAGAGGTTACTTGCGCGGTCTCAGGCATGGGCGCTTTCGGACTATCAAAAGGCACTGGAAAACCTACCCAGCGCATTGCAGCAGGATTTGCATGACGCCTGGGGTCCACCCGAAAACGACCCCGATATAGAAGATAGCGCGTTCCATTTTTCCGCAATCCAATGCGGCAAGGTCATGGTTGCGTTGCAACCTGAACGCGGCACGCCAAAGAACCGGGGTGATGAGTATCACGATCTATCGCGCACGCCGCGCCACGCCTATGTGGCGTTCTACCTCTGGCTCCAATCGCAGATGGATGCGCTGGTGCACATTGGCGCGCATGGCACCTTGGAATGGCTGCCTGGTAAATCCGTGGCTCTCTCTGAAACCTGTTGGCCCGAGGTGCTTACCGGGGCCTTGCCGGTCATCTATCCATTCATCGTCAATGATCCGGGCGAAGCGGCGCAAGCCAAACGTCGTATTGGTGCGGTCACTTTGGGACATATCCCGCCGCCAATGCGGGACAGTGGGACGCCCGAAAAATTGGTACGACTGGAAGCCCTGCTGGATGAATTCTCGAATGCTGACGGTCTGGACCCCAGGCGGCGGGACCGCTTGCAGGAAGATATCCGTCTGGAGGCGCAAGCCTTGGGGGTGGAGGATGATCTTGGATTGGCGCGCGCGGCTTGTAGTGCCGAGGCGATTACACGCATCGACCGATTTGTCTGTGACATCAAAGAAAGCCAGTTTGGCGAAGGGCTTCACATCTGGGGGCGTGCAACGCAAAATCAGAGCGGTTTTGAAACGGCATCCTCCAGCACGGCAGAACAACGCGCGCTTCTGGACGCTTTGGAGGGACGCCGTATTGCGCCCGGTCCCTCCGGGTCACCCTATCGCGGACGCAGGGATGTACTGCCAACCGGACGTAACCTTTACACCACGGATCCAAGGTCCGTCCCCACACGGGCGGCCTATGCTCAAGGCGTCAAGCTGGCTGAGGAATTGGTCCGTCGGCAGCTACAGGACGCAGGTGATTGGCCGCGAGGTCTCATCGTTGATCTCTGGGGCTCTGCAACCATGCGCACTGCCGGTGAGGACTTCGCCATGGCGTTGCATCTGCTGGGCGTGCGGCCCATCTGGGATGCGGGATCTGAACGGGTATCGGGCATCGAGGTTTTGCCGATCACGGATCTGGATCGCCCTCGGATTGACGTGACCTTGCGGGTGTCAGGACTGTTTCGCGATGTGTTTCCAACGCTTTCGGCCCTTTTTGCCCAAGCCGTGCGGGCCTTGGCTGCGCGTGATGAGGCGCCTGATTGGAACCCTTATGTTGAGGGTTCTGATCTTGCGCGGGTCTATGGTCCGGCACCGGGGAGTTTCGGCGTTGGCATGAGCGATGCTGCGCAAACTTTCACAGCAGAGGGGCGCAAAGCGGCTGGAGAAGCTTGGCTGAAGGCCAGCGCCTGGGCCTTGGACGGTGAAAAAGTCGAAAAACACGATCAAGGCATTCGGGACCGCGTCGCACAGGCAGACACATTTGTACATGCGCAGGACTTGCCGGAAACGGATCTGTTATTGGCCGCGGACTATGCCGCCCATGAGGCCGGTTTCGCCGCTGCGCAAGCGGTCACGGGCGGGCAATCGTCACTTTATCATCTGGACAACACCAATCCTGATCGCCCGCGTGCCCGCGCACTGCCCGAAGAAATCGCCCGTGTGGTGCAGGCCCGCGCAGCGAACCCAGCATGGATCAAAGGCATGCGGGCGCATGGGTTTCGAGGTGCTGCTGAGATTGCCGCGACCTTGGATCATATGGCGGCTTTTGCGCATTTGGCGGGGGCTGTGTCGCCGCATCTGTTCGATCTTTATCACGATGCGACCTTGGGTCATGAGGACACCGATCATTTTTTGCAGGATGCCAATCCCGAAGCGCGCGAAGCCATGGTGCAAAGGTTTGGCGAACTGCATGCCGCGGGCCTGTGGCAAACCCGCCGAAATTCCATCCTTGCGGGTCTTGAGGCGGCACAGTGAACAACACCTCCGCTGTCAAGGGGTGGTGCCCGGGGGCGTATCGGCCCATGATGTCGGGCGACGGGCTGATCGTGCGCGTGCGGCCATTTTTCGCCCGGCTGGACAGCGCACAGGTGTTTGGACTATGCGCGTTGTCACAGGAATTTGGCAACGGGTTTCTGGACCTTACCAACCGAGCCAACATACAGATTCGCGGTGTGCAGCAAGCGCGTCTGGATAACCTGCTATCCGCTTTGGCCGATTTGAACTTGTTGGATGATCAAGCGGAGACCGAAAGCCGCCGCAACATTGTGATCACGCCTTTCTGGGCGATGGGAGATGACACCGTTTCGCTGTGTCGCGACTTGATGAACACACTGTCGCAACTACCTGAATTGCCAGCGAAGTTTGGATTTTCGATTGAGGCATGTGAAGCGCCTTTGTTGACGCAGACCTCTGGCGATATTCGTATTGAACGCGGTTGCGATGGCTTGATTGTCCGCGCGCAAGGTGCGGCGCGCGGGCGGGCGGTCACGCGGGACACAGCCGTGAGTGCCGTACATGACATGGCGCAGTGGTTTGCCGCGCATCGAACGCCAGAACAACGCAGAATGGCGGATGTCGTGGCAGCGCGCGATTTGCCGGCGGACTGGACAGCGATTGCGCCGCTTGAACCAGCAAATCCTCTGGTGCCGGGGCCTTGCCAACAGGGCTTTTTGCTTGGTGCCGCTTTTGGGCAGTTGGACTCTGCCGAGCTTGCCAATCTGATGCAGCAGACAGGGGCGCCTGCGCTGCGTATTACGCCCTGGCGGTTGTTTCTCCTCGAAGGTGTTGCGTCGCTGGACACGACGACCTTTGTTACGAAACCGGATGATCCGTTGCTGCATGTCGATGCCTGCCCCGGCGCGCCTTTTTGCGCCAGCGCGACCGTTCCAACAAGAGATCTGGCGCGCGACCTTGCAACACGATCAAACGGCAGCCTGCATATTTCCGGATGCGCCAAAGGCTGCGCCCGCAAATCCGAGGCAAACACAACGTTTGTGGGTAATCAGGGACGTTTTGATCTTGTTTCAAACGGACATGCATGGGATGCCCCTGAAAAAACAGGGCTCACGCCTGATGACCTCAAGGCGGAATTGACAGGCCAAAGATGACCTACACCTACCAGACCGACGGCGCAGCCATCTACAAACAGTCTTTTGCGATGATCCGATCCGAGGCTGAACTTGCCGCTTTTGCACCCGACGAAGAGCAGGTCGCGGTGCGCATGATCCATGCGGCTGGTATGGTGGGTCTGGAAAAACACATCCGGTTTTCACCTGGTTTTGCGACCACTGCGCGCGCAGCCCTTGAGGCGGGCGCACCGATCCTATGTGACGCGCGCATGGTCAGCGAAGGGGTGACGCGCACGCGCTTGCCTGTTGAAAACGAAGTCATCTGCACATTGCATGACGCGCAGGTCCGCCCCTTGGCGGCTGAAATGCAAAACACCCGGTCCGCAGCGGCGTTGGAGCTTTGGCGCCCCCATCTGGCGGGCGCGCTGGTCGCGATTGGCAATGCACCGACAGCCTTGTTTCATTTGCTGAACATGTTGCAAGACCCCGACTGCCCGCGACCGGCGGCAATCATCGGATGTCCGGTTGGTTTTGTCGGCGCAGTCGAGAGCAAAGACGCGCTTTGGGCGGATCAGCCCGTGCCTTGCTGCATCGTGCAGGGGCGCTTGGGCGGCAGCGCCATCACTGTCGCGGCAATCAACGCAATTGCGAGCCGCGCAGAATGAGCACAGGCACACTTTACGGCGTGGGCCTTGGGCCCGGCGATCCCGATCTGATGAGCGTGCGGGCCGATAGGTTGCTGCGCTCGGCGCGCCATGTCGCGTTTTTTCGCAAAGCGGGTCGATCAGGCCAGGCACGACGCATTGTTGAAGGCATGCTGCATGATGAGGCCGTCGAGTTTCCAATGGAATACCCGGTTACCACCGAAATTCCGGTCAGTGACCCGGGGTACAACGCGGCGCTATCCGCCTTTTACACCGATTGCGTGGATCATCTGCGCGCCCTGATCCAAAACGGTAAGGATGTGGTGGTCTTGTGTGAGGGAGATCCGTTCTTTTTCGGATCTTTCATGCATATTTACATGCGCTTGAAAGATGTGGTGCCGGTTGAGGTCGTACCTGCCATAACGGGTATGTCCGGTGCCTGGACCGCCACGGGCCAACCCGTGACCTGGGGGGATGATATTCTGACGGTCATGATGGGAACATTGCCCGAAGACACGCTGGTGGACCAAATGACCCAAAGCGATGCCATTGTCGTGATGAAAATCGGGCGCCACATTGAAAAAGTCAAATCAGCCCTGAAGCAAGCGGGCAAATTTGACACCGCTTGGTTGATCGAATTCGCCAGTATGCCAAACCAGACTGTGCAAAAGCTGGCCGAGGCGGGCGACAAAATCACCCCTTATTTTTCGATCATAGTCGTACACGGGCAGGGGCGCCGGCCATGAGCGGCTGGTTGGTGATCGCGGGCCTTGGTCCGGGTGCCGAAAACCTGATCACGCCAGAGGTGCGCCATGCTTTAGACACGGCAACGGATGTTGTCGGTTACATTCCTTATGTGGCGCGTGTGGCTCCGAGAGACGGGCTGACATTGCATGCCACGGACAATCGCGTGGAAATGGATCGCTCAAAACATGCGCTGGAATTGGCCGCACGGGGCGCGCGCGTCGTGGTTGTGTCCTCTGGTGATCCCGGCGTCTTTGCCATGGCGGCCGCGGTCTATGAAGCCGTTGAGGCCGGGCCTGCCGCCTGGCGCAATCTCGATATTCGCGTGGCCCCCGGCATCACCGCGATGCTGGCAGCGGCTGCCGCAGCAGGGGCGCCGCTGGGGCATGATTTTTGTGCCATAAACCTCAGCGATAATCTGAAACCGTGGTCCATGATCGAAAAGCGATTGCGCCTCGCAGCTGAGGCGGATTTTGCCATGGCGTTTTACAACCCGCGCTCCAAATCGCGCCCCGAGGGGTTTGTCAGAACCCTCGATATTCTCAAAGAGGCCTGCGCGGATGCGCGCCCGGTGATTTTCGCGCGCGCTGTCTCCACACCAGAGCAGAATATTCGGATCGTGCCGTTGCCAGAGGCGCGCCCGGAGATGGCCGATATGCGCACCATGGTGATTGTTGGATCCTCTACGACCCGGATGATCGTCCGTAACGGCGCGCCGATTGTCTATACGCCAAGATCGGTGGAGGCATGAGCAATCCAATCCAAAACGGCCTCGGCGCTATGCAATTCCTGGCGTTGCGGCAATTGGGGGCGGTCGATCATGATCACGGGCAAATCCAACTGACGCGCCGCAAGGAGTTTGGCATAAGCCCCTGTACCGCCCGAGTTTTTGGAAACAACCAGCGAAATGTTGTGCGCGCGCATCAGATCAAGATCGCCTTGCAGGCTGAACGGGCCTCGATCCACCACAATGCGGTGGTCGGGAAACGGCGGTGTGATTTCAGGTGGATCCACAAGGCGCAACAGATAGAAATGCTGCGGATGCGGGGCGAAATCCATCAGATGCATGCGTCCTATGGCCAACATGACATGTTCTTTGGGTCTGTCGAGCGCATCAACGGCGGCATCCATGTCTGGCACGCAGGCCCAGCGATCCCCGGAGTCAGCCACCCAAGGCGAGCGGGTCAGCGCGACCAGCGGTATGTCCGCGCGCGCGCAAGCGGTCATGGCATTTCGGCTCATCTGCGCGGCAAAAGGGTGTGTGGCATCGACCACATGCGTGATGTTTTGAGCCGTCAGATACCCCGTGAGACCGTTAACGCCGCCAAATCCTCCGACGCGTTGGGGCAGGGGTTGGCGCACCGGGCGCGCGACACGTCCGGCAAAAGAGATCGTGGCTTGCAAGCCACGTTCAGCCAATACGCGACACAGCGCTGTGGCTTCGGTAGTACCACCAAGAACGAGCAGGTTTGGCGTCATGTCTGAGACCCCTTGGTTAACAATAATCGGCTTGGGCGAAGATGGCCTCAAAGGGCTGGCATCCGCAAGCCGTAGTGCGCTCGCGGCGGCCGAAATAGTTATGGGGCCCGCGCGCCACCTTGCGCTGTTGGGGGATTTGAATGCTGAAGTGATCACATGGCCGGTGCCATTCTCGGAAGGCATTGAGCGTTTGATCGCCTTGCGGGGGCGGCGGGTCGTCGTTTTGGCGTCGGGCGATCCGTTTTGGTATGGGGCGGGGGCAACGCTGGCGCCTCATATAGAGCCGCAGGAGTGGCAAAGTTACCCGGCACCTTCAACGTTTTCGCTGGTGGCCAACCGTCTGGGGTGGTCGTTGGAGAAATCACATTGTGTCGGATTGCACGCAGCACCTCTAAGCCGGTTGCGACCCGATCTGGCGCAGGGCGTACAGGTGATTGTGCTGCTGCGGGATGGTGTGGCAGTGGGCGACCTTGCAACCTATCTGACGTCAGAGGGGTTCCCGGATAGTGCGTTGCATGTTTTTGAAGCCATTGGCGGACCGCGAGAGCGTGTGAGCACCGGGCGGGCCAGTGCTTTGCCTGACTTGGAGTATCAACACCCCGTTTGTGTCGCCTGCGAAATCTCAGGCAGCGCACGTGTTTTGCCGGTTGCCACTGGACGCGCGGATGATTGGTTTGACAGCGATGGTCAGATCACAAAACGCCCCATTCGCGCCTTGACGTTATCCGCACTCGCGCCCGTGCCGTTCGAACATCTTTGGGACATCGGTGGTGGATCAGGGTCTATTGGGATTGAATGGCTTTTGTCGCACCCAACCTTGCGCGCGACCACAATTGAACCCCGCCGTGAGCGCGCCGAGCGTATCGCTGCAAATGCCGCGCGACTTGGGGTGGATCGTCTGAAGATCATCACCGGTTCCGCGCCAGACGCTTTGATGGGTCTCGAAAAACCCGACGCTGTTTTTATTGGCGGCGGTTTGTCACAACATCTGCTAGACTGGATCTATGACAACCTGGGCGCGGGCACACGCATTGTGGCCAATGCCGTGACGCTTGAGACGGAAGCCTTGCTGGTCGCAACGCAAGTTCAGCAAGGCGGCGATCTGATGCGCGTGGCCCTGTCACATGCCGAGCCACTGGGGTCCCGGCGCGGTTGGAAAGCCAGCTATCCTATTGTGCAATGGAGTGTAACACTATGATCGTTGCGGGATTTGGGTTCAAGAAAGACGCCACCCTTGGCAGCTTGCAAGACGCTTTTGATAGGGCTTGCGTGGCTGCGCGCCCGGATGCGATTGCGACGTCGGATGACAAAGCAACCACAGAAGTGTTTCGCTTGTTTTCTGATGAGATCGACCTGCCGATCAAGGCCGTGCCTGCAGATATGCTCACCCAGCAAAATACGCTCACACAATCGCTGAAATCTCTTGCGGAGCGCGGCGTTGGATCCGTCGCAGAGGCCGCGGCGCTGTCAGCAGCGGGTCCCGGCGCACGTTTAATGACCGAAAGGCATGTTTCAGCGGACAGGCTGGCCACCTGCGCTTTGGCGGTCAGGGAGACATCATGACAGTACATTTTATTGGCGCAGGTCCTGGCGCGCCGGACCTTTTAACGCTGCGCGGTCGTGATCTGATCGCGTCTTGCCCCGTATGCCTTTTTGCCGGGTCTTTGGTGCCTGAGGCCATTCTGACGCATTGCCCGGAAGGTGCCGAAATCGTCAATACGGCCTCCATGGCGCTTGATGACATCATCGAGGCAATCGTCACGGCCCATGCGGCGGGTCAGGATGTGGCGCGGCTGCATTCTGGCGATCTGTCTGTCTGGTCGGCCATGGGCGAGCAAATGCGCAGGCTGCGGGATCTGAACATTCCTGTCTCGGTGACGCCGGGCGTGCCATCTTTTGCTGCAGCGGCCGCATCCCTTGGGGCGGAATTGACGCTTCCCGGGCTGGCCCAGTCTGTTGTATTAACCCGCACATCGGGTCGAGCCTCATCCATGCCAGAGGTCGAAACACTCAGTAATTTCGCAGCAACCGGAGCCACATTGGCGATCCACCTCTCGATCCAGAACATCGACACGGTCGTCGCAGAACTGTTGCCCGCCTATGGCGCTGAATGTCCAGTGGCGGTGGTCTACCGCGCCAGTTGGCCAGATGAACGTATCATCCGCAGCACCCTCAGCGATATTGCACAGGCATTGGATGATGGCATATCGCGCACAGCATTGATCTTGGTCGGTCCCGCATTGGCCGGCGAGGGTTTCGATGAAAGCTGCCTGTATGCTGCGGATTATGATCGTCGATACCGTCCCCAGAGTGCGGAAAGCCCTTGGGCAAGTTGGAACCATAATGATGACTGATATGCCGGGGATCATGATATCCGCGCCCTCTTCGGGGACGGGCAAAACCACTGTAATGTTGGGTCTTTTACGGGCGCTGGCCGATGATGGTCTGCGCGTACAACCCTTCAAATCCGGACCCGACTATATTGATCCCGCGTTTCACCATGCCGCGAGCGGGCGCGCGTCGTTCAATCTGGACAGTTGGGCAATGGGGCCAAATTTGCTGGCGGCCATTTCGGGTCAGGCACAGGGTGCTGAGATCTGTGTCGCCGAAGGGTCCATGGGGCTCTATGACGGGGTAGCCACGCGTGGACAGGCCGGATTTGGCAGCAGTGCTGAGACCGCACAGCGCATGGGGTGGCCTGTGGTTCTGGTGGTTGATGTCAGTGGTCAGGCGCAATCCGCTGCCGCCACAGCGATGGGTTTTCAAGCCTACAATCCGGATGTGCCTTTTGCCGGGGTGATCCTGAACCGCTGTGCCTCGCCGCGCCATGAACGCCTTGCGCGCTTGGGTATGGAAAATGCAGGGCTAACGGTTTTGGGCGTTTTACCGCGTCGTGGAGATCTAAGCCTGCCGGAACGGCATTTGGGTTTGATCCAAGCAGTTGAACACCCGGATCTGGATGCGGCCATTGCAGGTTATGCCACTTTTCTGCGAGAGCATGTGGACATTGACGCCATTCGCGCAGCCGCCCGCGGTCAAATTCCCAAACACGGTGATGCAAAGCTACCCGATCCGCCCGCCCAGCGGATTGCTCTGGCGCAAGACGCGGCCTTTTCCTTTACTTATCCGCATGTGCTGGAAGGGTGGCGCAGGGCAGGTGCAGAAATCCTGCCGTTTTCGCCGCTTTCCAATGAAGCGCCTGATGCAACGGCTGATCTTGTCTGGTTGCCGGGAGGGTATCCCGAACTCAACGCGGGCACTTTAGCTGGTGCAGATAGGTTTTTGATTGGATTGAAAAAGCACGCTGAAACGCGCCCTGTACACGGCGAGTGCGGCGGCTATATGGCCCTTGGCGAAACATTGATCGACAAAGAGGGCGTTGCCCACCAGATGGCCGGATTGCTGGGTCTTGTGACCAGCTATGAAAAGCGCAAGTTTCACCTTGGCTATCGGCGCGCCATTTTGGATGCCGCCCTGCCGGGACACAACCCCGGCGCAGCGCTACGCGGTCATGAGTTTCATTATTCGACCATTCTGGAACAGCCCGATGCACCTTTGGCACAGGTGGCTGATGCAGATGGCAATCCGGTACCCGAGACGGGGTCCTATCGCGGCAATGTCTCCGGGACATTCTTTCATCTGATCACGGCGGAAGAACGCGTGTGACTGGTTTCGTAAGCTTTGTCGGGTCCGGCCCCGGGGACCCCGAATTACTGACGCTCAAGGCCGTGGACCGTTTGAAACGTGCGGATGCGGTGCTGTTTGATGATCTCTCCTCAGGGCCCATCCTGACACATGCAAAACCCGGCGCGGATCTGGTCGGGGTCGGCAAACGCGCCGGACGCCCCTCTCCAAAACAGCGCCACGTCAGCCGTTTGCTGGTTGAATACGCCCAGCTCAATCAACGCGTTGTGCGACTTAAATCGGGTGACAGCGGGCTTTTTGGCCGCCTCGAAGAAGAACTGGTCGCGCTGCAGGACGCGGGGATTCCTTACGAAATCATCCCCGGTGTGCCGTCGGCTTTTGCGGCGGCAGCGGCGGCTGGTATTCCCCTGACGAGACGCCTCACATCGCGCCGGGTGCAATTCGTGACGGGTCATGATGTGACCGGCGCACTTCCCGAAGATCTGAACCTTGAGGCGTTGGCTGACGCATCGGCCTCGACTGTGGTCTTCATGGGTAAGCGGACCTTTCCCAAGCTGGTTGAGGCGCTGATCGCAAAGGGGCTGCCCGGAGATACACCTGCGATTCTCGCGGAAAGTGTCAGCGGGCCCGAACAACAGATCACGCGGACGACAATCAGCAGACTGGCTGAGGATTTGAGCCATCAAATTGGTGAGAAACCTGCTTTGATCCTTTATGGGCCGTTTGCAGGGATTTGAAAGTCGTTTTTTTCTTGTTCGCGCGTCGCAATCAAGGATACCAATGAAACACGGTGCTACATTCTGTAGCTGAAAAGGGAACTGAGTGAGAGGCTCAGACTGCCCCCGCAACTGTAAGCGGCGAGCGCAACGGCAAGACCCACTGGCCGAAAGGCTGGGAAGGACCCAAGCGCTATGACCCGCAAGTCAGGAGACCTGCCGTAGAACCATAACCCCGTGAGGTCACGGATCATTCGCTGCCGGAGGGGCAGCACAGAAAGGAAAACAACATGCATATCGAACCGGGCGTGGTCGACGGAGCCAAGATGGTCTTTGCCTACGCAACAGCAGCAGGTGCCGCCGGATACACCGCCAAGCTGGCGATCGACGATCTGAAAGGGCACAGCTTCGTGTCATTTGGTCTGCGCACAGTGCTCGCAATGATCGGGACGTTTATATTCTTCGAAGTCATGCCGCATTTTGCCGTTGGCATCTCTGAAGTTCATTTCATTCTGGGCACGACCTTGTTCCTGTTGATGGGCGCGGCTCCAGCAGCTCTTGGCCTGGCGCTTGGATTGTTGATTCAAGGCGCGTTTTTCGCGCCAAGCGACCTACCGATGTTCTTTGTGAACGTGACCACTTTGCTGGTGCCGCTTTTTGCGATCAGCGCGCTGGCGAACCGCTTCATTCCCGAAGACAAGGCTTACGTCGATCTGGCCTATGCGGATGTGTTCAAGCTGTCTGCGATGTATCAGGGCGGTGTTGTCGCTTGGGTCGCATTCTGGGCGTTTTACGGTCAGGGTGTCGGTGCCGATACGTTCCAATCGGTCCTGACCTTCGGTGCCGCCTATATGCTGGTGGTCCTGATTGAGCCAATCGCAGACCTCGCTGTGCTGGCCGCTGCCAAGGCTGCGCGGTCTGGCAAGCTAGCCGACCTGTTCACACAGCGCCTGTATAACGCTTCTTGAGCGCTTGAAAATCCTGTCCCGGATCCCTGAGCGGGGTCCGGGATTTTTTGTGAGGTTTTACCTTTGATCGAAACGCTTTGGCTGGTGGGGATCGGCACCGGATCACCGGATCATGTGACCGGGCAGGGCATGGCCGCAATTCGTGATGCCGCAGTTATTCTGGTGCCCCATAAGGGGCCGGGCAAAGATGATCTTGCTGAATTGCGCCACCGGATTATTGCCGTCAGCGGATCCAAGGCCGAGATTATCCCTTTTGAATACCCGGTCCGTAACCCGGAACTGCCCTACCTTGAACGGGTGGAACGCTGGCATGAAGCAATTGCACAACGCTGGCAGGCCGCCCTCGGCGACGCCCCCCGAACGGGGCCGGTTGCTCTTCTGGTCTGGGGCGATCCATCGCTTTATGACAGCACAATGCGGATTGCCCGACGTTTGAAACCCCAGCCTGACATCAGGGTCGTCCCCGGCGTGACGGCCATTCAGGCCCTGACAGCGGCACATGCAATACCGTTGAATACCGTCAACGGGCCGGTTGTTATCACAACCGGGCGGCAGCTGCGCGATCATGGTTGGCCGACAGGCGCAACACGGGTTGTGGTCATGTTGGATGGCGAGGCCGCGTTTCAAACACTTCCACAGAATGATCTCAAAATCTGGTGGGGCGCTTATCTGGGAATGCCCGAGGAAATTCTGGATCACGGGCCGCTGTCTGAAGTCGGAGCACGTATCGTGGAAAAACGTCAAAATGCCAGAGAACAGCACGGCTGGATCATGGACACTTATCTCCTCAGCACCTGTGACTGAGAGTCGTGTTGAAGCACTGTTTTTCTGTCGAACCGTTTTCATCGCGGCAATGGTTCCAATTTTTTGGCCCGTCCGATCGGCGATGAGGCGAGCGGTGCTCAACTTACAATTGCTTTTCTTGCAACACTGCGTTTGATTGGCAGTCAGTGACTGATTGCGGTGTGGGCCCGACTAATACTCTCGGGGTGACTTCCATCCACTCAGGTCAAAAAAAATGGGGGATAGTCTGTGCATGAAATTGCGTGGAAATGGGAGCACGGCGTGAAGACCGCTGGCGTGCTTTTTATGGTAACACTTTTGGCGGCAACGCCCGCTGTTTTGAGTGCGCAAACGACGGATGCCACGGAGACAACCGAGGCCGCCTCGGACGTTGACGGTGATGAAGCGAACCTGTTGACGCAGGCCGAACTGGAAAACCTTGTGGCTCCTGTTGCGCTCTATCCTGATACCTTGCTTATTCAAATTCTAGTCGCAGCCACAAACCCCTTGCAGGTTGTCAAAGGGGATCGGTTGCTGGCGACGAACGAGGGTGCTGAGCCGGAGGTGATTGAGGCGGCCGTCGATGCGGAGGAATGGGACGAGAGTGTTGCTGTGCTCGCCAAAGCCTTTCCGGATGTGCTCGCCGATATGGCCACGCATATTGAGTGGACGGAAACCGTCGGGGACGCAATGCTGGCGCAATCAGACGACGTAATGGTGGCGATACAAACCATGCGAACCCAAGCCATCAACAGCGGCGCACTGATCAGCGGTGAAGAACAGACAGTGGAAGTCACCGAAGAGGAAGAAGTGATTATCCAACCGGCATCGCCTGAGGTGGTTTATGTCCCGCAATATGACCCGCAGGTCGTCTATGCACAAAACAACAGCAATGTGGTCGGCGACGCCATTGTGACGGGCGCGATTGCCTTTGGCACATTCGCTCTGATTGATGCCATTTTCGATGATGACGATGACTGGAACAACTATTGGGGGTGTCGCAATTGCGGTGGATGGGGTGGCGGGCCGATTTATCCGCGACCCGACATCGACATTGATGTGGATGGAAACGTAAATATCGGGAATTCTGTTGATCTGGGCAATCGCCCGGACCGCCGGCCTGACGGGGGTTGGAAAGCGGATGACAATCGCAAGAACGAAGCACGTAACAAGATTTCGAACAAGCGGGACGAGGCCGGCAAAACCAAATTGCCCATCAATAAACCGCAGACCCGGTCGGATGATTTGCGCAATAAGCTATCCTCAAAATCCGGTGCAGCAGATATCTCGCTCCCCGGCGGTGCCGCGTCTGCCGCTGCAGTCAAAAAGACATTGCCCAAGAAGCAAGGCGTGGCCAAGGCTGCAAACCGAACTGCGAAAGCCAAACCTGCGATAAAAAAACCTGCCGTCAAGAAATCGCCGGTGCGCAAGGCAACCGCACCCAAGAAGATCGCACATAAGAAACCCAAAGCCACGCATAAGCGCGCCGCAGCGCCGAGAGCAAGGGCCGGGTCCAAACGCGGCGGCGCCGGGGCGCGTAAAATCAAAGGGCGGAGGTAGGACATGCAAAAATTTTCCTTCAAATCATTCGTTTTGACGTGTTGCCTTGCCACCGGTCTGAGCGCGGAACCAATGCAATTTGCCACTCCTCAGGAAGCGCTGGAAACCATGATGACAGCACTGAAAGAGGGGGACGGAGCAGCGCTGAAAGTGTTCGGTGAGGCGTCGCGCGACTTTCTGTCGGACGGCGACCCGGCGGAAGACGCCGCCAATCGTCAAGCATTGCTGGAGCTGTATCGCGAGGGGTATCGCCTTGTGCCGCAAGAGGACGGCGCGGTGCTCATCGCACTTGGAGTGGACGGCTGGCCGTTCCCAATTCCCGTGGCCAGGACCGGGGACACCTGGGCCTTCGACATCGAAACCGGCCGCGCAGAAGTCGAGGCCAGAGAGATTGGCCTGAATGAGCTGGACGTGGTGGAATTGTTGCGCGCCTATGTCGATGTTCAAGCATTGTTTCGTTCCCAGGATCGCGATGGTGACGGTGTAATGGAATTTGCCAGCACGATCATTTCCAGCTCGCCTGAAATGCGTGACGGATTGTTTTGGCCCGGGCCGGACGCTCTGTTTGGGGAGCTGTTTGCGCGAGCGTCGGCTGAGGGGTTCAGCGATGGCGAAACGGACCACGCGCCTGAACCTTACGCCGGTTACTACTTTCGCATTCTGACGTCGCAATCGGATGCAGCACCGGGCGGGGCGATGGAATATCAGATCAATGGCAACATGCTTGGGGGACATGCCTTGCTGGCGGTCCCGGCGATCTATGGTGAAACGGGTATCCACAGCTTTATGGTCTCCGAAAATGGGGTCGTGCTGGAGGCTGTTCTGGGGGAGGATACGTTGGACCTTGCTGCGGAAATGACGGCCTATGATCCAACGGCGGACTGGAGCCCCGTTCAATAGTGCCTCTGCAAAAAGCCCTGTACCACAATCCAAGCGCTGCCAGATCAGACTGCACGCATAAGCCATTCACCAGCCTGGCAAGGCTAGGTTTGGTTTTGTGCGGAATACCCCACAAGAGAGCGACCGGATGAGAAAACGACAGTCCGTCATAGGAATAGCACTATTGACTTTAAGTCTTGGCCTGGGCGCCTGTACGCCGATACCAAAGGATTATGCGCGCACCCCAAGCAAGGCGATCACAAAAACAGAGTCGACATTTCTGGCGCAAAAGGCCCGCGATTTGGGGGATCCACGCGACGGGCGATCCGGGTTTTACCTTTTGTCGGACGGTCCCGAGGCCCTTGGTGCACGCATTGGTCTGTCCAGACGTGCCGAAAGATCCATAGATGCCCAGTATTATCTGGTGCATGATGATGTGGCGGGACATCTTTTTGCATCCGAACTTTTGAAAGCTGCGGATCGGGGCGTACGTGTTCGATTGCTCATCGATGACATGGATACATCCGGCTACGATGCGATGACGGCCTCGTTGAACGACCATCCGAACGTCCAAATCAGGCTGTTCAATCCATTCTGGCGCGAACGTGGCAAGGCGTTGAATGCGGTGCTGGATTTCAACCGCATCAACCACCGGATGCATAACAAGTCCATGACCTTTGACAACGCGGTCACAATTGTCGGCGGGCGCAACATCGGGGCGGAGTATTTCGCAGCCAACGAACGCAGCAATTACGATGATCTCGATGTGCTTGGTGTGGGACCGGTGGCGACAGATGTTTCCAATGACTTTGACGCCTATTGGAACAGCCCCTATGCGGTTCCCGCAGAGGTGGTTGTGCGGTCGCGCGACACCGAACTCACGCCCGACTATGCGCGTGTGGTGCTGGCCGATCTGGCAGAAAAAGCCAGCAAGACCGAATATGGCGCGGCACTTGATCATGAGTTCAATCAATCCCTGCGACGCAGCACCCTGAAACTGAACTGGGCGGCCTACAGGCTCATGTCTGATCCGCCTGAGAAGATATCCGGTGACACGCAAGGCTTGCCCATTATCAGGGACATGATGCGTCCCTACATGCAAGGTGCTGAAAAAAGCATCTATGTCGCCTCTGCCTATTTCGTACCGCGGACTCAGGGCGAAACAGCGTTGGCCGATCTGGAGGCGCGGGGGGTTGATGTGACAATTCTGACAAACTCGGTGGATTCCAACGACGTATTGCCGGTGTATGGTCATTACGCCCGGTCTCGCAGGCCGCTGTTGGCGTCCGGAGTCGAATTGTGGGAACTGCGATCAGATCGCACGCGTTCGGATCGCGAGCGCCTGAAACTGGGATTGTCCCAATCCGGACTGCATACCAAGGCTTTCATTATCGATCGCCGGTATGTCTTTGTGGGGTCAGTAAACTGGGATCCGCGATCCATCAACATCAACACCGAAATGGGCGTGCTCATCGAAGCGCCAGCTCTGGCGCAGCGCGTTGTGGACGCTTTTGAGAAAAACCTGCCGCTGGCGGCCTACGAATTGTCCCTGGACGAAAAAGGCACGATCAACTGGCTTGGGACGGAAGAAAACGGCCAGCGTGTGCTGTATCTCTCCGAACCGGTTTCATCTGCGTGGCGGATGTTTATGGCGCGCTTGTTTGGTGTCTTGCCCATCGGTAAACAGCTTTAGGCACAGGCCGCGCAGCGGGTAACCGCGCGGCATTGCGCTATTTCTTGGCGGCCGCTTCAGCTTCCTGGTGCGCGATTTGTTGATCCACCGCGCTGGAGGCTGCGGCCTGTACAGCAGCCTTACCTGTCTCATCCAGATGCTCGATGTCTTCCATCCCGGGAATATCAACGCGCACTTCGCGGCGCGCAAATTCGATCCCGTTGGCTTTGAATTCGTTGCGCACGCGATTATAGATTTCCTTGCGAATGGTGAATTGCGTGCCCGGTTTGGCCATGAACTTACCGCGCATCACAATGCCCACATCGTCAAACTGGAAGACGCCCTGACTTTTGAAAGGCTCAAGGAAATCATCCTTGAACAGGGGATCTTCGAGCATCTCAGCGCCGATCTTCTTGAAGATTTTCTTGACCCGATTGGGATCTGTATCGAAGGGAACGGTGAACATCAGTTTCATGATCACCCAGTCGCGGCTGAAGTTGGTGACCTTCTCAATGCTGCCATAGGGTATCGTGTGCACGTTTCCGCGGTGATGGCGCAGTTGCATCGAGCGGATTGAGATCTTTTCCACCGCCCCCATGGTGCCGCCGACATCGACGTATTCTCCGACACGGAAGGCATCATCGATCAGGAAGAAAACGCCGGACACAATATCGGTTACCAGTTTTTGCGCGCCAAAACCAATGGCCAGACCAAGGATACCAGCACCGGCCAGCAGCGGCGTGATGTCGATCCCGAGGCTTCCCACAGCCAGCAGGACAAAGATCGTCGCAATCGCTGCTTGCGCCGCCATCAGCACCAATGGCAGGACGGTCGCCAGACGCGATCCTCCGGCGCCACCGCCTTCGCCGGCTTCCTGATCGGAGGTCAATGCCGAACTGTTCTCACGCGTCAGGCGACGGTTGATCCAAAGCGAGGTCAGCTCATAGATGACGTAGCCGACCGCAGCGATAATGATAAACTCGACGATGTTGCCGGCCAGGGACGAGCCCCCATCTGTCGCGCCCACATTGGACAGGTTGATGTTCCATGTTCCGGCAATGATCAAGGCAATCGCGCCGAGGGCAACAACACGCCCAATGCGGACCAGGCTGCGTTTGTTGGCTTTATGTGCCTGCTCCGCCACGGCGCCGGTGCCAATCATCGGCGGTTGCAAATGGCGAACCAACCCGCGAATTGCGGTGTCTATCAGGGGTGTCAGCAGCAACCAGAACATTGTCTTGAGGTGTGGGGCAGAGGACAGCAAACCATAATGGCCATATCCGGCCACGATGTTTGCCGCAGCCCACGTCATAGCCGAAGCAACAATAGCAAAGATCGGGTAAGCATAGGCGAGCTGCGCATCAAATGCGGTGCGATCAGGGTCCGTGCCAAGCATCATTTTGGTGAGGCCTTCTCTGCCATACCAGGCAATCGCAATGATATAAACGTGGAAGGCGAAGCCAAACCATGCACCAATGCGGGTTTCGGACAAGGGCACGCCAAAGCGAATGTTGAAAGCCATGACAAAGAACCCAACACCCATCAGCAGCGACAGGTAAAAGAAGTGCCGGTAAAAGAACGCAGCCCATGCGTCATCGACACTGACCAGCCGGTACATTGGTTGTTTGGGTGCCAGTGCGAAACGCAACAAGGCTGCCGCAACACGTGGAATGAGAATGACGTTTCTTACTGCTGGTGCGACGACTGCGATTTGTTCAGGCGTCAAAAGCAGTTGCCCGACTGCCCGCGTAACCACATAGAAAACGACGAGGCCCAGAATTTCGCGCCAAAGCCTGCGCACCAGAAACCCAAGGGTGCTCGCAAGCGAGCTGGTATCCGGGTCGACGGCATCGCTGTGACGGCGTTGGAAAATCGCCAGCACGCCACGTTCTGCGGCGTACCCGGCGGCAAGAGCGACAGCCGTCAATCCCAGCAAGGTCAGAATGCCTGCCGCCCCAAATGTGCTCAGGAAATTCGAAAACGCTTCGACTTGCTTGGCCAACAATGTGGGCACGACTTGGAGAACTTCGAGATTGGGCCGGTAAAACGCTTCCCATGTGTCACTCAAGATGTCCGAAAACGTTGGCTGTGCACTGCTGACTTCGGCTTCTGCCGCGGCCACAGCATCAAGGCGATCCAGCAGCATTTGCCGCACCTGATCGTCTGACATGGTGGCAACCATCTCGCGCACGGCGGCAGGGCTGTCGAGTTCCGGGTCTGCCGCAGCTTCTGTTTCACTCCCCCCTGATCCCGGCAAAGCGACCTGTGCCTGCGCTGCAGAGGTGATGAAACACGCAGTAAGCAGCACAAAAAAGAATTCAAAAGCGTGTTTCATGAGCGTGTCCCCGCAGCGAGTTTTTTATTTTATCACCATATCCGCAGCATGAAGGTCACGCAGCGAAACCGATTTTTCCTGACCCGGTGCGCGTTGCTTGCTTGTTGTCGCTAGCGCATTTTGTTGTGACCGAGCCGAAAATGTCCCGTCGCGACCCTTAATGGCTTTTTACAAATACTCAAGTTCTCTAACGTTCTGGTTGCAAAAAAATATTGTCTGTGTGCGCGAGGAGATCACTCCCGTTAGTCCTCTTTCGATCCCAAGCTTGGCCATGCGCGATGCAGGATGGAGCAATTGGGAAAGCCATATCCCCAGCGCCATGGCAGTCCGGAACAAGGCCCACCCCCCAAACGGACAGCGAGATACATCGCCTGAGCGATCCCGGCATAGGCCGTGTCAATGGTTGTGCCGCTTACATCAAAGCGCTGCGCCAGTGCGGCTCTGTCGCGCGTGCCTTGTGTCAGAACGCAACTGCGCAGGGTTTCATCCGCACTCCTGCGGGCATCAAAGCTCTTTTTGGCGTCGGTTGCGCCAGCGGCATTGTGATAGGCGCGATCATGGCTCACGCAACAGGCTTCCCAGGGTGGTTTTTCCCCTTGGCTTTTTGCCCATTCAGGGAACTTGGCAGCACTGGCGGACCAGATGTCTGACATGCCGCCGCTACAACCATCGGTCGTAAATTCGGCCAATGGGCCATCGGGGATCATTGTCATAAGTGTTTGGTGTGCAGGTAGTTCCGCCATTTCGCCAATGCTCGTTGCTGTTTGGGAC
Organism: Paracoccaceae bacterium; assembly: GCA_033344815.1. Lineage (NCBI taxonomy): Bacteria > Pseudomonadati > Pseudomonadota > Alphaproteobacteria > Rhodobacterales > Paracoccaceae > Paracoccaceae bacterium. The sequence continues at coordinate 488,735 of JAWPMR010000001.1, read as the reverse complement.
ACAGCGGCGATGGGGACAGACGCCACCAGAAACGTGGCACATGCCTTAAGGTGCATCATCACGATATTCTCCGGCGTCTTGGGTCAGACCAAAACGTTCTGCCAAAAGCACAAACAGCCGTTCCGGTGTGCTCAGCTCTGAACGAACCTGCATGACTTGGCGTGCCATGCCGGGCTCGTCCGTGATGATTCCATCCACACCCAATGACATCATCGCCGACATCTCAAGCGGATCGTTCACCGTCCAGACATAGAGTTTCTTGCCCTGTCTGCGCGCCGAACGGACCAGTCTTGGCCCCGCCATATTCGTGCTTACAGCAATGAAATCAGCATCCAGTCTCGACAGATCCCCTATGGCAGTGGCTGCGAGCACGCCTGCACGCCACTCCGGACGCAGTTGCTTCATCTTGGTGACGGCCGGGTACTTCAGAGACATGGTGGCAACCTGATCCGCCAGACCTGCGTTTTCGACAAGGGCAATAGTGCGTTCCTCAAGGGACGTGTCATGGCCGTAGTACTTCAGTTCGATCAGCAACTGCGCTTTGTCACGTGTGATTTCAAGAACGTCTGCGAGCATCGGGGTGCGTTCGCCGGCGTAGACCGGATCAAACCAACTGCCGATGTCAATGTCATCCAACTGCGCGCGCGTGGCCTCCCATATCTTCAGATCTACTCCGGCAATTTTCATGAAATCGCTGTCGTGCATGACGACCACATCGCCATCAGCCGTTTCTTGGACGTCAATCTCCACCCAGTCGGCGCCGTCCTCAATTGCTTTTCGTATTGATGCCAATGTATTTTCCGGCCGCGCGCCCGCTGCGCCCCGGTGCGCAATGACTTCCACCGTGGGATTTGTCTGCACGCTGTTGATCATCACTCCGCCGGCCACCAGACCAAAGACAACCAACCCGATGAGACCTGCGGCCAACCGCCCCGTAGACATCAATGGGCTGCCTTGAACAGGTGCGCGATGGCGCAATTGGGACTGAACTTGGTACAAAAGGCGGGCCAAAGCTCCCAGCGAAATGGCGCCCAACACCATGCTGCAAAGGCTCCACAGCGCTCCGAGACCAAGTGCGATGGTCAGTTTTATGCGAAACCCGGTGCCTGCCAAGGCGGCACCGTCGCTGATCAGCCACTCAAAGATCAAAGCAATGCACAGCGCAAGCAGCGTGCGAATGGCGAACCACAGAGCCAGTGTCTTGAGCAAACGCAAGCGCTTTCCCCGCATGATCTGCGCGCTTTCCTCAAAGGATGCGCGCGGCGTCACGCCATCCAACAAGACGCAGTGCAGGGAAACGGCCCACAACAGCAGGCGGTTCAACAGTATGACGCCCATGATGGCCATCAAACCCGCAATGATCCCTGCGCCGATCAGAAATTCGGGTGGGTGTGTGGACAGGTAAAAATTGATGTCATATTGCCCGAACAGGTTTTGTGCGATCAATAGCGAGGCTATGGCGACTGGCGCGACGATCAAAAGGATGCGTATCACGAGCCGGACGGCATATTGAATAAGCGCGGGCAGGCGACGCGCCAGCAGAGCAAATGTGGATTTGAGCGCGGCTGCGGTTGATGCGTTTTCTTGTGTGAGATCCACGGTCATTGCGGCAAGGCCAATCACCGATCCGACTAGCAGCACGGCTGCGATGAATAAAAATACGGGCAGGCCCAACGGGGAAACAAAGAAATGCGCAATTGCCTGATCCGTCAATGCTGACTGGCCCGATAGCGATATGGCAAATCCCACAATGAGCGTGGTGGCGGGTATCAGGATTGCAAGGCTCAGCACGCGCACAGCAATGAAGATCGGTACCACCACGCCGCGTCGCGCCCATGTGTCCAAAAAGGCTTGAAGAACGGGCATGACTGGTCTTTCTTCCTTGCCTTGCGTATCGATCTGCACCGTAGCTCGTCAAACCCCCGGCGTCATGAAGTATTTTTACACGCACAAAAGAGCATTGGCCGTAGAGGTTTTTTGTCACTCTGTTTGAGGATTTGCATTGCATCATACTGATTAAAAGTTGGAATCGCGTCCCATTCTTAGCGAGCTCGCCGCTTTTCATGGTTTGGGCGTGACGGGTCTATGGATCGTTTTGGACGCCAATTGGTGCAATCGCAGTTGTCTGCTTCTGGAAAAAGCGCCAGTATTTGTCGCACATTTGTTGCACGCTTGTGGTCAGTGCGTTGTGCAGGTCGTCAGGAAGTCAACTTGCGCTTTCCAAACGCCGGGCCTACCAAAGGGAAAAGCGAGGCAATGTCGACGCGATAGAGCCGCCAAAAAGACAAAACAAAAGCTATTTTGTACAACAAGGAGAAGATCATGAGAACAACTCTAATTTTATCTACGGCAACCGCAGTTATGCTGTCATCGGTTGCGGTTCAGGCAGATACTCTGCGGCTGCTGACCTGGGGTGGCTATGCGCCCGAAGACGTTATTGCCATGTTTGAAGCAGAAACAGGCCACACGGTCGAAGTCACGAAATCCAACAATGAAGAGATGATCGCCAAGTTGCGCGCCACCAATGGCGGCGGGTTCGATCTGGCCCAACCAAGCCAGGACCGTGTCGCCGGGGCGCAGGCGGAATTTGGCATCTATAAGCCAATTGATCTTTCCAAGATCGATTCCAGCCTGTTTATCCCTTCGATGATGCAGGCGACACAGATCAACACCTCCTTTGAGGGCGAGATCTATGGCGTGCCCCATGTCTGGGGAACCAGCGGTCTTGTGGTGAACACTGCCGAAGCGGGCGGCGTGCAGGACTACGCGGATCTGTGCGGTCCGGACGTCGCAGGCAAAGTGTCCTACCGTCTGAAGCGCCCAACGCTGATCGGATTTGCGTTTTCCATGGGGCTCGACCCTTTTGCGGCTTACGCCGACCCGGATGAGTACAAGAAAGTGCTCGATCAGGTCGAAGCCAAATTGATCGAGTGCAAGTCCAATGTGAAAACCTATTGGGACGGTGGCGATGAAATCAAAAACCTGCTGCGTTCCGGTGAAGTCACCGCCTCCATGGCGTGGGATACTGGCGGCTGGCAGTTGAATGACGACAATGCGGACATCACCTTTGTTGCCCCAAAAGCAGGCGCATTAGGCTGGATCGACACGTTTGTTATTCCGTCGCGCGGTCGGGCTGATGATGCGGCCTATGACTGGATCAACTTTGTAATGCGTCCGGAAATTGCGGCCATGATCACCAACACGGCGGGCAATTTCACAGCGTCGCAAGGCGGTGACGCAGGTGTCGATGACGCGCTAAAGGTAAAGTATCAGGCGAGCTTTCCGGCAGAAGCTATTGATAACATTAAATGGTATCCCGCTGTTCCGGCTGGTCTCGAAGCCCTTGAAGGGGCCGCGCTCGACCGGATCAACGCTGCCAAGTAAGTCGTTGATTTAACAAGAACATGGAGCGCGGGTCCCGCGCTCCATGTTTTTTTGCGAAAGCCCAAATTCAAATGTCTGACACGTCCGATCTTGAGTGCCGTGCACTCAGCAAAAGTTATGATGATTTTCAAGCCGTTAAGGATGTGAGTTTCAGCGTCCCAAAGGGTACATTTTTCTCAATCCTTGGACCATCCGGGTGTGGCAAAACCACGCTTTTGCGCATGATCGCGGGGTTTCAGAACCCGACCGGGGGCGATTTGCTGATCAAAGGTAAATCCATGCTGGATGTGCCGCCCAACAAACGTCCGGTCTCCATGGTGTTTCAGCATCTCGCGCTATTTCCGATGATGAGCATCGGTGCAAATGTCGGTTTTGGCCTGCGCCAACGCGGCGTGAACAAGAGTGACATCAAAATACAAGTCGAACGCGTGCTTGAGCGCGTTGGTCTGGGCGGGGTGTCCGACAGGCCGGTAGATTCGCTGTCAGGCGGGCAAAAACAGCGCGTCGCCATTGCGCGTTGCATGGTTTTGGAGCCTGATGTGTTGTTGCTGGATGAACCGTTGGGCGCTTTAGATCTCAAACTGCGCGAACACATGAAGGTAGAGCTTAAAAAGCTGCAATCTGAGTTCAACACAACCTTTGTCTACATCACCCATGATCAATCCGAAGCGCTGGTGATGAGCGATCAGATCGCGGTCATGAATCACGGAAAATTCGAACAAATAGGATCCGCAAAGGATTTGTATTATCAACCGGATACGTCTTTTGTGGCGGGTTTTGTGGGCGAGGCCAATAAACATGTGGCCAAAGTTGAAAGCGCTAATGGCGCGGCCTTGCACCTTGTGACGTCGGATGGATTGCAATTGCGCGGTGTGGATGCCGGGGACGGGCTCTCCAAGGGCGAAACCGCGCAGATTTTTGTGCGCCCCGAAGCGATCCGCCTGTCACGCGCGCATACCGATCTGGCAGAAATGGCCAATGTTGGCAGCGGACGGGTTGAAAGCGTGCTGTTTAATGGTGCCAACAGCCAATTGATCCTGCGCGATGCGGCCAATGGCAGCGAGATGAGCGTGGCCTTGCCACAAACCGCCGAATTCCGCGATCTAGCGCAGGGCGATGAGGTTTATTTCGGATGGCAACCTGATCAAACGCGCTGTTATCGGCAGGTGTCCTGACATGCGTTCGGACAAATCAAAACTTGGGTTTTTTCTGTTGCTGGCGCCGCTGCTGATCTGGCTGACGACGCTGATCGTCTTGCCGCATGTGGGGATGTTTTTTGTATCCTTGCAGGAAAAGGTCGGCATCCGGCAATACGAAACCAGCTTTGCCAATTACGCGGTGTTTTTCAATGAACCGCTCTATTGGAATACCTTTGCGCGCACCGCCTATATGTCGATCACAGCGACCTTTCTGACGCTGATCATCGGCTTTCCCATTGCCTATTACATCGCGAAACTGACGCGCGGGCGCGCTAAGACTACGCTTTTTCTGATGTGCCTGATCCCGTTTTGGGTCAGCGAGTTGGTGCGTACTTTTGGCTGGATGATCCTGCTGCGCGAAACCGGCGTTTTGTCATCGTTCTTACAATACATCGGCGCGGTCAGCGGTCCGGTGGAGTTCCTTTATAACGATGCCGCGATTATGACCGGGCTGGTTTATACCTCGATGCTGTTCATGGTCGTGCCGCTGGTGACCACGCTGGACAGCCTCGATGACAGCCTGATTGAGGCAGGCTATGATCTGGGCGGCTCCAGCCTGTCGATTCTGCGCGAAATTGTCATCCCACATGCCATGCCGGGGATCGTATCGGGCTGTATCGTGGTGTTCATGTTGTCGCTGGGCAATTACCTGACGCCGATCCTGCTGGGCGGCAAGGACAGCCTGTGGTTCACCGGGTTGATTTATAACCAGTTCATCACGCGGTTTAATTGGGAGCTTGGGTCGGCATTTGGCTTCCTGCTCTTGGGGTTGTCCTCGCTGATCGTGTTCTTGGCATTGAAAATTTCCGGACAATCGCTCGGCAAGACGATGGGGCGTTGAAATGATCACCACTATCCCACAATCCGCCCCGTTTCGCTGGTCTTACCGGGCCTATGTGACCCTGTTCTTCATCTATCTGGCTCTGCCGCTTGTGACCGTCTGTGTCTTTGCCTTCAACGACAGCGTCTTTCCCTCGCTGCCTTGGGACGGCTTCACGTGGGATTGGTTTTTCGGGACTGAGGCCCCGCGCATTGGGGTCTTTCACGAACGGCCCATCCTTCGGTCTATCGTGATATCAGGCGTTGTCGCGATTTGGGTGTCAGGCCTGTCGGTGATCGTCGGGACATGTAACGCATTTTTGTTTGTGCGCCACGATTTCCGGGGCAAAAACCTGCTTTATATCCTCATGCTGTTGCCGCTGATCATTCCGGGCATTATTCTGGGTATCTCGATCCTTGTGTTTTCGAGCACCATCGCCAACACCCTCGAAGAGGCCACGGGGCTTTGGTTTGACGGGCTGCGCCCGGGCCTGATCCTTGTCGTACTGGGGCAGTTTTCATTTATCACCACCTTTGCGACGCTGGTGATTTCCGCGCGGTTGCAGAAGTTCGATTCCAGCCTCGAAGAGGCAGCGCTGAACCTTGGGGCAACAAAATGGGGCGCGATCCGTCAGGTGACACTGCCGTTTTTGCTTCCCGCGATGCTGGCAGCCGCGGTTGTCGCCGTGTTGATGAGCTTTGAGAATTTCAACACGACACTGATGCTGGTCGGATCGGATGCGCCACTGACGGTGACCATGTTTGATCGCTTGAAGCTGGGCTCCACGCCTGTGCTGAATGCAGTATCGCTTTTGCTGATCGTAGTCTCGGCTGTGCTGGGTTTGCTATCGTTGCTTTTGAAACGCTGAGGCGCGACGTTGAAAATTCATGAGGTCGACCCGCCGGTCCAAAGCTCGATCCCGCCCGCATAGATCAAACGCAGCGCCAGAATGATCAGGATGGCATTCAGGATCAGCTTGAAGCGCGCCTCGTTGATCTTGAACAGGATATGACGCCCGGCGACGGTGCCCAGAAAGCCGGATGCAATAAGCAAACCGATGAGTCCTGCCCATTTTGAAAATGCAAATCCCAACACCCCAAAGGCAATCGTTTTCAGCAGATGTTGCAGGGTCATGAATGCCGCATGTGTGGCCACATGTTGGATCCGGCTGAGACCCAGAGTCTTGATGTAGGCCGCTACGAAAGGTCCGGTGCCGCCAATAAACATCGTCAAAAAACTGGAAAGCCCGCCGGTGATCGCTGAAGAGCGGCGCATGAGGGCAGGGGGGCTGAAGGCCACAGACCACAAAATGAAAGAGCCAAGCGCGATTTGCAAAGCGCCGGCTTCCAGTTGCACCACAAACAATCCGCCCAGCACGATCCCGATCAGAGCGCCAATTAGAAACGGCATCATGACCGCGCGGTAAACCTCTTTGCGAAACAGGAATGCGCGTCCTGCATTGGAGCCCACCTGCACAAGCCCATGCACCGGCACGATAGCGGGGGCTGGCAGCAGCGTGGCGATGACGGCCAGCATGACCGCGCCGCCTCCGATGCCAAACCCCGCTGTGATCAGCGACCCCAGAAAACTGGTCACGATCAGAATGGAGGCAATGGGCCATCCCAGACCCGCGTGTAAAAGATCGCCAATCATGTAAGTTCTATTCCTCAATCACGTCATGTCGCGCAGCATGCGAAGCGACGAGAGCCAAGCCGCACACGTCTTTTGACCGTTTCAAGCCCAAAGCGCCAGCCGGATGATCCTGAGCGGACGCGATGCGGAAATCGGGAACGGCGTGGAAGACGACGTGCCCAAGTGTTTAATGCGCCTCTCGCTTACCCGGATTTTGTGGCTCCTTTCGAGCGCAGAAACTTGTCTTCAAACGGGGACATGGCATATTTGCGACATCGTGCTAGGTATGTCGCAGCGGCTGATAAAGCAGTGTAAAACGCTCCAGAAAAGGACACAGCAACCAAATGAGAACCACGGTCACATCTTTGTTTTCAGATCATCCCTCCGATGCACCCGCTTTTGGCGCGCCCGATCGCGCGTGGATGAGCTATGGCGGTTTGCGCGATTTATCACAGGAAGTGGCGACGTCGCTGAACGCTATGGGGATCGGAAAAGGCGATAGGGTTGCGATCGTATTGCCCAACGGCCCCGAGATGGCAGCGGCTTTTGTGACCGTTGCGCAGGCGGCAACAACAGCGCCCCTCAATCCGGCCTACCGGGAAGAAGAATATGAATTTTACCTCGAGGATCTGAAGGCCAAGGCGCTTTTGGTCATGCAGGACTACGATGGCCCGGCTTTAAGTGCGGCGCAGAAATCCGGGATGGCGATCATCCGGTTGCAGGTTCCTGATGATGCCCCGGCGGGATATTTTACACTGCACTCTGACACGCAGGGGACTGCATCACCCGATGCGGTCACGGCGGATGACGTCGCGCTGATCCTGCATACCTCCGGCACAACGTCGCGCCCCAAGATCGTGCCACTGTTGCAATCCAACGTTGCTGCCTCTGCGGAACACATCCGCGCGTCACTGGAACTGGCGCCTGAGGACCGTTGCATGAATGTGATGCCGCTTTTTCATATCCACGGGTTGATTGCGGCCGTCACCGCATCGCTGGCCGCAGGCGCATCCATATGGTGCGCGCCGGGGTTTGACGCTTTGCGTTTCTTTGGCTGGATGAAAGAGGCCAAGCCGACATGGTACACGGCCGTTCCAACCATGCATCAGGCCATTCTGACACGTGCCAAGCGCAATGCAGATGTGATTGCCGATACCAAGCTGCGCTTTTTGCGCTCCTCTTCGGCGTCCTTGCCCGCTCAGGTCATGGTCGCTTTGAACGAAACCTTCGCCGCTCCTGTGGTCGAGGCTTACGGCATGACCGAAGCCGCCCACCAGATGGCCTGCAACCCCTTGGCGTCGGGCACCCAGAAACCCGGTGCCGTCGGTATCCCTGCGGGGCCAGAAATGCGCATTGCGCATGAGACCGAAAACCATCTGATGGAAGGCACCGGCGAGGTCGTGATTTCCGGGCCCAATGTGACGCCGGGTTATGAGAGTAACCCAGAGGCCAACACAAAGAACTTTTTCGAGGCCGACGGTGCGCGTTGGTTCCGGACTGGTGATCAGGGGGCGTTTGACGAGGAGGGTTATTTGCACCTGACGGGCCGGCTGAAAGAAATCATCAACCGGGGCGGGGAAAAGATCAGCCCGCTGGAGGTTGATGGCGTCTTGCTGGATCACCCGGACATCGCGCAGGTTGTGACCTTTGCCGTGCCGCACCCCAAACTCGGCGAAGAGGTTGCTGCCGCAGTTGTGTTGAGCGAGGGATCAGAAGCGGTTGAAAAAGACATTCGCGCTTTTGCCGCCACCCGGATGGCGGATTTCAAAGTGCCGCGCAAAGTCATCATCATGGATGAAATTCCCAAGGGCGCGACCGGCAAGATGCAACGTATCGGTTTGGCGGAGAAGCTCGGATTGGTGGAGAAAGCCTGATATGAAAATCTGTATTTTCGGGGCAGGCGCCATCGGCGGTTACATGGGCGTGAAATTGGCGCAGGCGGGGGCAGATGTGTCCTTGGTCGCGCGCGGTCCGCATCTGGCTGCCATGAAAGACAAGGGCCTGACGCTCATCGAAGAGGGCGGCGTTGAGAGCAACGTCAAGGTCACCGCCAGTGACGATCCTGCCGATTTGGGGCCACAGGATTATGTTATTGTGACGCTGAAGGCGCATTCCGTGCCGCCTGTGGTGCCACGCATGGCGCCACTGTTGGGCGAACATTCCACCGTGGTCAGCGGTGTGAACGGCGTCCCATGGTGGTATTTCCACAAGAGCGGTGGCGATCTGGAAGGCACGCGCTTGCAAAGCGTCGATCCCGGCAATGCGCAGTGGGATGGATTCGGTCCGGATCGCGTGCTTGGGTGCGTGGTCTACCCGGCGGCAGAAGTTTCTGAACCCGGCACCATACGCCATATCGAGGGCAACCGCTTTTCATTGGGCGAACCTGACGGATCGAAATCCGAGCGCGCCGTGGCCTTGTCCAAAGCCTTGATGGCCGCTGGTCTCAAGGCCCCGGTACGCCCGCGTTTGCGCGATGAAATATGGGTGAAACTCTGGGGCAACCTGTCGTTCAACCCAATCTCGGCGCTAACACACGCGACGCTGGATGTGCTGTGCACGGACCCTGAAACCCGCGCTGTGGCCCGGGGCATGATGCTGGAGGCGCAAGAGATTGCCGAGAAACTGGGCGTCAAATTCCCCATCGACGTAGAACGCCGAATTGATGGGGGCGCCGCTGTTGGCGCACATCGCACCTCCATGTTACAGGATCTGGATGCGGGTCGCCCAATGGAGATTGACGCCCTTGTCGGATCGGTGCAGGAACTTGGCCGCGTGACAAACACCGCGACGCCGACCATCGACACGGTGCTGGCTTTGATAAAACTGCGAGGGCGTTCTGCCGGACTTTATGGTGGCTGAACGTTTCCCTTTTTGCCGCCGATAAACATGCGTCAGGTCCGCGCAGCCTGTCTTGCGCTCGGCGACAATTGCGCCATGTCCCGCTAGGGTATGGGTGTCAGGACGCAAAATGGTGTTGAAGATCTCTAATTTGGCGAAACGCTACGACACAGGTCCGGGCGCCGTTGAAGTGTTGCGAGATGTTTCGTTCGAACTGGCGGCGGGCGACACCCTGGCTCTTGAGGGCGAATCTGGCAGTGGCAAGAGCACATTGCTTCACCTCGTGGCGGGTCTTGACCGCGTAAGCGGCGGCAAGATCGAAGTGGATGGTACCGATATCACAGCGTTTTCAGATGCGCAGACCGCCCTTCTGCGCCGTAAGACTGTCGGCCTGATTTTCCAGCAGTTCAACCTGATTCCCAGCCTGACAGTGGCCAGCAACATTGCCTTTCACGCACGCCTGGCGCATCAATACGATCCCGATTGGGCGGATCAACTGGCCGAAAAAATCGGGCTGAAGGATCACCTTTCGAAATACCCCGAGGCCCTCTCTGGTGGGCAACAACAGCGGGTCGCCATTGCACGATCATTGGCCGCACGGCCCAAGTTGTTGCTCGCGGATGAACCAACCGGCAATCTGGATGAAACCACGGCTGACGCAGTTTTGAGTCTGATGCTGGAAAGTGCGGCTCAAACCGGCACGGCAATCCTGATGGTCACCCATTCGCTGCGCCAGGCTGCACGCATGACACGCAGACTTTCGCTGTCACACGGCGCAGTGCATCACGTGGGTGACATGTCATGACGTGGCTCGGCATCACGGCTTTGATGTCGCATTGGCGCGCCAACCCCTGGCAATTGGTGACACTGATCGCTGGTCTGGCGCTTGCAACGGCTTTGTGGTCCGGCGTTCAGGCCATCAACGCCGAGGCGCGCGCCAGCTATGACGGCGCGGCCGATGTGCTGTCTAATACCGATTTGCAACAGGTGCGTCGCGCGGATGGTGCGTCTCTCACAACGTCGCAATATGTGGCGCTGCGGCGGTTGGGGTGGCAGGTCAGTCCGGTTCTTGACGGGCAATTGCGCAGTGACGATCAATCCTTACGCGTGATCGGTCTGGAACCGATGACTTTGCCGCAATCCACTATGGAACAAACCCCCGAAGACCCCGAGCCTGACACGACGGGCGGCCCGCTTTTTGAGGCCAACACCATCATTGCAAATCCGGAAGACGCGGGGTTCTTTGACGGTCTTCCAATTGCTGTTCAACTGGATGACGCGCAAAATCCCGGCACGGCGATCGGTGATATTGCGACTGTGCAAAACCTGCTGGCACGACCGGGTGACATCACCCGATTGATCGTGGCATCACGCCAACCGATGGGGGTGCCGCCCTTGCCGCCGGATTATGTTTTGACGCAACCCACAGCACAAAACGACGTGGCGCGGTTGACAGAAAGCTTTCACCTCAATCTCACGGCATTTGGCCTGTTGTCCTTCGCGGTTGGTATTTTCATTGTATACGGTGCGGTTGGTCTGGCGTTTGAGCAACGCCGCGCAGTGTTTCGCACGTTGCGTGCTCTGGGCATCCCATTGCGCCGTCTGATGATCCTTCTGGCCCTGGAACTGGGCGTCTTTGCACTGATTGCGGGCACGATCGGGATTGCGCTGGGGTATGTGATCGCGGCCGCGCTTCTGCCGGATGTGGCGGCGACCCTGCGCGGGCTTTATGGCGCAGAGGTTACTGGTCAGTTGCAACTGCGCCCGGCGTGGTGGCTGTCGGGATTGGGGATGGCTGTGGCAGGCACCGGTGTTGCCACTGCCGCGGCCCTGATAAAACTGGCGCGCTTGCCTTTATTGTCCTTTAACCATCCGCGCGCCATGAGCATGCACGCGGAAGGCGCCGCCAGATGGCTAGCGGCGTCAGCGTTGGCTCTCTTTGTGGTGGGGCTCGGGTTTGCCACTTTAGGGCAGGGGCTTTTTGCCGGGTTTGCTTTGTTGGCTTGCCTGCTGATCGGGGCTGCATTTTTGCTGCCGCTCTTGTTAAACGCAACACTGCATGGCGCAAGTCGGCTGCAGCGCGGCGCCTTGTCAGAATGGTTCTGGGCCGACAGCCGCCAACAATTACCGGGACTTTCAATGGCGCTGATGGCTCTGCTCTTGGCGATGGCAACCAACATTGGCGTCTCCACAATGGTGTCGAGCTTCCGAATGACTTTTACGGGATATCTGGACCAGCGCTTGGCTTCCGAGTTGTATGTTAACGCTAATTCACCCGATCAGGCTGTCGCACTCGTTGATTATCTAGAGGCGCAGGGGGTAACGGTCCTGCCGATCGTTTCTCAGGAGATACGCATCGCTGGATTGCCCGCGGAAGTCTTCGGCATGAAGGATGATGTGACCTACCGTGAAAACTGGCCCTTGCTTGCAACCCTGCCAGACGCATGGGACAGGCTGGCGGCGAGTGAGGGAGCTTTGGTCAATGAGCAGCTGGCGCGCCGGAATGGATTGCAAACTGGAGATACATTGCCCAATGGCGATCTGATCCTCGGCATCTACAGCGACTATGGCAATTCAGCGGGACAAGTTGTAATTTCTCAAACGCTTTTCGCTGAGCGTTACCCGGACATTCGCGCGCAGCGGTTTGGACTGCGCACGGATACACCGGGCCAATTGGCAAACGAGCTGCGACAGGAATTTGACCTCGGCGAGGCCGCACTGATCAACCAGAGCGATCTGAAAGCGTTTTCCCTTTCCGTTTTTGAGCGGACTTTTTCCGTGACTGCGGCGCTGAATGTACTGACCCTTTCTGTCGCAGGTCTCGCGCTCTTGATCAGCCTGTTGACGCTGGCCAGCCTGCGCTTGCCGCAATTAGCGCCGGTCTGGGCCTTGGGATTGACGCGTAGGCATCTCGCGGCTTTGGAACTGTTGCGCGCCATTTCATTGGCGGCTCTCACTGGTGTGCTGGCGGTGCCGTTGGGATTAACACTGGCGTGGGTCTTACTGGCGATTGTCAACGTCGAAGCGTTTGGTTGGCGGCTGCCGATGTTTTTGTTTCCATTGGATTACATGAAGTTGGGGGGGCTGACGCTGGTTGCCGCACTTGCTGCGGCCCTTTGGCCCGCGATCCAACTGGCGCGCACGCCCCCTGATAAGCTGCTGAGAGTCTTTAGCAATGAACGCTAATTCTTTGGTCATCGGCTTTCTGTTCTGGTCGCTATGTGCAACATCGCTTGTTGCTCAAAGCTTCGCCGGGCTCGGGAATGACGCGGAAGGGTTTGATCTGCCTGTACGTGGTCAGGCATTTGAGTTCCCGGCCGATCATGGCCCGCATCCGGGGTTTCGCATTGAATGGTGGTATCTCACCGCCAACCTGAAAGACGCAGCAGGGACAGATTACGGCTTGCAATGGACCCTGTTTCGCAGCGCCATGGCGCCGGAAGAACGCCCCGGGTGGGACAGCCCGCAGCTTTGGCTGGCACATGCGGCCATTACGACGCCCGATGCCCATCATGTGGCAGAGCGGCGGGCGCGGGGCGGGATTGGTCAGGCGGGCGTTACTGCCGATCCGTTTGAGGCCTGGATTGATGACTGGGTGATGCGCGGGGATGACATGCAAGAGATGTCCCTGCGCGCCACAGGCGTTGATTTTGCATATGACATGGCACTGAAGGCGCAAGGACCGCTGGTTTTTCACGGGGATCGCGGGTACTCGCAAAAATCAGCTTCGGGCCGCGCCAGCTATTACTATTCCCAGCCTTTTTTTGACATTTCCGGCACGCTGACCCTACCGGGCGGGCCAGTGGAAGTGAGCGGTCAGGCCTGGCTGGATCGCGAATGGGCCTCGCAACCGCTTGGAGCGTCTCAAGTCAGTTGGGATTGGTTTTCAATGGCTTTCGAGGGGGGCGCGCGTCTGATGGGATTCACCCTGCGCGATAGCGCGGGCGGCGATTATACCGCCGCCACCTGGATAGAGCCTGACGGATCTGCCACGCCTTTTCCCGATGGCGCTTTTTCGGCTGAACCGCTGGTCACACATGACGTAGCGGGTCGTCAGATTCCGACAACTTGGCGCGCTTTTTTGCCCGCTAAAGGCGTTGACGTCACAGTTGAGGCGTTGAATCCGCAGGCATGGATGGAAACATCCATTCCTTATTGGGAGGGGCCAGTGCGAATTTCCGGCACGCATGTCGGGCGTGGATATTTGGAAATGACCGGGTATTGAATGCCTCACAAGGCGTGCTTGATGGCCAAGTGTTGGGCTGTTGCCTATCCTATCGGACCGCAAATCGCGTTCCCGGCGCGAACTGTTATGGAATTCGCCGGTTGAACCGGGATGGTACTTTAGGCCGTCGGGGTGTGACGCTCGTGGTCGCTGCGGTTACAGCGTGCGTGGCCTTTGGGCGCTATCGTGCATGCCACCTCATTTGAACCCTTTTACGCTCCGGATGTTTTCGCAGAAACTGGCCGCGACCCGCTTGCGCGCATTCCCTTCAAAGGGACTAAGGTGAGTCCACCGCGTGTTGACCCGATAGTAGCGCGGTCTCACTGCATGTTTCGCTGATTGCCAGAGAGCTTTATTTTGAGTTTGGAGAGTTTCGCATCCCACAGGCGGTTCCGATTCTGACGTATGACACAGATGCGGCGGTGTTTTCGATGCAGGACGTCACAGGATTTGCCGCTGAAATTTTTCGGGACAAAATTGGTCCCTCATTTTGACTTGCGAGAATGTAGACAGCGATTGATCTGCGTTGCAACCGGATGCGCATGAAAAATTCCGGGAGCCGTCGCCTGGAACCACTTCACGGGGTAGCGTTGGAACAACTGTAAGGCGTCGCACTTGCCAGCCAGCGCACCTCACGGAACGCATTGTGCTTCAGGAACGGCGAAAAGATGGCTTGCACCGATCTGGCTCCTTGCGGTTCCGTAATTGACCCGCCGGCGTGATTTCATAACAATGAATGATTAGCAGATGATATTTAAGTATCTGTAAATATGTAATAAAAAAGGAAATCTGTCAGTTTGCAAATTTTTGCAACTGATTTGCAAATCTGTTGTGTGGTATTTTCCGCCGCGCGGCGCACTCTGCGCAAGAGCGGAAATCCAAACAGCGTTGATGTCAGCAGAATTGCGGTTATTGCCAAAAAACATGACACGCAATGCTGTCGCAGTGTGCGATTTCCTATGGTGAAGCAGTCCCGCCGCACCCCTCCCGCAAGCGGGACCGCCACCGATGCCACAAGCGGTGCGTGATTGATTGGACCGCACTTTCGTCACGTCCCTTGCCTCATTCGAACGCCCGAACGGGCGCAGTAAGGCCCGTGGCACCCCGTCGGTGCGTCAATCGTAGGGTTCCGGAGTGAATTTGTTTGGGATGGAGGACTCCAGTCGGCCCGAGCAGATATGATTTTGGTACCGTTACGCTTGGTGAGCGATCCGGTGAGAAGGTTTTTTGCGTGGGCTCTCCACATTATCTGATCAGAGATGCAGCGCGCCCGTATGCATGGTGCGGCATTAGCTGCATGCGCTACTGTTGTTGTGCAGATGACCAGGCTTACTCAAAAAAAAGCCAAATGGATCTGTAGTTTTCCATGGTTGTTTCGTTGCTGACGAAACCCTCAGTGTCGATCCAACAAACACTTTAGTTCGGGTTCAGGGACGAGGTCTGAGACGCAGGCGTACAGTGAATTCGAATTTACAGTCTCAGAGGGGCGGAGAGTGTTGATGAATTACCATCCGGGTGAGGGCATGCGGTTGCATCAGGTGCCGGATTCAACCGCCAGTGTCTAGATTGACAGCGCTTCGGCAGGTTCCCGGTTCCGACTTCAGCTCTGACATGTCCGACTTACCCGATGCCGCCGCTGACCGCCGCATTTACAGAACGTCTTTTGGTCGGCAAAATGTTTTCATTCAGGCCCCGATGCCATCTGTTCCAAGGCCATGTAATAGTGATACTCCTTGAAGGATCACTTTCATATCCGCGAGCGCGGTTCAGACATCGCATTCAGAAAGGGCAACCTCTTGGATTTTGCAGCAACCGAAGAACAATCCGCCATCTTCGATATGGCCTATGCCTTTGGACAGGAACACATCGCACCTTTTGCCCAGGATTGGGAACGCCAAGGTACGATCCCCAAAGCCCTTTGGCCGAAAGTTGCAGAGCTCGGGCTGGCGGGGATCTATGTTTCGGACGAATATGGCGGATCGGGACTGAGCCGACTGGATGCCACGCTGGTCTTTGAAGCATTGTCCATGGCCTGTCCTGCGGTGGCTTCGTTTTTATCGATCCACAATATGTGCGGTGGCATGATTGACAAATTCGGGACTGAGGACAGCAAGGCAAAATGGCTGCCACAGATTTGCAGTATGGAGAAGATTTTTTCTTATTGCCTGACCGAACCGGGATCGGGATCAGATGCAGCAGCCTTGCGCACGCGGGCCGGGCGCAGCAATGAAGGCTATGTGCTCAATGGCACAAAGGCGTTTATCTCCGGGGGCGGTTATTCGGATGCCTATCTCAGTATGGTGCGCACCGGGGAGGATGGGCCAAAGGGGATTTCGGCGATGATCGTCGAGTCCGAAAGCGAAGGCTTGTCCTTTGGCGCCCTGGAACAGAAAATGGGGTGGCGTGCGCAACCGACGGCGCAGGTTCAATTTGATGCCTGTCACGTGCCATTTGACAATCTGATCGGGGAGGAAGGGCGCGGTTTTTCCTATGCCATGGCGGGGTTGGATGGGGGCCGGTTGAATATTGCGGCATCCGCTCTTGGGGGCGCGCAGGCGGCGCTTGATGCAGCCTTGTCTTATGCGGCGGAGCGCAAGGCGTTTGGCAAATCCATAGATCAATTTCAGTCATTGCAATTCAAATTGGCGGACATGGAAGTCAGACTTCAGGCAGCACGCGTTTTCCTGCGTCAGGCCGCATGGAAACTGGATCAGGGCGCGGTGGATGTGACGAAGTTTTGCGCAATGGCAAAGGTTTTTGTCACGGATGCGTCCTTTGATATCGCCAATGATGCTTTGCAAATCCATGGCGGCTATGGGTATTTGGCGGACTATGGCATCGAAAAAATTGTTCGGGATCTACGGGTCCATCAGATTTTGGAAGGCACGAATGAAATCATGCGCATGATCGTGTCGCGACAGCTGATTTTGGAGCGGGCCGGTTGAGGGCAAATTGGCCGCCAAAAACACGACGACATTAAGGCTCGCTTCATAAGTCTTTGCCATACCAGTGCCGGAAAGCGCATGACCAACGCCGCGTTGGTTGTCGAACATTCGGCACGGGAATTTTATTGTGACAGCGACACATTCGAACGGCGGGTTAAGCGGTACGGGAACTCCAAAGCAGGTCCTCATAGTTGATGATTCGCGCGTGATGCGTGCCTGGTTGCGTGCAGTTCTTTCTGCAGACCCTCGGTTGGAAGTCGTGGGTGAGGCCGCTGACGCAATAGAAGCGCGTGATTACATCAAAGCCCATCCCGCAGATGTGTTGACGCTTGATATCGAAATGCCTGGAATGAGCGGGTTGGATTTCTTGACGCGCCTGATGCGCGCAAGGCCCATGCCGGTTGTGATGATGTCGAGCCTAACAGCGGCAGGAAGTGATGCGGCGGTGCAAGCTTTGTCGCGGGGAGCGATTGATTGCATGGTCAAGCCTTCCAAAAGTTTTGGCGAAGAATTGACGGACGACATTTGTGAGCGCGTTTATCATGCCGCGTGCACACGTCCTTCGCAGTTGCAAATGCGATTGCAATCAAATGGCACAGATGCTGTGACCTATGCGACGTCCAAGAAGAGCGCCGATCCTTGCGACGAAGGTTCGATTATTCTGCTGGGCGCTTCGACTGGCGGCGTTGCCGCGCTGGAAGCCGTTTTGCCAATGCTGGACCCGTCCGGGCCGCCGGTTGTCATTGTGCAGCATATGCCTGGAAACTTTCTGATCAGTTTTGCGGAACGTTTGAACAGGCAAATGCAACAGCATGTATTTCTGGCCAATGAGGAAGAGGCTTTAAGCAGGGGTGACATTGTGCTGGCACCTGGCAATGATCAGCACACGGAAATCTGTCGCCGTGGTGGTCATTGGTATTGCCGTTTTGCGCCGAACGACCCGCCTGCATTGCATTGCCCATCAGTAGATGTGTTGTTTTCCTCCGTCAAAGACGGCGCGGACCGCATCACCGCCGGTCTGTTGACCGGATTGGGGCAAGATGGCGCAAAGGGATTGCTTAAACTGGCCGGATTAGGCGCGTCTACTTTCGGGCAGGACGAAAACACCTGCGTGATTTATGGAATGCCGCGCGCTGCAATGGCTCTTGGCGCAGTCCAGCATGAGTTGCCGTTGGATAAGATTGGACAAGCGATCCGTGACAGTGCCGGGCAGGCACGTAATTCAGTAAAAAGTAAAAATGGGGCCCGAATTTGATGGAAAAGTCACGTCATCATATCACGCAGGGGGAGCAGGCGGTCGGCTCTGATCCGGATTTTATCATTAGTACGCTTCTGGGGTCATGCGTTTCGTGCTGCTTGTGGGATCCTGCTTCCGGTGTTGGTGGTATGAATCATATGCTTCTTACAACCAGCACAGCTGAGAGCGGTGTCTGCAACCTTGTTGGCATTAACGCGATGGAGCTTTTGATCAACGATATCCTAAAGCATGGAGCGCAGAGAAACAAATTGCGGGCCAAAGCGTTTGGCGGCGCGCAGATGGTCGCTGGATTGAGCGAAATCGGGAAGCAGAATAGCGCATTCATTCTAAAATTCCTGGAGCAAGAAGGCATAGCCTGCGAAGGCCATTCACTGGGTGGCGAAACTGCGCGTCATATCATGTTTTGGCCAGCGACGGGCCGCGTTATGCTGAAAATTCGCAGCGACGCGCCGGTCGAGACTGTGTCTCAGGTTCAGGCCCCACAAAGTTCTGGCAATGATCTCGAATTGTTTTGAAGCCCAAAAACACTGATTGGATCCAGAGGCATGCGCTGCACTGCTTTTTCCCAAATACTTGGGAATGAGTGAGAGCGTATCGGCCTGAATTACCCGAGGCGAGCACACGTGGACTTTAGTTCGCCATTACTCTTCAAAAAAGTGATCGCGTGCGATCGCGATCAGGTAGATGCCATGTAACACCTGTGGTGAGTATCCATGTATCCTGCGGGTCGGGTGATCACATCATCCCCAACGAGGGTGCTGCTGAGTAACTGAGGATGTCAAAACCAGCAGGATTTGGCGCCGCAGTTAACGACTCCAGTCTGTGCTGGGTGACAGCTTGGAAACGTCAGGCGTTTTCTGGCGCGGGTTAGAAACTGCCTTGGCTTTGCGAAGCCCGACGCGCGAATGGCTTTTGTGTCATCCAGTTTCGTCTCTGTGGAGAGACAGGTTTTCAAAAAATGCACATATGACACGTTCCGGGAAATCCACGGATCCGGCCAGAACTAATGCCTATGATCAAAAAACGAGTCTCTGTTTCAATCCACAAATGGAACACCAGCTCCCGCCTAAGCGGTTAACCTTAAAGGGTATTTTTGATTGAAACAAATTGCCGTTCAAATTTATACAAAATTTAATTTGAAAAATCCAACTGTCATAAAAAGCAATATTGCTACTGCCGTTTTGATGGAAACCATTGTGCGAAGCGCCTATGGACCACAGGCTTCTGGCGATATCCAACCGTTACAATGGTCGATACTTCGCTACATCAGGTCAAATCCGAGAAGCCATTGCACCATGAGTTTGATCCGCAAATCTTTGGGCAAAACTCACGCTCCTGTGGTGCGCGCGATTCAGACGCTGGTAAATCGCGGATTCGTCGCACAGATGGAAAACCCGAGGGACGGGCGTAGCAAAATGCTGCTTCTGACTGAAGCAGGGATAGAGTCCCTCAGGAACGATCCTTTGCTCAAAATTGTGGAATGCTTGGATGCGTTGCCCCAGAACGAGTTGCGCAACCTAAAGAAGAGCATCACCAAAATGGCACATGTTTTGGTTTCCGACGCAGGCTGAAACCTGGCTGCCCATGCAGTTCACCGGTAGGCAACTTACCCGAAGCGTCCTGTCCGCGACTTGTAGCCCAGTTGAGGACTGGCTGTTTTCATAGGGAGAAACTACTGGAATTGGCTGTGAAAAACGCAAGACTTGGCGTTCGGCTGGTCACGGTTGTCTGCGAACACCGAAAAGAGGTGGACCAAATTGCTGAGTTTGACATGGCTCTTAAGCGCCTGCGGTGATTTTTGTCGTTCCGAAGAACATGCCCCATGCTCTCGCAGGCGATGGCGAAACACGCCGTTTTAAGCTATTCGGACGTCGACAAGACAACATATTGGCACTGAGCTGCAAATTCGTTTTGTTGCCATACACTTTTACCGGCGCAGTCATTGGCGGTGTGGTTGGATGCGCTTGTCCAAAAGCGCATGTTTGAATGAAACAGAATTCGTAAAATGGTCCATTGGATCGATTGTGATTTGGAACAGAACATGCGGCTTGAGGCCGAAGGCGTGAGATATGTGACAGCCCGCGTCGCAGCAGCATGAAATGGGCGGGGAAATCTCAGTCGAAATATGTCTGTTATCGACGCAAACATCAGAAATGGAGTTATGAAGACCACTATTGAAGCGAGATCAGGTGAATGAATTCTAAATCCGCGTGACACCGCAAAAACAAAATTGCAGATTTGCGGTTCTCGAAATCCTACGCCATTTAGGTCTGCTTTGGTGTGACTGTGTACAAGAAACCTGCAATGCCGTGCATGTTACAGCAGAGGTTAGGCGCTCCAATATTCGTGCGTCCTGCTGAGTTCCGGTTGCGGTGACGATAGAATAGACGTGACAGTATGCGGCATTTACAGAAATCTGCAGAAGGGCGAGCCATGGCCCTCTGCGTCAATAATCCATCCAGCAGATTAAGGTTCCTTCCAACCTTGCAAAAATTAGTGACTTGAAAGTCCCTCGTTTAATGTTGAAAAAAGTGCCAGTGGCACATAATTCACCACTTAACAATTCAATCATTGGGGGGCGTGATTTGGACAAAGTCAGCAGGGATGTACTGGACGAAACCAAATCGGTGCTGTGTGAACTTGTCGGATATCTTGCCGCTGTAGAGCAAAATCAAGGCGGCCGTGCGCATCCAATACTTGGGGAGTTGGCGACCCGCCTGGATCAGGTTGTTCGCGACATAGAGACACTTGATCAGCGAGCCCATTTTCCGCAGAGGTCATGACCCCTGGCAGCCTTGAAACTTCCGAACATGTAATCTGAAGTTGATGCACACGCGATGTGGGGTCCGAAATTCCAACCATAGTTTTAAAGTGCCGAGCAAGGAAACAGGTTGACCATTATATTTGACACAAGCCCGCGCTCACTATGCTGCGCGCGGACTTTGATTATGAAACGCTTGAAGGTCTAGACGAAATCCACACCCTCATTGCTCATCGGCAGCGATGTGATCCTTGGTCCCTCCACCGCGATCGCATTTGCCAACGCGGGCCCCGCAGGCGGTGTGCCGGGTTCACCAATCCCCGTAGGTGCCTCGGCAGATGGAATGATATGCGTTTCGATTTCGGCGATATCGTGAATACGCAGTGGTTCGTAGTCAGGAAAGTTGAGTTGATCAGTTTCCCCATTGCTCAGCGTGATTTCGTTACGCATGACCGCGCCTATTCCATAGCCGATGCCGCCCTCGATCTGGGCTTTGATGACGTTCGGGTTGACCGGTAAGCCGCAATCCACTGCCGCCGTGATTTTTTCAATTTTCACTGCGCCAGTCTCATCACGCGAAATCTCGGCAACCTGTGCCACATATGATCCAAAGGATTTATGCACAGCAACGCCCTGACTACGACCCGGGCCGGAACGTCCCCAACCTGCTTTTTGTGCCGCAAGCTTCAAAACAGCGGCCTTGCGTTGTTGATCGGCTGTGCCGCCTGACAGATACTCCAGGCGAAATCCGACCGCGTCCCGTTGTGCAGCCTTGGCCGCAATATCCATCATGCTTTCCATGACATATGCCGTATGGCTGTGGCCGACAGACCGCCACCAAAGCAACGTTGTTGCAGGTTTGTTATCCGTTAGGCCGAAATGCATCCCCGGAATGTCATAAGGCGTGTCGGCGGCACCCTCAACGGAGGCATGATCAATGCCGCCATGCACCATAACGCTTTCGAAAAAGGTCCCCTTGAAAATGGATTGACCGGCGATGCGGTGATCCCAACCCACGATCTTGCCCGCATCATCCAATCCGACTCGCACCTTGTGCGCGAAGGCCGGACGGTAATAGCCACCGGTGATGTCATCTTCGCGCGACCAGACCAGCTTCACCGGCCGTGTGCGGTCTGTCATTGCAAATGCCAGTGCGACCTCGACCTGATAATCCGCGCTTGGGGTTGCGCGCCGTCCAAAGGAACCACCGGCCAGAATTGTGTTGACCTTAACCTTCTCCATCGGCAATTCGAGGATCTGCGACAGAACACTGTGGTCGCTGGTCGGAAACTGTGCGCCGTCATGAATAACGACAGTGCCGTCGGCAAGTGGTTCAATCGTAGCCCCTAGCGGCTCCATGGGAGCATGTGCCAGAAGCGGGAAGTAAAAGGTCTCCTCAACAATCTGGGCGGCCCCTTCTATGGCTTGCAGAGTATCTGACAGGTCGCTTTCTGAGGACGCGTCAAATTCCGCATTGTCATCCAGTGCCGCGAGTAGTTCTCGACGGACGTCGCCGGAACTGCGCGTCTCGGCGGCGGAAAAGTCCCACGTCACCTCAATAGCGTCGCGTGCCTGGAAAGCAGCCCAGGTTTTATCAGCATAGACTGCGACACCCGCACCATTTGGCAGCGCCAGCGCTTGTATGAAACCTTTGATTTCCGTTGCGGCTGTGTCGTCAAATGATGCCACCGTGCCGCCCATGCGCGGGCTGCGTTTGATCACGACGACCATCTGATCATCCAGATGCAAGTCCATGGCAAATTTTGCTGTCCCGTCGATCTTGGGGCCTTGATCGGTGCGGTGCACGTCAGGATTACCAATGATTGTGAACTCAGACGGATCTTTGAGCCTCGGGTCAGCAGGCACCTCCAACATGGCAGCATCTGCGACCAACTCGCCGATTGATGCTGCGTTGCCTGCACCTGAAACAACGCCATTTGACAGGGCAAGCTCAGACGCGCTCACGCCCCAACGGTTGGCCGCCGCAGAGATCAACATCTCCCGCGCAGCAGCCCCGGCAGTTCGATACTGCATGTAGGAATTTGCCATGGCCGTTGAGCCGCCCGTCCCCTGATAGGGGCCAAAAAGCGAATTATTGTAAACGGTCGGATCTGAAGGCGCGAATTCGTATTTAATCGCATCCAGTGACATGTTCAATTCCTCAGCGATCAATGTCGACAGACCCGTCGCAGTGCCTTGGCCTTTTTCAAAATGCTTGACAATCGCTGTCACGGTGCCGTCCGAAGAGATTGTCACAAAGGGGTTCAATGCCCCTTCACTCGCTTTGGCCAAAGCGCCCCGAGGGGAGATGCCAATGGCCAGAAGGCCCGTTGCTGCTGTTGCGGAAGCGAGAAAGCCGCGTCTGGATGTTGTTAGTGTCATGACTCAGGCCTCCATCAAATCTGAAGCGCGTAATATGGCAGCGCGGATGCGTTGATACGTGGCGCAGCGGCATGCATTGCCGTTCATATAGTCGTCAATATCATCAACGGTTGGTTTCGCGTTTTCGCTCAGCAATCCAACCGCAGACATGATCTGGCCGGATTGGCAGTAACCGCATTGCACGACGTCCAGTTCCGCCCAGGCGGTTTGCACCGCCTTCGCCACATCCGAGGTGAGCCCTTCGATCGTCGTAACTTCGGAGCCTTCAAGATCCTCGATGTAGGTTTGGCAGGACCGGACAGGCACGCCATCAACATGCACAGTGCAGGAACCACATGCCGCCACGCCACAGCCAAATTTTGTTCCTGTCATCTTGAGGTCATCGCGGATCACCCACAACAAAGGTGTCCCGGGCTCGGCATCAACCGCGTGGGTCTCGCCGTTCAGTTTAAGATCTATTGTCATGAAAGCTTCCTTTCGGGTTGCGCTAACAAATCCGTTCAACTTGGTTAACAAGTAGGTTCAAAAGCTAGAATTGGTAGCTGGAAAGGATCGAAAAAGATCACGGTTCACTAGACTTTCAGCGTCAACATCGCGTGGCGCAACATTTTGCCGATTAATTGGCATTGCGGATCTGGCACGTGATGTGACATCGACGTGTAACAAGTATTTAACCCCCTGGCTTTGCCGAACCGGAGAACTCCAAATGATGCCGCCGCTCTATATTCTGCGCCACGGACAAACTTTGTGGAACGCTGACCACAGGATACAAGGGCGGCTGGATTCGGCATTGACCGATCAGGGCAGGGCGCAGGCGCGGGATCAACATAGCATCTTGAAACGGCGTGATCTGACTGGTTTTAAAGCCTATTGCAGCCCTCAGGGACGCGCCTTTCATACGGCTTCCATCGCATTGAATGGCCTGTTCGGATCAATCACAACTGACGCTCGTTTAGCGGAGATTTCGGTCGGAGACTGGGAGGGCATGCGCCGTGACACTCTGATCATCGACCGCCCCGTGGATGAGAGTGAAGAGAGCGGCTTGGATCTGTATGATCGTGCACCAGGAGGCGAAGGTTTCGTTGGATTACATGCTCGGTGCGTTGCGTTTTTGAACGATCTGTCTGAGCCATCCGTCTTGGTTACCCACGGAATCACTTCGCGTATGTTGCGTCTGATCGTCTTGGGCAAAGACATTGCGGAAATAGGTATGCTCCCGGGTGGGCAAGGGGTTGTATACCATCTCGACGCAGGAGAAATGAATTGCCTGTCGATAGGGGCTTGAAGCAGCGCGCGACTTTAGCTAAACCGCCGCGTAACGGGTCGTTAGCTCAGTTGGTAGAGCGCTTCGTTTACACCGAAGATGTCGGGAGTTCGAGCCTCTCACGACCCACCATAAAACCTGCTGCAACATTGGCGCTTGGAACGATGTGCGTTTGCGCTTTGGTTGACGTCTTCTTCTTTTCGCAACGCGCGGGTCACGCTCTGAGCGCCCCAATCAGGTGTTATGACGCGACATCGCAACCACCAGTAAGTGGCACGGCAAGTGTTACGTAAAGGCGCAGTGGAGCGGGGCACAGCGTTGAAGAGGTTCTGACAAGATGCAGATGCCTTGAAATGGAAACAGAATGGCCGACTTGGCGAGTTGGATTACCGCAAAAGCTGACAATTCCGTTATCTACAAATACGAGCAAGCCGCTTACAATAAATGACATTCCGACATATCCTTGCCCTTAAGCGAGGTGTTTTGGCCTGTGTCACAAGACGCTGCGCCCACGTAGAGATCTCACCGCATGCGCACAGTTGGAGTGTCCCACTTGGTTGCAATGAAGCATAGCTCTATGGCACGCGCTTTGAGTGTCCCGGCCCTTCCAGGATATGGTCAAAGCGTTCGCGCAAGCAGCGCTGGTGTCTGGCATTTCCAAACTGTCACAAATAAATATATCGGTTTCTCGCAGAAACTGGCATACTATCGCTCAGAACCACTTGTTTGGAGCTGCGTTTTACGAGTCGCTTGCCATGTCTGCCGAGCTGTGATTCTGGTTATTGGAGTAAATGGTGGTGCTATGCGGAATAGATACGGGATGTGCGCAGATGTTCTATGATAAAAACGGCCTGAAGGGGTTTGGCGAAACTGGAAGAGAGCCTTCGGAACAAGAGATTGATCGCATCGTCGAATTGCTGGACGAATTGCCATTGGTAGAGCGATCAAGCCGCGCGATGAAAATTGCTTCACAGCTTCTGGAATATGCCGCTTTTGAACTTGCGGGGCACGAACCTGCCACTTTCGTCGCCGAGTTGGTCGATGCATCGGCAAAACTCAACAGATCATCGTCTGAAGTTCTCCCCGATCTTTCCTACGCGGGAGCTTTGGCAGCATCACGCCTGCAATAGGTGAGATATGCGTCTTATTTACCGACAAACGTGCTTTGGACAGATGTTTAGTCTACCTTGGGTTGACATGTTCGCATGTGTTAACGAAGAGTAAACGTTAGAACGGCGGAAAATTTATCGGCTCAATGGCAGCGCTGTTTGATTTCTGCGACGCGCGAATTTGCGCCGCA
This sequence comes from Paracoccaceae bacterium, assembly GCA_033344815.1. Lineage (NCBI taxonomy): Bacteria > Pseudomonadati > Pseudomonadota > Alphaproteobacteria > Rhodobacterales > Paracoccaceae > Paracoccaceae bacterium. The sequence continues at coordinate 462,727 of JAWPMR010000001.1, read as the reverse complement.
AAACGCCGTTTTCGATAATAGAGCCGGACAATACATCTCTGGTGCAGTCGGTGCCGAGAGCGAAAATGCGATAATGGCTGAAAGCGGACATCATATGACCGGGCCTGTGGATCAAGATCCCCCTAAGGTTGTGGACCTTTCGCCGGTTTTTGCCGTTCTTGATCGGTTGCCAAACCCTGAACGGACGCAAAATGCCATGCAGGTCGCCGCCCAGTTTCTTGAGTATGCAGCCTACGAAATGGCATTGGAGCAAAACGCGGGGGATGTTTCCGAGATCATCCATATGGCAGCGCGTCTGGACCAGGCAGCGCGGCGTATTGATGATAAAGCGATTTCCCGAAACGCCAGTCGGGACCACCGTGAGATCTAGTTGCAAAGGTGATTGTTTTTTTCCGTGTACGAACATTGCTCCGAAGTCGCTACAGGAAACCGTTTGTTAAGCACATTGTTAATACCCGCGTCTATGCGCTGGTTATGGCTTTGGTATCCAAGAATGATGGTATGGCATTGCGATCCCCTGTCCCAAGAGTGAAAAAAACTTTGATGAAACCACGATTCCTTTAAGTCCCACGCAGTGTTTCATTGCCTTACAGCCTAGCCCGACCGGAGGCGACACCATGGTAAGAGCGCGATTGCGAGCGGCAGCCCTTTCGCCCGTGTTGGCCTTTCAAGCCATGAAGGTCATCAGCAAAACCCCGCGTCTGCCCGAACCCGAAGGCCCGCGTGTTGGGCGTGTTGGATCTGGCCCGGACCTAAGGGTTCTGATCGTTGGCGATTCCTCGGCCGCCGGGGTGGGTGCTGATCATCAGTTGGAGGCGCTCAGCGGGCGGCTCACGCATGCATTGGCCGCAAATTTTTCCGTAAGTTGGCAACTTGTTGCAAAGACCGGGATGACCACTCGTAAAATGCCGGGCTATCTGAAGAAAAATGCTCAGTTGCGGTTTGATATCGCCGTGACTGCCCTTGGCGTGAACGATGTAACCCGGCTTGTCGCCCCCATGACTTGGGTTGCACAAACCAACGCGTTTCATCAGGTCCTGGAAAACGATTTTGGCGTTAGGCGGATCTATGTGACAGCAGTGCCGCCGATGGCCAAGTTCCCGTCAATCCCTGATCCCCTGGCGGGATTCCTCGGGGATCGCGCATCCTTGATGAACGCAGCGCAGCAACGGGGGCTTGATACGCATGGCTCAGCCCGGCTTGTCGATCCGGACTGGGGTTTTGATGATACGATGATGGCCTCAGATCGCTTCCATCCGGGTCCGCGTCTCTATGCACGTTGGGGCAGCGCCATGGCGCGCCATATTCTCAATGATTTGCCTGATGGCGGACTTGGACGTTCCTGAAAATCACGTCCAGCGACCTCGTGGCGAAAAATGATTACAAAAAATGTTGTCTCAGGCGCGCTACGTGCTTGACGTGACCTGAGGCGCGCCATAATACGTCCAAACGCGCTGGGTACACCCGGCGAGCAGAGGGCGGTTGTAGCTCAGTTGGTTAGAGTACCGGCCTGTCACGCCGGGGGTCGCGGGTTCGAGCCCCGTCAACCGCGCCACCGCTGCTTGAAAAGGGACCTTCGGGTCCCTTTTTGCTTTTTGGCGTCATACCGTCATCTTGGGCGGCGGCGCGAAAGGTATTTTCAATCAAGGTTCAACTTAGGACGACGTGCAGAGACGTCGGTTTCGGTCTCTGGAAATCACAGGCAGATCAAATCTGTCCGCTCGTCCCCGCTACTCTTCGAACGGGCGCACATGGCGCGGATAAGCGCAGGGAGCGTTTCGAACTCATTACACAGCGCTCACTTCTCTTATTGCGCGGGACGCAGGCGCGTCAGTCCGCAATCGGACGCAGAAAGTCCGAGAGCGCCTGCGCCGTGTCATCGGCCGACTGGTCCACAAAAAAATGTCCGCCGGAAATGGCCTTGGCACGCATGTCCGAGAGCCTGTCCTGCCAAGTCGCAGGGACGTCAAACGCCCGCGCCATTGCGCCATCCGCCCCGTAAAGAACCAGCGCAGGGCAAGTAACCTGACGGTGAAGATCCTGGGCATCAAGATCAAAGTCATATTGCAATGCAGCGCGATAGTCAGCACACATGCCGCGAATGGCATCCGGGTCGCGCCACGCCTTGCGATAGGCGGCGAGCGCTTTTGCATCAAAGTCAGACAAGAGTGCCGCGCCCCAGCCCAACAGGCAGCTTTCGAAATACCGGTCCGGGTCATGCCCGATCATCGTTTCGGGGAAAGGCGTGGGTTGAGCGAGGAAAAACCAATGGTAGTAGGCGGTTGCAACCTGCCGCGAGAGTTGGTCTAGCAGTAAGTGCGTGGGCACAATGTCCATTACTGTCAGGCTCAGTACCTGTTCAGGCGCGTCGAGGGCGAGCCGGTGGGCCACGCGTCCCCCCCGATCATGCCCTGCGACGTGAAACTCCGTGAATCCCAGATGTTGCATCAATGCGGATTGATCCCCCGCCATATGGCGAAAGGTGTAATTTTCGGTGCCTTGTGGCTTCGAACTCGCACCATACCCGCGCAAATCGGGCGCGATCACGGTAAAATCATCGTTCAGCGTCGCTCCCACCTCGCGCCACAAATCATGTGTTTGCGGAAACCCATGTAACAGCAAGAGGGGGGGGCCAGAGCCCAGGGTCGCATAACAAATGCGCTGGCCATTCACATCTGCAAACAGCTTTTTGAATTCCTCACCCACTGGACAAAGGCACCGTAGGGTGGGCTTCAGGCCACCGCGCGATCCGCACGGCGATCACGTTGCGAGTGCCGCCAGAATACGCGCCCAACTGCGGATCCCTTTGTGGAAACTCTCCAAATCGTACTTTTCATTCGGCGAATGGATCGCATCATCGTCCTTGCCGAAACCGACTAACATCGGCGTTGTTCCCAGAATATTCTGGAAGAAGCCTGCAATCGGAATCGACCCGCCGCACCCGACATAGGCCGCTGGTACTTGCCACTCGTCGCTCAGGGCGCGACGCGCCGCTTCAAAACTGGGATCGTCGGTTTCGGTCATCGAGGCTTTGCTGGCGCCATGTTCACTAAAACTGACCTCACAGTCTTCGGGCAGCATCTCGCGTACCATTGCGCGGAAATTTTCCCGGATCAAAAGCGGATCCTGATCGCCAACCAGTCGGAAACTGATCTTTGCCTGTGCCATGGCGGGCAGGACGGTTTTAAAGCCATCGCCCGTGTATCCGCCCCAAATCCCGTTGACTTCGCAGGTTGGGCGCGACCAGATCATCTCCAGTGGCGTGCGGTCCTGCTCGCCCGCTGGGTAGGACAGTCCCACATCTCCCAGAAACCCTGCATGATCAAAGGCCAACCCCTGCCATTGCGCTTCCATCTCGTCGGAAAGCTCCGGTACGCCATCATAAAATCCCGGAACGGTGATGCGCCCTTCTTCGTCATGCAGCGCAGCGATGATGCGTGACATCACGCGGATGGGATTGATCGCCACACCGCCATACATTCCTGAATGCAAATCCACATCCGGTCCGGTGATCGTGATCTCTTCGCCCAGCAAACCACGCAGCATGGTCACAATCGCTGGTGTCTTGCTTTCAAAAAGCCCGGTGTCACAGATCAGCGCGATGTCAGATTTCAGCTCCTGGGCGTTTTCCTCCATGAAGGGCACAAGGGAAGGGGAGCCGCTCTCTTCTTCCCCCTCAAAGAAGAACGTGATCTTGCAAGGCAAGCTGCCATGTTCGGCTTTCCAGGCGCGGCAGGCCTCAATGAACGTCATCAACTGGCCCTTGTCATCAGAAGAACCGCGTCCGCGAATGACACGTCCTTTGGCGGTATCTTCTATCTTCGGATCAAAAGGATCGTTGTCCCAAAGGTCAAGCGGATCAACAGGTTGCACGTCATAGTGACCGTAAAACAGTAAGTGCGGACCCGGGCCATCAATATGTCCGACCACCATCGGGTGCCCCGGCGTCGAACGTTTCTGGGTGGCAATGCCAAGGCGGTTCAGATCCGTGACCAACCAGTCTGCCGCCTGATCACAGGCATCTTTGAATGCGGGATCTGTTGAGATGGAGGGGATACGCAGCAACTCAAGAAGGCGGTCCGTTGCTGCAGGCAGATCAGCATCAATTCGGGATAAAACGGCGTCTAAAGACATCGGGCGACTCCTTTGATTTTCCACGAACCGTAGCAGTGCGCACGGTGGTGTCCAGCGGTGAAAAGGCCTGAAACCGGCGATGCCAAACGCTCCGCACTCACGCAATTGGCTTGATGCATGTCAAGGATGCGACAGGATGCGCATCCTAAGGTTATTGAACCTTAAGGGCAGGAACGATATTGAACTTAGAAGGATTCCAAAGGTGCGTCGTACCCAGGGATCAAACGGAGGAGAGACCGGGTGAGCTATAACGACCAGTTGGACCAGGCTATTGCGCGCCTGCACACTGAGGGACGCTACAGGACGTTCATAGATATTGAACGTCACAACGGTCAATTCCCCCATGCCACGCGCACCTGTCCCGATGGCAGCACACAAGACGTTACTGTATGGTGTGGCAATGATTACCTCGGCATGGGGCAGCACCCGGTTGTGCTTGATGCGATGCATGAAGCGCTCGATGCAACAGGTGCAGGATCTGGCGGAACGCGGAACATCTCCGGGACCACGGTCTATCACAAACGGCTCGAAACCGAGCTCGCAGATCTGCATGGCAAAGAATCAGCGCTGCTTTTTACATCTGCATACATCGCCAATGATGCAACTCTTTCAACTTTGCCTAAACTTTTCCCCGGATTAATCATCTATTCTGATGCGCTCAATCATGCTTCCATGATCGAAGGCGTGCGCCGCAATGGTGGTGCCAAACGCATCTTCCGTCACAATGATATTGAGCATTTGCGCGAACTGCTCGCAGCTGATGATCCTGCGGCACCAAAGATTATCGCCTTTGAATCGATTTATTCCATGGACGGTGATTTTGCACCGATTGAAGCGATCTGCGAACTGGCAGATGAATTCGGCGCTTTGACTTACATCGATGAGGTGCATGCCGTCGGCATGTATGGCCCACGCGGCGCTGGCGTTGCAGAACGCGATCGTTTGATGCACAGGCTTGATATCATCAACGGTACACTGGCCAAGGCCTTTGGCGTCATGGGCGGCTACATCTCTGCGTCTGCTAAAATGTGTGATGCCATAAGGTCTTACGCGCCTGGTTTCATCTTTACAACGTCGCTTCCGCCTGCTGTCGCGGCGGGCGCTGCGGCCTCTGTAGCCTTTTTAAAAAATGCCCCTGAACTGCGCGAGGCGCACCAGACGCAAGCGCGCATTCTGAAGCTGAGGCTGAAGGGGCTTGGTTTGCCGATCATTGATCATGGCAGTCACATTGTGCCGGTCATGGTGGGCGATCCGGTGCATACTCAGAAATTGAGCGACATGCTGCTCGAAGACCATGGCATTTACGTCCAGCCGATCAATTTTCCAACCGTACCGCGGGGCACCGAGCGTTTGCGCTTTACTCCGTCGCCGATACACGGCCCGGACGAAATGGATTCTCTGGTGCACGCAATGGATGGGTTGTGGTCACATTGTGCGCTAAATCGCGCCGAAGAGGCGGGCTAGCAATCGCCTGTATGAGAATCGAGTTGCCTTGTGTTAACCTAACATAAACAACAAGTCGGATACGAATCGTGCGAACGGTTTCAAGTCTGGCACAGGCGTCAGGCAGGCACGGCAAGGACGGGGCAGGTTTATGATTGGGCGTAGGCACTCCAAAGGTGTTGAGGAAGATGTCGAACGCAAGGCGTTCGATGACTTCGAATTGCGCCTTGGCGATGTTATGCGCGGCGAGCGTGCAACAATAGGTAAATCGTTGCTGGATGTTCAGCGGGAGCTTCGGATTAAAGCGTCATATATCGCCGCCATCGAAAACTGCGATCCCGACGCCTTTGATACACCGGGCTTTATTGCTGGCTACGTGCGATCATATGCCAGATATCTGGGGATGGACCCAGATAAGGCGTTTGATACTTTCTGCGAGGAAAGTGGGTTCACCGTTGCTCATGGCATGTCATCAAAAGCCTCCGTGGTCAGAAAATCACCCAAAGAGCAGCGATCTGTTGGTCTGGGTGACGGCGACATGTTCAGCAGGTCCAAAACACCTTTCACGCCGTCGGGAGAGGGCTTCTTCTCCGGTATAGAACCCAGTGCCATTGGCTCCTCTCTGGTATTGGTTGCCTTGATCTCGGCGATTGGCTTCGGCGGCTATTCTGTCCTTCAAGAGGTGCAGCGCGTTCAAGTCGCGCCTGTCGAGCAGACCCCGGTTGTGCTTTCCGATCTGGACCCTCTGGACGGCGTGCTTGCAGCGGTTCCGGATGCAACCGGATCGACAGTGACACCGGGCGCCATGGATCAACCCAGGTTGGACGCGCTGGACCAGTTGTACCGGCCTCAGGCGCTTGATGTGCCGGTTTTGACCGCCCGCGACGCACCAATATCCACAATTGATCCGCGCACGATTGGAAATTTTGCAAGCGTCGAAAAAGACGTTGTACCCCCGACCAACTCCTTTGCGGGATCAATCGACGCGGCAGTTTCTGCCAGCCTTGCTGAACAGCCGACAATACCGCAAGTCGTGCAGAAACCCGGTCCAGCCCTGCGCATGATTGCAGTTCGCCCGTCATGGGTGCGTGTCAGCGCGGCAGACGGAACGGTGATTTTTGAAACCATTATGGAACCTGGCGAAACCTGGGATGCTCCGTTGAGCGAAGCCCCACCCACATTGCGTACCGGCGAAAGTGGTGCAATCTATTTTTCGCTCAGCGGTGAGTATTACGGACCCGTTGGCGAAACTGGCGTTGTCACATCCAAGCTACCGCTTGATGTCGACGCACTAAAGACACGTTATTCGATAGCGGACCTTGCAGCGGACGAAGCCCTTGCCACGACTGTGGTTCAGCTACAAGCGCCGTTGGGCACGGTAGACGAATAACAACCTGTTTGTAACAAACCGACCATTGCGAGCGGCGGCGCGACTGTCTATTTTAAGTGACAGAAGCTCCTCGCAAAGGACAGATTCGTGTCGCTGAACCACGTGCGCCCATGGCGCAATATTTATCGCCGTACGTCGCGCCAGATCATGGTCGGCAATGTGCCAGTAGGCGGAGATGCACCGATTTCAGTGCAAACCATGACCAACACGCTGACGACAGATGTGCGCGGTACAATTGCTCAAATCGAAGCCGCTGTGGACGCCGGTGTTGACATCGTTCGCGTATCTGTGCCGGATAAAGAGTCGTCCGCATCCTTGCGCGAGATCGTACGTGAAGTCACAGTTCCGATAGTTGCAGACATCCACTTTCACTATAAACGAGGCATCGAAGCGGCCGAGGCAGGCGCTGCATGCTTGAGGATCAATCCGGGCAATATCGGCGATGAGTCGCGGGTAAAGGAAGTGATCAAAGCGGCGCGGGACAATAATTGTTCGATCCGCATCGGGGTCAATGCGGGCAGTCTTGAAAAACATCTGCTGGACAAATACGGTGAACCCTGTCCGGACGCGATGGTCGAATCCGGGCTCGACCATATCAAGATCCTGCAGGACAATGATTTTCACGAATTCAAAATCAGCTGCAAAGCCTCTGATGTCTTCATGGCGGCAGCGGCCTATCAACAATTGGCTGATGCGACCGATGCGCCGATTCATCTTGGCATAACGGAAGCAGGAGGTCTGACTTCGGGGACGATCAAATCGGCCATTGGTCTGGGAAATTTGCTGTGGATGGGAATTGGAGACACGATCCGTGTCAGCCTCTCTGCGGATCCGGTCGAAGAAGTAAAGGTGGGATACGAGATCCTGAAATCTCTGGGTTTGCGCCATCGCGGCGTGAATATCATCAGTTGCCCAAGCTGCGCGCGGCAAGGCTTTGACGTCATAAAAACAGTGGAAAAGCTGGAAAAAAGACTGGAACACATCAAGACACCCATGAGTCTGAGCATCATCGGATGCGTGGTCAATGGGCCCGGTGAGGCGCTCATGACAGATGTCGGTTTTACCGGAGGTGGTGCTGGCTCTGGCATGGTTTATTTGGCAGGCAAGCAAAGCCACAAGCTCGACAACGACTCAATGATCGAGCACATCGTCGAGCAGGTTGAGAAAAAGGCCGCAGCGCTTGATGCCGAAGCAGCCCTTTTGGATGCTGCCGAATAAGCCGCAAATTTGCCTGTTCAGAGGTCACGTTTTTCTTCCAGAAGATCGCGCATCTGATCATAGGGGAGATAGCCGCGTAACAGCTCGTCTTGCATGACAAAAGTTGGTGTGCCTGTGATGCGTAGTTTTTGAGCCAAGGCGCGCGTGTCGGCAATTTCCTGAGTAACCGAAGCATCATTCATACGCGCCTCGATCGCGTCGGCATCTAATTCAAATGTCGCGGACAAACGTCTCAGGGCGGGCAGAGTGATGTCACCATTAAATTCCATCAAAGCATCATGCAGGCTTTTGTAGGCTTGCGCGCCCTCCAGTTGCTTGGCAGCAATCACAAACCGTGAAGCCAAAACGGATTGCTCACCCAGAATCGGGAATTCTTTAACGACGAAACGAATATTTCCGTCTGTTTCCAAAAGTTTTTCAACTTCGCCGTAAGCCCGTTTGCAGTACCCACAGCGATAGTCCATGAACTCTACAAGTGTGATGTCGCCATCCGGATTGCCGCCGACAAACGAAAACCCGTCATCAAAAATTGCTTGCGCATTGTCCGTGACCAAGGATTGATCGGCCTGCGCCTGAGCTTCCGCCTGACGGTTTTCGAGAGCCTGAACAGCTTCCATGATCACTTCAGGATTTTCCATGAGGTAGTTTCGCACTTCGGATCGAAACAGCGCGCGGTCCTCATCGGTCATGGTTTCTAGATCCAGCGCAACAGCGGGACCTGCGAGCACAACCGCAGTCAGTAAGGCCGGTAGTATTCTTGTTTTCATCATTGAGTCATCTCCTTTTTTCCGCGCGCTCTGCGTCAATCAACACATCCTGAGCGCGTTGCCAAGCGGTTGTCCCCGTCGACAATAATCCCAAAGCACGTTTTGCATGAATTTCCGCGTCCTCCATGCGTCCGGTCAAGGCGTAACGCTCGGCCGTTACAAGCGACGCCATCCCCAGCTGATCGGATTTTGCATAGGCAATTGAAAGATCGCGCAGCATGGATCCATCCCGGAAATCAATCGAGCGCGCTTTCTCCAGCGCCTTGCGCGCGCGCTCAATTTCATTGGTTGCCAGCAGTGCCCGCCCATATCCTGAAAGAACCAAAGCATCATTGGGCGCGAGCTGCACGGCACGTCCATAGGCCGCTACGGCTGCCTGAAAATTACGTGTTTCGATCAGGATTTGGCCACGTTGATCATGCAGAAAGGGATCATCGGGCCGCATCGAGATTGCCGCGTCTATGGCGCCCAGGGCCTGTGTCGTGCGAGATTGGCGATGTTCCGCAATCGCTTCGCGCAGCAACCGCACATCGGCATAAGGACTGTCCTTGAGCCGCCTTAGGGTCCATTTTGGTGCGCGCGTATAAGCGCTCAGCTTTCCTTTAACGCGTTCAAACCAATAGGCATATGCCGGGTTCTCGTTTGCTGCATGGCCATATGCGGCGGTAAAACCCTGCACGGCACGCACCCGGTCGCGCGACAAGGGATGACTGCGTAAATAGGGATCCTGCCTTGTCTCCGATAAAACTTCCTGACCGCTAAAGATCTGGAGCACATCCAACATTCCCCTTGGGTCAACCCCGCCAGATTTCATGAAGCGAATACCCGATTGGTCCGCCGATGCCTCTTCGGCCCGCGTGTGCTTGAAAAAGCGCGCCTGTGCGGAACTTTGCGTGCCAAGCGCGATACCGCCTGCTGCGTTGCCGGCGCCCGCGGCGGCGGCAATGGCGGCGAGGGCAAGCCCAAGTCCTGAGGCTGTCCGCGTGCTGGAAAGATTGGTCATGCGACGGGTCAAATGTCCGTTCACAATATGGGCCGCTTCATGCGCGATTACAGCCTGTAGCATGGCGGCTGTTTCCATGCGATTGATCAGGCCGTAGTGCAAGTAAATCGCGTCATTGCTGACCACAAATGCGTTGAGCGAACTGTTGTTGACCACCAGAATCTTGACGCGGGAGGGGCTTAGGCCGGCGGCGCTTAGAATTGGGGCCGCCAGTTGCTTAAGCCCGTATTCCAGATCACCGTCTCGCAGCAACCCTTGCGCGTGCAAGGGGACAGCCATAAGCCATAGCAATAGCAACGGGATTGACGTCAGTCGACAGAACAGGTGAAACATCATGAAAACGAGGGTGGAGCGAATTCATGCGTAGTTCAAGGCGATCGGATGTTGATCCCTTTATTGTGATGGATGTCATGGAGGCTGCACGCCGTCTTGAGGACGCTGGTCGCCATGTCATCCACATGGAAGTCGGGCAGCCGGGTACCGGGGCTCCGCGGGCAGCCGCAGTGGCATTAAGTCGGGCCATGGAGAATGACGCGCTGGGGTATACCGTCGCATTGGGTTTGCCAGCTTTGCGCGCGCGGATCGCGAGAATGTATGGTGAGTGGTACGGTATTGATCTGGATCCAAAGCGCGTCGTGATCACACCAGGATCTTCCGGCGGTTTTTTACTCGCATTTACCGCGTTGTTTGATACGGGCGATCGCGTGGGTATCGGCGCACCGGGCTATCCCAGCTATCGCCAGATTCTGCGTGCGTTGGACCTGAAGCCAGTTGACTTGCCGACCGCGCTGGAGAACCGGTACCAACCGGTCCCGCAGGATTTCGCGGCGATGGATCTGGCGGGTCTCCTTGTGGCCTCGCCGGCAAACCCAACCGGTACGATGCTTGACGCGCCGGCGATGCGCGCGCTGATTGACGCCACGCAGGCCCAGGGCGCATCTTTCATTTCGGACGAGATCTATCACGGGATCGAATACGAAGCGAAGGCCGTTACAGCCCTGCAAATCACCAACGAAACCTATGTAATCAACTCATTTTCCAAGTATTTCTCCATGACCGGTTGGCGTGTAGGGTGGATGGTCGTGCCCGAGGATCATGTCCGCATCCTGGAGCGCATTGCGCAGAACATGTTCATCTGTGCACCCCACGCAAGCCAGCTCGCGGCGCTCTCTGCCATGGATGCCGAGGAAGAATTACAGCAGAATATGGAGGTCTACCGCATCAATCGCGCGCTTATGCTCAAAGAGCTTCCCGAGGCAGGGTTTACCAAGATCGCCCCGCCAGATGGGGCTTTTTACGTTTATGCCGATGTTTCTGACATGACAAAAGACAGTCGGGCATTTGCCAATGAAATTCTCCAGACGGCCGGTGTATCTGTGACGCCGGGGCTGGATTTTGATCCAGATCGCGGTCACACCACCTTGCGATTTTCCTATGCGCGCAGCACCGAGGATATCATTGAAGGCCTCGCACGGCTCAAAGTGTTCATGCAGGGGCGCTGAGGGAGTGTTCCCTCGCGGGATTGCTTGCGTTAAGAAGAAGAAAATCAAAAACCGGCAGAGCAGAACATGATCCGGCACATTGTAACACTCGCGGTCTGCCTTTGTATCGGCTTGGTCCCGGCGCGCGCGCAGGACCTCACGGCTGTGGCGCGTGTGGATGCGCAGGCCAGTCAGATCAAGGATGGCTGGTTTGGCAAGACGAACGTCACATTGCATCTGAGCCAGGGCGTGCCTTTTCGCGTTTTCACGCTGGCTGATCCACCCCGACTGGTGATCGACTTTCGCGATGTGGACTGGTCCGGCGTACATGCGTCAGATTTATTGGAGGGGTCATCTGGACTGACAAATGTGCGGTTCGGCAATTTTCAACCCGGCTGGTCCCGTCTGGTGGCAGATATGGCGCATCCGATGTTACCCTTGGAAATTGCCATGAACCTGAATCGGTCCGCCGGAACCGCGGTTCTCTCCTTTACCCTCGAAAAAACCGAAGCAGACGACTTTTTTGCGCGTTCCGGGGCGCCAAAGGACGCGCTGTGGCCGCCGCCTCAAAAGGAGGAGATTGTCGCCCCTCTGGTGGATGATCGGTTTGTCGTGGCGATTGATCCAGGCCACGGGGGCGTCGATCCCGGCGCTGAGCGCGATAACATCAACGAAAAAGAACTGATGCTGCAGTTCGCTTTTGAGTTGCGTGAAGCTCTCTTGCGGTCTGACGTTTCGGACGTGGTTCTCACCCGGGAAAGTGATGTTTTTGTCTCTTTGGAAGGACGCGTTGCGCGCGCGCATCAAGCGGGTGCGGATGTTTTCCTGTCGCTGCATGCAGATGCTCTGAGCGAAGGCGATGCAGAGGGGGCGACGATCTACACGCTTTCTGCCAGGGCAAGCGATACGGCCACCGCGCATCTGGCAGCGCGGCATCATCGGTCTGATATCATTGCAGGCACGGATCTGACGGGATCGGACGATGAGGTCGCGAGTGTGCTGCTTGATCTTGCACGTCAGGAAACAGAGCCCCGTTCAAAAGCGCTTGCGGCGTCCTTGGTCAAAGGCATGACAGAAGCCGGCGGCCCGATGAACCGCAGACCCCTGCGTGAAGCTGGTTTTTCTGTATTGAAATCGGCGGATATTCCATCCGTTCTGGTGGAGGTTGGGTTCCTGTCCAGCGCGCGGGATCTGGACAATCTGCGCGACCCGACGTGGCGCGCAGGAATAATCGGCGGTATGGTGCAGGCCATTGCGGGCTGGCGCGATGCGGACGCGGCAAAACGTCCCTTGGTGCGGCAGTAAACTGCCAGAGGCAAAGAATGGCCGATTTCGCCACTTTTCGTAAGGTTTCGTGTTTTGACGCGGTGGGCGGCACTGCCTATATGTAGGCCAACAAACGGAGAGGCAGCGCGCCGGTGTTCAGATTTATTTTGTCTTTTTTTGGCGGTATCTTCACCACCATCACCATGGCCATCGGCATGGTGGCTCTGACCGTGGGCGCGGTGTTCTGGATGTATGGGCGCGACCTGCCCAGTCATGAGTCCTTGGCACAATATTCGCCCCCCACGATCAGCCGGATTTATTCAGGTCAGGGTCAGATCATTGATGAGTTTGCCAAGGAACGGCGGTTGTTCGCTCCGGCGGAGACCATTCCTGATCTGATCAAACAGGCGTTTATTTCTGCGGAGGACAAAAATTTCTATACCCATGACGGGTATGATCTGCGCGGCATCGGCGCGGCGGCATTTGACGCAGTCAAATCTCGGGGACAAGACGTGCGGGGCGCGTCAACCATAACACAGCAAGTGATGAAGAATTTCCTTTTGTCCGGAGACCGTCAGGCGGAACGCAAGATCAAGGAAATCATTCTCGCGTCGCGACTTGAGGAAACGCTCAGCAAGGAGCGCATTCTCGAACTTTATCTGAACGAGATTTTCCTCGGGCAAAACTCCTATGGGGTTGCTGCGGCTTCCCAGACCTATTTCAACAAGCCGCTGGACGATCTGGCCCCGCATGAGGCCGCATTTCTGGCCTCCCTGCCCAAAGCCCCAAGTGATTACCACCCGGTGCGACAGAAAGACCGTTTGCTAGCAAGGCGCAATTTTGTCCTCAAGGAAATGATGGAGAATGGCTTTATCACGCCGGAAGCTTTGGTCACTGAGTTGAATGCGCCGCTGCGCTCTGTTCAGAACGGTGATTTTGAGAGCTTCAAGTCGGAACTGCCTCCAAGGGATTATTTTACCGACGAAATCCGTCGGCAGTTGACCAGCGACTTCGGCGAGGGCGAATTTTTCACCGGCGGCCTGACGGTTCGCGCCACCATTGATCAGGAAATGCAGCCCATAGCGGCGGAATCCCTGCGCCGGGCGCTGGAAGAATACGACCGCCGTCAGGGCATTTGGCGCGAGACCAGGATCAAGATTGATCCGGCGTTGTTGGACACCGAAGAAAACTGGCGCGCCGCACTCGGTGAGACCAAGATGGCCCGTGACGTTGACCTTGATGGCCCATGGTATCCGGCCGTTGTCCTTTCCGTCGGCAGCAATGACGCGCGGATCGGGATAGAAGGCGTGGCCGAGGACGAAGACGGTCATTTCATAACGGCCAAAGATGTGACTTGGGCGCGTAAGCGGTCACAGGACGGATCGACCGGGCGCACGGCACAGGTTGCGGGCGACCTGCTGGACGTGGGTGATGTCGTTCACGTCCGCGCTATCACATCTGACGAAGATGGCACTTTTGTGCGCTGGACCTTGCGCCAGGTGCCGAGCGTCCAGGGCGGGTTTGTGGCGATGGACGTCAACACGGGCCGGGTCATTTCGATGCAGGGCGGCTTTTCCTACCAATCCAGCGTGTTTAACCGGGCCACACAGGCCAAACGCCAGCCGGGCTCCAGTTTCAAGCCATTTGTCTATGCCGCTGCACTTGACAGCGGGTATTCTCCGGCCACGATCGTGGTGGACGCACCGATCGAAATCAACACCCCCCAAGGGCTTTGGCGTCCACGTAATTCATCGCGTGAATTTTATGGACCGACACCGCTGCGCACCGGTATTGAGCGCTCGCGAAACCTGATGACCATCCGTCTCGCGCAGGAAGTTGGCATGGATGTTGTAGCTGACTATGCGGAACGCTTCGGCGTTTACGACAGGATGGGCACTTTCCTGGCCAATTCACTGGGTTCCGAAGAAACTACTCTTTATCAAATGGTTGCAGCCTACGCGATGTTCGCAAATGGCGGAGAGCGGGTGCAGCCCACGCTCGTGGATCGCGTTCAGGACCGATATGGAACCACGATCTATCGCCACGATCAACGCCTCTGTAACGATTGCCAACTGGCCAGCCTTGATGCGGGCCTACCGCCCCGGATCATCTCCAACCGTGAACAGGTGATGGATCCGATTACGGCCTATCAGCTGACTTCTATGATGCGTGGCGTTGTGGAACGGGGCACGGCCAGTCGCACAGTCAATTTGCCGGTACCGACAGCAGGGAAAACAGGCACCACGAATGAGGCCAAGGACGTCTGGTTCATCGGTTTCACCAGCAACATCGTTGCGGGATGTTACATCGGTTATGATCAGCCGCGCGGCTTGGGCCGTGGCGCGTCCGGGGGTGGGATGTGCGGTCCTGTGTTCCAGCGCTTCATGGAAGAAGCCACCAAAAAATACGGGGGCGGACCGTTTCAGATCCCGCCGGGCGGGAGATTCATCAAGATTGACCGGTTTACCGGTGCGCGACTTGATGACAGCGCCACAGGCGAGGCCGTGGTTGCAGAGTATTTCCGCGAAGGCGAACAGCCGATTTTTGGTATTACCTATGATGGTGGCTTTGCGATGGGGCAGAACTTGCCGTTGTTTGAGGAAGTCGGGCGCCAACAACAGGAAGTCACAACCTCGACCGGGGAAACGACCACCGTTGGTCCAAAGGCTGATTTCGGCACGTTGAGCTCCGGCGGGCTTTATTAGGCCGCAAGCTGGCAAGGCTCTCTTGCCGCTGGTCGGGCACTGGTTTATCACCACGATCAGACCCAACGTCCGAGGCAAGTTGCATGCGCGCTGACGCACAAAATACCGTTGAAAAGATCGAAAAATCTCTGGACCTGCTAGGGCAGAGACTGGATGTCGAAACGGCGTCCTTTCGTCTGGAGGAGTTCAACGCGCGCGTTGAGGATCCAACTCTATGGGACGATCCTGATGCCGCACAAAAACTGATGCGGGACCGTCAGATGTTGGTGGATGCCATGGCAACATATGAGGGCATCAAGCAGGATTTGGCAGATAACATCGAGTTGATCGAGCTTGGTGAAATGGAGGAAGACGAAGAAGTCGTATCTGATGCCGAGGCGGCTCTCAAATCTCTTGAGGCAAATGCGGCCAAGAAAGAGCTGGAGGCGCTGCTTGATGGCGAGGCGGACGGCAATGACACGTTCCTCGAAGTCAATGCCGGGGCAGGGGGTACGGAAAGCTGTGACTGGGCGTCCATGCTGGCCCGGATGTATGTCCGTTGGGCAGAGAAAAAGGGCTACAAGGTTGAATTGCAGGCCGAAAGCGCGGGCGAAGAGGCGGGGATCAAGTCAGCCGTTTACAAAATTACCGGCCTGAACGCATATGGTTGGCTGAAATCGGAAAGTGGCGTGCATCGGCTGGTGCGGATTTCCCCGTTTGATTCAGCCGCCAAGCGGCACACGTCTTTCACGTCTGTTTGGGTCTATCCGGTTGTCGACGACAACATTGATATTGAAGTGAACCCGTCGGACATTCGCATTGATACCTATCGCTCCTCCGGTGCGGGCGGGCAGCATGTGAACACTACGGATTCCGCGGTGCGCATTACCCATGCCCCCACCGGCATTGTTGTTACAAGTTCGGAAAAATCCCAGCACCAAAACCGCGATATTGCGATGAAAGCGCTGAAATCGAGGCTCTATCAAATGGAGCTGGACCGTCGAAATGCAGCCATCAACGAGGCCCATGAAAACAAGGGGGACGCGGGGTGGGGAAACCAGATCAGATCCTACGTTTTGCAGCCTTATCAGATGGTTAAGGACTTGCGCACGAATTACGAAACATCCGACACCAAGGGTGTTTTGGATGGCGATCTTGATGGTCTCATGGCGGCGACCCTGGCCTTGGATGTGTCCGGCAAGAGCCGGGCCGAAGCACAAAGCGGTTGATCATGGACTTCGCTGAGACATCCGCACTCGCGCTGTCAAAAGCACTGGCAACGGGCGAGATCAGCGCCAAAGAACTGATGGCGGCGACCCTTGCACGCATTGATGTCGTGAACAGGGAAGTTAACGCGATAGTCTCGTTGAAACCGGACGACGCGCTTTTGGTCGAGGCGGAAACGGCTGATCAGACTGCGCGCAAAGGCTGGCTCCATGGCATGCCTATTGCCATCAAGGATTTGGCGAATGCCCAAGGGTTTCCGACCTCCAAAGGATCACCGATCTTTGCGGGTCAGATGGCGACGCAGGACGACTTGATGGTCGCGCGATTGCGGGCCGCCGGGGCAATCGTGATCGGTAAGACAAATACCCCCGAATTTGGATTGGGCAGCCATACGTTCAATCCGGTCCATGGCCCTACGAAAAACCCCTATGATACATCCAAATCTGCTGGTGGCTCGTCGGGCGGTGCCGCCGTCGCCTTGGCCACGGGCATGCTCAGCATCGCAGATGGGTCTGACATGATGGGATCCTTGCGAAATCCGGCAGGATGGAACAACGTTTATGGCATGCGACCGACCTGGGGGGTGGTGCCCGCGCATCCCGAGGGGGAGGCTTTCATGAGCCAGCTTTCAACAGACGGTCCAATGGCACGCTCGCCTGCGGATCTTGCCGCGCTGCTGGATACCATGGCGGGTCCGGATCCCAGGGTGCCGATGCCGACGCAAGTTGCACCCACCCTGCCACAAATTGATGCCCGATTCACGGCCCCAAAGGTCGCGTGGCTGGGCGATTGGAGCGGCGCGTTTCCAACAGAAAAAACTGTTCTGACCTTTTGCGAAACGGCATTGGTGGGAATGGAGCAGATGGGCTGGAATATAGAAACGGTTTCGGCTCCGTTTGATGCCGATGCCATGTGGACCAGTTGGATAGATTTGCGCTCATACTTGGTGGCGATGCGCAGGCGCGAGGACTACCGCGACCCAACCAGATGCAATTTGTTAAAGCCCGCGATGATCTGGGAAATCGAGCGTGGCCTGAAAATGCGCGGTGAAACCATCCAGGTCGCCAGCGAAATTCGGTCAGATTGGTTTCGCACTGCAGCCGAGCTGTTTGCGGATTTCGACGTGCTGGTGCTGCCATCCGCACAGCTTTGGCCTTTCGATGTCGGGCTTGAACATCCGATTGAAATCGCGGGCGCGCAAATGGACACTTACCACCGCTGGATGCAGATTGTCGTGCCCGCCAGCCTGATTGGATTGCCGGTCGTCAATTTTCCCATCGGCTTTGGCGCGCAAGGTCTACCCATGGGATTGCAATTGATAGGCAAGCCGGGAAGCGACGGATTTTTGCTTCAGATCGCTCAAAAATGGCATGAAGCCACTGGTTGGCCTCAGAAGAGACCTGCTATGGTATAATAAATCAAGACCAGAGGAGCGAGCATGACAATGGCACCCCCCCCTGAGTTGAAAGTCGGCGCGCCCGGGCTTCGACCGGCCCAATTTGCGGATCTCAAGACGGCGCTTGCACGGGGCGCAAAAGACTTCCGTGCGCATCCCGTCTATGGATTGATCTTCGCAACATTCTACATCGCAGCCGGGTGGGCGATGGTCATGGTCACGGCTCAGACCGGGCATACTTTTTGGTTGGTGCTGGCAGCGATCGGATTTCCCTTGCTTGGACCTTTTGCAGCGGTGGGTTTATACGAAGTGTCGCGGCGGCTGGAGAACGGTCTGTCTATTAACGCAGGTGCCATTTTTGGTGTTATCTGG
Organism: Paracoccaceae bacterium; assembly: GCA_033344815.1. NCBI lineage: Bacteria > Pseudomonadati > Pseudomonadota > Alphaproteobacteria > Rhodobacterales > Paracoccaceae > Paracoccaceae bacterium. The sequence goes on along the minus strand of JAWPMR010000001.1, from coordinate 444,346 downwards.
CATCAGCGCTTGCGCCAGCTCCCCTCGCTCTGCACCATGATGGTTGTAATCTTCATGTTCTGGTTCTTTTTGGGCCATATGATTTTCGCCCTCTTTCTTGGGCTCTCGACAATGACAAATATATCAAGTTCTTACGAGGTGTTCCTCACCTTGAATGGCATCACAATGCTGGCTTTTGGTACGGTCGTGGGCGGCATCTTTGCTCTGCTGATCTATAGCATGTCAGTGATTGGGTTACCGCTCTTGCTGGATCGCGAAATTGATTTCATTACTGCCATGATCACGAGTTTCGGCGCGGTCAAGCAATCTCCCGCCGTGCTGATCTGCTGGGGTATCTTGATTGCGGCCTTGAGTTTCGCCGCAATTCTGCCCGGGTTTCTGGGGCTTTGGCTTGTGCTGCCATGGTTGGGTCACGCGTCATGGCACTTGTACCGCCTACTCATAATCGCACCCTGAGGCTGTTTCCAGTTCTGAACCAAACTAACAGCCAACTCGCCCGATAGCGTATCAAATATAGATACGCCCGTCTGTCACCCGTGATGTCGCTTATTCGGTAAACGTGTCCGGGTCTTCCCGCCCCAAGTCAATGAGCTCTTCTTGAAGACCTTTGGCCTCGGCAAGGCCAGCTTCAAGCGCAAAGATATAGGCGTGGGTCAAATAGAAACCGCGCGCGTCTTCGTCCTGCACAACTCTGGCCGCCTCGGTGTACAACCTCACGAGGGCAGCTTGATCACCCGCTTCATGTGCGACCAGCAGCTGTGCCTCAATTGATGTCATTCTGCCGCTTGCGGCATGTTTCGATGAGCATCCATACGACCGGCCACCCAATCATGAAACAGATGCGTCGGCCCATCCATCACGGGAGAAAACCGCCCGCCATCGAAAGAAATGGCATGGCGCCCGCGCTGCATCCCTTCGACAACAAAAATATCTTCGAGAAAAACATCTTTCCACTGCTGTGCGTTTTTCTCGCGCAACGCCTGGTCTGTATCTGGCGCAGTATAGAAAATATGTACATGTTCCCGCGTCTTTTCCGGGCCCTGAGCTTCCAGAATGATCGCGAAGGTATGATCGCGATGGACCCCAAGCAATACGTTTGGAAACGCTGTGATGTACTCTGCCGCGGTATCCCATTTGTCGCTCAAGCCATCGAAATCCGGAAAGACGCCATTGTCGTTTTCAATCTGGCGATAAACTGATGTCCCTTGGCCGGAAAAAAGGCCCTTTTCCTCAATGTTATAGTGATCTTCCAACCGCGAATAGCTGTTCAATCCGGGGTGTATCCAAGGCAGGTGATAGCTTTCGCAGTAATTCTCTACTGCCAGCTTCCAGTTGCAATTCACATCCAGTGTGAAGCTGCTGTCGGGGCCACCATGATAAATCGGTTTGTCAAACTCAGCCCATCGTTGGAGCAGCGCTGCGTTTGCATCCTCAAATTCAGCGGCGTTTCCGGATACATTGATCCAGACCACGCCCATCCATACGTGACAGCGAACGCTGACAAGACCCAGTAACGCGCGATCAATACCATCATGCGTGTTTTGCCCCGGTCCGCCGACGTGCGGCGTGCTGACCAGTTTGCCTGCGGTTGAATAGCACCAACTGTGGTAGGGGCACCGGATGGCCCCTTCAATCTTGCGCGCCTGCGAAACCAGAATCATACCACGATGACGGCAAATGTTTTGAAAAACACGCACATTGTTCTGTTGATCCCGGATAAGCAGTAGCGGCATACCGAGAAAGCTGAGAGGCACGGCATCGCCGATTTCAGGAACATCAGCCGCTACCGCAAGACCGGCCCAGCCGTCAAAGAGCAACGCCTGTTTTTCCTCGTCAAAAATTGTCGGATCTGTGTAGTGAGTGTTTGGCAGGCCGTTGGCCTTGGCAATCGGGCGACGAACCTGTGACAGATCGGATTGGACACGCTTCATAACAATTCCCCTGCAATCATGCAGCGATCATATTACGCGTGGCGCTTTCCGCAGGGCCCAAAGCGACCCGAGTTTTCCGCAGGCGACATGAAACATCGCATGGGCGTCTAGCGAAATGGGGCGTCCGGTTGCAGGAGCGTTTGGTGAAAGGGCACGAGTTCCTCCAGCGCACAAAATCCCGCGACGCGCGCATGAGGCAATGCGTCGCTGAATTCCGTGCCGATGTATTCGTATACCAACCGCGTCATGCGCCTGCTCAGGGAATTCTCCCGTACCGGCCTGGCCGCATATCCCGCCCAGAAATTATTTTGAAAGGAGGTAACACGGCTCAGATAATTGAACGAAGCTGACATCCCATTGCGGCGCGTCACTGTAGCCGCGACACCGTCCTCAATTGGCGAGATATATCCGCGATATTCCCGCGCTCTGGCTGCCGCTGGAATGCCTTGCATGGCCATGGCATTCTTGGGCTCAAATCCCCGCAAAAAAGTGTTTTCGCCTTGTCTCTTGATAAGAATGACGCCGCGCACGAATTGATCGTCTCTCAGAAAACTGCGACGGGTGAACTGGTAAAAACCACTGGGCAGGATTTCCTCGGAAACCGCTTGCATCATTGGTCCGGTAAACTCCCGCAGGTACTCGCTTGACGCCGGACCCTGGTCCCGTACGACCTGATCAATCGGCTCCAATAGTACGCGTGCATCCACCGAAAAGAAATCACACATGCGCGCAAGAACATCCGGTCGCGGAAAACTCTCGCCGCTCAAATATCGGTTGAATTGCGTTCTATTTATTCCCAACTCGCGCGAAAGTGCTGAAATTGAGGGGTATTTAGCGGCAAGGGTATGCAGGTTTGCGCCAAACATATTGCGCAACTGCGCTGGAGTACGGGCGTTCAAAGGCATGTGTGTCCCTTTGCTGGTCGCTAGGCAAGCATACTACCCAGTATGTTGCATTTGCGCCAATGGTTTCGTTTCGGTTGATATGACTGATGCTAAAGTGCGTCAGTATATGACCTTAATTGTGTCATTCTTAGAGCAGCACGACACAAATTCCAAGCGCTCGGTTCTGTTTTTGCGGCGTGTCGCAGGGTTAACTTATTGGTACGAATGAGGATGCGAAAACAAACGAACACCGACAGGGCAGGACGATAGAGTGGAAGAAAGCATGATCGGCGTGGTCCTTTGGAGCGACATCTCGGACAGAAAAGCCGTCATCTGGTGCGAGGATCAAGGCGATCTGGCTTTTTTGAATTCCCAAAATGAATTCCCGGACTATGAAGCGTTTTTTGATGCTGGTGATGTGGTTCAGTTTGACATGGAAGTCAAAGAAACCATGCGTCACGCACACAATCCACGTCTTGTGGTAGAACGCGCGGGCGCTGCATTGCCGGAAGCATTGCGCGATAGAGCAACGTCCACTGGCAATACCCGCCCAATGGCTCAGATTATCCCCTTTACGCCACGCAAAGTCGACGTGTCCGTCATGCTGCCGCGCGTTTCGGAAGCCTGAGCGCTATTCTCCGCGAGAGAGCGCGGCGACCCCGGTTCTGGCAACATCCGACAGCCCCAGGGGGCGCATCAACTCAGCGAAGGCGTCAATTTTATCGGGCGCACCGGTGATTTCGAAAACAAAGCTCTCCAGCGTGCTGTCCACGACGCTTGCACGGAATATATCCGCGAGCCGCAACGCCTCGACGCGTTTATCGCCGGTGCCGACGACTTTGAACATTGCCAATTCGCGCTCGACAGATGCGCCTTCGACGGTGAGATCATGAACCGCGTGCACTGGCACAATACGCCCTAGTTGCGCCTTTATTTGCTCGATGACCTGTGGCGTGCCAGTGGTGACAATTGTGATGCGACTCAAATGCCCTGTGTGGTCCACTTCCGCGACGGTGAGGCTGTCGATGTTATAACCCCGTCCGGCAAAGAGCCCGATGACCCGTGCCAGAACGCCGGGCTCATTTTCGACAAGAACAGCCAGCGTGTGGCGTTCCTCAACATCTGAGAACGTCGGTCTCAGGTTGTACGCAGAATGGCTGGTAGCGCCTTTTTTGATTTTGAGCGGGGACATATGATGCTCTCCGTTTTTTATTGTTCAAGGTTTTAGTATTGCAGTGTGATTGGCATGTACCCCGGTTTCCCGGTTTTCGTGGTGCTCCAGATTTCGTCAAGATACCAAGCCTGTGCGATGGCAATGCTATCGAGAACAGCGGCGTCATCACCTAGTGAAACTCGGTCTGGTTTCAGCAGGAAGGCGAACGTTACGACCACGCCAGGTTCGTTCAAGAGTTCATAGCTATGAAAAATTACAACGTCGGAACCCAAAAGCACACGATCGCGGTTTTCATAAGTGTAGCCGTCATTGCCGATCACATCCACGAGGTCACGACGTGTTGTTATGCCAAATCGAAACCCTTGTCCGGGAGTGGGGAGGACAGAATGGTTTCGACTATTTTCCATATAGATAATTGGGCCAAAGTTGCGTGTCGTCACTGAAAGATCATGACCACTTGCCATACGGAACTTCGCGTAGCGGTCTGGACCGTTTTCACCCAATGCAACGGCAGCACCTAAGCCTGCTACGGCTGCGGCGTTCGAGCCAATTTTGAGGCCACCAAAACTTTGAGCTGTGGCGTTATGCGCCGCGAACATCAAAAACGCTGCGACGCAACACCATAGGTGGAGGCGTATCACACCATCACCGCACCATCCGATTTGATCACACCTTGGGTTTCTGCCTCGCCCAACAACATTTCATTGTGCGCCTTGCCAGATGGGATCATCGGGAAACAGTTCTCGTGCTTGGTGACCAGACAGTCAAAGATCACGGGCCCATCGTGGTTGAGCATTTCCATGATTGCATCATCCAAATCATCAGCATCTTCGCACAAAATACCCTTGGCCCCAAAGGCCTCAGCCAATTTCACAAAATCGGGCAGGGCTTCTGACCAGCTCTGAGAATAGCGTTCACCATGCAGCAATTCCTGCCACTGGCGCACCATGCCAAGGCGTTCGTTGTTCAGGATGAATTGCTTCACCGGCAGGTTGTATTGAACGGCTGTGCCCATTTCCTGCATGTTCATCAACCAGCTGGCTTCACCGGCGACGTTGATTACCAAAGCTTCAGGGTGGGCCATCTGAACTCCGATCGACGCGGGGAACCCATAGCCCATGGTGCCCAATCCACCCGATGTCATCCAGCGATTGGGGTCCTCAAAGTCGAGATACTGCGCCGCCCACATCTGATGTTGGCCGACTTCGGTGCAAATATAGCGGTCGTGTTGTTTGGTCAGCGCTTCGAGGCGCGCCAAGGCGTGCTGCGGCTTGATCGTCTTTCCCGTCTGTGTGAATTTCAGACAGTCAATCGCTTTCCATTCTTCGATCTGGCGCCACCATTTGGCAAGTGCCTCAGACTCGGTCTTGCGACCACGCGATTTCCAGACTTTGAGAATGTCCTCAAGCACATGCGCCACATCGCCAACAATCGGAATATCTGTCTTGATCACCTTGTTGATCGATGAGGGGTCAATATCGATATGAGCCTTGGTTGATTTCGGACTGAACGCATCGATGCGCCCGGTGATCCGGTCATCAAAGCGTGCGCCGATGTTGATCATAAGATCGCAGTCATGCATCGCCATATTGGCCTGGTAAAGTCCATGCATTCCCAGCATCCCCAACCAGTTTTGACCAGAGGCGGGGTAGGAGCCGAGCCCCATCAGAGTCGAGGTGATTGGAAAACCGGTGGCCTTCACCAGTTCGCGCAAAAGCTGGCTGGCCGCCGGCCCGGAGTTGATTACCCCGCCCCCTGTATAGAAGATCGGCTTTTTGGCTTTTTCAATGGCGGCAACCAGTTCGGTGATCTCATCCATATTGCCTTTCACGCGGGGCTGGTAATGAGACACTGACGGTTTTGGTTCAACATACGTGCCGGTGGCAAATTGAACATCTTTTGGAATGTCAACCAGAACCGGGCCGGGTCGACCTTGCGTGGCCACATGAAAAGCCTCATGCAGAACACTTGAAAGAGCATCTGTTTCCTTGACCAGCCAGTTGTGTTTGGTGCAGGGCCGCGTGATGCCAACAGTATCAGCTTCCTGAAAAGCGTCTGATCCGATCATGAAGGTTGGCACCTGACCGGTCAGAACAACGATCGGGATCGAATCCATCAACGCATCCGTCAGACCGGTGACCGCATTTGTGGCACCCGGGCCAGAGGTCACAAGAACAACGCCTGGCTTGCCAGTCGAGCGCGCATAGCCTTCTGCGGCGTGCACGGCCCCCTGCTCGTGGCGTACCAGAATGTGGCGAATGGCGTTTTGCTGAAAGATCTCGTCATAAATCGGTAGCACGGCGCCTCCAGGATAACCAAAGACGGTGTCCACACCCTGATCAATCAAGGCTTGGACAATCATTTTTGCTCCGGACATTTGCCGTTTCATATCGTTCTTCTCCGTATCGGGCCGCTCTGGGCCTGTTCTGTCGTTTGCGCAAAAAAAAGCCCCCGTTCTGGCGGGGGCGCATGGGTCAGACTATGGTCTACCGTTACCGGCCCATGCGCGAATATCCTAGAATGACGACAAGCGAAGTCATGGTTGGAATGCTCCTTTTAGCTGGCGAGACATTATGTGCGGAGGGAGGAGGCGTCAAGCAGGTTCATACGAAAAATGTGTCGCCAGACAGCAAAAATCGGTCACTTACTTGCGAGAAATGCAGTCCAAACGTAATTTTTGCAAATGAGTGTGGATAAATCCGCCGAGTCTCAGTTACTGCGAAGCTTCGATACTCTGAATGTCTTCGCGGGCGGAGAGGGTGAGCTGCTGCACTTCTTCCGCAAGCGTTTTGAATTCCTGGGCAATGATAGCCAAACCCTTGCCAGCTTCCCCGGCGCGCGAGGCTTCGACAGATGCATTGATCGACATTGAGCGCACGTATTTACCGATCCGCTCGAGCCGACCGAGCCCTTCGCCGAGGCGGGCCGCAGATTGCATGGCGATGTCCAACTGCTGGCTGCGGCCTGCCTCAATCTGGTCCCAGATGGTATCTGTCAATTCCGAAACGGCCTCAAAGAATTCGCCCTGGCCAAAGGCAATGTATGCCTGCAAGGCGTCGCGTGGTACACCATCTTCGGAACTTGCAGCGGTGACCAGAGCATTGGATTTTTCCACCATGCGTTTGATGATACGCATTTGGGCTTCCTGAGCGCTCGCCATCTGCGCGAGCCACGTACTGAGTTCCTCAGGTAAATCAGATAGGGTGGCAGCGCCCTTCAGCACCTCAACGGTTTGAGTCAGGGTTTCTGCCTGCCGTGTCAGGTTGTCGCGCGACATCTGCTGATCGCTATCGGTATGGCCATTTCCCAGCTGGCTGGCATTCAGGGCAATGCGCACGACCAGGGCACGCAGGGTGGCAATCCGATCGATTGCCTTTCGATAAGGCATTTTGTCGATTTTAGATGCGTCTGGCACCACGATATCATTCTGCATATTCATGGCTGTGATCTTAAAAAGATGCACTTAAAAAAGTGTTGAACAAGTGATGTCGAGAATGATATTTTTTGGACATTGAGCGCAGAAATCAGTCAATTCCTGTCATTTCGAAACAGTCTTTAGAACCGCGCTCCTGTGCCCTGCAAAACGCCGTGCTCCAATGCATATCGCGTCAAGCCAGCAGTGCTTGAAATCCCCAGCTTCCGTTTGATGTTTTTGCGATGAGTTTCAACCGTGCGCACGGAAATCTCTAAAGACAGGGCCACCTCCTTGTTCGATTTGCCCTGCGCCAACTGCAATAGGATGGTTTGCTCGCGACCTGTCAGCGCTTCACGCGCCGCATCATCTTTTGGCTCCAGTGATCCGCGCGCACCGGTGCACAAATACCGCTCGCCCGACATGACCACATCAATCGCCAGCTTGATCTCATCTGTCGGCACATCCTTGAGCACATATCCCATGGCCCCGTGACTGAGGGCGGATGAAATATATTCAGGGCTGTCGTGCATCGATAAAACCAGAATGCGTGTGCCAGGGCGCTGTTCCAGTACGATTTCGGTTGCCGTCAGACCGCCCATATCGGGCATATTGAGATCCATCAAGATGACGTCCGGATCCAACGTGCTTAACTGGTCAATCGCTTCGCGTGCGGCATTGCAGGTGCCAACAACGGTAATGCCATCATAGCTTTCCAAAATGGACTGAATGCCCTCGGCCACCATCGGGTGATCATCTACGATCAGGACTTTGACAGTTGGTTGGGTCATGCTGCGGCCTGCGCCTTCGTTGGCGTTTCCGGTTCAGGCGGCAAGAGGTGTGACAAAGGCACATTTACTTCGATGAGTGTCCCCTTGCCTTGACGGGGCGTCGTGATGCGCAGCTCGCCTTCCAATTGCTCGGCGCGTTCCTGCATGTTTCTGAGCCCAAGGCCCCCCATGACAGCTGAGGTCTCTTTCGTAATGCCGCATCCGTTATCTTGAATGCGCAAAGTCGCCCCGCGTTTGTGCCCCCTGAGGTCAATTTGCACATGGCTTGCCTGCGCGTGCCTTTCGATATTGGTCAAAGCCTCCTGCGCAATCCGGTAAAGGGCGATCTTGGCTTCTGCGTCCAATCGGTTGCGAAACACCACCGTATCGAATTCCGTCGTCATACCGGTACGTTCACTGAAATCATCGGTCAGCGCTTTGAGTGCCGGGCCAAGACCGAGGTCGTCCAGAACGCCCGGGCGCAAATCACGACTGATCCGACGAACTTCCGAAATCGCTTCACCCAATGTCTCAATCCCCTTGCCCAAGGGTTCAGACGCCGTCGCATCTGACCGCTCCAGTTTGCGCCGTGCAGTATCCAATGCATACCGTACGCCCACCAGCAACTGGCTGATCCCGTCATGCAATTCCCGTGCCACGCGTCCGCGTTCTTCTTCCTGTGCGTCAAAAACACGTTGTGTCAGTTTTTTCAACTTGGCATCCGCCAGACGCCGTTCGCGAATGTTCAGCACCATACCGGTTAGAAAGACCGCCAGAAGCGCTGCCAGAGTGATCATCCCGATATAGAAAAACGTTTGCTGTACGCGGGCCTCGACCTCGGCACGGGCCGTGGCAACCGTGGAGAGCACATCATCAATGAACACACCCGTCCCAACGGCCCACCGCCAGCTGGGGAAACTGGTGATATAGCTGATCATCCGCGCGTCTTCACCCGTAGAGGGCTTGGGCCAGAGATAGCTGTGATACCCCGCACCGGACCGTGCGATCCGAATAATTTCGTCCACCACCGGTGTTCCCTCGCTGTCGCGCAACCCGGACCAGTTCTTGTTGATCATGTCTGTCTGGCGCGGGCTGACCAGATTAGTGCCGTCATAGTCGTAAACAAAGAAAAAGCCGTCCGTGCCATAGATCATTGCCGACAGAATCTGGGCAACCTGATCGCGCGCTTCCTGATCATCCGGTGCGGCGTTGCCGTAAATAAAGTAAAAACCATTGCGCGCCTGAGTGACGTAATTTGCCAGTTCCGCTTTCTTGGCTTCCAGCAGTTGCGTCTCCAGCGCTTTGATTTCACGTTCGGCCAAGGTGCGGGACTGAAAGGCAACCAAAACGGCAATAGCCGCAACCGCTGCAATCAGGGGCACTGTGGCCACCAGAGACAGTTTTTGCGCGTAACTGGGCCTGAACCATGCGGCAATGCGTTTCATAATACCCGGCATAAGTCGATTTGAAAGCGAATCAAAGTCTGTTCGGGCGCGCAGCTCTTGATGATCCGCACGAATTGCCCGGCCACTACGTCAAAACTGGCCAAAAAAAATGACCAATACGCGTTAAACCTGCTCAATCTACGCAGTAGTAGGTATTTCATTTGCGATCCGCGCCGCTAATGTGGCGCCACTCTAAACGACCTGCGCGTGTTCAATGCGACGTGGGCGCAAAATTTGGGAGGAGTATCTAAATGGATCGTCGTTCATTTCTGAAGACATCTGCACTTGGCGGTTCCGCCGCAGCAGCGACCACATTGGCCGCACCCGCTTATGCGCAGGGCAACCGTACCCTGACAATGGTCACATCCTGGCCCCGTGGTTTCGCCGTTCTGGATGACGCGGCCACTTATTTTGAGGAAATGATCGGCGCAATGTCTGATGGTACCCTCACCATCGACAAAAAAGCGCCGGGCGAATTGGTTGGCGCATTCGAAGTATTCGATGCGGTTTCCTCCGGCCAAGCCGACTTGTATCACTCTGCTGATTACTACTTCATCGGTCAGCACCCCGGTTATGCCTATTTCACAGCCGTGCCATTTGGTGGGACTGCTCAGGAAGTAACCAACTGGTACCACCACGGTGGTGGCCATGAGTTGCACACCGAACTTGGTGAGATCTTCAACCTGAAATCCTTCATCGCGGGCAACTCCGGTTCCCAGTCCGGTGGCTGGTTCCGCAACGAAATCAACTCTGCCGAGGACTTCAACGGTCTGAAATTCCGCATGCCCGGTCTGGGCGGCAAGGTTCTGGGTGAACTTGGTGCATCTGTGCAGAACATCCCCGGTGGTGAATTGTATCAGGCGCTGTCCTCTGGTGCACTCGACGGTCTTGAGTGGGTTGGTCCTTTCGCGGATGAACGCGCCGGTTTCCAGGAAGTCGCCAAAGTCTATTATACAGCGGGTTTCCACGAGCCGGGCTCCGCCCTTGCGGCCGGTGTAAACCTTGACGTCTGGAATGACCTGTCGCCTGCGCATCAGGCCATCATCTCCAACGCAGCCATGGCAACAACACACACCCAGTTGGCCGAAACACTGGCCAACAACGGTGCGGCTTTGGCACGTCTGCAGGCACAAGGCGTGAAAACGCTGCAATTCCCTGATGATGTCTGGGATGCCTTTGGTGCAGCCTCCAAAACTGTGATGGATGAGAACATGAGTGATGAGCTCTTTGCCAAAATCCGCGGCTCCTTTGAGGAGTCACTGGCACAAAGTTCCGACTGGTTGCTGAAATCGGATGGCTTTTACGTGGCACAACGTAACCGCGTTCTTGCAAACGGCTAAGGAATAGCTTTCAAATGGTGAGAGGCCCCGATTAAACCCGTGGCCTCTCATACTCAAAAAAAGGTCTCGGATCACTGGGATCACACGGCACCTTGAACCGCTGAACTGCGGACACCAAGGGAGGGGGACATATGGAAAATGACGTCGACGCATCGAGCGGCGCGCTATCCGTCATATTTGACGGGGTGTTGTGGTTTTTCGCCAACATTGGCATGGCTGTCTACAACTTTTTCTACGCGATCTCGCACCCGTCTCTCTGGCTGGACTGGAGTGATAAGCAAGCCATCATGCGGTTTGTCTATTATGGCGGTTCCGTCGAATTTTTCTTCGTTGTCTTTACCGCTTTCCTGATCATGTTCGCCATCGGCCTGTGGCGTAACGACATCATGTGGGGATACGTGCGTGTACTTGAAGGGTTCGCCAACATTGTTGGACGCTTCTTTGCCTGGGCGGGTCTGTTGATGGTGCTGCAACAGATCATTATCGTTTTCATGCAGCGGATTTTCACCCGACCCGATATTTCGTTTGGCTTTGGTATCCCGCTTCAATTTGACATCAGTTGGTTTGCCGAAGAGCTCAAACTCTATAACGCCATGGTGGTCTGCCTGTGCATGGCCTACACCTTCGTGCAGGGCGGCCATGTACGCGTCGATCTGATCTATTCAGCCGTGAAATTTCGCACAAAGAAAGCGATCGACATGTTCGGATCGCTTTTCTTCATGATGCCTGTGGCGGTTCTGGTCTGGATGTATGGCTGGTTCTTCCTGTGGCGGCATCTGATCGTACCCAACCCGTCGGCCTCTGACACCCTCGATCGTTTGCTGAACAAGTCCCGCGCTTTGCGCTGGAACGTCGAAACCATTGGCTTCAGCCCCAACGGCTTCAACGGCTATTTCCTCTTCAAAATTCTTCTGTGTGCCTTCACCGCGATGCTGTTTTTGCAGGCGATGGCCATGTTTTACCGCTCCTATCTGGAATGGAAAGAAGGACCTGAGAGCGAAGGTAAATATCTCGACAAGGACACCTTGGGCGAGGGCGAAGAAGCCTATGAGGGCGCACACTAAAAGACGCGCGTTTAACGCAGCGCAGTAAGGAACTTAGCGACATGTTTTTTGGTTTAGACGGCGTCGAAGTTGGCCTCATCATCGTATTCATATGTCTGTTCGGCGGCATCCTGTCCGGATTTCCCGTGGCTTTCGCAATCGCCGGGGCAGGGATCATTTCCTTTGGCATTATTGCCGCGCTCGACTCTGCGGGGTTGTTGATCCACCAGGCCATTGATCAAAGCTCCCAAGTCTACCGCGATCTGGTGAATTCGGGCGTCAAGGCCGATACCATATCCGTTTTCCGATACCCGGAACTGCCGCGCATCGAAGAAGCCGTTTTCCCGAAGGGGTGGGAATTCGCGCTGGACCGGAATGTTTCTTTTGTAGTCAACCGGATGAATGAGCGCGTATTGGCGGGACAATCCATTGAAACGCTTTTGGCTGTTTTGATGTTCGTTCTGATGGGTATCACGCTGGAACGCTCGAAAATCGCCAATGACCTGCTGACCACCATGGCGCGCGTTTTTGGCCCGCTGCCCGGTGGTCTCGCAGTCTCCATCGTGGTTGTTGGTGCATTTCTGGCGGCGTCCACGGGGATTGTGGGCGCGACCGTGGTGACCATGGGCCTGCTGGCGCTGCCGACGATGTTGCGCAATGGCTACTCCCCGGAGCTGTCCACCGGTGTGATTGCAGCTTCAGGCACCTTGGGGCAAATCATTCCGCCCTCTATTGTCATCGTTCTGCTGGGAACACTGGCCGGGGATCTTTATTCTGCCGCACAGGAAAAACGCGCGGTGGCTGCGGGCTGTACGGATGCCCTGACCTTTCTGGGTGAACCGGCGGTTCTGTCTGTTGGCACGCTGTTTCAGGCGGCGTTACTGCCAGGCATCATGCTGGCCTTGCTCTATGCGCTCTATGCATTTGGATTTGCCTTGCTGAACCCGGACAAGGCGCCCGCCGTCCCGATGGGCAGCACCAATGCAGAGCCGGTGACCCGCTCGGAAGCCTTCACATGGTTCCTTGGGGCGCCAATTGCACTTGTGGTCGGCACCGTTCTACTCGGAAATCTGGGTGTCATCGGCGATCAATCCACCAATGTCTCTCGTTTTTCCGACATTGGTCAGGGGGCGTCCTTGCGCACCACGGTGGGCCCGGAATGTCAGGCGTCGATGATCGAACTGCACGGCCAAGCCGCATGGGACGCTGCGCTCACACAGCAGGCCGCGATCAACGATGCGGGCGGCGTTCAACAGTCCGAGCGTCTGAGCGAAGAGGAACTGATTCAAGCGCGCGCAGACAAAATTGCAAACGCAGCCCCGATCGGGACAGGCGTTGCGATCATAATGGTTCTGACCGGCCTGATCCTTACCACGGCGCGCGGCGTATCACCGTCAAGCTCTGCGCAACCGTTGTTGATAGGGGCAGTTGGCGCGATTTTGATGATCCTTCTCGACATTATTGTGATTAGCCCTGCAACCTCGCCGGGCGGGCTTGTTGTGCTGATGGCCCTGCCTTTTGCGGCGCTGATGTATGGTGTGGTCTATGCCACCAAGATCTGCGCCACCAACGAATTGATCCGCGTGGTCTTTCCGCCTCTGGTGCTGATCGTTGCCGTTCTGGGCTCGATCCTCGGCGGCATCACCAACCCGACGCCAGCCGCGGCCCTCGGGGCAGGGGGCGCGATCATGCTTGCAGCCTATCGCAAGCTCAAGGATCAGGATCGTTCGCCAAAGGTGATCATCTGGTCGACGCTGGCGATCATGATCTGTATCCTTGTAGGCATTAATTTCGATCTGCGGATCAATCAGTCCGAAGTCGGTTTCCAGAGCTGGTTTGCCTTCTTTGTAGCTTACGCCGCCTATCTCTATGCTCTGTTTGGTCTGCTGTTTTCCTGCTGGATTCTCTACACCTCCGGCGTGTTGAGCCCTGTGGTGCGCGAAACGGCCAAGGTCACCAGCATGGTCTTCACCATCCTGATCGGCTCGCAGCTTCTGAACCTTGTGGTGATCTCCTTCGGCGGTGAGCACTATATCCAGCAGTTCCTGAAATCCTTCGACAACGAGTTCAAGGTTTTCCTGATCGTGATGGTGGTGCTGTTCGTGCTGGGCTTTGTGCTCGATTTCCTGGAGATCATCTATATCGTCATTCCGATTGTCGGGCCCGTCATTTATGGCGGTACTTTTGATCCCAAATGGGTCACGATCATGATTGCGGTGAACCTGCAAACTTCCTTCCTGACGCCGCCCTTTGGCTTTGCGCTGTTCTATTTGCGCGGCGTTGCGCCCAAGGAGGTCACGACCGGCCATATTTACCGCGGGATCATACCCTTTGTTCTGATCCAGGTGGTTGGTTTGGCCCTTTTGTGGAGCTTCCCGGGCATTGTGACCATCATTCCGGATCTGATCCCGAATTAAGGCCATACAGCGCCACCAAAAAAAAGAGCGGGCAGTTTTGCCCGCTTTTTCATTATCGCCAGTGGATTTTTGCCAGAGCGTCTTGTCATTTGCGTGGCTAGGAGCGACCATTGGCTGATGATGGCGCGGGTATCACAAATAAACGCGCCGGCCTGAACATGCGGGCAAAACAAAAGACCTTTTGGCCCGCGGTATCCTGTCTGGATTGGCAGCAATGTTGGAGGGAATTAAATGACACGTCTGACGGCACAAGACTTCGATCCCAAGCTTTTAGAGCTTTATGATTTTTACGCGCATGGGATGATCACAAAGCGTCAGTTTCTGGATGGCGCAGCCAAATTTGCCGTAGCAGGGATGACGGCCACGACGATCCTTGGATTGATGTCGCCGAATTACGCTCTGGCTGAACAGGTTTCTTTCAATGATCCGGACATCGAGCCGGAGTACATCATGTACCCATCGCCGCAAGGACATGGCGAAGTGCGTGGTTATCTGGTGCGGCCCGCAGGTGTTGAAGGACCCATCCCCGCCGTTGTGGTTGTGCACGAAAACCGGGGTCTGAACCCCTATATCGAGGATGTGGCGCGACGTGTGGCCAAGGCGGGGTTCATGGCGTTGGCACCGGATGGGTTGACCTCGGTCGGGGGCTATCCGGGCAATGACGCAGATGGGCGCGAACTTCAAAGAACGGTGGACAGCACAAAGCTGATGAATGATTTTTTCGCAGCGGTTGAATTCATGATGGGTCATGAAGGGTCAACAGGCAATGTTGGGATTACCGGATTTTGCTATGGCGGCGGCGTGTCAAATGCAGCGGCGGTTGCCTATCCTGAGCTCAAGGCTGCTGTGCCTTATTACGGCCGTCAGGCGGCGGCAGAAGACGTGCCAAAAATACAAGCGCCGTTGTTGCTGCACTATGGTGAACTTGATGAGCGCGTGAACGCAGGGTGGCCGGACTATGAGGCGGCGCTGAAGGCAAACAACAAATCCTATGAGGCCTATATTTACGAAGGCGCGAACCACGGATTTCATAACGACAGCACACCACGCTATGATGAGGCAATGGCCAATCTGTCATGGGATCGGACAATCGCGCATTTCAATAGATATTTGTCCTGACATCGGGACCGGAAAAAAGGCGTCATCCCGTACTTTTTCGGGATGGCGCGTGGCGCCATGAGTCCGTTCTATTGACCATGTGAAACCTCAGACCGCAGCGCGCGAGGTGCGGCATTCACCGGGTGGGCAAAGTATCAGGCAGATGAATGTTGGCCACCTGCTCGGCAATCGGGTCTGTGGAGAGCGGATGCGTGTCCGCGCTGAAGTCTTCCGGGTTTTTCATCTTTTGCCATTGGCCACCGATGTAAACTTCAAGGCCCGAGAATTTGGCCTTGTAACCCATCTTCTGGCTGCCCGGCACCCAGTAACCCAAGTAGAGGTAGGGCAGTCCGGCTTCTTGTGCGATCTTGATGTGATCCAGAATCATGTAGGTGCCAAGTGATCTTTTCGGATGATCCGGCTCATAGAATGAATAAACCATGCTCAAGCCGTCGGCGAGCACATCTGTCAAGCTGACCCCGATCAGCGCGCCGTTATGTGCGTCGGTATATTCAACGACGCGGCTGCGAATGGGTGTTTCTTCGATCATGGCGGCAAATTCGAAAACATCCATGTCCGCCATGCCGCCATCCGCGTGGCGGCTATCCAGATAGGTGCGAAACAGTTCGTATTGCTCCTCGGACGCCCAGGGTGACGTGGCGCGGCGCACCAGATCCAGATTGCGCTGCATTGTGCGGCGTTGGCTGCGCGAGGCTCCGAAAGCTTCCACATCAATACGTGCGCTCAGGCATGCAGAACACTCCGCACAGGACGGACGGTAGAGGACATTTTGTGATCGGCGGAACCCCTGCTGGGACAGGCTGTCGTTGAGCTTGTCCGCGTTCTCTCCCTGCAATGCTGTAAACAGCTTCCGTTCCATGCGCCCTTCGAGATAGGGGCAGGGTTGCGGAGCCGTCACATAAAACTGCGGGGCAATAGGGAGCGTGTGGCGCATGAGATTCCAAGACTTGTCTTACCTAAGATAGCAAGACATGCGCCAGCCGCCAAGGAGTAGTTTATCATTGTTAACGGAGGTTTGCGCGGCGATTGACCATGACGGTGCCCAAGGCGTGGTCGCTGAGCCCCTGACCGCGTTCGGTCGTCGCCATAAGCACCATGGAGATCAGCTGCAGCGGAAACATTGCCCAACTGATCGTATATCCCAACGTGTGCGCAAAAGCACTGCCTGCATCCAGACGCGCTCCGGTTGACTGGCGCAGCTCAATGGCAAAGAGACGCATTCCCCATGTCGCCGATCCGTTGGCCAAAGTGATCATGCGGTAGATGAATCCGACAACGAGAAACAGTAGCGGGAAAAAGAATATCCCGGTGAATGCCGTAAAGGGCAAGATCGCAAGGCAGGCCAGAAAGGTCAAAACTGCGTCGACGCCCCAGGCCATCAGACGTTTGAGCGGGACATCCTTGTAAAAAGCCGGTTGTGCATAGGGGTCTGGCGTGGCGGTCATGGGATCATACTTCTTTGAGATGTGGTGTGCCGGGGAGCCCCCCGGCACGGTTATTTTACGCGGTGCCGCTGGCGTTGTCTGCCTTGTCGGCGCGGTCATTCATGAATTGGTCGAATTCCGCTTTGTCCTTGGCATCGCGCAAGCGCTCCAGGAAGGCTTCGAACTGGTGCTGTTCGTCTTCGAGACGGCGCAGCGTGTCAGCTTTGTAGGCGTCAAAGGCGCTGTTGCCACTGGGGCGCATGGCGCTCATGCCACGGCGCATGGAAGTGGATTTTTTGCTGCAGGATGTGAACATGCGTTTGCTCCAGATCATGTAAAAGAGAAGGGCCAGGCCAACAGGCCAGAAAAAGACAAAGCCAAGAACCATCGCGGCAATCCACGCGCCCTTACCCTTGGAATCCAACCAGCTTTCGGCCCGCGTAAACCAACCGGGCTGGCTGGACAGGGGGCTTGTTTGTGTGACGGTGGTCATTGAAGTGCCTTTCAGTTTGCGTTTGCGGGACCGGTTTCTTTCCGGTATGTGAATGTCTTTCACATTAATAAGATTGGCATTGTCGGCGTTGCTTGCAAGTAGTTATGTGAATGTTTTTTACATTAATTGATATTTTGCTGTAATATCAATTTAGTAGGCAGGAATTTTTCAAGTTTAAAAGTCACGTTACTCCACGTGTTATAGGTGTCCTGCACCAGAACGACGGTGCCTTTCGCCCATTGACCTTGGTCTGTGCAGGCCTGAAAACAGGTTTTATGAACATCATTGAAAACCTTGTCCGCTGTCCCCGGCCTTACAACGCTGAACGTGGTGCGGAGGCAGCAGCGGCCGTACCTGACCTGCAGGCAGACGCCCGTGACCTCATTTGTGGGGCGGCAGGTTCCAGCCCCTATTTGGCCAGTTTAATCACAAAAGAAGCCACTTGGCTGCAGCAGGGTTTGGAATCGTCGCAGACGTGCCTTCGGGAAGAGATCGAAACGGCGCGATCGGCGCCGCAACACGGGATTGGCGATACGTTGCGCCGTGGCAAGCGCCGGGTTGCATTGCTGACTGCGCTGGCGGATCTGGGCGGGGCCTGGCCTTTAGAAATGGTGACCGGCGCATTGACTGAATTTGCGGACGCGGCGTGTCAGTCAGCACTGCGTGCCGGATTGGCCGTGCAGATCAAGCGGAAAAAGCTGCCGGGCATGTCGGAAGACGACCTTGAAGACGCGGCAGGTATGTGTGTCTTGGCGATGGGTAAGATGGGGGCAGGGGAGCTGAATTATTCCTCTGACATTGACCTGATTTGTCTGTTTGACGAAACGCGTTTTGACCCTGATGATTTTCATGATGCAAGGGCCAGCTTTGTGCGCGCCACGCGGGCCATGACTGCAACGCTCAGCGAAATGACCGCGCAGGGCTATGTGTTTCGCACCGATCTGCGGCTACGCCCGGATCCGGCTGTGACCCCGGTGTGCATGTCGATGGAAGCGGCGGAACGTTATTACGAAAGCCTTGGACGGACTTGGGAACGCGCGGCCTACATCAAGGCGCGTGTCGCCGCCGGGGATCAGGTCTCGGGCAATCGGTTTCTCAAGGACCTGTCGCCTTTTGTATGGCGCAGGCATCTGGACTTTGCGGCCATTCAGGATGCGCATGACATGCGTCTTGCGATCCGGGAGCATAAAGGGTTGGGCGGTCCCATCACGTTGCCGGGTCACAATATGAAACTGGGGCGCGGCGGTATTCGCGAGATTGAATTCTTCACCCAGACCCGCCAGTTGATCTCCGGCGGACGCGATCCTGACCTGCGCGGGCGCGGCACCGTCGAAAGCCTGACCGCCCTGGCGCAAAAGGGCTGGGTTGACCCTGCCATGGCGCAATCTCTTGTGGAGCATTACACGGCACATCGCACCGTAGAACACCGGTTGCAGATGGTGCAGGACGCGCAGACACACAGCCTGCCCAAGGATGAGGATGGGTTTGAGCGACTGGCCTGTTTGATGGATCGCGATGCGGCTGCGCTACAGGGTGAACTCAAAGATCGGCTGGCCGCCGTGCACGAAATGACTGAAGGCTTCTTTGCCCCGGCACCGTCCGAGGACAAGGCGGAGGATCTGCTGAACGATGACATGCTCACGCGGTGGCTGAGCTATCCAGCGCTGCGCAGTGAGCGTAGCCGTGAGGTCTTTGCCCGTTTGCGCCCGGACCTACTGTCGCGCCTGGCCCGGTCGTCCCGGCCCGAAGACGCGCTTTTGACCTTTGATCGGTTTCTGGCGGGGTTGCCCGCGGGCGTACAATTGTTTTCTCTGTTGGAAGCTAATCCGCAACTGACGGATCTGCTGATAGACATCACCGGGACATCGCCAAAACTGGCGCAGCACCTGTCGCGCAATGCAGGTGTCTTTGATGCCGTCATCGGCGGAGATTTTTTCACGGAATGGCCAGAGCAGGGCGGATTGAAAACCCTCCTGCACCAACGCCTGCAGCGCGAAACGGATTATGAGACCCGTCTGGATGCCACGCGGCTTTGGGCACGGGAGTGGCATTTCCGTGTCGGCGTGCATCTTTTGCGCGGATTGATCGACCCGGAAACTGCGGCCTGTCAGTATTCAGACATTGCAGGTGCTGTTTTGAGCGTGCTCTGGCCGGTTGTGATTGATCAGTTTGCGATACGGCATGGACAGCCGCCCGGGCGTGGTGCCGTAGTCCTGGGAATGGGATCGCTGGGTGCGGGGCGATTAAACGCGAACTCCGATCTGGATTTGATTGTAATCTATGATCCGTTGGAGTGCGATATGTCGTCAGGGGATAAGCCGCTGTCGACCCGGCTCTATTATGCGCGATTGACCCAATCGTTGATCACCGCACTGACGGCGCCGATGGCGCAGGGGCGTCTGTTTGAGGTCGACATGCGGTTGCGTCCGTCCGGCAATCAAGGTCCCGTTGCCACGAGTTGGATGTCTTTTCAAAGCTATCAGGTCAAAGAAGCATGGATCTGGGAGCACCTCGCATTGACCCGCGCCCGCGTGATCGCAGGTCCGGAGGCTTTGGCGCGGGACGTATCTGCCTTTCTGCACAGGCTTTTGCAAATCACACGCAACCGCGCCGACGTCGTCGCGGAAGTCGCGCAGATGCGCGCGCGCATTCAGGCAGCAAAACCTGCGATAAGCCTCTGGGAGAGCAAGATTGGACCGGGCAGGCTTCAGGAAATTGAACTTCTCGCGCAGGCAGGCGCATTGTTGCAAGGCGACACCAGCGGGCAGACAGACGCGGGTTTGGCGGCGGCTGTCGCATCAGGGCTTTTGAATGACGCGGAGGGGCGCGACCTTGGCAGTCTCTACTCATTTTACTCCAGATTGTATCAGGTCGCGCGCCTGCTCTCCGAAAAGCCGCTTGAGGTTGAGTCCTTGGGGCCCGCGGGGCAGTCTTTCCTGCTGCGGGTTCTGGAGGAGGAAACAATGGAATGCTTAAGAGAACGTCTGACCGCCAATTACGCCCATTCCGCCGACATCATAGATGTCGCCCTTACGGCCTCCGACCTGGGCAGTGGTGTGCCATGAAGGGGGATGAAAACGATCCCAAGGGTTTGATTCTGGAGGCCTTCAAGATCGAGGGTATCACTAAAAGTGAATGCCGCACGATCTTTCTGGACTGGGCTTTGAGCCTTCCGGTGGAACGGGATACCCACGGCGTGCTCCGGCTTTTATTGGCGCAATACGAAGACCGGCATGCGGCGCATCCGATGACTGAAGTGATGAACGAAGGACTTGTGTCGATGGCGACGCCGCGCCGGCGTGGGGGATGGCGGTCGCGCCCGAGGAATTGAATCCGAAAGAAACGTGAAAGATGTCCCTTGAACAGCGTTGGCCAACATAAGGCAAACCGGCACAGGCGTTGAGAAAAGGCCGCGCCGTGTTGCTGCGTTGGTGACACGCGTTCGGCGCGGTTGTGCCATGGCTTTGAGCTGTCTCCTCCCGGGTTCAGGGAGCAAGCCGGACCGGATCATGGCTTCGCATTCTTGATCTGGAGTGCTTTCCGATCTTTCGCCCGATAGCGGAACACACTAGAGGAAGGGGTATGACATCTTCGAATGAACCCTCCGTTTCCGCAGATCTGCCTGTTGTCAGACTGAAACCCAAAGCCAACGCCCGCGCTATTCGCCACGGGTTCCCTTGGGTTTATGCCAATGAACTGGTCACGGACCGGCGCACCAAGGCTTTGGCACCGGGAACACTTGCGCAATTGCAGGACGATGCGCGCGCGCCAATGGGCGTGGTTGCCGTCAATTTGAATTCCAAGATCATCGCACGGGTGCTCGACCAGGACCCGACGGCACGTATGGATCAGGCCTGGTTTGAAGCGCGCATTGCCAAAGCCCTTGCAGCACGGAGCCGTTTTTTTGACGCCCCCTTTTATCGCTTGATCCACGCGGAGGCAGATGGATTGCCGGGCGTTGTGATTGATCGGTTCGACGTGATATGCGTGGTGCAACCCAATGCTGCCTGGGCGGAGGTTCTGTTGTCGCCTTTGACGTCAGCGCTGCAATCGGTGACTGGCGTTACAACGGTTTTGAAGAATGCCGCAGGCCGCACGCGATCCCTTGAGGGTCTGGATGACGTCAATGCTGTTTTGGCGGGCACCGCTCCCGACGCGCCTGTGCCGGTTCCGATGAATGGTGCCACCTATATGGCGGACCTGACAGGGGGTCAGAAAACCGGGCTTTTCTATGATCAACGTCCCAACCATGCCTTTGCGGCTTCGGCGTCTCGCGGAGCACGTGTGCTTGACGTGTTCAGCCATGTGGGCGGCTTTTCCCTGGCGGCTCTGGCTGCAGGCGCTAGTGAAGCATTGGCGGTGGATGGATCGCAACCCGCATTGGATCTGGCAGAGGCTGGCGCGGTAGCGATGGGCGTTCAGGATCGTTTCACAACCCAACGCGGTGATGCATTTGAAGTGCTTACAGAATTACGCGCAAAGGGTCGCGAATTTGACGTAATTATCTGTGACCCACCGGCCTTTGCACCTGCGCGCCCCGCGTTGGAAGCGGGTTTGCGCGCCTATGAGCGTATTGCACGGCTTGCGGCACCCTTGGTCGCGCCGAACGGTATCTTGGGCCTTTGCTCCTGTTCCCACGCGGCCGATCTTGCAGCCTTTCGCGTGGCCAGCGTGCGCGGGATTGGCCGGGCAGGGCGACGGGCATCTTTGATCCACACCGGTTTCGCAGGACCGGATCATCCGCAACTGCCTCAGCTTGCGGAAAGCGGCTATCTCAAATCGATCTTCTTCCAACTTTAGCTTCATGAAAATCGTCATCGACACCTGTGTGCTTTATCCAACGGTCATGCGTGAAATGATTTTGGGGGTCGCGCAGCAGGGCATATTTGAACCTGTCTGGTCCACCCGCATCCTGGAGGAATGGGCGCGCGCAGCGATTAAACTCGGCCCCACCGGTGAGGCTCAAGCGCGCAGCGAAATCGCATTGTTACGTGCTGCCTGGACCAAGGCGGAAAGCAGCCCTGTGCCGCATGTGGAAACCCGTCTTTGGTTACCGGATGAAAATGACATTCACGTCCTTGCGGTGGCTGTATCGGCTTCAGCTGATGCGATCATGACATTGAATGCAAAAGACTTTCCCAAGAATATATTGGCCGAAGAAGGGCTGGATCGCATCGAACCTGATGGGTTTCTACACCGCGCCTGGTCAGATAACCCCGATGCTGTTTCAGATGTTGCAAATCGGGTCTTGGCTGAAGCGCGGCGCCTGTCAGGAGCTGAATGGGAAATGCGTGCCTTGTTGAAAAAGGCACGCCTGCCGCGTCTTGCTAAAGCGCTCACCCGCACTTGACGGATTAATCCTGTGTCACCCATTTCGCTTCAAGCGCGCGCAGCGCAGCAATGCGCTCATCGGTTTTCGGATGGCTCAACAACCATGCAGGGGCCGTGCCTCCGTTTTGCTGGGTCAGGGACTCCAGCTTTTCAAAAAGGCTGATCTGTGGGGCGACGCCGATCCCAGCTTTGGTCAGCAGGGCAGCCGCGTAAGCATCCGCTTCATATTCATCCGAGCGTGATAATCTGGCGGCAAGCAGGGTCGTCAGCATCCCTGCAATCCAAACGCCAACGCCCGGAATGAAACGACCCAACACCATGGCAAGTGCGGTGCGCAACGCGTTCTGGCCGGAAAAGTCGATCATCCGCCGGCGGGAGTGGCCCAAAGCCACGTGTCCCATCTCATGGGCAATCACGCTGGCCATTTCTTCCCCCGTGACCTCACCGGATCGGAATCGATTGTAAAATCCGCGCGTAATGAAAATGCGCCCATCCGGAGCTGCAAGACCATTCACCGGGTCAATTTCATAGATGTTGACGCGAATACGGGGCAATTCAAGTGCTGCTGCCATCCGGTCTGTCAGAGCCTTGAGCTTGGCATCGGCCAATTCCGTAGAGCGCGTGTCCAGTTCCTTGGCCGTGCGCCAGGCGGAAAACCGGTACATGGCCAGACCGTATAGGATGGCCAGCAGAATTGGTGTCACTTTGATCATGGGCTTGATATGGGGCCGGAATGGCTGCGTGGCAAGTTTTGGGAGCCTCCGGCGGGAGTATTTTGGCCAAAAGAAGCGGGAGTGTCAGCGTGCAAGTGACCGGATGCCACGTGAAAGCCCCTCCAGCGTCATGGGAACCATCGTTTCTGCACCCATTACCTCCTGGATCATCGCAATGGATTGGGTGTAGGGCCAGTAATTTTCCGGCACAGGATTGATCCAGAGCGTTGACGGCCATTGATCCCGCACCCGCGTGAGCCATGTCGCACCGCTTTCTGCGTTCCAATGTTCGGACGCGCCACCGGGATAAGCGACCTCATAAGGCGACATGGACGCATCTCCCACAAAGATACATTTATAATCCGTGCCATAAGTGCGCAGCACTTCATGTGTCGGGATCTGCGCATCCCAGCGGCGCCGATTATCGCGCCAAACCCCTTCGTATAGGCAATTGTGGAAGTAATAGTATTCCATGTGTTTGAATTCGGCGCGCGCCGCCGAGAAAAGTTCTTCCACCACTTTCACATGGGCATCCATCGACCCACCAACGTCCAGAAACAGCAAGACCTTGACCGCGTTGCGTCGTTCCGGACGCGTTTTCACATCCAGGTATCCATGCTCTGCGGTAGCACGGATGGTGCCATTCAGATCCAGTTCTTCATTCGCTCCATCGCGTGCCCAGCGGCGCAGGCGCTTGAGAGCTACCTTGATGTTGCGTGTCCCCAGCTCCACCGTGTCGTCGAGGTTTTTGAACTCACGTTTGTCCCAGACCTTGGTGGCACGTTGATGGCGCGAGCCGTCCTGGCCAATGCGGATGCCTTCGGGGTTGTAGCCATAAGCGCCAAAGGGAGATGTCCCGGCGGTACCAATCCATTTGTTACCCCCTTGATGGCGACCCTTTTGCTCCTCTAAGCGTTTCTTGAGCGTTTCCATCAACTTATCAAAACCACCTAAAGCTTCAATCTCGGCTTTTTCTTCGGCCGTCAGGTGTTTTTCAGCCATTTTGTCGAGCCACTCGGATGGGACTTCTACTGCGTTCAGAACGTCTTGTGCGGTGATGTTCTCCAGACCCGAAAAGGCAGCGGCGAAAGCGCGGTCGAATTTATCGATGTTACGCTCGTCCTTCACCAGCGTCACCCGTGCCAGGTAATAGAACGCATCAACATCATAGGTTGCGAGACCGAATTGCATCCCTTCCAGAAACGACAAGAATTCCCGCAAAGACACGGGCAGTCCAGATTTTCGCAGAGCACCAAAAAACGGCAAAAACATGGAAAACGATCTTACACGATCATACGATGCACAACCACCGTTACGATCATGCCGACAATGATAAAGGCCATCGCGTAGCCTGCTGCATATTGGGCAATATCCTTGCGGTTTCCCTTGCGCCGCGCAGCGGTGATACCGCCAATTATGGCACCCAGAATGGCGGCTGCTATGACAATCATCGGTTCCCTCGTTTTTCCTGCCACGCCTTCTTTATTCTGGGAAACCCAGGTCAGGCCGGTTCGTATTCAGGGTTCAGAGCGGAGATTTCGCGTTGTTTGGCCCGCACTGCCCAATCAGCGCCAAACCCGTATCGCGCCCATCCCAGACTGTCCAGTCTGACGGATCGCGCTTGTGTCTCTTGCCCGCCCAAAGCGAGCGCTTCGGCCTGCAACAATTGCAAGGTAGCGAGCAGCGCGGCATTCTGCGATTTGCGGGCAACTTCGATATAAGGTCCAACGATCTGCTGGGCGCGGGCCGCGTTTCCGTCTGCGATCTCATAGGCGGCAAGTTGCGTGGCCACATAGGCGCGATGCAGTCTTGTATCTGGGGATTGAGCGTAAAACCGGTCTGCCAATATGTATTCTTGCTTGGCCGCACCCGGATCGGAGGCCTGCAGCACGCGCGCTTTGGCATAATGTGCAAAGCCACGTCTATTGTCGGTCCACCCCTGTGCCTTGGCAATGGCAAGCGCGTTATCCGCGGCCTTGCGGCGTGTTGACCTGCTGGTTCCGGGTCCGAGCGCGGCTTGAATGGCGGCACTCCAGGCTTGTGGTGTTGGACTGGGGGCCGGCGTCGCCCCGGTTTGGCCTCTGGGATTGAGGCGCGCAAAAAGGGCTGGCAGACGGGCGGCGACCTCTTCGCGCGTCATGCCGGATTTGAGGTCCGGCGCATAGGTTGCACGTAAGATAAGCATGTCAAAATTGGTCAGGACCGTATGGACGTTGTCATCATTAAAAACGGAATTCGGCAGTCGATAGAGATCATTAAGCGGCCCGAGCGCCTGCGCAACTTCTTCGTGCAAACAATCGCGGACTTCCTGCGGGCTGACATCATTGGGAATGAAAATCGCCAGCTTTTTTCGCGTTTGCAAGGTTGTCCAATTGGTGCGCGGGCTACGGCGGGCAGATCTGTATTCGCTCAAAGAACTGACATTTGGGGCCACGAAGCAGGCGGCTTGCGGCAATACGCGGCGTATGTCGGCGCGTGATACGGATTGGATCGTAATATTGGCGTCCGCTGAGGTGGTCGTCTTGATCGAAATGCCGGCCTCATCCCTCAGCCGACCTAACAAGGCGGTCAGATCAGCGGAAAGCGAGGGCGGTGGGGAACCGGTAACGCGGAGCGAAATTGGGGTCTCAAACCGGGTCAATACGGGCAAGGCCCGACCACTTTCCAGTTGAAAGGAAAGCTCAATGAAATCCCGCGTTAAATCGGCGTTGGCGATTGCCGGCCTGGAAATCTCGGCGCGCCCAAAGGTTTTCATGGGAGGTAGGCTGCTGTCCGCAATCACAGCGCGGGATGGCATGCCCCCCTCGGAGATGGGAACACAGGCGTTCAACACCATAAGCAATGGCAATATAACGCGATTTTTCATGGGCGCGTGTATTTGATGAAAGGCGTCTTTTTGCCAATGCGATCATAAAGTTTGCGTGCGGTTGCGTTGAAATCCTGGGTCAGCCAATAAACCCCCGGTGCGCCGTCCTTGTCCGCAGCCGCATAGACGGCCTCGATCAATGCGCGCCCGACGCCTTTGCCGCGTACGGCAGGGTCCGCATAGAGGTCTTGCAGGTAACAAACGTTTTCTTTGGACCAGCCATGTCGATGATAAACGTAATGCGTCAGGCCGACGAGTTTCCCATCCAATTCTGCGACCAGACAGGTGTAATCCTGAGGATCATCGCCCATCAGCCTATTGAAATAGAGATCAAAGATTTCCTGAGGGCGCTCGGTTTCATAGTATTCAAGGTAAGCGCGCCACATTGCTGCCCATTGCGGTTTGTCGGACGTGCGTAAGGGACGCACGAGGATACTCAAACGGTCTGCCATTTTGTTCTGCCTGCCTAAAGCTTTTGTGCGCGGTCTTGTTGCCGCAGGGCAAGGCTATACCAGACGGGAAATAAAGCAAGTTTGCCGCGCGATTTAACGTCCGCTGCGCGCCAAAAATGCCAGTCGCTCAAACAAATGCACGTCTTGTTCGTTCTTGAGCAATGCCCCATGAAGCTTTGGCAGCGCATTTGAGCCCGATGATTTCAGATCTTCTGCGTTCAGGTCTTCGGCCAGCAAAAGCTTCAACCAATCGAGCACCTCGGATGTGGAAGGCTTCTTCTTCAGTCCCGCCTGATCGCGGATGTCGTAGAACTGGGTCAAGGCGGTGGTGAGCAGCGCGTCCTTGATACCCGGGAAATGCACTTCGACAATCTGGCGTAGCGTCTCGATTTCAGGAAACCGGATATAGTGAAAGAAACAGCGCCGCAGGAACGCATCAGGCAATTCCTTTTCATTGTTCGATGTGATGATCACGACAGGCCGATGCCGCGCCTTGATGGTCTCGCCGGTTTCGTAAACAAAAAATTCCATCTTATCGAGTTCCTGCAACAAATCGTTGGGAAATTCGATATCGGCCTTGTCGATCTCATCGATCAGCAAAACAACCTTTTGATCCGCTTCAAAGGCTTCCCACAGCTTGCCTTTGCGAATGTAGTTTTTCACATCATGCACGCGTTCCTCGCCGAGTTGGCTGTCGCGCAACCGGCTGACCGCGTCATATTCGTACAGACCCTGCTGCGCGCGGGTAGTGGATTTTATGTTCCACTCAATCATAGGCAGATCGAGGGAGAGGCTGACCTGGCGCGCCAATTCAGTCTTGCCTGTGCCCGGCTCTCCCTTGACCAGAAGCGGACGTTCCAGCGTGACGGCGGCATTCACCGCAATGGTGAGATCATCCGTCGCGATATAGTTGGCGGTTCCCTGGAATTTCATTCTTGTGTCAACCCTTTGCGCGATAAAATCTTGTTTCGCTTTTAGCCAGAATTCTTCTGCTTTGTGTAGTGACAATTGTAAATACGTGGGGTAGAGCGTGCCCTATCGGGGGCGCTTGGCCTAAGGACAAGATGCATATGACAGACGTTAGCCACGTTGAAGGGAAGCAAATGAAGCAGGAAGTGTTTCTGCCGGACGATTATCGCCCGGCCGAGAATGAACCGTTCATGAATGAACGACAAGTTGAGTATTTCCGCCGCAAGCTGTTAACCTGGCGGTCCGAGCTTTTGGCGGGCAGCAAGGATACGATTGAAGGGCTTCAGGATGGAACCCGCAATATTCCCGATGTTGCGGATCGCGCATCAGAGGAAACAGATCGCTCGCTTGAATTGCGCACCCGGGATCGTCAGCGTAAGCTGGTGAGCAAAATCGATGGTGCGTTGCGCCGGATTGATGAGGGTGAATTTGGCTATTGCGCGGTGACTGGTGAGCCAATTTCACTGAAACGCCTTGACGCGCGTCCGATCGCGACCATGAGCCTTGAGGCACAGGAACGCCATGAACGCCGCGAGAAAGTTCACCGCGACGATTGATCCCAAGCGAGACCGGTGAAAAAAGTTTAAAAGCGTCGAAGCACAAGCTTCGGCGCTTTTTGTTTTGAAAGGCACGTCATGATCAAAAACGCGATTGTCGCGGGCGCGGGTATCGGTGGTTTGGCCTGTGCCACAGCTTTAGCGCGTCAGGGTGTGGCAGTGGAGGTGTTTGAGCAAGCCCCTACGATTTCTGAGGTCGGTGCGGGATTGCAGGTCAGCCCGAATGGTTTAGCGGTTTTGCATGCTCTGGGCCTGGAAGAGAGTTTAGCGAGATCCGGTGCAGTTACCGCGCAGGCCGTTGTTTTAGCTGACTATAAGTCGGGACGCCAAGTCGCAAGATTGGATCTGACGCGTTTGCAGGATCAGCGCTACTTGTTTGTCCACAGGCACGCGCTGATCACTCTTTTGTCACAGGCAGCGCTTGATCACGGTGTGGTGCTCAAACTTGGCCGAAAAGTAACAGCCATTGCGCCCGGTGACGCGCCCCTTGTGACCTTTGAGGACGGAAGCTCAGCACAAGCGCAAGCGGTGATTTGCGCAGATGGCATTCATTCAATCGGAAGGCAGGCGGTTTCCCCGGGCCCTGAGGCAAGTTTTACCGGACAGGTGGCATGGCGTGCGGCCATACCAGTCCAAGATGCGCTGCCTGAGGCGCGGGTGACCATGGGACCAGGCCGACATCTGGTCAGTTATCCCATCCATGCGGGCAAGTTAATGAACATCGTGGCGGTACAGGAACGCGCCGCCTGGGCATCCGGGGGGTGGAATCACGCGGACGATCCTGACAATCTACGCGCGGCCTTTTCGGATTTTGGCGACCCAATACGTTCTGTTCTGGAGCAAGTAAACGAAGTGAAGCTCTGGGGTCTGTTTCGTCATCCCGTCGTTGAGACATGGCAGGCGGGCAATGTGTCCTTGCTTGGCGACGCGGCGCACCCCACTTTGCCTTTTCTGGCGCAGGGCGCGAATCTTGCGCTTGAAGACGCGTGGGTGCTGGCGGATTGCCTGATGTCCGGCAAGGATTCCGTTACCTATCAGAAATTGCGCAAGGACCGCGCACGAAAGGTCATTGATGCCGCCAGCAAGAATGCTTGGAAGTACCATTTGCCGGAAGGGCCGATGCGCAGGCTCGCACATCTTGGGCTGTCTCTTGGCAGTCGTGCAGCACCGGGTGCCATGATGCGCCAGTTTGATTGGATCTACCGGCATGACGTCACCGGGAAGAACCCCTGATCCAGCGGCGCGCGGCGTCGCCGCGCACGACATGTTTTGGTTTTGGGCTTGCCCAAAACGGTGTGCATTGACGGATGTGGTTTAACTCGCCCGTTGCAACATTCCGAAAAGGTCCCGTGGATCATCCGGATCGGCCAGCAGATCCAGTGGGTGAAATAGCTGCGTTGTCGCCAGCTGATCGCGCACATAACGCAGCGCGGAAAAATCTTCGATTGCGAAACCAACTGAATCAAAAAGTGTGATTTGTTTGTCTGATACGCGTCCGGGCGCCTGTTCCGTCAGAACTTCCCAGATCTCAGTGACCAGGTGGGACGCAGCGAGCTGTTGGATTTCCCCCTCGATTCGCGTCTGTTCCGGGTATTCCACAAAAATATCGGAACGATGCAGGATTGCAGGTGCCAGTTCAGTTTTCCCCGGGCAGTCACCGCCAATCGCATTGATATGCACACCTGCGCCGATCATGTTATCGGTCAGGATCGTAGCGTATTGCTTGTCCGCCGTGCAGGTCGTGATGATTTGCGCGCCCAGAATTGCCTCTTGGGGGCTGGTGCAAGCCGTAACTGTCAAACCGCTATCTGCCAGATTCGCGGCGCATTTTTGCGTCGCCAGCGGGTCGGTATCGTAAAGACGAATTTCACGCACACCGCAGATCGCTTTCATGGCGAGACTTTGAAACTCCGATTGCGCGCCGTTTCCGATCATCGCCATCACGCGCGCATCTTTGGGAGCCAGCAAGCGGGCGACAAGGGCTGATGTCGCCGCAGTGCGCATCGCGGTCAGCAGCGTCATTTCAGACAGCAACACCGGGTAGCCATTCGCCACATCCGCCAGCAGGCCAAACGCAGTGACCGTCTGCAATCCTTCGGCGGTGTTCTTGGGGTGGCCGTTCACATATTTGAACCCATAGACTTCGCCGTCTGAGGTTGGCATCAATTCAATCACGCCTTCTGTGGAATGGCTGGCCACGCGCGGCGTCTTATCAAAAAGCTGCCAGCGTCGGAAGTCGGCCTCGATATAATCCGCGAGACCGCTCAGCATTCCTTCGATGCCGACATGATGGATCAATTGCATCATGTGATCGACGGAGACAAAGGGCACAAGGGCTTTTTCAGACGGGGTTGGATTGGTCATGGCGGGTGTCCTTCTACGAGCGACGTCGAGTGTGGGTTGTGATGCAGCAGAGCGGATTTGCAAACCTGGATCCGCAGGCTTTTGGGGGTCAGTAGGCCTGTGTCGGGCGGTCAAATACGCGGCGCCCGAGAGCAGAGGCGGCCAGATCAACCATCACCTGAGCGGTGCGGCCGCGCTCGTCCAAAAAGGGATTGAGCTCAACCAGGTCGAGCGACGTCATCAGGCCAGAATCGTGCAACATCTCCATGACCAGGTGACCTTCGCGTACCGTGGCACCTCCCGGCACAGTTGTGCCAACAGCAGGCGCAACGGCCGGATCGAGAAAATCCACATCCAGCGACACATGAAGCAACCCGTTTGCATCTGCCACGCGCTTCAAAAACGCGTGCAGCGGTTTTGCGATGCCGGTCTCGTCGATTTCCCGCATATCGACACGGTGAATGGTGGTTTCCTGCAAAGCCTCGCGTTCCGCGCGATCCACAGAGCGCAGGCCCATGATGGCGATGTTGCTTTGCGGCAAGGGGGATGTGATCTGCGGAAAACCTTCAAAATCCGGGCGGCCCGTTACATACCCAAGCGGTGTTCCATGCAAGTGTCCGCTGTCTGTGGTCATGGGGGTGTGAAAATCGCTGTGGGCATCGAGCCAGAGAACGAACAACGGGCGATTTTGCGCATCAGCATGGCGCATGGCGCCCAGGACTGTCCCAAGCGACAAGGCATGATCGCCCCCCATGAAAATGGGCAGACCGTCTTGAAAACCTGCCTGTGCAGCCTCAGCCAGGGCGATTGTCCAAGCGACAGTTTCTTCAAGGGCATGGATTTTGCTCGAAGGCGCGGTCGTAAAGGTAGCCGGCACAACGTTGCCGCGATCCTGAACATCATGGCCCAGATCCATTAGTGCGTCCGCCAGACCCGCGGTCCGATATGCGTCAGGTCCCATCAAGCAGCCACGGCGACGCTTGCCACTGTCCATGGGAGCGCCGATGAGAATACAAGTCTGTTGTGTCATGAAAACCTCTGGTTTGTCGGGTTGAGACAAAGTATTGATCATATCGAGGTATCATCAAGCATGTATTTTGTTCATAATGACGATTAAATGATCAATATGGATAAATAAAATGGACGAATTGGATCGCAAGCTGGTCAGCGCGCTGAGGCATAATGCCCGTGCGTCGCTTTCCGATCTGGCTTTGGAGCTTGGCCTGACCCGCACAACTGTGCGTACGCGGTTGGCGAAGTTACAGGCGCGGGGTGACATCCTAGGGTTTTCAGTCGTCATGAAGGAAGATGTTTTAACGGACCCGGTCCGTGGATTGATGATGATCGCTATCGAGGGCAGGGGCACGGACAGGATTATTCGACAGTTGAGCGGTATGTCCGAAATGCGTCGCGTCTATTCCACGAACGGACGCTGGGATGTGATTGTTGAAATCGGAACCACTACGCTTGAGGATTTCGACCGGGTTCTGACGCAGGTGCGCAGGCTTGACGGGATCACTGCAAGCGAGACAAGTCTGCTGTTGAGCACAAGAAAGGCCTCTTAGGAGCGTTTCAGGGCCATGATCCAGACTGCAACCAATGCGAAAGACAGAATCGCGTTCCAGCCTGCCATACTGATCCCGATAAATTCCCATGCAATGTCGTCACATCGCACCAGCGGTGCAGCCAGGATCTGATCCAACAGCGCCTCGGCACTCAGATCACTTACCGGACCGGAGGAGCAGGTTGTCGGCCCCTGCCACCAGCCTTGCTCGACGCCAGCGTGAAACACGCCGGTCGCACCGCTGGCAAAGGCTGCCATCGCCCCGAGAACAACGACAGCAGTGCTGCGAAGTCGCAGGGCAACAAGACCAAGAGCGACCGCAACAACATGCGGATACCGTTGCCAAATGCACATCTGACACGGCGCGTAGCCGAGCATTTGGAACATGAATGCCCCTGCCAACAATCCGGCAGAACCAAGCGCGGCGAAAGTGATCAGATGTGCGCGTGTCAAAAGCCCATCCAACTTTTCATCAAGCTGGCCAGTGTTGCGCCAGCAAAGATCAGCGACGCGATCCATGCTGTTCCGAGCATCATACCAAGGAGCACAACAATACCATCGCGTTGCAAAAGGCCCATCGAAACGAGAACGACAGCGAAGCCCGGTACTGTGTTGGTGCCCGGAAGGGGCACAAGAATTGAGGCACTAAAGAGCACCAACGCCAGACCAACAATCCGGTCCAAGGGTGGGCGGGTCAGTTGGGAGTGTCGCGGACTGCTGATAGACTCGATCCGACGCAGCCAAGGGCCCGCGCGGCGCGCCAGGTTTTGCAGCCCTTCGGCCGACACGGTTCGAACGGCCAATCGCTCGGGCAGCCACGGGGTCTGGCGCCCCATGAGGATCTGCGCGGATACAAACATCAGAGGCAATGATACGATCTGTGGGATCCCGTACAGAAACGGGATGCAACAGGGCAGCGCAAGCACTAGAAGAAAGAGGCCAAAAGCACGCTCGTGGAGCTGACCGAGGATCCAATTCAGCGACACGGTGTCACTTTCTGCGTTTTCCGCCAGTTGGTTGAGACGGTCCGAAATCGTTATTTCGTTCATGGCATGAGCCGTCATGCGCGTATCCTCTGCAGTTATGGACAGAATTGTGTCAACCAATGCTTTTCCAGCGCCTACCAAATTGGAGACACCGGCGCCAGCGCCCGTGAAGACTTTGCGACGATTGAAGCGACGTCCGGCTTTGACGGAGGATTCTTTGGGCTGGACGCCGTCCGAAAGCTCGGGTAATGACCACGAAAGTGCCCAAGTGGCGGAATGGTAGACGCAGGGGATTCAAAATCCCCCGCCGCGAGGCGTGCCGGTTCGAGTCCGGCCTTGGGTACCATAGTAAAACCCCGGTGGATCAATGGATTGGAACGTTGGCTGCCGGGTTTTTTCGTTATGTAGAGAAGCATTTCATCTCTTGGCGCTGCTTTAGCCAAGACTGCGCTTGCCATAAAAATTACCCCTTAATCACATGACCAGTGGCCTGTCCGAGGTGTGGTCAGCGCCGCCAAGCGACTGCACTCAAACGAGGCGACGATTTTCAATCAAACGCGGCGCGCTTGAAAGACGAATACGGCAAGTTGCACACGTGGCATCGCGCGGAAAAGATAGGGCTGGACCATTGGAAGCGTAGTTCAAGAGGTTCGGGCGGCGCGCCAAGCGGCCCACTCCTCTGGTGTGTCAAGATCCATCCGTGCCCTGCGATCCGGCAGTCGCACAAGTTTCACGCGCCCGCCCGCGGCCCGGACCACCGATTGCGCGCCGCAATCTCCTTTGACGCAGCTCAAGCTATCGAAAAGCGCCTTGGAAAAAACGATGGGGTGTCCGGGCTCATCGGCCTGCGTCGCGCCGCGCCAGATCAGGGTTTCACTTGTCAGGTCCACCGATTGTAGCACCGCTCTCAAATCATCTTCGGTCAGTTCAGGTAAGTCCCCAAGCAACACCATGACCCCGGGCGCATCCGGGGGAAGCGCACGAATGGCCGTACGTATCGTCGCATTCATGCCTTCTGAAGCATTGGGAACCGGGATCCGGTTGACGCCGAGAGCATCCAGACATTGATATCGCGGATGCGGCGACGGGGGCAGGGCGGCCAGAACCGGCCCGGTCGTGACATTGCAGGCCAAATTTGCCTGTCTGCGCAAAAGGGGTCTGCCATCGACCTCCTCCAGGAGCTTATCGACGCCCCGCATGCGCTGCGATTGCCCGGCGGCAAGCACGATGATTGGAAGATCCGAAGGCGCTTGCTGTTTCATGCTCCCGATGTAACGCAATCCAAGCGAGAAGGACAGCGATACTCATCCACGCATGCGCGCACCATCCAGATCAAAGAGGGGTTGGGCAATCACAAATGCGTCACGCATCTTGCCGAGTATTTCGATTTGTACATCAGGGGTTTCTGCGATGCGATCCTTGGGTAAAAATCCCATGGCGATGGATTTTCCGGCATGGTGTGAATAACCGCCCGATGTGCAAAATCCGACCACTGTGCCGTCTAGCCAGATCGGCTCATACCCTTGAACATCGGCGTCTTCTGCATCGACCTCAAATGTGACGAGTTGGCGGGCGGCTCCTGTTGCACGTTCCTGTTCCGCCGCTGCGCGTCCGATGAAATCGGTGTTTTTCTTGAAGTGAATGAAACGGTCCAGCCCGGTTTCGGCCGCTGTATAATCCGGCGAAAATTCTGACATCCAACTGCCGAAGGATTTATCGAGCCGCAGGGACATCATCGCGCGCATGCCAAAGGGTGTCATGCCGTGGGTTTGACCCGCCCCCCAAAGCGTATGCCAAAGACTGCGTTGGTCCATTGGATCACAGTAGATCTCGAACCCCAGATCGCCTGTGTAGCTGACCCGTTGCACGATGCAGTCCGCACTGCCGACAGTCATGCGTCGTACATCCAGAAACTTCATGTCGCTCACATCATCGCGTGAGCAGGCGGTCAATACATCGCGGGCGCGCGGGCCTGCGATCTGAAATCCCGTGCGTTGATCACTGATATTACAGAGACTTACGCCCTCTTCCTGATGTTGCTGGAACCACCGGAAATGGAACGCCTGGCTGCCATAGGAAGCTGTGAGCTGGAAGTGATCTTCCGCCAGACAAGACATCGTAAAATCACCGATGAGCTTGCCCTTGGGTGATAGCATTGGTGTCAGGGATAATCTCCCCGGTTGTGGGACCCGCCCGGCCATGATCCGATCCAGCCATGCCCGTGCTTTTGGGCCCGACACACGGTATTTGCCAAAATTCTGCAACTCGTTGATGCCGACGCCCGCGCGCACCGCTTTGACTTCACGCGCGGTTGCCGCAAATGCATCCGAGCGGCGAAACGACGGTGTTTCATATGTGGGTTCATCGCTGCGCGCGAAGTAATTCGGCACTTCCAGGCCGAACTGCTGGCCCCAGACCGCGCCCATTTGTGTAAAAATGTCATACATCGGCGTGGTGCGATGGGGGCGGGCAGCAGGGAGCTCCTCGTTCGGATAGGCCACCGAAAAGCGTTTCTGGTAGTTTTCAATCACCTTGGGCAGCGTGTAACCCGGGGTGATCCAATCCCCGAAACGCGCCACATCCATGGCCATGGTGTCGCGTTCCGTTTCACCCTCGATCATCCACTGCGCCAGCATCAAACCGACGCCGCCGCCCTGACTGAACCCGGCCATAACGCCGCAGGCCGACCAGTAATTGCGCATGCCCGGTACCGGTCCGACCAGCGGATTGCCATCAGGGGCAAAGGTAAAAGGCCCGTGGATCACATTCTTGACGCCCGCGCGCGCCAGATCAGGAAAACGATTGTAGGCAAACGTAATGCTGTCCTCGATCTTGTCGAAATCATTGGGCAGCAGATCCTGACCAAAGTCCCAAGAGGTGCCATCCACGGCCCAAGGCCGACAGGGTTGTTCGTAAAACCCGATGCACAGGCCACGCCCTTCCTGACGCAAATAGCTCTCACCCGCAGGGTCCATCACATGCGGATGCTCTTTGCCATCTGCCAACATGTCGACGATCATCGGCACGTCTTCTGTCACGATGTACTGATGCTCCATCGGATGCAGCGGGAAATAGACGCCCGCCATCGCACCTACCTCGCGAGCCCAGAGACCCCCCGCGTTGACCACATGTTCGGCGTGAATCGAGCCTTTGTCCGTTACAACATCCCAGGTGCCATCGGGGCGCTGATTGGTTTCACGCACCATGCAATGGGTTTCGATTGTCGCCCCACCCATCCGGGCGGCCTTGGCATAGGCATGGGTTGTGCCAGACGGGTCCAGATGCCCATCCAGCGGATCGTAAAGCGCGCCGATAATGCCGTCGATGTTGGTGACGGGTGCGATTTTGCGGATTTCTTCCGGGCCGACAATTTCAGTTTCCAGCCCCATGAAACGGTGCTTGGCACGCTCCGCCAGCAACATATCGAAGCGGTCCTGATTGTCCGCCAGCGTCACACCCCCCACATGGTGCAATCCGCAGGACATGCCGGTAATCTCTTCCAGCTCCTTATATAGGCGAATGGTGTAGCCCTGAAGGGCGGCCATATTCGTGTCGCCGTTCAATGTATGGAACCCGCCCGCCGCATGCCATGTAGACCCAGACGTGAGTTCGGAGCGTTCCAGCAGCATCACATCCGACCACCCCAATTTGGTCAGATGATAAAGGACAGACGCGCCAACAACGCCTCCGCCGATAATGGCAACGCGCGTGGTGGTCTGCATGGGGTCCTCCAGTGTTTCCTGGCCTCACTGTCTCGTTTTCAGCGGAGTCGGCTGGCTCAGGAGCGACAGAACTTGACGTTTCCAGATGCCGATACCGGGGTTTTGAGGATTGGGAGGATGGTGTCAGAAAAATCCGTCCAAGGCCTTCAAAACCCGCTCGGGCGCTTCCAGTTGCGGCAGATGCCCAACGCCTTGCAGAGCCTCAAACTGGTCCTGACCGATCATATCATGCAGAGCACGGCCCCTTTCAATCGGAATCCACGGATCATCCTGACCCCAAACAATTTTAACCGGGCATCTTATGTTCGCAAACAGAGGTTCCACCTCGGCCGTATATTTTTCATCCGCCTGAGCGAATTGTCGGTAAAAACTCTTCGCGCCCTTTGTGGTCAACCAAGGTGCCGCAAGCGCGTCAAAATCATCCTGCGCGATGTCATTGATCAGAGCCCCCTTGATATAGGCCGACACAATCGCGCGATGGATATGAGGCGGCAGGCCCTCGAAGGCATCGACATGTCGTCCGACATGATCAAAAAATTCGGACCCCCAAGGCCGCATCGCCACGACGTTCATCAAGGCGTAACGTTCAAACTCGCAGCCATGCAGCAAATGCGCCCGCAGTGTTGTGGCGCCGCCAAAGTCATGGGCGAGAACACAGGGCCGCACCAGCCCCCAATGGGTTAGCATCTCAGCAAAGACGCCGCCTTGAACGTCCAGGGACGTCCGGTGATCGGCGCTCTTTTCAGACTGCCCGTACCCGGGCATATCATACCAATGAACCGTATGGGTTTTTGAAAGCTCAGGAATAATGCGATGCCAGGAATAGGAAGACCAGGGCCATCCATGTGCCAGCACCAAAGCAGGGCCCTGGCCTGCTTTTCCCGCCGAAACTCGCCCGGCTGAAGTCTGATATGTCTCGGATAACTGCCATGTTGGCATGTTTGAAGTCCTATTGGTTTTTGGTAGCCTTCTTAAATCTCACGAGCCGGGCAAGCAAATATGTGTTGGGCAAACACATGACTTTTATCTCCAACGATTTGGCTTCGTATACGAAAAACGTTTCGTACCGCCTGTGGACATAACAACGCGCGCAAGTGTGACCGGTGCAGAAAACGATCGGCCAAAGGTGTCTTAGGTTTTGAAATCGCCGGTCATCTGCGCGCGCGCATTTCTGCAGTGCGCGACCATTAA
Source organism: Paracoccaceae bacterium (assembly GCA_033344815.1). NCBI lineage: Bacteria > Pseudomonadati > Pseudomonadota > Alphaproteobacteria > Rhodobacterales > Paracoccaceae > Paracoccaceae bacterium. The sequence continues at coordinate 406,200 of JAWPMR010000001.1, read as the reverse complement.
AAGCCAGATAGTGAAAGCTGATCTTCAGCGCGACCCCAATATCTTGAAAAAGACGAGTGGTCCATCCGACGTCCGTATGCATTGAGTGCTTGACCTGACAAGCCGCGCAAGAGACGTTGCCACCATGAATTTGGATTTAGAATTTGTGCGGCGCCAGTTCCCCGCATTTGATGTGCCTTCTTTGAAAGATCAGGCATTTTTTGAGAACGCGGGCGGGTCTTATGCTTGCGCGCAGGTGATTGACCGGCTCACGCGGTTTTACAGAGAACGTAAAGTTCAACCCTATGCACCTTACGCGGCGAGCCGTTTGGGGGGTGCCGAGATGGACGAAGCCCGGCAGCGTATGGCGGCGATTTTGGGTGTCGACGCGGATGAAGTGAGCTTTGGACCCTCAACCACTCAAAACACTTATGTGCTGGCGCAGGCCTTTGCGGAAATGATGGCGCCGGGCGAGGCGATCATCGTCACAAATCAGGATCATGAAGCCAACTCCGGCCCCTGGCGGCGGCTGTCCGAGCGCGGCATCGAGATCCGGGAGTGGCAAGTCGATCCAGATACTGGTCACCTCAATCCCGAAGACCTCGAAGAAATTCTGGATGAAAAAGTCCGCCTTGTATGTTTTCCGCATTGCTCAAACGTGGTGGGGGAGATCAATCCGGTTGTGGAAATCACCGCATTGTCGCACGCAGCCGGGGCGTTCACCTGTGTTGATGGCGTCTCCTATGCGCCACATGGATTTCCAAATCTGGGCGCGATGGGACCAGATATCTATCTTTTTTCTGCTTATAAAACCTATGGGCCGCATCAGGGCGTTATGATCATGCGGCGCACATTGGGGAACCTGTTGCCCAATCAGGGGCATCACTTCAACGCGGATACGCTTTATAAACGGTTCACGCCTGCCGGTCCGGATCACGCGCAGGTAGCGGCCTGCGCCGGGATGGCGGACTATGTCGACGCGCTATTTGCACATCATTTTGCGGAGGAGATGTTACCAAGGGAGCGCGGTAGCGCGGTACATGATCTGATGCGGGCCCACGAACAGGCTCTTCTGGCGCCTGTACTGGAAGCTGTCAAAGCGCGCAATTCTGTGCGTCTCATTGGCCCGTCTGATCCTCAAAATCGCGCACCTACGGTCACGCTGGCCCTCAATCGGAATGCTGAAGAGGTGGCCGCCGAACTCTCTGCGCATGGTGTTATGGCAGGGGGCGGCGATTTCTATGCGGGTCGCGCGCTGAAGGCGATGGGGGTGGATGAGGGTTTGGGCGTTTTGCGGCTAAGCTTCACCCATTACACCTCGAAGGAAGAAATCGATAAGTTATTAGAAGCACTTGATCATGTTCTTTAATCGGTTGACTTGATCCAAAAAGGATCGATTTACGTAAGTGTATTAAAGAAACGTGAAGGCTTTGCGGCGTGGGCACATCTCCGATACTTGTCTGGTTCCGTCGTGATCTGCGACTGAGTGATCATCCCGCGTTGCACGCTGCATGTGCGACGGGCCGACCCATTGTTCCGATTTTCATCCATGACGACGCGGTGTCTAAACTGGGGTCTGCTCCGAAATGGCGGCTTGGTCTTGGGTTGGAGGATTTTGCGAGCAGTCTTTCCAGTAAGGGGAGCCGGCTGACGTTGCGCCGCGGCAATGCGCTGGAAACTCTGCGCGCGCTGATCTCCGAGACCGGGGCGACATCTGTTTACTGGTCTCGGCTCTATGATCCGGACGCGGTCACGCGCGACACCGAAATCAAATCCGCGCTCAAAGAGCAGGGAATCGAGGCAAAATCCTTTGGCGGGCATTTGATGTTCGAGCCTTGGACCGTAGAAACTAAAACCGGCGGGTTCTACAAAGTTTACACACCGTTTTGGAATATGGTGAAAACGCGTGAGGTCGATGCACCTTTGCCCACCCCCGGTGACATTCCCGCGCCATCTCAATGGCCATCGAGTGAGGAATTGGCCGCTTGGGAAATGGGCAAAGCCATGAACCGGGGTGCGGAAATAGTGCGGCCCCACGTTCGGTTGGGCGAGAAGGCGGCACAATCACGTCTGGGCGCGTTTATCGCGCAAATAGTCGAGGGGTATGACACCACCCGCGATTTACCGGGGGTCGACGGGACGTCTGGTCTGTCGCAGAACCTCAGCCTTGGCGAGATCAGTCCGCATCAATGCTGGCACGCGGGCGTGCGGGCGCGCCAAGAGGGCAAGAAGGGTGCGGAGACCTTTCTCAAGGAGCTGGTCTGGCGCGAGTTTGCCTACCACTTGATGCATCACACCCCGCGTTTGCTGAGCGGCAACTGGAAGGAGGCCTGGGATGCGTTTCCGTGGCGCACCGATCCAGACGCGCCGGAAGTCAGGGCGTGGATGCAAGGACGTACAGGAATTCAATTCGTCGATGCGGCCATGCGCGAACTTTATGTGACTGGAATAATGCACAATAGGGGCCGCATGATCGTGGCCAGTTACCTGACGAAACACCTGCTGACGCATTGGAAAATCGGCAGGGACTGGTTTGAGGACTGCCTGATTGACTGGGATCCCGCCAGCAATGCCATGGGATGGCAGTGGTCTGCCGGGTCCGGTCCCGATGCCACACCTTACTTCCGGGTGTTCAATCCCGTGACGCAACTCGATAAATTTGACAAAAACCGCGACTATACCACCCGCTGGATTGCAGAAGGACGGTCAAAGCCCAGCGAAGATGCGCTTGCCTTTTTTGAGGCCATTCCACGCCGCTGGAACATGTCCCCCGATGACAAAATTCCCGCTCCGGTAGTGGCTGCGGATGAGGGACGTAAAATCGCCCTTGAAGCCTATGGAAACAAAGGCTTTTGAAACCCTTGATCGCCCCTTTGCGCATGCTTTAAAATCGGTGTAACGCCCGACCACTACAACAGACGGAAACCACATGATCCTGACCACCACTGATGGCCAACACAATCTGCCGCGATACTTCACGCATGTGTTCGCCATGGCGCAGAAGATGAACAACGGCCGCGTTGATTTTGTAGTTCCGGACGGGCGGCGGTTCCGCGCGGAGGGCAAGTACCCCGGGCCGGTCGCCGAGATCGAGATCCACAATGACGATCTCTTTGCCCGCCTGATCCGCGAAGGCGATCTGGGATTTTGTGATGGTTATCTGGATGGATGGTGGTCAACACCCGATTTGCAGGCCTTCATGGACCTGGTGCATGCAGACAATGAGGACATCTATGATGGCTTCCCCGGCATGGCCATTTTGCGCAATTTTGAACGATTTCGGTTCTGGCTGCAGCGCAATCACAGAAATCAGGCACGCAAGAACATCAGTTTTCATTACGATCTGGGAAATGATTTCTATGGGCTCTGGCTGGATGACACGATGACCTATTCCTCGGCCATGTTCCGCACCGGGCAGGAAAGCACAGAGAAAGCCCAGATCGAAAAATATAAATCAATGGTGGATGAAATGGGGGCCCAGCCGGGGGATCACATTCTTGAAATTGGCTGTGGTTGGGGCGGTTTTGCCGAATATGCCGCCAAGGAAAGAGGCCTGCGTGTTACCGGGCTGACCATTTCCGAGGAGCAGATTAAATATGCTCGGGAACGTATTGAAAGTGCAGGACTTTCAGATCAGGTAGACTTCAAGCTACAAGACTACCGGGATGAAACCGGGACCTATGATGGCATCGCCAGCATCGAAATGTTCGAAGCCGTGGGCGAAAAGTACTGGCCGACATATTTCAATGTGGTTCGGGAACGGTTGAAACCTGGGAAAAGTGCGACGCTCCAGATTATCACCGTGGCGGACAGGCGTTGGCATGTGTACCAGCGCGGCGTCGATTTCATCCAGAAATACATTTTTCCCGGTGGGATGCTGCCAAGCCCTTCGGCTTTGCGCGATCAGGTCAAAAAAGCCGGCCTGAGCATCGAGCGTTCTGTCGAATTTGGCCACAGTTATTCCATAACTTTGCGCCGATGGCACGATACATTCAACGCCAAATGGGATCAGGTCAGCACTTTGGGGTTCGATGAACGCTTTCGTCGAATGTGGAATTTCTACCTGACGTCCTGTGCATCAACGTTCGAAAGCTCGAATTGCGATGTCACGCAAATCACCATCAAGCGGCCTGGATAGGGGCGCATATTGAAAGGATAGATCAGATGCCAACAGCAGCCCGGCTGATTGCCGCCATTTGCATCTGTATCGTCGGATTTATCGTCTCCCATCAGATCATCCCCTTGATGCCTGAAAGCACCGGTTTCGGCCTTTTCGCTTATGTGAACGCCTTTATTGGCGTTTTCGTCGGCTGGACAGTGATGGGTAAACGGGCCGGGCGCGGGCTCACAGCGGCCATCAACAACGGCTTCGGCGGGGTTTTGATGTTGATCTTGTGGTGCCTGTTTTTGCATGCCAGCTATCAGATGTTCGACCGGGCGATGGCGAATTGGTATGATGGTGCTTTTGATGCATTACTGGCGATTTTCAAGTTCATGGCAGAATACGGTCTGGTCATGCTCAACCCCTTGGTGGTCATGTCCCTGATCATGGGTGGCATTTTGTCCGGACTTGCCACCGAATACGCATGGCGGACCTGGCGTTGACGCGCTAAGACGCGGTATGACATCACTCTTTTTTTTCGGCACGATGCAGCACCGCGCGCTTTTTGATGCCGTTGCTGGCGATTGTTCCCACATCAGGTTAAGCCCTGCAGAGTTGGCGGATTACAGCGTTCAGGCTGTCCTTGAAGGTCCGTTTCCGACGCTTGTCGCGAAACAAGGCACAACCGCTCCGGGTCTGCTCGCTGAAGGGGTAACAGATGCCGAACTGGCACGGCTGGACTATTACGAAGGCGCCTTTGGCTATGTTCTCAGGGATGTCGTCCTCGCAGATGGACGTGCGGCACGGGTATACATGGCGCAGCAGGATCTCTGGACGGCAAATGGCGCATGGTCCCTCGCGTTGTGGGCTGAAGACTGGGGACCGTTAAGCGTTCTCGCCGCAGACGAAGTGATGGGATATATGGGGCAGAAACCGCCCGAAGATATCGCTCAAATGTTTCCCATGATCCGGGCGCGGGCCTGGTCCACTTTGAACGCCGCGCAGGGCGGCTCTGCGCAGGACAGGTTTCGGGGCAGGGTGGATATCACCGAACGGCGCCGGATGTACGCTGAGTATTTTGCATTGGACGAATTTGATCTGAGCCATGAACGGTTTGACGGTTCCATGACGCCGCAGCTGATGCGTGCGGTGTTCGTGGCGGCGGATGCGGCACATGTCCTACCATATGATCCGGTTCGGGACCGTGTTCTGGTGATCGAGCAGATGCGTCTGGGCCCTCTGGCGCGGGGGGATGCAGCCTTGTGGCAGTTGGAACCCATTGCAGGCCGCCTTGATCCGGGAGAGACTCCACAGGAGGCGGTGCGCCGCGAGGCCATTGAGGAAACCGGTGTCAGTATTGGTGCCCTGCATGCCGTCGGAGAGACCTACAGCTCGCCGGGGAATTCGACGGAATTTCACTACACTTATGTGGGAATCGCCGATCTTCCTGATGATGCCGGCGGGGTTGGTGGTCTGGATGCAGAAGAGGAAGATATCCGATCGCATGTGATGGATTTTGACACGCTGATGGCACAATGTGACACGCAGCGGATCGTCAATGCGCCTTTGGTTCTAATTGCCTATTGGTTGGCACGTCATCGTGATCGACTACGCGCTTCCTCTTGAGGTCACGCCTGCGCGGGGATAGGTTTCAACGAAGTAATAAATTGGGGTAGGGCAATGCAGGTTGCGACTGATCTGGCGACAGCCATTGGAAACACACCGCTGATCCGGTTGAGGCATGCCAGTGAGGCGACGGGCTGCGAAATTCTAGGTAAGGCCGAGTTCATGAACCCGGGCCAATCGGTCAAGGATCGCGCAGCGCTTTTTATCATCAAGGACGCGATTGAGCGCGGCCTGCTGAAACCTGGTGGCACCATCGTCGAAGGCACCGCAGGTAATACAGGCATCGGCCTCGCGTTGGTCGGAGCGTCGATGGGTTTTAAAACTGTCATTGTTATTCCGGAGACACAAAGTCAGGAAAAGAAAGACATGTTGCGCCTGGCGGGTGCGGAATTGGTACAGGTGCCCGCAGCGCCCTACCGCAACCCCAACAACTTCGTGCGCTATTCCGAACGGCTGGCAAATGAATTGGCGCGCACCACGAATGAGGGCGTGATCTGGGCCAATCAGTTTGACAATACGGCCAACCGGCGCGCGCATATCGAAACAACAGGGCCGGAGATCTGGGCACAGACAGAGGGTGGAGTTGATGGCTTCATTTGCGCCGTGGGGTCTGGTGGCACTTTAGCGGGCGTATCCGAGGTCCTGAAGCCCAAGGGTGTCAAAATAGGGTTGGCCGATCCGGATGGCGCCTCCTTGTACAACCACTACACCAAGGGTGAATTGGTCATGTCAGAAGGATCCTCGATCAACGAAGGGATCGGGCAGATCCGTATCACCAAGAACCTGGAAGGTTTTGTGCCGGACTTCAGCTACAACATACATGACGCCGAAGCTCTGCCGATCGTGTTTGACTTGCTTCAGCATGAGGGACTTTGCCTCGGGGGATCCTCAGGCATCAATATCGCGGGTGCCATGCGTCTGGCGCGTGACATGGGGCCGGGGCATACAATTGTGACGATACTGTGCGACTATGGCACACGCTATCAGTCCAAATTGTTCAATCCCGAGTTTCTGCGCGAAAAGGGGTTGCCGACACCCGGATGGCTTGATCAGGCACCTGCAAGCATACCGGGGGTCTTTGAGGACGTATGAGCCGCTTATTCCGGGCCTTCGCGATTCTGCTGATCGGGCTGTGCACTATCGTCAACGATGGCGCTACGGCTCAAAACGCGCCGAGCGATGTACTGGATTATTCTGCGTGGGAGCAATTGGCGGGCCTCACGGAAACAGCCATTCAAAAGGATGTCAGCACCAACGAACAGTTTGAAGTCCTACGACAGGGCGTTTCAAATTTTCGGGCGCGGTTTTCTGATGTCAGAAGCGCAAGTGAACCCCGAATAGCTGCGCTTAACCGACAAATCGAAGCATTGGGTGAGACACCGGCGTCGGGCGAAGAATTGCCCGAAGTCGCCGCACGCCGCAGTGAATTGGAAAGCCAGCTTCTGGCAGTGCAGGGCCCTGTGCAGGTTGCCACGGAGGCATTTCGACGGGCCGACTCTTTGATCGACGAAATAGATGGGATCATCCGCGAACGGCAAACCAAACGCCTTTTGTCGCTGGGCGCTTCTCCGGTAAATCCGTCGAATTGGCCCATCGCGATCAGGGAATTGGACAATACCTTCAGCAATCTGCTCGACGAGGTGAGCCTGCACAAGGATCCCGAGCGTCGAATGGTCTTGCGCCAGAACGCGCCGCTTGTCCTGTTTTTGTTGGTGGTTTCCCTGACTTTTATCTTTCGGGGCAGGGCCTGGGCCGGATTTGCTTTGAGCCGTCTCAGAGCAATCGGAGGACGCGGCAGCGGCGTCTGGCGTTTTTTGGTGTCGTTGTTCCGGATCATTATCCCATTGATTGGTGTCGCGATCTTTGCCCACGCCTTGCGGGTCACCGGGTTGGCGGGCGACCGGGTCAATCAGATCCTCGACGCCTTACCGATCTGGGCGGTTTTCTTGCTGGGGTTCCGTTGGTTGGCCGAGCGCCTTTTTCCACGCGATCCTGATGATGCCTTGATCCTTCTATCGGACGAAAAACGCGCGCAGGCACGGTTTTTGATGCTGATCCTGTCGGTATTCATGGTGATGCGCGACATCGTGCGTCTGCTCCTTGAATTTGACAGCATGGAGGCGAAGGCAGAGGCCGTTGTCGCGTTCCCGATCATGGTTTTGGTTGCCTTTGCACTGGCCGGTATTGGACAGCTGCTGCGTGGGCATGCTTCGCCTGCGGCGACCGAAGAAGGTGAAGCTGCGCGTGGCACCTCGATCGCGCGCTTCAATCGCAGTATGGGAACCGTGCTGATTGCCGTTTCCGTGGTTGCGCCGTCAATGGCAGCCATCGGTTACAGCGAGGCCGGCAACGCGTTGCTGTACCCCACGGTCATGACCATATTGGTCTTGGGTGTGGTGGTCACCCTGAACCGCTTTGTGGCGGATGTTTATGGGTTGATCACCGGGATGGGCGTCCAGGCCCGTGACGCGTTGTTCCCCATATTCACCGGATTTTTCCTGCTTATGGCATCTTTGCCGGTGCTCGCTCTTGTCTGGGGCGCGCGGGTCGCAGATCTCACGGAACTCTGGTCTCGGTTTACGCTGGGTTTCGCCATTGGCGACACCCGGATTTCGCCCGGTGATTTTCTGACGCTTGTGGTGATTTTCGCGCTTGGATACGGGATCACGCGGCTGTTGCAAAACACGCTACGTGCGAATGTCTTGCCGAAAACCAAGATCGACATCGGCGGTCAGAACGCCATTGTGTCCGGTCTTGGTTATGTCGGGATTTTCCTCGCGGGCATTTTAGCAGTCACCGGGGCAGGGCTCGATTTATCTTCGCTGGCAATTGTTGCCGGTGCCTTATCGGTGGGAATTGGTTTTGGACTGCAGACGATTGTTTCCAATTTCGTGTCAGGCATCATCTTGTTGATTGAACGTCCGATTTCCGAAGGCGATTGGATCGAGGTTGGCGGGCAGATGGGCTATGTGCGCGACATCTCCGTGCGCTCCACACGGATCGAAACCTTTGATCGCACCGACGTGATTGTCCCGAATGCCGATCTTGTTTCGGGCACCGTCACAAACTACACGCGCGGCAACAAGGTCGGGCGTCTCATTGTATCTGTTGGTGTCGCCTATGGCACCGATACACGCCGTGTTGAAACAATCCTCAAAGAGATCGTGGATGATCAACCCATGGTCTTGCGCACCCCGCCGCCAATGATTCTGTTCAATAATTTCGGCGCGGACTCTCTGGAATTCGAGTTGCGAATGATCTTGCGGGACGTGAACTGGATCATGAATGTCAAGAACGACATCAATCACGCGATTGCCAAGCGCTTTACCGAAGAAGACATCGAAATTCCATTCGCCCAGCGTGATATCTGGCTGCGCAATGCCGAAGTCCTGAAAGACGCGCCATCCTGAATTTGAGATCACTGGTTTGCGTTGAGCTTTGTCATATTGACGCTTTGCGAAAATCGGGAGCTTCGCGCAGCAATGCCAACACGGCTTTGCATGTAAACGATATTCGTCTGACTGGTGGCCAAGCTCAACGGTTACGGACCATCAGATGGGTGTACGGGTGCAAAATCACGTTGCATCATCTGGCCTCGATCATATGAAAAAGACTGACACCGCAGAAGATTCTACAACGACTTTCTGAAAGCCAAGCGGGTTCTGCGTCATGTTCTAGATTGGAGATGCAGGATGGTGCCGGGAGTTTCTTTTCGATGGGTTGATCGCAGTGACAAAGTAGCGCCAGATCGGGCAGGGCGCCGCATAGGTGGTCAAGACGAACATCCATATCAAGAAAAGACAAAACCGCCTTGCCAGAAATGCGCCTCGCCGCTTTTTGGTTGGTCTGCGCAGCGAGGATAGCATCGCGACTTTGTAGGGCAGTCTGAAAGACAACAGGTCTTCAAGTCAGCATCAGATCCAAAAGCATGGCAGATCCGCGCGCTTTTCATCAGCTTCAACGGCAGGTGGTATTTCTTTTTGACATCGTAAGCCTGTAGCAATCCCAAAATGGCCTATCTGATCAGGGCCCCAAGACAAAATCGACCGGTTTAACGATTGAAGAGGTTTCACTGGCAGACCTGGTTTAAATCTGGTTCAACGCATGAACCGTCATGGATTGAGTTATAATTTGCCTCTTGCACATCCGGTCATGGGCGCGTTACACCGCTGCAACGGAGCGGTGGCCGAGTGGTCGAAGGCGCACGCCTGGAAAGTGTGTAGGCGGGAGACCGTCTCCAGGGTTCGAATCCCTGTCGCTCCGCCATTACCACATTTTTACGAATCTGATTGGGTCGCTTTGAGCGATCTTTTTATTTTATATTATTGAATTTAGGGCCCGCTATCGTTTGCATTGAGTTCCTTTGACGATGCCTAAATTCGTTTCTTGAATGGTACGGAAAGTGGTGTTTTGACATGGCCCTATCCGGTAGGCTGACTAAGAAGCTAGTCGGGAAACTTGGTTCTGGTCGTCAACGTGACGCCAGTGGCCTTTATCTGGTGGCTGATCCGCCCGGCGCGCGGCGCTGGATTGTGCGCGTGTCGGTCAAAGGTCAGAAAAACAAAAAAGACGCACCGCTGCACACGGATTTCGGTTTTGGTGGTGCAGATGTGGTCACGATCCATCAGGCACGCGACCGGGCGTTGGAATATCGCCGCATGACCGCAAACCAACCCGTCTTGCCACTGTGGCAATAGCGAACAAGACCGCGCGGATCATCTGGGCCGTCCTAACAAGGAACGAATACTACAGACCGCATACTGCTTAAACCGAGGAGAACAGAAGACCAGACAGCAAGACCATTGAAATGATAAAGCACAGTCAGCCCGTCAACCGAGAGACCCCTTCGTATGTCAGGGACACCTTATTGTCCGCAGAGCGGTTTGGGACTCGGGTTGCGAAAACCATCAGGGCCAGCGGCCGCGTGCGCCGCGCAAACGGATCGGACAAACGTCTGCTTCTGACCAGTGCCAAAATCAGCTTCAAATATGTCTTGCTTTGCAGGAGCTATCCACACAGGACGTTCAGTCTGCTCGGTTGGTCAGAACAATGCTGCACACCGCGCAGATGTCAGCGAAGCGCAGGAAGCGGACTTTGCTGATTTTGGCAAACTTTAGGGTGGACGGCCCAAACCGGACCTTGGCGCGGTAGTCAAGTGCCGCGCTGCGGCCTCACCAGACCGGACTTTCGCTGCAGCTGCATGATCTCGGGACGCTCGAACTCACAGTCCGCAGTCTTTCCCGACTTTGGTGTTTGGCCATGTTGCTGACGCGGCATTCGTTCTCAGTTGCAGCGAGCTTCTCTCTACGCCGCAGCTCAGTTGCGGAAGCGGTGATTGCTTGCTGGTCTCGGCCGGCATTTCGAATGCCCTCTACGCCGCAAAAGGAGCGGGCGATTCAACCAAACGTTCCCGCGCTCTGTCTTTACTCATTCAAGTATTAGAAGGGCAATTCGCCGCCTCTCCAAACAACTGGATCAAATGCCATACTTCTTAAGAATTTTTGCCGCCAAATGCCGAAAGGCACGGTCTTGAAATGGCAGTGCTCGAAAGAAACAGGCGCTGCTTAAATCTTTGTGGCGGGCTAGTGCCCGCTCTGCCCACTTTTTGGCGACCGATCTGTCTTCTGCAAGTTCGTTGGCGATGAGCGCCACAAGGTCCATCACTGGCAGGGCACCCGGCGCATTCGCCGAATTGTTGGCCCAGACGACGGCATCTGCATAGTTATTGTCCTGCAGATACCCAAGGGCACGAATGCCACGAATTCCATAGAGCATCGGGTCAAGTGGGCTTAAAGATATAGACCGGTCCGAAGCATCTTCATAGTCAACATGCGCCCCTGACAAGACGCCCAGCAGACCACTTGTGTAGTGTACTTGCGCGAGAAGTTTGGATTTATTTCTGTTGACCGTAAGACCCAGTCCAGCGCCTGCTCTAGATCGCCAGCCAGCCAACTGGCCCGCCCCCGCACGAAATTCGCAAAGTGATCCATTTCGTCCAATTCCAGACTGCGCTCTGCCGTCGCCAGCGCCATATGGGCAGCCTGCGATTTGTCGACACCGGGATAGGCGTTGAATGCGTTCTGAAAATGGGCGAACGACCGTCCGGCATGGGCCTTTGCAAAAGTGGGGTCCAGCGCGATGGCCTGGTCAAACATTGCGATCGCACGTTCATTTCCCGCATGGCTGAAGCGATACATATTCACCAGACCAACATGAAAGGCCGACCATGCATCAAGGCTTTCCGTCGGGGTCCCCTGTGCAAACCGTGCCTCATGCTGAGAGATCCGTGTCTCGATTGACGCAACAGTCCCGTTGACGATCCTGGCACGCAGATCATGGATATCGTCCATGGCCCCCGCGAATTGATCAACCCAGATCACACTGCCCCGCACCAGATCGAGCAATTCTAAGGTGATGTGCAAACGCTTCTGGTCCACCTCAACCGTTCCGGTCAGACATTAGTTGACATCAAGGCTGCTAGCGATTTCGCCGTAGGGGCGGCCGCTGAACTGAAAGGCTGTCGCCCGCGCAATGACCCTGAGCCAGCGCAGGCGGGACAACGCCTGAATGACATCATGTGCAATGGCCACAGAAATGGCCGGATGATCCTGTTGTGGCCCAAGCATCTCAAAAGGCAGGGCGACGATTGAAGGTTGCTTGGATGGTGGCGAAGTGTCTGTCACCGAGGTGGCCTTTTGTACCGCCGCAGGTGCCGACAGGCCGATGTCCCCGGCAAAACGAAAGCCGTATCCGTGCACGGTTTTTATCCTGCGCTGCAAGGTTCCACTGTCACCAATGGCTTGCCGCGCTGCCTTGATGGCCGAAGAAACCGACGCGTCACTGACAATCCGCCCGCCCCAGACATGATCAAGCAGCTCATCGCGCGAGACGGCGCGGGCACGCATCTCGATTAGAAAGCGCAGTGTCTGGAAAACCTTTGGCTCAATATTTATCGGCTCGGCCCCTTTGCGGAGCTCCATCAGCTGGGTGTCGAGCTCATAATCATCAAACGCAAAAATCACCGGGTGGCCTTTAATTTTGAAAAGGAACGATGGCTCATACCTGCCACGTTTGCCCGACGCATGGCAAATTTCGACACGGCGGAAGGTCAGAGCAAACCTCTTCACGAAATCATCAGACAATCATCAGGTTCGCTTCAAGCACGCTGGTCGCCGCCGCTCTAGACCTCCCCTTATCAAGGCCCGCCGCACCGGATGGGTATCGTTTTTTAACAAGGAGCGCGTTTATGAAACGCCCATTCGTCCTGATCTACGGCGTCATCGCCTACATCCTCTTTAACCTGTCTTTCCTCTATATGCTTGGCTTCCTGCAGGCGCTTTTCGTGCCAAAGGCCATCAATGACGGGCCTCAGATATCCGCCCCTTATGCGGCTTTGATCAATGTCGGCCTGATTTTCCTGTTTGGCTTTTTCCATAGCCTGATGGCGCGCCAATGGTTCAAAGACTGGTGGACCCGAATCATCCCAAAGGCCGCTGAACGCAGCACTTATGTCCTGCAATCCGCCTTGTTTCTGGGCCTGGCCATGTGGCTGTGGCAGCCGATGCCGACCACGCTTTGGTCTGTCGGTGGTGGGTTGGCCGCGATGACCTACGCTGTCTTTGTACTTGGCGTTGTGATGGTTCTGTTGTCCACGTTTCTGATTGATCACTTCGACTTCTTTGGCCTGCGCCAGATCTGGTGCGCCAACCGGGAACGCCCTATTCCCAAGCCAGAATTCCGCACGCCGTTTTTGTATCGCATTGTGCGCCATCCGATGCAGTTGGGGATCATCATGGTCTTCTTTGGAACACCGCTCATGACGGCGGGGCACATGCTGTTTGCACTGTCGATGACGGCCTACGTCCTGATCGGCCTTTGGTTCGAAGAACGTGCTCTGTTGCGCGAATTTGGCGACGCATATCGCGACTACCAAAACCGCGTGCCGATGTTGATCCCGGGACTGGGCGGTATTTTTCGCGGCCAGCCGCAGTCGCATTGATCCCACACAATCAGTCCAAAGGATGTTGAGATGTCACAGAACCATCACGAGGGCGATTGCAGTTGTGGTCGCACCCGCTACAGACTGACCGATACAGCCCTGATCGTGCATGCCTGCCATTGCAAAATGTGTCAGGTGCTGACCGGGGGCTCTTACGCCGTCAACGTTCTCATCGAGGCGGAGAACGCACAGCTTTTGCGCGGCGAGACGTTTGATCATCTTGTCGATACACCCTCGGGCCATGGACAGGCGATCAGAAGGTGCACAACTTGCTCGGCTGCGATCTGGAGTGTGTATCGCCATTTTGTGCATCGAACAGGGTGCAGCGTCAGGTTTGTGCGCGCCGGAACGCCGGACCACCCCGAAGACTTTCCAACGGACGTTCACATCTACACCGAGACACGGCTGCAGTGTTCTGCACAGGCAGATAAGAAGCCCGAATTCAGAGGGTTCTATCGGCTTGATGCCGTCTGGTCAGAACCCAGTCTGCGGCGTTTGTCACTTGGCGCAAGTATCGCACCGATTCAACAGGAGTGTGCTAAATGACACATCATCATCCCATCAACCGCAGCACGACACTGCTTGACCGTCCGATCTGCAAAACGCGGACGAGGTCAAGGCACTGCGCCGCGAAGCAAAGGATCTCAAGTAGATCGTTGAGGAACAGACGCTCGAACTGCGTCTTCTCAAAAAAAGCATGACAGGCGTTGGGGCGACGATGAATCAGGTATCCCGCATCAGAGAAGCTGGAGATCGTTCGGCTGGTCGAGGAAAGCCATCTGTCTGCTCGCAAGAGACCTTTTCTGTAGAGGCTTGTGAAACCTTGACCCGCTTTCAACAGCGGACCGGTGCATCCACTGCTTGATCCTGTTGATGCGATGCGTGCCGGTTTGGCGGCGAAGTCATAAGGGAAGTCGGATCCACGTCAAAACTCCGCGACCCGCGAAGAGGGCGTCTTGGCGGGATGGCCTCGTGAAATTCCGACGCGCACCGTTCAGGCCGGTGTTACACACTCCGTAAACTACGAACAACTCGCCCCCTGTAAGCTGAGACACCGGCACCGAACGATAAATTCTTCAACAGGCCGGTTTGAAAGCTCACTGCATCCTCGAACGACAACGCCGTCATTTCGGTGTTGGCGTGCGGCGAAGGCAACAATTCGTCCGAGGTTGAGGAGGGCCATCATCGCAAAGTCATGTGGTGAAAAACCCTCGTTCGGTCGGAACGACGCGTGCCTCGCAAAATGCAAAAGTCACACGCCGATTAAAAACCGTTTTTCATAGAAAATCAAAAACATCCACCTGCAGCACGACTTGAGCCGTCATGATCTCATCGTCGATCAAAACGCCATATTCAAAGCCGGTTTGCGCCCCCGGCTCAATGCTGTCACCCTGATTGCGGAAATCAACGACTCCGCTGGAAAAGACCCGGAACTCGCCACCGTCTGACCCATCGAACCAGATCCCGTCGTCAATTGGCGCACCATCGATCAGGACAATTTCATCGACCAGAGGGTCGTTTAGCAACAGATCCGTTTCGTCGTTCTTTGCGCCAAGCCGGAACCATCCTGTACCTGCAGATGCGAGCGCCTCGGCAGAGAGGGCAAACAGATCATCGCCCTCGAAAGATGTGCCCTCTATTTCCAACACGACAGTCGCAGAATCTGTCGCGCTGGATCCATTGCTCAACGTGTAGGAAAAACCCGTGCTCTCTCCCGGTGCAATCAGGTCACCCTGGTTTCTGAAATCGACAGCGCCTTTTGCAAAAACTCGGAACTGACCGCCACCGGTGCCATCAAACCATGCTCCGTACTCTACCAGTCCGCCCTGAACGTAGATGAACTGAGTGCTGGTCGATCGATCGTTTTCCAGAATGTCCGTACCCTCGACACTATCGGCGATGCGAAACCAACTGGAGCCTGCCGCATCCAGTGCGTCCAGCGTCACCAGATACTGGCCATCCACAGAAAAATCATCAAAGCCGCCATCGGTCAGCCCACCGACGGTCAATGTCGCCGTCGCTGTATCGGTCAGCAACCCGTCCGACACGGTGTAAGTAAAGCTGTCCTGCAGGGTTTCACCGAAATTCAGCGCATCCAGCGTTGTCGAAGTTATGGGATTATACAAAATGGTTCCATCGGAACCGAGCATGACGGTCGCACCGAGTGCGCTGGTGGTGCTCACCGAGACGATTCCCAAAGCGTCCCCGTCAGTGTCGCTGTCATTGGCCAGCAGATCGGCGGCCTCAAACAGATAGGGGGTGTCCTCATTCGTGATCACGGTGGCAGGGACGGTGCCGGATCGTTCTGCCGGCGAGCCATCGCCATTGTAGACCCGCGCAAAAACTCCCCAGTCATCTGTGTCTTCCAGCTGGTCCCTTGACGTCCAGGTGATGACGAACTGTCCATTCTCCAGAGCGGCAACGTCGGGCTCCCATCTGTCAAGGAACGTCACCTCATTGACCAGGAATTCATCGCTTGCGGGCGTGCCATCAGCGTTTAGGATGCGCGCCTTTATTTCGTCTACAGCAGGTAATTCCCGCTCGTTGTTGGATATCCAGGCAATGACAATCTGCCCGTTCGGCAAGACATCTACCGAGCTTCGTTGCTGCAACCCGGTCGTCTCCTGATTGACCTGAACAACGTGTTGCAAACTGCCCTGCGGGTCAAAGAAGTATGCAAAAAGGCCAGGGCTGTCATCGACCGTGATGCGGCCATCAAAGTCGTCGTCCATCACCAGAAACCCACCGTCCGCGAGCTTTGTCCGCCCAGAAACAAATGTCGGATTCAAAGGCCCGGTTTCGTTTACCGAAAAAGCCGGGCCTTCCGGTGTGCCTTCAATGGAAAAGAAACGGCCGAACTCGGGATACCCGGTGGCTAGATCGCTCCAGGTGACCAACAGACGATCCCCATCCAGAACCTCAATACTGTTGAGCCCGATAGCCTCAGACCGCAAGAAAATGGGAAAGGTTGTGCCCGAGGGCGTGCCGTCCGCCTCGAACACCTGTGCTTCGAGGATATGCGATGCGCCTATTGGATAGACCGCGATAAAGCGGCCATCAGACAGCACCTCCACATAGGCTTTCTGCCAGGTGCTGAAGCTCACACTTGCGAGTTCCACCACATCCGAGACAGGTTGTCCCGTGTCATCAAAGACGCGCAACCGTGAGTCAGATCCGAAGGAGCCGAAGGGCTTTTCCTGCCAGGTGACCACGAAATAACCATTTGGCAAAGAGAGGATGTCATCGGTTTGGAAGCCGGCGGCATCGTTTTCATCAACCCGAAATTCCGCACTGGTTTCCGAGCCATCCGCGTTGAAAATACGACCGAGGATCGTATTATCGGACCCGTAGTTCGGATTGTGGTCAGCCCGCCAGATCACGACATATCGATCATCCTCAAGCGCTGCAACTTTCTGCTCCACTTGCAGGCTGTCGGTCGTACTGTTGACGAGAAAGCTATCACGAAAAAGTTCGTCATCGTTGGCACTGGGGGCAATGTTCACTGGGTGCACGAGGTGTGTCCTCTCGCAGAGGGGGTGAAATCAAAGGAAATGAGTTTTTTCGTGGCAGAAAGTGCGTTCACAAATATCACACGTTCGCCAATCGCGCATTACTTTAAATCAATGTAGCAATGTCCTGAAGAGTGCTTCGATTTGAACCACGAGAGACAAAATAGATTTCGGAGGATCTGGTCGCAAGCGATGCCACATTCTGTTTGCGCAGCAAGCAGCCTTTGCGAAGTGTCCTGAATTTGGTCTGGTTTCTGCGTCGGAAGATGGTTCCGACCCGACCACTCCAAAATTTGGCAGGAATAGCCGGTGGTCGTCAAAATTGACTTTATATGGAACGAAGTAAGCCACACCTGTTTCCCACCGGCAGGAAAAGCGCAGACCTGTTGCTATACCCTCGCTTCTACCGGGAAGCCGGCGAGGACTGGTCGCCAGCTGCGCTTTCTCTTTGGATAGACATGGAGGCCGTGTTTTCCTTTACATATTTCGGCCTTCACGCTGAAGCGCTCAAGCGTGGGCAGGAATGGTTTGAGACGCCGGAATGGCCACCCCTAGTACTATGGTGGCATACAAACCACGGCCATCCCACTTGGTCGGACGGCGTCGGGTGTCTGTAACATCTACACAACCACGGTACGTCACCAACATCGTTTAATTTCAAGTTGCCGTTCGACAAAAATGGTGCACCGACCAAACTCGACAAGGTACAGCTCGAAGAGCTTAGCGCTCCCGGAGCCTGATCAAAAAGCAAGGTCTGCTTCGTCCGCGGTCCGGTCACTGAGCGACCAAGACTAAGGTCCGCTAGGGCTGGCTGGCGTCATCTGGTAGACCGCGCAAGGGGTTGCACGGCCAAATTCTATACGCCGCTACGCCGCAAGGCGGCTTCGAGCCCAAAGCAGTTATTGTTTTTTCATGACGCACGAGTATGTGGCACGAAAAATGTGTAATGAGCGAAATTCAACATGCCGCGGCGCGGCGCGAGAAGCGGCCTTTCACACACGTCTGAGCATTGATCAGGCGCGGGAATTACAGGTCGCGGAACGAAGGGTACCAGTTTTGCAAAGTATCCGCTTAAGCAGTCTAAGGCATCGACCACTTGCCTATTTGTAAATACCCAGACCTGTATCGAAATGATTGAAAATGAGGTGGACTATCCATGCGGCTTCCATTTCTGTGCATTTGGGTTGTTCTGGCGTGTTGCTGCATTGCGATCCTGACGTTTTGGGGAGCGTTGGCGCTTTGGTTTCGGCTGCCAGGTTCAGATACATTGCGCTACATGGCTTGTGGCTTGACCGCTTGCTTAGGCAGCAGCGCGTTTATCGCCCAATTCAACGCAAGGCGTTTCAAAGCAGCGGTCATTTTCGCCATAGCGTTTTTGGGCCTTATCGGATGGTGGGCATTTTTGGAGCCACCCAGAACGCAAGACTGGTCGCCAGAGGTTTCCCGTCAGAGCACCGGAGTGGTTGAAGGCGATACCCTTACCGTGACCGACATTCGGGATTTCGGGTGGCGTGCAGATGGGAGCTACCGCGAGAATTGGGTGCAAGAAAGTTACGATATGGCAGAGCTAAAAACAGTTGATCTCTTCATGTCCTATTGGGCGGGTCCACAGATCGCGCATTTCATCCTGAGCTTTGGTTTTGAAGGTGGACAACAGCTGGCTTGGTCAGTTGAGGTCAGACGGCAGAAAGGTGGTGGGTTTTCACCTGTTGCCGATTTCTTCAAAGAGAACACGCTGGTCATTCTGGCCGCAACTGAGCGCGACGTGGTCGGCCTGCGGACAAATATCAGAGGTGAAAATGTGCAGCTCTTTCGCTTGAACGCGGAAATCGACGTGGCGCGCGCGCTGCTTGAAGCCTACGTGCGTGACGCCAATGACCTGGCCCAAACACCGCGATGGTACAATTCGGTGTCCACGAATTGCACAACTGTCGTCATGAAATTGCTGAGCGCGATCGGAAGTGGTCCGCCTTTTGATTGGCGATTGATTGCGAACGGATACCTTCCTGAATTCGGTTATGAGCAGGGCGTTTTGAACACGGATTATTCCGTTGACGACCTCAGACAGCTGGGCAGAATCACGCAGAAAGCGCAGCAGTTTGGGCTAAACCCCGGGTTTTCCGACGCCATACGGGTTGGTGTTCCCGCCGCAAAACCTGGTTTGTAAGACCTTCACGATGGCCAGTTACTTATCGCTTTTGTGGATGCGCGCGATTGTGATCGCAACTGGTGGGATTTTTCAGGTTTTACCAACGCGCTGACATCAAACAGTCTGGACATCCAAGATCGTATTTTGTTCCCTCTGCATGCACTCGAAAGGGCACACCCATGAACCGCACGACCCTCTTGCTTGTTACATCCATTGTTACTATTGCAGCTGTCGCGATTTGGGGAGTGCTTGATCCAAAAGGGATCGTTGCGGGTGCATCGCTCATTGTTGAGCAGTATTTTGTCAGTCGTGGTTGGTTTGTGATGATCGCGGTTTCTGCAATGCTGTTTTTCTGCATCGGTCTTGCGGCGTCCCCTTATGGCAAAATCCGCCTTGGTGCAGATGATGACCGACCAGAGTTTTCGACGCCTTCATGGATTGCGATGCTGTTCGCGGCTGGCATGGGGGTTGGTCTGTTGTTTTGGGCCGTGGCCGAACCCTTAACGCACTTTCATTTTGCAACCGAGTTTATGGATCCGCCAGTCGCGGCCCAGCAAGCCTTGTTGGCCACGAATTTTCACTGGGGCATTCACGCGTGGGCCATTTACGGGGCGACAGCTTTGGTGATCGCCTATTTTGCGTTCCGGCGCGGTACTCCGATGCTGGTCAGCGCCCCTGTTGAAAACCTGTTTCCCGATGAGAGGTGGGCGCGCATCGTCGGCTGGCTTTCTGATTTCATGGCCATTGTGGCCATTGCAATCGGTGTCGCTGGCTCCATTGCCATGGGCGTGTTTCAGGTGGCGGATGGCATTGATGTGCTGATGGGCGGCAGCCAAGCGGCTCCCTGGCTCATTACAGCGGTCTTCGCCGTCATGGTCGCGGCCTATCTACCCCCGCTCTTGGTGGATCTGGGCGCGGGTATGTCCAAACTCAGCAACCTTGCGATGTCGATTGCGATTGGTCTCATTGCCTTTGTCATCATTGTCGGTCCCACCGAGTATCTGATGAACGCCATCGTCACCAGCTTTGGCGAATATGTCAGTACGGCAATCCCACGCGGCTTTCAAACATTGAACTTTTTTGACGCGTCCCTGATCAACTGGTTTCAGGATTGGACACTCACTTATATGGTATGGTGGATCGCATGGGGGCCATTTGTGGGCGTGTTTATCGCACGCATCTCACGCGGCCGGACCATCCGTGAGTTTGTGCTAGGCGTGTTGATCGGGCCGACCCTTTTTTCGATCATATGGTTCGGCACCTTCGGCGGCATTGGTTTTTACGATGCTCTGCTCGGGACCGGCGATCTACTGGCATTGACCACCAGCAATGTAGAACGCGTGACTTTTGGCCTGCTCGAACGGCTGCCTTGGACCACGCTTACAACCCTCGCCACGATCATCGCTGCCTTTCTGTTTATCGTGACAAGCGTGGTCAGCGCGGCCTTTGTGCTAGGCACGTTTTCATCGGGCGGTGATCCCAATCCCAAACCAAAGGTCCGGTTGGTCTGGGGTGTATTGCTGGGCGTACTTGGCGGGGCGATGGTCCTGTCAGGCTCCATAGATGCTGTCAAAAAGCTGATCGCCCTTGGTGCCTTGCCTTTTGTCTTTGTATCGATCCTGCTCTGCGTGTGCATGTTGCGTGCGCTGCGCGAGGAAGATGTGAAAGGGACGCATCATGCTGATCGGTGATCTGCTTGACACACTACTGAACCTTGGAACATTTGCGTTTGTCGGGGCGATGGTCTGGCTTTTGTTGCGCAAACCGGTTGCGCCACGTCACGACAAGAGTGACAACCCCAAAGACTAGTAAGTTCGAAGGACATCTATGACCTCCCCGATCGTCGTCCCTGCCTTTATTGCTGCAACCCTCGGGTTCATTGTGTTTTTTCTGGGGGCATTTCTCACCCGCAAAGTCGCTTTCCTGAAGAACTATAATATCCCGGAACCTGTCTCTGGTGGCATTGCTGTGGCGGTTTTGACATGGGTTTGGTTTGTGATGACCGGGCGCGAGATCACCTTTGAAATGGACGTGCGGGATTACCTACTGGTTCTGTTTTTTGCGACCATCGGACTGAATGCGCGCATCGCAGATCTGTTCAAAGGCGGACGTTTGCTGTTCATTTTGCTGCTTTTGACCGTCGGGTTCATGCTCCTGCAAAACATCGTAGGCCTTATCGGCGTGCAGCTCTTTGGCTTGCCCAGCCCAGTATCGGTGCTGCTGGGCTCTGCCTCTTTGATCGGCGGGCACGGGACGGCAATTGCCTGGGGTCCGCAGATCGAAACCCTCACTGGTTTTGAGGCCGCAGCCGAAGTCGGCATTGCAACAGCGACTTTGGGGCTGGTTCTGGCGGCCCTGATCGGCGGGCCAATCGCCAAATGGTTGATTGACCGCAATCAATTGTCCGGTGAAAGCGATGCGGCACCAATTGTCGGGTTAAGCTTTGACAAGGAAACCGGCGAGAGCGTTAATCACGTCAGCTTGATGCGCGCGACTCTGGCCGCGCATGTTGCGATTTTGCTGGGCTGGTTCGCCCATCAGGCCATCTCCGAAATGGGTCTGTTGTTGCCGCTGTTTGTACCCTGCCTGCTCATGGGCATCGTGATGTCAAATACGGTGCCTTACGTCTTCAAGTCCCTTATATGGCCTACGGGCAGCAAAGCGCTCGCTGTTGTTTCTGACTATGCACTGTCGGTTTTCCTTGCCATGTCATTGATGAGTATGCAGCTTTGGACGCTTGCGGAACTGGGCGGGCCGCTGATTGTCGTGCTGGTGATGCAGGTCATCATGACCGTAGGGTTTATTCTGTTTGTGGTCTTTCGCGCCATTGGTCGCGGTTATCTGGCCGCTGTACTGAGCGCTGGTTTCGCAGGTTTTGCGCTGGGTGCTACCCCCACCGCCATTGCGAACATGTCTTCTGTCACTAAGCGATACGGTGCCGCGCCCTTGGCCTTTATTGTGCTGCCGCTGGTGTCAGCTTTTTTTGTCGACCTTGCGAATGCCTTGGCGATCCGTTTTTTCGTCGGTCTGTGATGCGTAATCACCGCACAAGGCCGGGGTCTGCGCGGCGCACAGCACTGCGCAATTTCGACGGGTAATCTGGCGGAAACACCCAACCGGGACCAACCGGTGCGCGCACAAGACCGCGCTCCGCCGGGGTGAGATCAAAGTTGATTGACGTCACAATGTCACTGCTCACCCAAGGGCTGCCCCGCAAATATCCATGACCGTTTGCGGCATTTGATGCCTCGGCATCGGTCACATCAATGATGTTAAGGTCTTCAATGCTTTCCAACCAGGTCTGGACATAGTCGGGCAAGGCTGTTGTCGTGGTTTGACCCAGACGGCCGCCCAAGCCAAACAAGGCATCGGACAAACGCAGCGCACGGTCTCGCGTAGACGTATAGATGGTCAATTCGTCAATAATTCGGTCGGCACCGTCAATCAGATAACTCCCGAAGCGGTCAGGGCTGGCATCACTTCCGATCAGAATGACTTTGCCAAGCTTTAAGTCGCGCTTGATCTGAGCGTCACTGGCGCGGGAGTATTCCAGCCCGAACTGTCCAATGGCTTCCGTCACTAGCCGTGTGCCAGCTGAATGCGCCACGATATGTATTCGTCTTGCATTGGTTTCTGCCGCCAGAAAACGGATGTAACGCCGAAACAAGAAGGCACTTCCCGTCGCCTCTTCGGTGTCTTGCAAATAGCTGATCAGGCTGGATTCTGCAGGCCATGCATAGGCGGAAAACACATTCCGGTATCCCGCAAAATGCTGCAACTCTGCTGCCGCCAAAACAGGGTTAGAGAAATCCGACCTGACACCATGGACATAGATGACCAAATCCCCCCCTCTGGTCGCCGCGAGTTGTTTGTTGATCCGCGCAGCAAACGCGCGATCGGCAGACACCGCATCCGGTGCAAACAGGGCGGGGTTAGCGGCAGGGTGGCGCGATGCAACCAAGGGTCCGGCTTCGTCAATTGAACGGACATCAACAAAAAGAGCAGGCATGCGATCCTGAGCGGGGAGAAGGCTGTCAGAGATCTGCAACGACCCATCTATCCCTGAAATCGCGACGTCCACGTGACCAACACGCAGGATGGTCTCAGGTTCATCCGTATAGGTGAGCGCATCGCCAACAATGGCAGGCACCCGTTGAGTCGCATAGGGAATCTGCCGGTCGGCAGGTAAATTCGCCGGAAACGGATTAATGTCCCCGCCTTGATACAAAACCGGTGGCTCCATAAGGCCAATGGTTGTCGTGACCGAATTGGCCGGGGCGCAGGCAGCAAGGCCACACACCAACAAAAGGCATACCAACTTATTCAGCACAAAGACCTCCGAAACGGGTGGAACACGTCGGGTTCACCGCATACCTATCTGCAGGTATTTGTAAGAAACCGCAATGAAGTGTCACTAAACCCAGAGCTTTCGGTACCGCAGTTTTTCCACCATTTTTTTCGTCATTCACTACACAAAGCGCAATTTAATCCGCTCAATTTTAAGTGAGGCTTTGCCCCCCACGTGTTTGTCTTAACGGAATGCAACGAAAGTTTGCTGTAGGTCCTGACCTAAACCACTTCTGTGAATGACTGGTTTGACGAAAACTGCTACGATCCAGAACATCACATGTCGCGAAAGCAATCGAATGCTGCATAAGCAAAATGTCCAAACATCAATGTCGGGAAAGTCCTGCATCTTACAAGTTCATGCGTGATGCAGCGAACGGCGTAGTTTCCCAGATCGGCCATTGGTGAGATAGGTGGAGAATGTTTCGGAAGAGTCCTCACCGGACCTGTTGGTATCTTGCTGCGCGCGCCTGCAGCGCCGATTTTGCTACTACGGAATAGAGCTTGAGCCGATTTGCTAAGAGAAATGCGGACATTCATACAACGCGCAGCAAAACTGTTTCCATGGTCCTTCACACTTACCACCGACTCGATCTACAAATGGTAGTTAGAGCAACGGTCCGTGGCCGTTATTGCCAATTCAAGCAAGGTCGTACAATTGGGCAAGCAAAGCGTCAGCATAGGCGGCGGTCTAAGATCCGGGGTCGATGGGCCTGATACTGGTCCGGAAGGATGGGGAGCGTGCATTCAGGTGACGCTTCTTTTCCCAAAGTAGCTGGCGTTCACCACTGGCCTGTTTGCCACTCGATGCCGGTTGCTCTGCCCGAAGTGAGCGACCGTGCTGCAGGAAAGAAAAATGAAAAAAGCATTACTCACTGCCGTTTTTGCGATTGCGGCACAGCCAGTATTCTCTGAGGGGATGCAGCCAACCGAAGAAAACTTTTCAACTGCGATGGCGGACATCTACTTTCAGGAAGTTCTCGACCGCGGCGGCAACAATAGCTTTGTGCATATGCGGCAGGTTTCAAGCGTTGAAAACCAAAATATCATCCGCGAAAACCGCGATACTCTCTATTCTTGGGGTGTGTTCGACGTAACAAATGGTCTGACCGTAACTCTGCCTGCTGCAAGCGATCTCTACATGTCTGCGCTTGCCATAGACAATGACACCTTCATCGTGCGCGAAGTGGGCTTTGATGAAACTGGCGACATCGGCACCTATCAGGCGTTTGTGGATAAAGAACGGGACATTTAGATCTCACAGGATCAAGCGGTAACTGATTTCGTCTACATTCTGCTGCGCACGCAAACGGACCAGACAGCGGCGGGCGATGCAAAAGCCGTCGAATTGCAGAACAAGGTCCGAACAGGAAACGACGACAGCCCGAAAACATGGTCTATGCGGGAATGGGACATTGATGCGGTACGCGAGATGCAGGCAAGTTTCGTGCCCTACCTCGAAGAGACCGTCGCCCAGGGGACGGAGAAAGGCTATAACGAACGCGGTAAAACCGAACCATTCATTCACAATTTCTATTCTGCCATCGGCTGGGGTGGGCAACTGGAACGGTATGCTAGCTATGGCACTACTGCGGATATGACAGAGTTCGGCAGTGACTGCGCCGTAGTGACAATCGCTCAGCCACCCATTGACTATGACCGGTCAGGTTTCTGGTCGTATCAGGTTTATGGTTTGGACGGGTATATCGCCTCCAACAACAGTACTTTGAACAATCAGAATACGGTGCCTAATGATGACGGAACGATTACCCTGCGTTTCGGATCGGAAGCGGCCTGCGGGGCCAATGAAAACCGCGCCGACAAGAACGACAACGGGTTTTCAATCACATCGCGTTTCTACAATCGGACAGAGCCGATCCCTGCGACGCTGTTGAACTTGACTCTTACCCGCCAGAACTGATCCGAAAGGCCCATGCCGTGTTCAAGTTGAAAGCTCTCTGCGTCGCACTGGTTTTTACCGGCTCTGCCAGTTTTGCGGATCCGGAATACTACCCACCGTTGGACCCAACTGAAATCTACAGGGAAATGGACCTGCAAACGCTCATCCGCACGCATAGCAGTATGCATCCGGAAGTCGGATTTCTGTCGGTCTACAACGCTTACGTGGAAGAAGGATCATCGCCCACAAATATCGGGATTATGGAGACCTCGGTTGATAGCCGACAGCGCGTTCTGACAGCCAACTCTGAGACGATATACGCGGTCCATCCAGTCAATCTGGGCGAGCAAGGCGGCGCGGTTGTGCTCGAAGTCCCCAAGGGCATGCTAGGCATGGCCAATGCACCGGGATGGTGGACCATCAAGGATATCGGGGCCTTCGGTCCGGACAAAGGCGATGGTGGAAAATACCTGTTCACTGGCCCCGGTTTCGAAGGGGTCATTCCCGACGGGTTTTACCACTTTGCGTCGCCCGCCAATACCATCCTGTGGCTGTTACGGGGGTTTGTCGAAAACGGAGATACCGCTGCAACGGTCCGCGAGGTGCAGGCCGGCATCCGGACATATTCGCTCGCAGATGCTGATAACCCGCCCGCGAATACCTTCTATAATACTTCGGGAAAGCTGGGCGATCACTTCATGGACATGCTGTATGATGAAGCTGATGTGTTCGCGATGATCCGGCAGTATTTTGAGCTCAACGGGCCATCTTCAAATCCCATGCATATGCAGACCTACAGCGATCTCTATGATTTGGGGTTTTTCGACGAAACCGTGGCCGAGGGTCTGTTGACCGAAGCAGCTACTATCGGTGACCGTAACGTACGAACCTTGGGGTACAATAACCGCGACAAAGACGCTGAAAAATGGCCCGGTCGGAGCAATTGGCAGTGGGCAAACAACTTTGTCGATGAGGATTTCACCGGGCGAAGCAGCGGCACATACGCCAGTTCGCAGCATCGGCTGTGGTCTTTCTTTGCTACATTCAATTCTGTCGCCATGACGCGCCCGCCTGCAGGTGCCAGCTCGCAATACATCTTTTCAACAAAAGATGACGCTGGCCTGTGGCTTGATGGGACAAATCACTACACGCTGACGATCCCAGCCAATCCACCTGCCAAGGATTTCTGGTCCATCACTGTCTACGATGCCCGGTATCGGTCGATGGTCCGCGACGCCTCTTTCCAGTGGGGCGTCAGTTCCTGTGCGGAGGATTTGTTCATGCAAGAGAACGGCTCAGCAATCTTGCATTTTGCGCCCCAACAACCGGCAGGGGTCTCAGATCGAAACTGGATCGAAACCAATCGGGACGAAGGGTTTATGGTGTGGTTCCGAACCTACTGGCCAACAGACGGTTGGTATGACAACAGTTGGGTGCTTCCGAACATCAAGCAGGCAGATTAGTGTAGCGTTGGTCAAAGTTTCTAGGTGTCTTTTTGTGCCAGGCTTGATCTGATGCAATTGCCAGGACATCACATCCAGGTGGACGCCAGTTTCGCCACCTTCAAACGGAAAAAGTAGCCGAGCCGTGCGACGGATTCAGAACACTGCGATTGAAACTGCAACAAGAGTGCCGGCACTCAAAGTAAATACCCTCGCTCGCATTCCAGAGCAAAAGATCAACTGTGTCGATGACCTACTGCCTTGAAACACGTCATCATAGGGGGCGGTTAGGCTGGACTCTTTCGCCTGAAGCGCAATCAAGTATTCTCTACTATTGCACCTAGACAGCACCAAAGCTTCGGATCAGGGGTTCTGTTTCATTCTGGCAAAGTTACTGTCAGATGCGCCTCTCAAAGCTTCTCTGCCCTGAGCGACGTAGATTGCGACTGCAAGTAAGTCCTGTGTGTTTTGGAGTACCCCTTGCTGAAGGAAAAACTCCAGCGCAGCTGTTTGCGACCAGTCTTTGCGACCGCCAAATTGCCGGGCAACAACTGCTGCGGCATCATGGCGCTTGGCAACAAGTCTTGCAATTGTGTTGTTGATTTCATCCTGAAGCTCTGGCCGTCCGACGTCACCATGAATGGCCAGCGCCTCTATGACTTGCTCCAGCCTGTTCAAGGGCAAGGTTGAATTTGAAAACAGCTTGTTTTCGAGCCGTTTGAGGCCTCGGATGCCGTCGATCTCGACCAGCGCCGTTGCAAATGCCCCAATATTGTTACCAACGCCGGTGTCTGAAACGCGATCAACGTAGTTGTAGAGTTCGCGGCGGACCGCGGCATCATCCGTAAACCCCAAAAGCAAAACGCTGATGGGTTGGTCGGGGTACCCCTCCAGAGTCCAAAGCCCCGCCAAAAGGTCTTGTGCCGGAATATGAAAGTCCACGGTTCGCAATAGTGAATACGGCGCCTGATCGATGTCGCGCAGCGCAAGGTTTCTGAGTTTCTCGTCTGAGTGCCCCAGGTATTCCCCAAAAAGTGCTAAGCGATCAGCGGTATACTTACTTTCCCAAGCGGCGGCTTTGCCCAGAACCTTTTGGACCAGGGTTTCATATTCGGGCGAAAAGTAGCCGGCAAACCGCCACGCTTGCTCTTCTTCATCAAAGGCGAGCAGCGCGTCTTTTTGAGACCCTTCGGCGTACCAGCCGCGCAGGCCTGGTCCAGTCACATCTGAGATCTGCGCGGTCTGTTTTTGACCGCGAAGTGTTGTCACAGGTTGATAAACGAACTCGTCCTCCCGCGAATTTCGCGCCAGGACAAGTCGGTCGCTCTCGATGATCCAATTGATTGCAGTTTTCTCAGGTAGATAGTTGTGAAAGCTGCAACAATACCCTGCGGTTGCAACCAGCGATGCCAATACCGCCGGAACCGCCGTTTTCGAAATCTCGCCGACCCTAGGCAAGGTCAAGGCAATTGCGCCGTTAGCCACCGTGAATTTCCTCTCGCAAATAACGTCCATTGCTGCAGCCTTTCAAACGGTCGCCGGAGAACCGGAAAATTACTGCGTCGGGCCGTACCAGATAGGTGACCCCCAAGCGCGTTCCTGAACAACGGGTGGCACATCCTCCAGAAGGGGCAGATCGTTGCGGACTGCCTCATATGTCGTCCACCTCGGCGTTGGGATTTCAAGAGCACGGGCGTAGTAAAAAGCACCTGCCGAAGGGTCAAAGCTCTCGTCCGTCCAACTTCCCATCAAAGTTGCGGACCCAATGTCGTTGGTGAAGGTTGCGGTTGTAAGGTCAACAGTGCTCCCCACGGAAGGCAATTTGCCGTTGCTTTGGACTTCACGATCACCTGCCCAGACCACGTCGATAATCTGTTCGTTGACGTCACCGTTTTTGTCCACCCAGCCTTTGACAATCTGAATGCGATCCAGATTTGCGCCATCGGGATCCTTTTCCGCGTAAACTGTAAATGTTGGTGCCACGGGATTGGTTGGAAGCGTGCCGCCCATTGGAGTTCCGTACGCATAGCCCTCGTTGATAAGCGTCATCGCATCAGACGGAGTTGCGTTCAGGTCTACACCACCAAACATGCGAAGCTTGATGCGTGGTCCGGAGGTCGCGAATGTCTCTCTGCGCTTCATTGCGTCCCAGATTGCCGCGCGGGTGTTTTCTGTAGCCCAGACCCCCGAAATTGACCCTATGGACTGATCCCGACCGGAGACCCAGCCCGAGACACTGGCCGCACGTCTGCGATCCACTGTGTTGTCTTCGGACCCATGACCGCCAATGAAATCATCTTCTGCGACGTCTGACATCAACCCGTTGTGATTGTCGGTGCCGCCGATAAACCCGTATTTGAATGGGTTCACGCCGATTTCTGCTTTATGTTTCAGGCCGACCTTCAATCCGCCACGTACAAAGTCCCGCTGCGAGAAAGCACGATCAGAACTGTCCTGAATGGAGTCCGCATTCTCGAAATCCGAGAATTCGTCAGCCGCCCAAAACTTCCTGTGAACCTCAGAGTTACCCTTGATCTGCATCATTTCAACCAACGGCTCAAAGCGCTGCCGGAGTGTCGCATATTCTGTTGTGAGGGGCGCGCCATTGCTGTCCGTATCAGGAAACATCCGCCCCTTGGATGCATTCGAGTTATGCGGAATTGCCAGAACTTTCATGCCCATCCGTTCCTGAGCATTCAGCCATTCCCAAAGCAGTTCTTCCTGTTGAACTTCTATGTAGCTGATCGGTGATTTTGGCACATTGCTGTCCCGAAAAATGACATTCCTATGCAGGTTTGCGCCATTCGGTGCAGCTGACCATTCAAAACCGATAAAAGCTGAGAACTCGCCCGGCTCATTGTGCTCTTCCGTAGCATCAATCAACACCTGCCAGCCGCTTCGAGTCGAGGCCGGACCGGTATAGAAATCCGTATGGCTGGGGGTCGTACGGTTTGGAATTTGCACGTACTTCAAAAACCACTGGGCGCGCTCTTCAACGGAGTCGAGCGTATTCAATGCTTCTATCTGTGGCTGATCGTGTCCTTCGGCATCAGGGAAGATTGCAGTGTACATTTCCCCGAGATATTCAGCGTGGTCTGTCACTGCTGCAAAATCCAACGGGCGCGGCAATTGTTTTTTGATCCCATTGGGCATTGTGACTTCATTGCCCCTGGCAAAGCTAAGCGCATCCGACGGCATCAATCGCGCGCCACCGATATATGCATCGAGTGACATCGCCGTATGCATATGGGTTTCCCCAAAGTAGGCGTTCCGCATCGGATTTTGTTCTGCGAATGCTGGAAGCGACAGAGTGGCTAGAAAAAAAGAGGCTATGATGATGTTCATTTCTTGTCTCAATCTCAGCTTTCCGGAGTGTACCAAATAGGTGAAGACCACGCGCGTTCGCGGATGAATGCAGGAACATCGTCTCTGATCTCCAGACCCAGCCTGACAGCGTCATAGGTGGACCAACGCGGTGTTGGGATTTCCAGAACCCGCACATAATAGAACGCGTGCTGGTTTGGATCAAACTCCGGATCGGTCCACAGCGCGGAAAGCTGTATCGCGCCAATCGAGTTCGTGTAGGTGGCGGTTGTGGTGTCGACCGTATTGCCCACATCTGTCGCATTGCCCTCCGCATCAACCTCGCGGCCATCAGACAGCGCAACGTTGTAGATCACTTCTGTCAACGCGCCATCCGCATCGACGAACCCTTTGATAACCTGAATGCGATCCAAATTTGCCCCATGTGGTTCTTTCAAGGCAGCAATAGCCAGTTTAGGCACGGCGCCTTCGGTCACGGAGAGATCTCCGCCCATAGGAACCCCGATATCATACCCGATTTCGACCCAGTTGGGCTGGTCCATCAATCTATCGTCAAAATCAGACCCTCCGAACACCCGCAGTCTAATTCTAGGACCAGATGTTCCAAACGTTTCCCTGTTTAATAGCGCCTCGTAGATCGCTTCTCGTGTATTTGATTTGGCCCAGACGCCTGCGACGCCCGCTGACCCAAATTCACGCGCTTGTTTCTTGTTCGGCTCGGGGAAGCCTTCTGGTCCAAAGTGGCGGTCTTCCGGTGTGTTCTCGAAGGCGAATTTTCCGGTGTAGTTGTCCTCTTCGATTGTAGAGGCCGAGTTGTGCGTGTCACTGTCGCCGATCAGCCCATATTTGAACGGGTTGCCACGACCTTCGGCTTCCATTGCCAATCCACGCAGAAAGGCGTCCCGGGCATAACTGCCGACCATTTCGGTGCCCGGTTTGGCGTCTGCTGAAAGCGTGTAGTTCCAGATCTCGAAATTTGCGAACTCATCGTTGGGCGAAAGTTGTGGATGCGTATCTGAGCTTCCTTTGATCTGGGTGATCTCGTAAAGCGGCTCGTTGCGATTTCTGGTCTCGGAATAGGTTGCGTCAATCGGATTTACAAACGAGTCGTTTCCGTCTTCCGCAAACATTATCCCGTTGCTTGCGTTGCCGTTGTGCGGCACTGCAAGAAGGGTCGCCCCGGCCTCGCGCAGACCATCCATCCACGCCCACAGATCCTCGGGTTTATCTGAGTCCAGTGCGGAAAATGGAATGTCCGGGACACCTTGGGATGTCTGAAACAAGACAACTCTGTGAAGGTTTCGCTGACCTGGGTTGGATGTCCACTCGAACGCGGGGAAAGTTGTAAACACACCGGGCTGATAGGCATCGTCTGCTGTTTGAACAACTTCCTTCCAGATGGTTGTCGCGGTGACGGGGTCAGACAGATCAGGGTCTGACTTGCCTTCGCTCATTTCGTTCAGCACGTTTGAATATGCCGCGAAAGCGACAGCCGCGTCGTCCGAAGTGACTTGTTCAGCAATTGGCAATTTACTGAACGGGCTGTTGGGGTCTTCCATTTTTTTGAACACGCCAAGGTACTCCGCGTGATCTGATACAGCGTACCAGTCCAACGGCACTTTGATCTGCATGTCGCCCCCGCCACCGCCGCCAGGGATGGCCTCGCCCCGCGCCCATGCGTAGGCATCGACGGGATCGGTTACCGATCCGTTTGTGTAGCCATCAAATGAGTAGCTGGTGTGAACATGAAGGTTCCCAAAAAACACCTCGTTCAGAGGGTACACTGGAATGTCGTCGGCAAAGAGGGCAGCAGGTGCCACCGAGGACATGCTTGCAGCCACAAAGAAACTAATCAGGTTGATTTTGGTGCGTCTCATAGAAATTGCCTCTGGTGCAGACGGGTTCATGACTTTGCCAACGCTATACAAAAAGCGACGCGAGGCCTTGTCTTGCAATCGTAGCACTACAAATTTATCAATACTGTCGATCACTGACATTGTAAGAGATTTTTTGTGATACCGAGCAGCGCGAAACAGGCACGTACCTATCTGTACACGAATGGATGGCTCGCTGATCGCAAGGGTGACTTTGCCAGCGAAATTCTGGAACTGGCGACCTTTCACGAGGCCGAAGCAGGTGAAGTCATCTACACGTATGGGCAGTTCACAGACGGGCTGTATGGCGTCGTATCAGGCTTATTTGCATACAGTATCGCGCCAAATGAACGCGGCCCCCATACATTGTTCCTCTTCCGGCCTGGCTTCTGGTTCGGAGAAATGGAGATTTTTGACAATCGGGAAAAGACCGGAAGCATCATAGCAACGCGCAAGTCCAGCTATCTTCACATTAGCCGGAAATCTTTAGTCGATCTCGCAAAGATCAATCCCGACACTTGGCGACAGGTTGGCCACCTGTGCAGTCAACATCTGGAAATTGCCATTGGCATGTTTGACGACTCCATTCGGCGGCAATCTGAAAAGCGGGTCATCGCATTACTCCTTTGGCTGGGTGGCGTGAGACATTCCCAAAACCCTGCCGACCCTCATCCGGAAATCGATATCACACAGGCTGATCTGGCGCGCTTGTCGAGTATGTCACGCCCGTCTGTGAATGCGCATCTTAAGCGTCTGGCGAGCGAGAATCTGCTCGAGCACGCCTACGGATGCATCAGACTTTTACAGGTTGAACGGTTGAGGCAGATGCTCGATTGATCTGCCTTGTCGTGTTTCGATTTTCTGCATGGCACAATCGTGATTAGCACAGAGTTCCGCAAACCGTATCTGACGGTCTTCTCTTGGACACTCCCTGCAGCGGAATTGACAGCAATAGACTTAAGGTATCGGGTCAGTGACAAATTATTGCTTTGACCGCTTCCTGGTTATTCGATCTGCCTTCAGCGAAAGCTTGGTACAGACGAGGTCTCGGAAACCGTTTCGCAATGACCGCTTCCGCGACATACGCTGTATCGCAACGATAGAAATGCTGCGCAGTCGAGAAAATGCTACTTTTGCAAAGGCCGAAAGTCCAATGTCGGAAACGCGAACTCACCGCCAGCCCCATAAACAGGCCGCTTGTACTTGTGACCTAGAATATCCGCGCGCACGCGATCATCAATTCCAGCGGTGAGCAGCGCATCCTCGACATAGTGCCGCAGACTATAGGCCACGTGCGCGGGTGTTTCCTTCAAGCCATTCGTCTCGAGGTACTTGTTGGCCAGGCTCGACCATCCATTTGCCTTGTCGCAGTACCGCTGGATTCCGCCCCGTGTCACGAACCGTTGTGCCGCGGCAAGCGAGACCCTTAAAAGTGGGATGTCGCGCGCCGTGTGATGTTGTTTGAGCTCCCGACCATGCGGAGCCACGCGCAAATAGGGAATAGGCTGATCTAGACAGAAATCTTCCAGCGGGCAGGACAGCACCTCAGATGGCCTGAGCCCTGTGTTGACGAGCACAAGAAACGCATCTGCAGCCTCGACGTTGAGCCCGCCCAGAGCGCCAGGTGCCAACAACCGTTCTTTCACCCACTTTGGCGAGAATGGCGGGCGCGTGACTATGGGATCCACCGCCTTGTCAAACCGGAGCCTTGCGAGGGGGTTCTCCAGATTGGCATGACCTTTGAACTCACACCATTGCCGAAGGATCTGCGCCAGGTGACCAAAGTCCTCGTTTGCGGTCTAAGCCCGCGTCTCTCCCGTCTCGATCCGCTGCGCCCACCAGCCCCGAAAGGCAAGCGCATCTTCCCGCGATATCTTGTCGATACCCGCCTTGGAACGCTTCGGCACAGCTTGCTCGAAGTTCGACACGGCGCGCGCGCGGGGTAACCACCATAGATGCCGCTGACGGTCAGATTTGCGGATCTGTTTTGTTTTAGTGAGAGTGATGAACTCCTCAAGAACACTGCGCAGCGGAGGAAGCGCAACCGCAGCGCCGCACAATATGGCGTCCGCCACATCCGGCGAGGTGGGTTGAGACGTGGTTCCCGCCGCTGCAAGCAAGCGCGGTAGATCTTCCTGAAACGATTTCCGCAACAGCACGGTGCTTGGCACATAGTCGAAGCCGCGGCTTTCCGCCATGAGTTTGGCAGCAGCAAATTTCTTGTGGGCAAGTGCGTCTTCCCCCATTTCTAGCATATGCCATTCCGAACGTTTCAGCTCTTCCAGCTCGAATGCCTTGCGCTTGGCCATACTCAGGTACGCCGTTCGCAACGCCTGCCGCACTTGCCGCACCGGCTGCCCCGCCTTGCCTAACACGTGCCCAAAGAGACGGTTGGGCACATTCATCACAAAATAATAGCGCCCCCGATCCAAAGTCAGTCCCATGCAAAATCCTCCATCACCGCCGCCCCACCTATGCGGGAATCCATGCGGGATTTTATGAGGGATATGCTGGGTAAAACGCGTAAACGCGGCGTGCGCACGTTGATTTTACTAGGTTTTTCAGAAATACAGTAATCCATAAGGACACTTTAGTGGCGGAGAGACAGGGATTCGAACCCTGGGAACCCGTGAAGGCTCAACGGTTTTCGAGACCGCCCCGTTCGACCACTCCGGCACCTCTCCGCGGGGGTCTGGTGGGGCGCGTTTAGTCGGCTTTTGGTCGTGTGACAAGGGGAGATTGGCACCGTACGGTGACACACGGGAAATTTCATTGCCCCTTGGTATAATTCGCCTAAGCTTCTATTTAAACGTGAACACACATTACGAAAGCAGGAGATCGATATGACAGCAGTGATCCGAAACTGCGCCCTTGTCATGATGACGGCGTTTATGACCGTTGCCCTGACAGGCGGGGTGCGCGCATCTAATCTGGATCGCCTCGAAGCGTTCATGGAGGTAACCGGGTTTGATGTTGCTTTGGACAGCATTCGTCTTTCCGCTGAAACAGCGCCTAATATGATCGGTCTGCAGGCGGATGATTTCGGCTCTGAATGGACCCGTTTGGTTGAAGAAGTCTTTGACACGGATCAGATGCATTCAATGGCAATCGATATCCTGTCGCAAACTTTGGACGAGGACATATTGAACCACGCTGTTGATTTTTACGCCTCTGACCTCGGGCAGCGCCTGGTAGTGGCCGAAAATGCGTCACATTTGAAGGATGACGACCAGCTCAAGACCGAAAGCGGCGAGGCAATTGTCGCGGGGTTGCTGGAAATTGGATCGCCTCGTCTGGAAGAACTCAAACGCATGAACAATGCCATTGGATCGGAGGATGCGTCCATCCGGGCCATTCAGGAAGTTCAGGTCCGCTTTTTGATGGCGGCAGCGTCTGCGGGGATTATTGAGCTGCGCATGGAGGAAGAAGACCTGCGCGAAAGCCTGAAATCCCAGGAAGCCGATATTCGCCTGAATATGCAACGATCGGCTCTGTCAGGATCTGCCTACACCTATCAGGCTTTCTCTGATGATGAAATTTCTGCATATGCTGATGCTTTGGAAAATCCGAAAATGCAACAGGTGTATGAGTTAATGAACGCCGTTCAGTTTGAAATCATGGCAAACAGATATGAAGCGGTCGCACAGCGCTTGCAATCTCTTCGACCCAGTCAAGACCTCTGAGCGATGCGCAGGCTTGCAGCCGCCTGTTTGATCTGGCTCTGTGCCACGTCGGTCTGGGCTGACGCGCGGCTGACGGTCCTCATGGATGCGTTGCGCCTGCCTGATCTGGTTCAGATCATGCGTCAGGAGGGGTTGAGCGACGCAGAGCAAATTAACATCGATATGCTGGCCGGGCAGGGCGGTGCCTTCTGGTTGGGTCAGGTAGATGGTCTGTACAATCCCATTGCGATGCAGGACATGTTTTTTGCCGGACTGCGTGACGGGCTTGACGACGGTGATCTGCAAGTGGCGGTCGATTTTTTCGACAGTGCGCGCGGCCAGAGGATCGTCAATTTGGAGATGGCCGCCCGACAAGCGATGATTGATCCGGATGTGCGTGCCACCGCCTCTGAGGCTTATGACGCGTTGCAGACGACTGATGATCCGCACGCAGAGTTCGTCGCTCAGATGGTTGAGGCCAATGATGCGCTGGAATTGAACGTCGCAGTCACGATGAGCACAAGCTATCAATTTTACCGCGGACTATCGGACGGCGGTTTTTTACGTCGTCCCGAAGCAGATATTCTTGCAGATGTCTGGGACTCTGAGCCCTCTTTGCGCGCCGAAGCACAGGATTGGCTGTTCGCCTATTTCCTGCTGGCTTATCAGCCTCTGGCACCAGAAGATCGGGATGCCTATCTTGCCTTCTTTGAAAGCTCTTCAGGGCAGGCGCTGAACAGCGCGCTTTTCACCAGTTTTGAAGCCATGTTCACCGATATTGCATACGGCCTCGGTCGCGCCGTCGCATTGAATGCGGTCGGCAACGATATCTGACCGGATGGCGCTTGACATGCGTGCACGCTTGGTGCATTTGGCGGGCTCGAATAGGGTCCGGTGCGCCGGACCTTAAGTCTTTTTAAACAATCGCTCTGACCGGAGTGCGCTGTTCGAGGTGGCCTTTTGGCCAAAACGCCCAGGGTTTGGGGACCACAGAACGCGGGTAAGCAAAGGAAATGCTATGTTTGCGGTCCTCAAGACCGGTGGCAAGCAGTACAAAGTTCAATCGGGCGATACGCTCCGTGTTGAAAAGCTGGCTGCTGACGCAGGTGAAACAATCCAATTCAATGATATCCTGATGCTGGGTGGCGACAAAATTGTTGTTGGCGCGCCTTTCGTCAAGGATGCCGGCGTACAAGCCGAAGTGGTCGATCAGATCAAAGGCGAAAAGGTCATAAATTTCGTGAAGCGCCGTCGGAAGCACTCTTCCAAGCGCACGAAAGGCCACCGCCAAAAGCTGACCTTGATCAAGGTCACAGACATTCTGGCGTCCGGCGCTGACAAATCCGGCGTAAAGGCAGCAATGGGCGCAGGTTCCGTATCTGCAACAGCTGTTGCTGCGGCCGCGCCCAAGAAAGCAGCGCCCAAAAAAGCCGAAGCGAAAGCTGAAACGCCAAAAGCAAAAGCAGAGCCAAAAGCTGCTGCCGGCGCGGATGATCTGAAACAGCTGTCAGGCGTGGGCCCGGCACTGGAGAAAAAACTGATCGAAGGCGGCGTAACCTCTTTCGCACAAATCGCAGCATGGACCGATGCGGATGTAGCTGCTATGGACGAGAAACTGTCGTTCAAAGGCCGGATCGAGCGTGAAGGCTGGATCGAACAGGCCAAAGAACTGGCCAAAGGCTAAGGAGAGACCAAATGGCACATAAAAAAGCAGGTGGTTCATCCCGGAACGGTCGCGACTCAGCGGGTCGTCGTCTTGGCGTGAAAAAATATGGCGGCGAAGCTGTCATCCCCGGCAACATCATCGTGCGTCAGCGCGGGACGAAATTCTGGCCGGCGGCCGGTGTTGGTATGGGCAAGGATCATACGATCTTTGCGACTGTTGATGGATCCGTGACGTTCCACAAGGGCCTCAAAAACCGCACATTCATTTCGGTTCTGCCGGTGGCGGAGGCCGCTGAATAAGCCCTTCCTCAAGGACATGAAACATCAGGGGATCGGCGAGTACCGCCGGTCCCCTTTCTTATTTCTGCCATACTGAAACGTTAGGCTGACACGATGGCAAAAGGCATCCAGACAGACAGGCTCGTCCTGCGCCGGCTCCGCAGCGCGGATGCCGCGCGTGTCGCTGAGTTGATCGGGAACCTGTCGGTGTCGCGCTGGCTGACCCGGGTGCCGTTTCCCTATCAAATAAAGGACGCACAGCAATTTATTGATCGCCACCTTGAGAATGACGATACGTTGGCCATTACCCGGTCCGAGGAGATTATCGGGTGCTGCGCCATAGACGCGGAACTGGGGTATTGGTTGGGTCAGCCCTATTGGGGGCGCGGTTATATGTCCGAAGCGACGCTTGCGATTGTCGAACGGTATTTTCGCAAGACCCGCGATGATTTGCACTCCGGTTTCATATTGGGAAATGTCGGATCGGAGAAAATTTTGACCAAACTTGGCTTTACCCCGACGCATACGGACGAAGCCGTGTGCTCGTCGCTGGGTCGCCTTGTGGTTCTGCAAAAAATGACTCTGACGTTCGATAGTTGGGAGGCGCGTGCATGAGTGTGGCCATCGCGTCCTTTGCAGTTTTTGCAGCCTCCCAGGTCGGCACACCGGGCCCGGCCAATATGGCGCTCATGGCAACGGGTGCACGCTATGGGTTTCGCGCGGCTCTGCCCTTCGTGGCGGGTGTCGCTCTAGGCAAGCAGCTGGTGATTTGGCCGGTTGGGTTTGGCCTTATGGAATTGGCGCAGCGTGCACCTTGGGTGTTTGAAGCTCTGAAGTATGTCTCTGCGGCCTATATCATCTGGTTGGCGTGGAAAGTTGCAAACATGCGTCTGAACGCGGCGCGCGGGTCCAGCGCGGCCCCTGGCTTTGCCGCCGGGCTGATCGTACATCCGCTGAACCCAAAGGCATGGGCCATGATCGTGGGCGGTTTTACGGCCTTTGTTGCGCCCGGCACATCCACTTTGGAAGCCACGGCAAGCATCGCGGCTGTCCTGCTTCTCTGCCAGATCATATTGCATCCGATCTGGACGTTCGCCGGTGACAGAATCGCGAAAACGGTCGCGGGAACCGCGCTGGAACCTTATCTGATGTGGACCCTGGCGGCGCTGACTGTCGCCTCGGTCCTTTTCGTACTGTTCGGAGGAGGGACATGACGGTGGAAATGAAGAAAATAGCGCTTCAACCAATGGTCGAAACGGAACGTTTTGACCTGCGACCTTTGCGCAAATCGGATCGAGAACTGATCGAGCTATATGCCAGCGACGAACGTGTGGCGCGTATGACCACCTCGATTCCGCATCCGGTGCCGTCCGGCATGACGGACGCGCTCATCAACCGTGCCCTCGCGGACGCACGCTATGAGGACATCTGGGCCATGGATGGCACAAAGTCAGGCGGTTCCGAAATGATGGGTCTGATTTCGCTGGAAAATATGGAGCGGGAACAAACCGAAGTGGGCTACTGGGTGGGACCACCCTATTGGAACACAGGACTGGCCTCTGATGCGGTGCAGGCACTTGTCACGGCCAACCCGCTGAACAATAGCACGATGTTTGCCAGCGTCTTTCAGGACAACCCAGCCTCTGCGCGTGTATTGACACATTGCGGCTTCCAGTATCTAGGGGACGCCGAAAGCTACAGCGTTGCGCGCGATACAACCGTGCCCACCTGGACTTACTTGCGAAAACTATGATTGAGGGCAGTGAGCCCTCAAGCTAGGAAGCCACCATGAAGTTTCTCGATCTGTGCAAAGTTTATATACGCTCCGGGGCGGGCGGAGGCGGTTGCGTCAGTTTCAGGCGTGAGAAATACATCGAATACGGCGGTCCGGATGGCGGAGACGGCGGGACAGGAGGGTCTGTCTGGGCGGAGGTTGTTGAAGGCCTCAATACGTTGATTGATTTTCGCTACCAGCAGCATTTCTTTGCCAAGAACGGCATTCCAGGCATGGGCCGCCAGCGCACAGGCGCCGATGGCGATGACATTGTTTTGCGCGTGCCCGTGGGCACCGAAATCCTCGATGAGGATCAGGAAACAGTCATCGCCGATATGACCGAAGTTGGTCAGCGCGTCGAACTGGCGCGTGGCGGCAATGGCGGCTTTGGCAACCTGCATTTCAAATCCGCAACCAATCAGGCACCGCGCCGCGCCAATCCCGGTCAGGACGGTGTGGAACGAACCCTGTGGTTGCGCCTGAAGCTGATTGCTGATGTCGGTCTGCTGGGCTTGCCAAATGCCGGTAAATCCACGTTTTTGGCGGCCACATCCAATGCACGGCCCAAAATTGCGGATTATCCGTTCACCACTTTGCATCCAAACCTTGGTGTGGTCGGGGTGGACAATACCGAGTTTGTGGTCGCCGACATACCCGGCCTGATCGAAGGCGCTTCCGAGGGGCGCGGTTTGGGAGATCTGTTTCTGGGGCATGTCGAGCGCTGTGCTGTGTTGTTGCATCTGGTGGATGGCACGTCCGAGACCATTGCGCAGGACTATCAGACCATCATCACAGAGCTGGAAGCCTACGGCGGTGATCTTGCCCAAAAGCCACGCATCACGGTGCTGAACAAGATAGACGCGCTTGATGATGAGGAACGCGCGGCCGCGAGAAAAGAGCTCGAGGCTGCTGTCGGCGGGTCGGTGATGATGATGTCCGGCGTAGCACGCGAGGGCGTTACCGAAGTTCTGCGCAGCTTGCGCGGTCAAATTGATGATGATCGTTTGCGCCATCGCCCCGCTGAGGAGGCAGAGCCTTGGCGTCCCTGACGACAGCGCGCCGGATCGTCGTTAAAATCGGCTCAGCCTTGCTGGTAGACCGCGCAAACGGGCACTTGCGACAGGACTGGCTGATCTCACTGGCTGCCGATATTGCGTGGTTGAAATCTCAAGACATCGCTGTTGTCCTTGTGTCTTCAGGCTCAATTGCCTTGGGGCGCGGTGTGTTGAAACTCCCTGCGTGCGATCTGCCGCTGGAGCAATCACAGGCGGCGGCGGCTGTCGGCCAAATTCGATTGGCCCGCGCCTACGAAGAAGTTCTGGCGCCGCATCAGATCACCACAGCGCAGGTTCTGGTCACATTGGAAGACAGCACGGATCGGCGCAGATACCTCAACAGTCGTGCCACGCTCGAACAGCTGTTGTCGCTGGGTGTCGTGCCAATCGTGAATGAAAACGACACCATCGCGACGGATGAAATCCGCTTTGGCGATAATGACCGTCTTGCGGCCCAGATTGCCGTCACGGTGGGCGCAGATCAGTTGATCCTGCTCTCGGATGTGGACGGTTTCTATTCCGCCAATCCAACCGAAGATCCCGACGCGACCCGATTTAGCGTGATCGAGAAAATCACTGGCAAGATCGAGGCAATGGCAGGCGATGCCGGGTCAGGCCTGTCCAAAGGCGGTATGAAGACCAAATTGATGGCCGCTAAAACGGCAACTGCTGCGGGGTGTGCGATGGCAATTACCGAAGGATCGCCGCTTAACCCGTTGCGCCAGCTGGAAGACGGCGCGACAGCCACTTGGTTCACCGCCGATACGGACCCGCAAGCGGCCCGAAAACGTTGGATTGCGGCGATGAAGCCGCGCGGCGTCCTGACGTTGGATCAAGGCGCGGTTGCTGCGCTGATGTCCGGCAAAAGCCTACTCCCGGCCGGTGTTGCGAAAGTCGCGGGCAATTTTGAACGCGGTGATCCGGTGGCGATTTCGGATTTATCGGGTCATATTCTGGGCCATGGGTTGAGCAGATACACAGCGCAAGAGGCCAGTACCATCAAGGGGCGGAAATCCCAGGACATTGAAGCCTTGCTGGGCTATCCGGGTCGAGCGGCTTTAATCCACCGCGACGATATGGCACTTTAAACAGAACTGAAAACCCCATCCGGATCGCAGATGATGGCGCAACACGGGACAAAGCACGATGAAAGATTTTGACAGTATTTCTGATCTGATGACGGACATTGGCGCTCGCGCAAAATCAGCCGCCGCAGTTTTGGGATTTGCCAGTGCCGAGCGCAAACATGCAGCGCTGATATCCGCGGCGGAACATGTCTGGTCCGAACGTGCGGCCATTTTGGAAGCGAACCAGAAGGATCTCGCTTATGGGCGTGAAAAGGGCTTGTCGGACGCCATGATGGACCGTTTGGCGCTGGACGAAGATCGGCTGCGCGGGATCATTGATGGGTTGCGTGCGGTTGCGGAGCAATCAGATCCCGTAGGCGAGGTCATTGCCGAATGGACCCAGCCCACGGGCCTGCACATAAAACGCGTCTGCACGCCGTTGGGCGTTGTCGGGGTGATCTATGAAAGTCGTCCCAATGTGACTGTGGATGCCGGAGCCCTGTGTCTGAAGGCGGGCAACGCTGTTATCCTGCGCGGCGGTTCTGAGAGTTTTCATTCCTCCACGGCGTTGCATGCCTGCCTTGTACAGGGGTTGCGCGATGCAAACCTGCCCGAAGATGCTATTCAACTGGTGCCAACCCGCGACCGCGCAGCGGTCTCTGAGATGTTGACCATGACCGAAAGCATTGATGTGATCGTCCCTCGCGGCGGCAAAGGCTTGGTGGGGCTGGTGCAGCGCGAAGCACGTGTGCCGGTGTTTGCCCACCTTGAAGGGATCGTGCATGTTTACATTGATGCGGAAGCGGACCCGGAGAAGGTTCTGAAGGTGGTTTTGAATGCCAAAACGCGCCGCACCGGGATATGTGGTTCGGCTGAGTGTCTTTTGATCCATAAGGACATTGCCCATACAATCGGGCGCGGCGTGCTCATGGCTTTGATGGATGCAGGCGTCGAAGTGCGCGCCGATGAGACGCTGGCCGCTATTGAAGGCACACAAAAGGCAAACGACGATGACTGGGGGCGCGAATACCTCGATATGATCATCGCGGCGCGCGTGGTGGAAGATCTCGATGGGGCCATGGCGCATATCCGCACCCATGGTTCAAACCATACCGATTGCATCCTGACGGAAAACGAAACCACGGCACGTCGCTTCATGACAGAACTGGATTCGGCTATCCTGATGCATAATGCCTCCACCCAATTTGCGGATGGTGGCGAGTTTGGCATGGGTGCTGAGATTGGGATCGCGACGGGTAAAATGCACGCGCGCGGACCCGTGGGCGCACGCCAGTTAACGAGCTTCAAGTACCTTGTGACCGGGCAAGGGACCGTGCGCGCTTAAAAACTCAGTTTGATATCTGTTTCGGCGATTTCTGTCGTAACGCGGCGGTTTTCATCCGCTGCAACAATCGGCAAAAGCGCAAACTGAACATGCGCCGGGCGCAAATCTGTAGGCGGTTCCTTGGTCGCCAGCACCGCCCAAAGTATTTCATCGAGGTTAAGCTTGTCCGCGCGCCCATGTAAAAGCCACCGCTGGCCATCATTGCTGACCTCGATACGGCCTCCATAGGGCATGGCAGCCTCAAGGCATTGCAAGGCCAGAAACGCCAACCGGACGCCCGTGCGGGGTTGTGGATCAAGCGGGCCCCAAGCCACGTCCAATCGGCTCCCCTCCATCAGATCATCGAGTATGGAAATCACTTCGGCACGCCCCATCATCTGTTCGCCCGCCGCGCCGAAGGCAATTCGGAAAA
This sequence comes from Paracoccaceae bacterium, assembly GCA_033344815.1. NCBI lineage: Bacteria > Pseudomonadati > Pseudomonadota > Alphaproteobacteria > Rhodobacterales > Paracoccaceae > Paracoccaceae bacterium. The sequence goes on along the minus strand of JAWPMR010000001.1, from coordinate 362,690 downwards.
AGCGGATGCGCGCACTGGCGTTCCCGACGCTTTCCTGAATGAGATCTATTTCGGCTCCGCCCGTGCCGCCAGACATCCCGAGCAATTCCAGCCCATTGTTGATCGCGCCAATCGGCGATATGAGATCATGACAAATGCGACTGCCGATCAAAGCGCCAAGATTAATGTTGCTGTGGCCCAATTAATGTCTCCTGCTGGAAGAATATGCCATGGAAGATTTGAATGCGATCCTGTCACCCGGTATGCTTGTGAGGCATCCGGACATTCCAGACTGGGGAACGGGGCAGGTGCAAAGCAACGTAAACGCACGTGTTACAGTGAATTTTCGGGACCATGGAAAGGTCGTCATTGATAGTACTCGCGTAGCTCTGGTCCCGATCTTTGATGATTGAGAACCCTTACCATAACTTTAACGCACACGTTTGCATTGTAAACCCTGCAACACCTTCTCGCTTTGAGGGTGGGTCTTTTTAACCATGTTTGCGCCATGCCCCCTATGAAACCAACTGATCCTTCAAGGTCTCCAACGCTCTCTGAACCTACGTTTTCGGTGGCGCTTGCGAAGACCGACGCGGATCGGCGAGCGGCGCAACGTTTGCGGTATCAGGTTTTTGTGCAGGAACTCGGCGGCAGCGGTGACATGGTCGATCACGCAGCTGGCCTCGAAGTGGATCACTTCGATGTGTTTTGCGACCATCTGTTGCTGACGGATATCAGCCTCGACGAAGTCGTCGGTGTCTACCGGGTGATGCGATCCGATCAGGCCGCAGCAGCAGGGCAGTTCTATTCCGCCAGTGAGTACGACTTGTCGGTTTTGTTGAATTCTGAGCGCAACCTTTTGGAACTCGGGCGATCCTGTCTGCATCCGGACTACCGGGGCGGCATGGCGATGCTCTACCTCTGGCGCGGTCTCGCTGCGTATATTCAGGACCACAATATCGATGTTCTCTTTGGTGTCGCGAGTTTCCACGGGACCGATGTATCGCAGCTTACCGCGGCGCTGTCTTTGCTGCATCACCGTCACCTTGCGCCCTCGGATTTACGCGTCAGAGCGCGTGCAGAAGCCTTTCAACCAATGGATCTGATAGCCCCCGGTGATTTGGACGTGCGCGCAGCGATGCTGTCAGTGCCGGCGCTGATCAAGTCTTACCTCCGTTTGGGTGGTTTTGTAGGAGAGGGCGCGTTTGTTGATCATGCTTTTAATACTACAGACGTCTGCCTGATCCTTGACACGGCGCGCATGAATGAACGGCAGGCCAAAATCTATCTGGGTTCGGGATCGTGAGCCCGACTTGGCATAGCGACACACCGCCCCCCTTTGAAAAAATCACATTCGCTGGATGGTTTCGTTTCGCACTGCGTGTCGTGCCTTTGCTGATTGTTCTGTCTATTGGATTGGCGCTGTCACTCCTCCTGCGATTGTTTGAACGACCTGTTTTTGGTCTGGCACGTCCAATCACACCTTTTATCACGGTAGTTGTCTGCAGAATTGCCCTCAAGATTATCGGGTTGCGCATTGATCTGATCGGCCAACCGATGACAGGGCAGGGTGCGCTTGTGGCCAACCACTCCAGTTGGCTGGACATCATTGTTCTCAATGCGCGAAAGCGGGTTTACTTCGTCTCAAAGTCAGATGTGGCAAGCTGGCCCGGCATTGGATGGCTTGCCCGCGCCACGGGAACCGTATTCATCACACGCAAGCGATCCAAAGCCGGCGCGCAGGCCGCGCTGTTCAGGACAAGGTTGCAAGCCGGGCATAAGCTGCTGTTCTTCCCGGAAGGTACCAGCAGCGATGGCTTGCAGGTGCTTCCCTTCAAGTCTTCCCTTTTCGCTGCCTTCTTCACCCCGGAACTGCGGGATGTCCTGTCCCTGCAACCCGTCAGCGTCACCTATCACGCGCCGCCCGGCATGGACCGTCGCTTTTATGGGTGGTGGGGGAATATGGATTTTGGGCCCCATATCCTTAAGGTGTTGGCGTCATCGCGGCAGGGGCACGTGTCCATAAACTATCACCCGCCCTTGAAGGCGCGCGACTATGATGAGCGCAAGTCGCTGTCGCAGACCTGTGAGGCGCAGGTAAGAGCCGGGCACTCAGATAATCAGCAGGATAGATAACTCCGCACGTCAGTGGAAGAATGCACTATCAGGCACCTGCTCCAAACCATCACTATCAGGGCCCCATTCCATCAAAAGGCAGGCGGTTCCCTTGCGTTGAAAATACGTCGCTTCAAGCGGGTAATATCCGGCTTGCGGCACTTGAACTTCCTGCTCACCAACATAGCCGCAGGGATGGATGCCGTCATAGCGCCCGACCTGCTGTCCGCCAATGCTGATTTCCAGACCATCATTGGCCAGAAATTCCAGCATGTAAGTGCCTGCTGAGGGAAATTTGATATATCCAGAAATCGCAGCCGCAATTTTTTCAGACTGCTCGGTTGTGAGCACATTGTCCCCAGCTACCGTATCGTCATAGGACAGGCCGACGAGCGCTGTGCCTGGTTTCGCCTTTTTCAAAACCGATTTCGCATCCGCAAGCGAGCTGCCATGATTTTTAAAGGCGTATTTGACTGCGAGCCCTGATTTCAGGCTACCCGCACTTGGTTGCGGACTGGCCGGGCTGAGCTGCAAAGTGTCGGATAAAGCAAGGCTTGGGATCAGCAAGGCAAGCGCCACTGCGGCGGATTTCAAGGCAAAATTCATGGTTACTCCCGGTTTTCAACATTGATGTCGCGCCCTCTGCGGGGCGGTTTGGCGATAGTTAAAACGCGATTTCCCAAAGAGACAAGCGTTGGGGTCTGATTTTGCGATCACTTATAGGACAAAAAACGCGACGTTATGGACTTGCGATGGACGGCAGGCTGGCCTATACGGCGCGCACTGAAACCCGCAGGCGGGGTTTGGGCTTGTTGAGGGAGACATCCTTAACGGTCCTCCGGTTGGCCCCAAACGGTGTCATGCCCCCGCCGAGGATAAAACCGGAAAGGTAGACTACCATGGCTCTTCCAGAGTTCACCATGCGCCAATTGCTTGAAGCAGGCGTACACTTCGGCCACCAAACGCAGCGTTGGAACCCCCGTATGGGTCCGTTCATTTACGGCGCACGTAACGGCATCCACATCATGGATCTCACGCAAACCGTTCCAATGCTGGACCAGGCGTTGCAAGCCATCCGTGACACCGTCGCCAAAGGCGGCAGCATTCTTTTTGTGGGCACCAAGCGTCAGGCACAACAGCCGATTGCGGATGCCGCAGAGAAATGCGCACAGTATTACATGAACCACCGTTGGCTTGGCGGCACGCTGACCAACTGGCAAACGGTTTCCAAATCGATCAACCGCCTGAAAAACATCGACGAGCAATCCGAGAACGGTTTTGCCGGCCTGACCAAGAAAGAGCGTCTTGGTATGGAGCGCGATCAGGGCAAACTCGAAGCGTCCTTGGGCGGCATTCGTGAAATGGGCGGTCGCCCAGACCTGATCTTTGTGATCGATGTAAAAAAAGAAGCGCTGGCGATTGCAGAAGCCAACAAACTGGGTATTCCGGTTGTTGCTGTTGTGGATACCAACTGCCCACCAGACGGCATTGACTACATTATCCCCGGTAATGACGACGCGGCTCGTGCGATCACGCTTTATTGCGATCTCGCAGCCCGTGCAGCGCTGGACGGCATGAGCGCGCAATTGGGTGCAGCAGGCGTTGATCTCGGCGCGATGGAAGAAGCACCTGTCGAAGAAGCTGTGGCAGAAGCGCCAGCGGAAGAAGCCGCAGAAGCGCCCGCCGCCGAGGCACAAGCGTAAGCGGCGTCATACCCATGACACGCGGGGCAGGGACAACCTGCCCCAAACTTCACGATTTATAGCGGGCTTCTGGCCTGACGATTCCCAAAGGAGAACCTCAGATGGCAGTTACAGCATCTATGGTCAAAGAACTGCGCGACACGACCGGCGCGGGCATGATGGACGCGAAAAAAGCGTTGACCGAAAACGATGGCGACATGGAAGCGGCGGTGGATTGGCTGCGCACCAAGGGCCTTGCCAAGGCCGCCAAGAAATCTGGCCGTACAGCAGCAGAAGGTCTGGTTGCGGTCAAGGTCGAGGGCGGTCACGGCGTGGCGGTCGAAGTCAACTCAGAAACTGACTTCGTCGGTAAAAACGCGGATTTCCAAAAGATGGTCGCGGGCATTGCGGATGTCGCACTGTCGGCAAATGACGTTGACGCACTCAAAGCGGCGGACATGAATGGCAAGACCGTCGAGCAAACCGTGACGGACGCGGTTGCAGTCATCGGGGAAAACATGTCGGTGCGCCGCATGTCCACGATCGATGGCGACGTGGTTGTGTCCTACGTGCACAACGCGGCGGCGCCTGGCATGGGCAAAATCGGTGTACTGGTTGCCATGACAGGCGGCGACGCAGCATTCGGCAAACAGGTCGCGATGCACATTGCGGCGGTGAACCCGGCGTCCTTGTCCGAAGCAGATCTGGACCCGGCTGTTGTTGAAAAAGAGAAGCAGGTTCAAATGGATATTGCGCGCGAAAGCGGCAAGCCAGAGCAGGTCATTGAAAAGATGATCGTGGGCCGGATGAAGAAATACATGTCCGAAGTCACACTGTTGAACCAATCCTTTGTTGTGAACCCGGATCTGTCTGTCGGTGACGCCGCCAAAGAAGCTGGCGCAACCATCACAGGTTTTGTGCGGCTTGAAGTGGGTGAGGGGATCGAAGTCATCAAGGAAGATTTCGCAGCTGAAGTCGCGAAAGCGGTCAAAGGCTGAGCCTTCTAACAGGACCTTCGGGGAAGGGCGCAGTGATGCGCCCTTTTTTGTTTGCGGATGAAGGTCACATGGCCTTCACAGTACCGACACGGATGTCCGAAAAGGCGTTACCGGGTGATGCGCAGGCCGCAGAATAGATTGCGGAGGGATCGAAACTGCGGCGTTTCTTTCTGAGCCATGTACAAATCGATATTCCGGTCTCACAGCGGCCCCCGGCGTGGAAATACAGCGTCAGCATTCTGGGTGACCGAGCGCTAGGGCGTCAGGTGATCCAGCATAGCATCCAGAGACAGACTGTACCCATAAGCACCAAAGCCGCAAACAACACCAAGTGACACCTTTGCGATATAGGATCTGTGCCGAAATTCCTCGCGGGCGTGGACGTTGCTGAGATGCAACTCGATCACCGGGAGTTCTACAGAGGCAATCGCATCCATCAGGGCAATTGATGTGTGTGTATAAGCACCTGCGTTCAAAATAATGCCATCATGCGTGTCGCGCGCTGCGTGGATGTGATCAACCAAATCGCCTTCATGATTGGATTGCGCAAAGCGCACATCGCATTGCGTCGCTTTTGCCCATTCGGTGCACCGTTTTTCGATGTCGGCCAGTGTTGTGGTGCCATAGACCTCCGGCTGACGCGTGCCGAGCAAATTCAGATTGGGTCCGTTTAACACAAGGATCGAAGTCATAAAACGCTCACAGTACAAGACGAGATATCCATAAACCGAGGATGGAAGGCCTGTCCAGAGAGGCCGGAACCATCACAGGCTATGATATTGATGTGCTGCCTTGAAAACACAAAACTGCCGTGGCGCGGTTCTATTGAGACAAGCCGCACGGCTTATCGGCTTGAACAGTTGGAGAGGCGCTACGGCCGGATCAATTGATGCTCGCCAAACAGGCACTGGTTTTTGAAGCGGATTAGGAGCGGTACCCCACCCATACTCCCATAGTCTTTGTTGGTAAGGACGTTTTCCGAATTCTTCCATCGTCTTTGTTCCGAACAGCTTTGCGGGTGTATTCCATCCGAAGCAATTCCAGCGCGTGTTGTCGAATTGGTCGCAGATCTGCTTTTTGTTGTAACTGTCCGCCAACCAGATACCGCGATTGCGGGGAAGCTATCCTCGACGCGTTCGGTTCGTATCTGCACCGGATCCGACCTGCCAAGAGCGGGGGAGGGACCAAACCCAAGTCTGGATGCCGGGCTCGGCTCGGGTATGCGGCCAACTGTCGAACTCTGTGCTGCGTTGCAAGGCAATCGGTTTGCGCTCGGGATAGGGCAGGTCGCGCACGACTTTCGCAATTTTGTCTTTGATCGGTTTGATGCGCTGGATCGAGCGCTTGAATAGCTCAGCCAAGATGCCGTTCGGTACGAAAAGCGATGCAACATGCAATTGGCCAAGACTGTGTTTGAACAACATAGGGCCACCCTCATAATGCGCGATCTGGTCTCGGTGAGCCACATCGCCCGGACAGAGCAAGATACGGAGATCCCGGTCGACCTTGGGCGCTTGACGCTTTCCGACAAACTGCGGTCGACAGGACACCGGTGTTTCGACAAATTCCGCCATGCCTTGAAGACGTAACAATCGATGATTTACACACAAACGCATTTCCTGGCGCCTGCACAGATCATCCGACTCCCGGTTTTCCAGGTGTCAATCCTTTCTCAAGCCCTGCGAAGACAGACTTGCAGCGTCCTTCGGGCTTGATGCGTTTGCGCTGCCGTGCCCACCGATACGACTTCATCTCATGCGCAGCATCGCCATGATCGTTCCACATTTTGGCATGTATACATCCGCCCGGAAATTCCCGGTCAATGCCCGGCAGATCACTGACTTGGCGTGCCTCAGGACCCACGCCATCCCTCGCACAGAGGTCTCTGCCAGACATCAGTCTTCGACTTTGCAAGTTTGCTGAGGTGAAAATTGCAAGCAAACTGCTCCCTACAATGAACTCCCCATGAGATAACCCACTGCCTTCTGATAAAAATATCAGTCCAAGGCAGCGCGTGGTTGGCGACAGCCTTGCTGGCAACAAAATAACTTATGCTGGCGGTGAGGTTGGTCAGATGGAAGCCTTTGACGGGGTGCAGAGCCTTGATGCGACCAAAGGCTCATGAATGTATTGAAAGTGCTAGTGATCCATAAAAAAGGGCCGGGACAAAGCCCGGCCTAGGAAGAGGTCTGGTGGCGTACCGGGGAGGTTACGCGCGCCAGAACACCTTGGCAGCCTCATCGCGAGCCTGCTGTGGTGTCAGTCCTACATCGCGCAACTCCCAATCCGTCAGCTGTTTCAATGTGCGTCTGGTTTCGCGGCGTGTAGCCCATTTTGACACGCAGACAGCAAACTCAACCGCGATGATGGCAAGCGCAGGCATTGTATTGACCTCCCGCAGGTAGGCCATTGTTTTAGGCGAAGGTGTCATTGCGTGTGTCATGGGTATCTCCTGTATTGTATTGACACAATTTGGCATATATGCCATACTGTATTGATACGATAACTGATACAAAGACGCTAGGGGAATATTGTAATGGGTACAATTTGGGAGCCGGAATTGGTCGAGGGGCAGGGGCCAAAGTACAAGGCGGTTGTAACGACAATACGTAGCGGCATTGAAACAGGCGCCTTGCAGATCGGTGACAGGTTGCCGCCCGTACGGGACCTGGCCTGGCAGCTCAAGATCACGCCGGGCACCGTCGCGCGGGCCTATACGATCCTCACAGATGAGGGTGCGCTTTTGGCGGAAGTAGGGCGCGGTACTTTTGTGGCATCGCCAAACCCTGCGCGCGTATCAGATGTGCCGATCGAGATTGACGTGATCCAGCACAGCTCCGAAGAAAATAATAACCCCTATAATGTCAGTCTGTTTTCGCCACACTTGCCTTGCGTGGGGCAGGACAAGCTGGTCCGTCACCTGATGGCACAAGTCGCTGCGAACCCGCCGTCTGGCATCATGCACTATCCCAGTCGCAACAGCGCCCGCCCGGCGCGTTTGGCCGTGTTGAGATGGTTGGAAGGCACGCCCCTTGGACCGTTGGGAGAGAAAGATATTGTTCTGTGTCAGGGTGGCCAAAATGGAATACTCTTGGTTCTTCAGTCTATTCTTGAGGGGCGCAAACCGACCGTTTTGATTGAGGAACTGGCCTATCCGGGATTCCGGCGCGTGGCGGAAATGCTGCGGGCCGATGTTGTCCCTGTGCCCATGGATGCAGATGGGATTATCCCTGAGGCGCTGGAGGGAATCGTCAAATCGCATGATGCGCAGGTTCTGTGCACGTCCCCTGAGGTTCACAATCCGACGGGTGGTTTTACGCCCGTGGCGCGGCGCGAGCAGATCGCGACAATAGCACGGCGGTATGACATGCAGATCGTTGAAGATGATTGCTATCGTATGGGCGTGAATCGCGCGCCGTCTTACCGGATGTTGGCACCGGAGCGCGGGTGGTATGTGTCTTCCATCGCGAAAACGATCACGCCCGCATTGCGTTTTGGTTTTGCGATTGCACCCGAAGGGAAGTGGTCGGTCCTGCGCCGCACGGCCGAGCATAGCTTTTTCGGGCTGGCGACGCCGATTTCGGACCTCTGCGCGCTGCTGCTTGATCACCCGCAGATTGATGATCTGACCGAAAAAACCCGTCAGGCCTTTGATAAATATGTGCAAAGTGCCGTGAATATACTGGGCGGGTATGATTTGAGCTGGCGGGCGGATGTGCCGTTTTTGTGGCTGCGCTTACCATTGGGCTGGCGGGCAGGGGCGTTTTGTCAGGCGGCAGAAACTGTCGGCGTGCAAATCAGGTCCGCCGAAGAATTCGTATGTCGTGACGCGCGTGCTCCCCATGCTATACGCATGGCCGTCAACGCAGGCGTCTCGATTGAGAGCTTTGAAGCTGCGATGATGCGGTTATGCCAATTGCTGGATAATCCACCGGAGCAAATCAGCGTCTGAGTTTGGGGTAAAATAATACCTATTTTATAACCACCTGTTTTTGAACTACAAATCAGGACAGGATGCGCTTGACGTGACGCGCACCTCCTTTATAACGCCCCAATCGAATTTAGGTCTGTGCGATCCGGCATCGACCTGTCACCTCAAACGGGGAACCGTCCATGAAAACCTTTTCTGCAACACCCGCAGATATCGACAAGAAATGGATCCTGATCGACGCTGAAGGCGTTGTTCTGGGCCGTCTTGCTTCGATCATTGCCCAGCGTCTGCGCGGCAAACACAAGCCTTCTTTCACACCGCACATGGATATGGGCGACAATGTGATTGTCATCAACGCGGATAAGATCCAGTTGACCGGCAAGAAACGCGAAGAGCATCATTACTGGCACACAGGCCACCCAGGCGGCATCAAATCCCGCACCAAGGCACAGATCCTTGAAGGTAAGCACCCCGAGCGTGTCGTGACCCTCGCGGTCAAGCGCATGTTGCCGGGCAACCGTCTGAGCCGTCAGATCATGACCAACCTGCGCGTCTATGCTGGCGGCGAACATCCCCACGAGGCGCAAAGCCCCGAAGTTCTGGACGTGAAATCCATGAACGCCAAAAATACGCGGAGTGCATGAGCATGGCTGAAGAAATCAACACACTCGAGGAACTCGGTCAGGCCGCAGGTCTCGAAACAGCAGCCCCCGAAGCGGAGGTTGTGGTCGCCCGTGAACCGGTACGTGACGATCTGGGGCGTTCCTATGCCACGGGCAAACGTAAAGACGCTGTGGCGCGTGTCTGGATCAAGCCCGGTTCCGGTAAGGTCACCGTGAACGGTAAACCGCAAAACGAATATTTTGCGCGCCCCGTGTTGCAGATGATCCTGGCACAACCGTTCTCGATCACAGGTACCACAGATCAGTTTGATGTGGTTGCCACGGTCAAAGGTGGTGGTCTTTCCGGTCAGGCGGGCGCGGTGAAGCACGGTGTTTCCAAAGCGCTACAGCTCTATGATCCGTCCTTGCGCGGCGCTCTGAAAGCGGCCGGTTTCCTGACGCGCGACAGCCGCGTCGTGGAGCGGAAGAAATACGGTAAGGCCAAAGCGCGCAAGAGCTTCCAGTTCTCCAAGCGCTAACGCTGAACGATCAAGAAGCTCGACAATTTCAAACGCCTGCTTTTCGAAGCGGGCGTTTTTTTGTGTTAGTATTCTATTGGCAGGATGCTGATTATGCTGACGTTTGTGGTTAGCAGTTTTAGCATAAAGTTATAAGTTGCAGCATCTTTTTGACGGGTTGGGTAAGATGCCGGAACCGCGCCCATGATACTTAAAGGGAAAGAACGCGGCGATGCACCGTAGCTAGCTCGTTATCTTCTATCGATGAGGGGCAATGATCATGTGGTTTTGCACGAAGTCTCGGGCTTTGCCAGCGATGACTTTATTGAAGCGTTTCATGAAGCTGATGCCATTGCCAGAGGAACACGGTGAAAGAACAACTTCTTTTCCATGGGCCTCAACCCCCCAGAAGGAGTTAATATTGAAACTGAGGGTTTTGAGCGTGCGGCAGATCAGATCGGGCAAAAGCTTGGTCTGGAAAATCAACCTCGCGCCATCGTGTTTCATCAGAAAGATGGCCGACGCCACGCACATGTTTTTTGGTCGCATATCGGTATCAAGCCCGTGCGAGCGATAAACTGCCCCACTACAGGACCAGGTTGCGTGATTTATCACGTGGGCTATATCTCAAGCATGACTGGGAAATGCCGCGTGGGCGGCAAGACAACGCCTGCGTGATCCCCTCACCTTCACCCGTGCGGAGTGGCAACGGTCCAAACGCGTTGATGTCGATCCACGCGAGATTAAGTCAGCGCTTTAGCAAATCTGCCAAACATCAGACAACCGTGCGTCGTTCGAATAAGGGAAGACTCTCAAAGTGGCTGTCGTAGTTCAGGCCGGTAGACTGCGTGCGCTCAAAAACCATTGCAGACAACTGAGCATTGCTAAGGTTGTCGTGTACGCTGTCGATCGCTTACGCGGGATCTGGTCGCATTGGCATTGGTCAGACGCTCGAGCCTTCCGGATGGAAGAGCCGATATCATGTCTTGTGTTTGGGGTCTGCGACACTTGCATGGCATTGGTCTGACAAAGCCATACATCCCGGGCATATGGATGGCTCGGTTTCATCCAAAGCCTCGCGGCCCATTACCATCCCAAGTAAAGTCTTTGACGATCTCGCCAAGCCCGCAAGCCCTGTCCCCAAACTCGTGGGACCGCTTCACATCGATCCGCGCTATCGCCGTGTCGTATTTTGTCGGAATGTGTTCTGGCTGACCCCGACAACCGTCGCGCCGTTTCTTCGCGGCCTGATGTTAAACGCTTGGTCTGCCTTTGTGGGTGCACCCGTCACCTCGCACTACCTTTGTTTCTCAACGTCGCAGAAGCGGACCGCAATAGTCGGACCAGACATCGAATATCTCTCAAGCATCAAGTCTCAGAGCCATCAGTGCAGTGCAAAATCCGACAGATGTTCCGCTGCAATTCGCATTAAGCGATGCTCGGCTCTTTGCGCTGGGGTCAGATTTTTCTCTTCATCGAGAATGAGGAGTGACGTTCCAAGAAACACATCCTGATCTACGGACATGGCAAAGAATATATCGGCAAATCGCCCGTCCTTTTCCCCTTGCAAGTACATTGTACATTTGGCCGTCAGGTCATCGGCGTTCACGTGGCTGTTTTCGCAATCCTCCGGGCTTCCGAGGCCCGACCAGTTGGCCAGATCGTAGATGTCAGATGAAAAATATTTGAATTCGGCCCCAAGGGCGTCCTCGAACGATGCCGCTTGCACCAAGGAGATATTGAGACGGCTGTGCGCGCTCTTGCTGAATGTCTCCAGCATTTCCAATTCGTCGTTCCATGCGAGCGTCATGCCCGTGGGCACGGCCACGGTCGCATTCGTCACGGCATCTTCATAGACGTCGAAGGTGACCTGACTAAAAGCGTCTTCGCCGAGCAAAGCCTTGATTGCAAAGACGTCCTGTTTCCACGCAAAATCGCCGTATGCCACAAAGTCACGCGCCACTTCGCTCAGCGGCACGCGTCGCACAAGGGTGAGTTGGCTGGGTGCGGCCGCAAGATCCATGGCGTCCCTGTAGACGCCCGGCCCGTCAATGCCTGTCAGTTCCTGAAACCCTATCCGCATCAGTTCCATGGTCACCTTCTGGCGCGCATTGCAGGGAGCATCATCATAGCTGGTAAGCGCCGCGCCCAGGAAAAGCGACCCATTTACCGCCAGCGTCATGTCCGTCTGTGCAGGATCGCGGAACTTTCGATCATATCCAGGTATGCAATGCGTTGAAAGAAAGGCGTATTCCAGGCCTGCGTCCCGTTCCATACCCTCGTGTGTCGCTGTCGTATCCCATTCGAAGTAAGCATTGAAACCGTCAAAGAAGCGCTGGGTTTCATCATCGACTGCAACCTTGAAAGAAGTACTGCGGCTGGCGCGGGCTTCCAGTTCGAAGAGTTCGTCGTCGCTGGTGAACATGATGTCATTGGTATCCACATCGACGTCGAAACCATAGTTGCTCGGTATGGCGACCGTGCTGGCGCTGTCCGCGAAGCCCCAGACATCAAACCCGACACTTTCAAAAGCGTATTGTTCGTTATGAACTTCACGAATGACATCGAAACTGTCGTCGAGACCGGTGATGCCAGAAAGTTCATAGTGTTCCTCGATGGCATCCAGCGAAACCCAGCCAACATAGTGCCAGCCCTGATCTGACTGCGCATCGCCACCGGGTTTGCGATCCTTACCTGTGATGACGACAGTGTCCCGCGCGTCAATAGATACGGCGCTCTGTAGGGCAGCCCATTCCGAGATTTCACCTGGCGCAGGATCCTCCGAACCGGGGAGCCCGGGTAAGTAGATATGCGCGGGTATCGACCAGTTCATGCCAAGCCAGCCGCCTTTGAGGCCGCCATTGTGTATCGCGACGACTCGGCCTTCGGCGTCGAATATTGGCGCGCCGGAATGACCCGGCTGTGTGGTTGAGGTGACCCGCAAGATCTGCGTGCGCCGCGTCGGATAGTCCTGCGTCCGAAAGAGCGAACGCAGGTCACGCGATGAAAATGCACTTCCAAGCGTAAGTAGTTCATCGCTCAGGCCTCGGGAGAAATCGACGCCGCGGTCTTCCATATATTCGGCGTAGGCGGGATATCCCCAGATGGAGTGACGATCTCGCAGGGCAGGCCCGGTTTCGGCAAACGGAACCGGCAGAAGCCCCATGTCGTTTTCGAGACGCAGGAGCGCCAAATCCGCCTCCAGATTAACACTCTCCATTGATTGGATGCGCGTTTTCTGACGCGCGCCCTCGCTGGTCACTGTCACATCCGTGCATCCCGCGACAGCGTGCAGGGCGGTTACCACATAACCCTTTTCAGGCCACACGAACCCTGTTGCCTTCATCGAACCGTTCTCGCCCGTTTTACAGGTGATTTTGACAACAGAATGCGCACTCTTGCGATCTGCCTCTCCGAGAGCAGAAGTCGCGAGGAGGCAGATCGTGACCGCGGTTGGCAAGATCCGAGTGCGGCGCATCATTGGTCTTTGCGAGGCGGAAAAAGCGCGCCCTTGTCTTGAACCAGGCAGACGAGGTCAAAGGCCATTTCCAAGGCCCTGACCTTGTCAGGGTCGGACAGCGAGTCAATCCCGGCGCCCAGCGAGCGAACCAGCTCGGGTGCATCAGCCGCTTTGTATTTCGCCACTGCGTCAACCGTATTTACGCCAGGGATATTGGGGTCGAGGTCGCTGCAGTCAAAGCTGGAGGTATCGGTTTGCGAGGATTGCAACGCCGAGGCGGTTATCAATCGCCGCGTTTCATCAATTGCCGCTTCGGTGCCCGTTTCCCCCTCGATGTAAGCCCATGTGGCAGGTTGAAGGGCAGCACGTTCGTAGAGCGCGATCTGTTTCGCCAAGGTGGGGTTTTCAGGCAACGCCTCTTGCCAAAGGCGGGTCACTTCAGCGGGTGTTGGTTTGAATGGTTCGCTGGTGCGGACATACAACCCCGCCGTCAGGCCGATCACTGTCGCAAACCCAAAAGCGCCGATCCGCAGCGCATTCACCCGCAACATCCGTTTTCCACTAGAACTGCCGTCAAGGCTCAGAAGAACGGCGAGCATGGACGTCAGCGCGCTGATGAAACCTGCAATGACCGGCGTCAAAGACAAACTCAAGGCGGCGCCCAACAATAATCCGATACCACCGCCAGCAAAGACATCCGGCAATGCCGATGCGCGTAAGTCGTCCTGCAATGGTTTTTCGGATGGTTCTGAAATTGCCTCCATCGGTCCTCCTGGGGGAACTGCAATGACTTCCGGTATACCATGGCTTTTGCTCACTCCAAGGAGCGAGTTGAATTTTGGAAATTCTACTCAGCGGAAACAAAAAGAGGCAGTCGCACTGTGAATCTTGTCAAGATCAGGTTCTCAGCCGGTATGCTGGAGCTTACGTCCAATAGGCGTATCCCGGCGTCCTTATCCATTTTCGCCAAATTCTTAGTCATTTTTGACCGAAGGGTTACAGTCGCGATCTGGGACAAGATCTTTCTACAAAATGCGTGCAAGGTGAACTTTGCTGCGCCAAGCAGCACGGTTTGCGTTAGATGTCGCCAGATGCGGCATCGTTTACATGTCGACGGGCAGTACCCCTGAAACCTTCATCTGCCTCAGAATAAAGAGGGTCGTTGTTGTGCGGACAATCCCGAGCCTGAGAAGGCTGTTCATGATGAACTGCTCCAACGCTTCTGGATCAGTTGCTGCAACTTTCAGAATGAAGTCGAAATCGCCCGTGATGGAGGCGCACTCCAGCACTTGCTCGTTTCTCTCGACAAAGGCTCGAAATGTTTCAACGGAGGTTTCACTATGATCAACGAGCGAAACCTGGACATGTGCAAGCGCATGCAGACCCAGCTTTTTCCCATCCAAGATCGCGGCGTAACGCGTGATGTACCCGTCCTCCTCCAACCGCTTGACACGCCGCCAGCAGGGGGAGTTTGACAAACCAACGGCATCTGAAAGCTCTTGCGTGCTTGCGCGCCCATTCCGTTGCAAGACCTTCAGAATGAGTTTCTCGAATGTGTCGAGCATAAATTTGCCTGCCTGCCGTAATAATGAGGTAAAATTTACCGGATATAGTTTGTAGGCAACCATATTGGGTGCGATTTGCCTGTGAAGCAAGGATATCGTCTCTTTGATGCAGACGTCCAAAAACACCTAACCGGAAAACGCCACGGAGGTCGGCCCGATGAAGAGTCAAAACCACGTGCACGAACTCATTGCACGCGCGGTCCATGACCACGGCGTAACAACGATGTTTGGGCTCATGGGAGATGCCAATCTTTTCATGGTGGATAGTTTCGTACGGGAGTTCAGAGGACGGTTTGTGCCAGCAGCACATGAGGGCAGCACAATCCTTATGGCGTCTGCTTATGCACATGTCTCGGGAAATGTTGGGGTGGCAACTGTAACCCATGGGCCTGCGCTTTCCAATTGCACCACCGCATTGACGGAGGCCGTACGCGGGCATTCCCCTCTGGTTGTACTTGCAGGAGATACCGCCGCCGACAACCCGCGCCATTTGCAAAGTATCGATCAACGTGAACTTGTCAAAGTGACCGGCGCCGGTTTTGAACAGCTGCGCACCCCGGAAACAGTTGGCAAAGACGTCGCAAGGGCGTTCTATCGCGCCCGGGTCGAACGGCGCCCGGTGGTATTGAACATGCCCGCCGACTACATGTGGCAGCAGGCAAAGTATGACATGCAAGTGCTCGACGTTTTTACCAAGCCGGGTGGTGTCGCGGAGGGCGAAACCCTCGACAATGCAATTGGGATGATTGCTTCGGCGCGGCGTCCGTTGATCCTCGCGGGTGGGGGCGCCGTGGCAGCGCGCGATACATTGGTTCGGCTGGCCGACCGGCTGGAGGCCCCGTTAGCGACCACGTTAAAGGCCAAGGGGTTGTTCAACGACCACCCGAATAACATTGATATTTTTGGCACGCTTTCGACACCTGCCGCCTATGATTTAATGGCTCAATCGGATTGCATCATCTGCTTTGGGACCGCACTGAATGATTTTACGACAGACCGTGGCAAATTGATGAACGACAAGCGGGTTATACAAATTGATGCCAACCCGACGGCGATTGGTGGTGGTCTACATCCGGACGCAGCGCTTGTGGCGGATGCAGGGCTTACCGCTGAGACAATACTGTTTTGGTTGAACGAAGCAGAAGTTCCGTCAAGCGGCTTCACCAGAGAATTGGAAGTTGCACGCCTGACAAGGCATCCGGCACCAGCATATAAAACTTCCGAGGGCTTCATAAACTACATTCATGCGTTGGAGCGGTTGGAAGAAGCGCTGCCGAAAGATCGCGTCCTCGTGACGGATGGTGGCCGATTCATGACGGAGGTTTGGTGCAGAATTTCCGTCTCCAATCCAGAGAGCTTTATCAGCAGCGTGAACTTCGGCGCAATTGGGCTGGGCTTACAGGAAGCTGTGGGCGCAGGACTTGCGGCCCCCAATCGCCCGGTTGTCCTGTTCAGCGGTGATGGTGGCTTTATGATGGGCGGGATCAACGAGTTTAACACCGCTGTGCGGCTTGGATTGGACTTAATCGTCATTATCGCAAATGATTCCGCCTATGGGGCCGAACACATTCAGTTTGTTGACCGCAAGATGGACCCAGGCCTGACCGAGTTCCATTGGCCGTCTTTCGCCAAAATTGCAAAGTCTCTGGGCGGGGAGGGCGTTGAGGTGCGCTCGACAGAGCAACTGGAGGCTGCCATTGAAGCACTCCAGCACCGGAGCGGACCGATGTTGATTGAGCTTCGATTGGACCCCCTGGAGGTCCCGCGCATGCGCGTATGACGCACTTTGTTACGCTACCAGAAGGCGATAACACATGTCTTGTGCATGAAAACGGGCGTTGCATTGTCAGATGCGAATAGGCGCTCTATCCGCGGTATGAACGCCACTGGTCGCCCTTTTGGTAAATGGGCAATCGGGTGAACCGGCGCTTCAGGGCTTGATAACTGGTGAAAACTTAATGAAGGCGCATTAAAGCTAAGATCACCTTTCTGCGTGCCCATAAAGCAAAGAGCCAGTCTCGATTTGGTCAAGCATAGAGCGCCTGCGGGGGGGGGGGCGTGGTAACGATCTTGGTTGACCTGCGGTGGGATCCGAACCACGGCCTATGGGCTGTTTGAGCGCGCCTTTCTGGGCGGGTTTATGAGCCAGTCTCAGCCTCTCCTTCGCAGCCGTGCGAAACCATACACTATCTCTCCGGTTGGTTTTTTCAGAAGGGGAATGATGTGAGCTACTTCGCGTCCGACGTATCATACCAGTGTCGGATCATGCGGCTTCGGCTCGGTTCAAGAGCTGATGTCAGCTTGTCCTTTCGCGTCGATGCAACGGTTAAGTTTGGCAATCGAAAACAGGCGGATCAAAAGTTCCCGGTTCATTGATGGCGGATTGCGTGGGTGCCAAAGTCAACCAGATCATGGTGTATCGTGCTCAAGTCGATCAACGTACCAGTCGACCGCAAAGGCCGCGCCTGCGAACATGATCCTTCTGCGAGACCACATCAAACAAGGCTGCGAGCTCAAGGGCCATCGGCCCAAAGCAGCATCCCTTGAGATCATCCGTGTTGCCGGTCGCGCGCCGTGTCTCCGGCAAGTCTTTGCTCCTGAGGCCGCAGTCTTCCTTTTCGGTGAAGTTCTCTATGTCGGCACCGTCTTTCATCAACCATGAACCTACCGCAAAGCGTTGCTCGCCTATCAAACTATCCGCGCCGCGAAAATTAACCGTTCTCTCAACCGGATGACGCGGCGAATTTCATTGACACTGCCCCTACCAGTTTTTCCTTCTCGTGCAAGATGTGCCCTAAGCGCGGTGAAACAGGTCGTTTCTTGGGCCACCCCATTTCAGGGTCAAAAAACGTTGCAAATTTCGGTGATGTGACGTCACATCGATTCATGAGAGTCGCGCAAGCCAAGCGGCATGCGAATGGTCAGAGTTGATGGCTCTGGATCGGACCAGAAGGGAACGGGAGTCGTTAAGATATGCTGACGGCAGTGACGGCAATACGCTGGATCAAAGACCCGATGATGCGGCGTGAAACCGGCTGTGATCTGGTCGCCCATAAGTCCATGCAAGGTATCGATTTTCCTGATCCTTATGCTGGACTTACTCCATGTCACTCACGCCACAGCTCAGACTGGCCATCGATATTGGCGGCACATTCACGGATACGGTGATCTTTGATCAATCCGATCAGGTTGTCGCCTCCACAAAGACACTTACCACCCACAAGGATCCGGCGCTTGGCGCGATGCAGGGCGCAGCGCGGGCGCTTGATGTGGCACAAGCTGAGATTGGCGATGTCGTTGGCTTCATCCATGGCACCACGCTTGCGACAAATGCGCTGATCGAAAAACGTGGTGCGCGCGTTGCGACAATCACAACAGATGGTTTTCGCGATGTACTCGAAATCGCCTATGAACGGCGCCACAGCCAGTATGATATCAACCTGCAAAAGACGGATTTTCTGGTCAGCCGGGAGCGTTCATTCACTGTGCCTGAACGAATGTCGGCCTCAGGCGACGTTATAATCCCGATCGACGAAACCTGCGTGACGGATCTGATTGGACAGTTGGATGCGGCACAGGTCGAGGCGGTGGCGATTTGCCTTTTGCATGCCTATGCCAATCCTGCCCATGAAGAAAGGCTGCGCGATCTGCTGCAGGCTGCCCGGCCCGATCTTGTTACTTCAATCAGCTCTGAGGTCAGCCCGGAGGCGCGGGAGTTTGATCGCCTCTGCACCACTATCGCCAATGCCTACATTCAACCCATGATGGCCCAGTATCTTGGTTCCTTTGCCGCCCTTTTTGCACAGAACGGACTGACCTGCCCGATTTTGATGATGACGGCAGGCGGGGGTATGACGACGCTGCAAACGGCTGCACAGTTTCCAATCCGACTGGTTGAAAGTGGTCCGGCGGGCGGGGCGATATTAGCCGCACATATCGCGACGGAAAACGGGCTGAGTGACGTGTTGTCCTTTGATATGGGGGGCACCACGGCAAAGCTGTGTCTGATAGATGATGGGAGGCCGCAAAATGCCCGCCAATTCGAAATCAACCGGGCGGCGCGTTTTGTCAAAGGGTCCGGGATGCCGGCGCGGATCCCGGTGATCGAGATGATCGAAATTGGCGCTGGCGGCGGGTCTATCGCAGATATCGACCGGTTGGGGCGCCTTACTGTGGGCCCGAAAAGTGCAGGTTCTGAACCCGGTCCAGTGGCCTTCGGTCATGGCGGAACGGATCCCACAGTCAGTGATGCCGATATCGCGCTTGGATATATTCAGCCTGAAAGCTTTGCCGAGGGGCACATCGACATAGACGTGCGGGCCGCGCAAGACGTGCTGGAGGATCGCATTGGCGCGCCGCTGGCGCTTGATGCATTCGGGGCAGCGGATGGTGTCAGCCGGATCGTTGATGAAAGCATGGCGAGCGCTGCGCGCACCCATGCGGTCGAGTCCGGCAAGGATCTGAGCGCGCGCACAATGATTGCCTTCGGTGGCAACGGGCCGTTGCACGCGTGTCGTGTGGCCCGCAGCGCTGGCATCGAGCGCATTCTGGTGCCCTTGAACCCGGGTGTTGGTTCCGCCGTCGGGTTCCTTTTTGCGCCTGTGTCCTTTGAAATCATCCGCAGCCGATATGAAGTGTTGAGCCGCCTGGACCTCAGTGCGGTCAACCCTTTGCTGGACCAGATCACGGCCGAGGCTTTGATCATTGTGCGTCAGGGCGATGCAGCGGGTGACATCACAACGCGACGCATCGCCTTCATGCGCTACCACGGGCAGGGGCATGAAATAGAGATCGAGCTGCCAAACCGCGCTTTGAGGCTTGAAGACGTGGCATCATTGCGCGAAGCTTTCGAGACGGCCTATGCGCGGCAGTTCTCAAGACCAGTGCCCGGCATGATCATCGAAATTCTGAATTGGTCCGTTCACGTCTCAACTGCCGCTGCGGCGACACGGAATCCGATCAAAGCCCATGAACCGCGCATGATCACACCTGATCAAACACGCGAACTCTATTGCGATGTCACGGGCAGGGCCCGTCGTGCAAATTTTATCGACCGTTCGACCCTTGTACCGGGCGACACGCTAGAGGGACCCGTTCTCATAGCAGAACCCCAGACCACGACATTTGTCGGTGCGGATTTCTCGCTCTGCGTGGACGGTCATCGCAATCTGATATTGTCCAGAAAGGTGATGCCATGACCGTGATTTCTCCTGCCCGCTTGCAAGTCATGTGGAACCGACTGTTGGCGGTTGTCGAAGAACAGGGACAAACGCTGATCCGCGCGGCATTTTCGCCAATTGTACGTGAATGCGGTGACATTTCTGCGGGAATTTTCGATGCGCAGGGGCAGATGCTGGCACAGGCAGTGACCGGCACGCCGGGCCATATCAATACCATGGCGGAGGCGGTCAAGACCCTGCGCACACGGTTTCCCGCCCAGAGCATGAAGCCCGGTGATGTTTACATGACCAATGATCCCTGGCTGGCGTCAGGGCATCTGAACGATTTTCTGCTGATGATGCCCGTCTTCAAGGCCGGTCATGTCATTGGCTATACTTCTTGCACGTCGCATCTGGTGGATCTTGGCGGGTTAGGTATGGGGCCGGAAGGCTCTGACATCTATGATGAAGGCCTTTTGATCCCGCCGTGCAAATTGGTCGATCAGGGAGCGGTCAACGCCTTGCTGATGGATATCGTGCGCGCCAATTCCCGCGAACCGATCGCGAATGAGGGCGACATTTATGCGCTGATTGCCTGTTGTGAAGCGGGTGCCGCGCGGCTGGTATCCATGATGGATGACTATGACCTGAAGGATCTGGAGGCGCTGTCGACCTATATCATCGACACGTCCCGGCGCGGCACGCTTGACGCCATCGCCGAGGTGCCGCCCGGCGTTTACTGCAACGAAATGACGCTGGACGGGTATGAAACGCCACTCACGCTGAAGGCCACGTTGACCGTCCTGCCGGACCAATTGCATTTGGATTTTGCGGGCACATCGGGGTGTTCTGGTAAGGGCATCAATGTGCCCTTGAACTATGCAGCGGCATACTCTGTGTTTGCGATGCGCTGCATCATCGGCCCGGACATTCCCAACAATGCAGGATCGCTTGATCCGTTTGTGGTGACAGGACCGCCAAACTGCATCCTGAATGCACAACGTCCGGCACCCGTGGCCATGCGCCACACACTGGGACAAATGACGCCGGATCTGGTTCTGGGGTGTTTGCATCAGGCGTTGCCTGGGCGCGTTCCAGCCGAGGGCGCATCCTGCATGTATGATCTGCCAATGCGGCATACAGCTGATGCGATCCGCGAAGGTCGGCGTGCCTTTGCGGTCGAGCTTGTCCACAACGGGGGCACGGGAGCCAGGCCCACATCGGATGGGTTGTCCACAACGGCTTTCCCATCCGGGGTTTTTGGCAGTCAGGTCGAAATCACTGAAGCGACCGCTCCGGTAACAATCTGGCGGCGCGAATTGATACCAGATTCCGGGGGTGCAGGGCAGTTCCGCGGTGGTTTGGGCCAAAGGATCGAATTGACCTCCTCCATTGATGAGCCGTTTTTGGTGTTCTTGTCAGTGGAACGGCTGAACAACCCGGCGGCGGGGCGTGCGGGGGGCTGTGCCGGCGCCGCAGGGCGCATCCGTGTGCAGGGCCGCGACAAGGACATTCCGGGAAAGTGCCAGTTGCGGGTGGAACCCGGGGAGCGCCTGATCTTTGACACCCCCGGCGGTGGCGGGTTTGGTGATCCGGCGCATCGTGACTCGACGCAGTTGGCGGAGGATCTGGCCGGCGGCATTGTCAGCGCTGCGGCTGCAGTCCGCGACTATGGGCGATCGTCATGATCCGCCCGGTTCCAAGTGTTGCGGCTATGGCCAGCTATGCGCTGGCGGATCTTGGGGACGCAAATGCGGTATCCCTTGCGCAAAACGAAAGTGCATTTCCAACCAGCCCCGCGGCACTGGAGGCAGGGCAGGCGGCACTGGCCCGGTCCCCGCTTTATCCTGATCCGGACTGGCAGGACCTGCGCATGGCCATCGCATCCGTGCATGGGCTGGCCACAGACAGCATTTTATGCGGGGCGGGTTCGATGGAATTGATCGGATGCCTCATTCGGGGGTTCGCCGGGGCGGGGGATGAAGTAGTGGGCAGCCAATATGGATACCTTTTTGTGGCGACCGCCTGTCAGCAGGCGGGTGCCCGTTACGTCCAGGCGCTGGAACCAGAGTTGACTGTATCGGTGGATGAATTGCTCAACGCGGTTACCCCTGCCACGCGCATTGTGTTCCTGTGCAATCCCGGAAATCCAACGGGAACACGGATCCTGAACTCGGATATCCTGCGCCTGCGCGCTTCCTTGCCTGAAGCCGTTTTGCTGGTGATTGATCAGGCATATGGCGAGTTTGACGATCAGGATCACAGGGTTCTTTTCCAACTTGTCGACCATGGCAATACGTTGATCACCCGGACTTTCTCCAAAGCCTACGGGCTTGCCGCAGCCCGTGTCGGATGGGGATGTTTTCCATCCCTTGTTGCGGATGAGGTGCGCAAACTGCTGAACCCCAACAATGTCACGCACTTCAGTCAGGATATGGCGGCTGCTGCAATGCGTGATCAATCCCACATGTTAAATGTGGTGCATCAGACGGCACAGATCAGATCGCGTTTCGTCGAACGTCTGCGCGGCGCCGGTTTGAGCGTGCCCCGGAGCCATACCAATTTCGTCTTGATCAAATTCGCTGGTGCGGCGGCTGCTGCACATGCCAATGACGCCTTGCGCAACAGCGGCTATTTGCTGCGCGGCATGGCCGGTTATGGATTGCCCGAATGCCTGCGCGCCACCATCGGGCGCGCCGACGTTATGGACAAAGTCGCGGAAATTCTAATCAAACAGCAGGATGAAACCCATGATTCTTGACCGATCGGGGGCTAGGATTGGCGTGCTGGTGCCCTTCACAAACTGTAATCTTGAACCTGACATGATGGCGCTTTGCCCGCCCGGATGCACGGTGCATTTTGCGCGGATGGGTGGGTATGATGTTGATGAAATACCCGGCTCCGACCAGATGGCAGGTCTGGGAGCCTCGGATATCTCAGAGACATTGCGCTTGTTGTCCGGTGTGCGACCAGCCATCGTTTTATACGGCTGTACCTCTGCCACGCTCACCCATGGCAGCAGGTTTGACCGGGATCTGGCCGCGCGCATGAAGACCGGCTCCGGGGCGATCTCCATTACCGCTGCGGGGGCGTTGGTGGCAGCCCTGCGGGCGCTTGATGTCACGCGCGTGGGTTTTGCTTCACCCTATCTGGGTGAAATCAACGATCAGGCGGAAAGGTTCTTGCGTGGCGCGGGCATAAAGGTTGTGCAGCGCGCCGATATTGGCCGCATCCTTGATAACTATGGGCAGGGCGAATTGACACCTGACGACGTTTTTGATCTCGCGCTGCGGGCGGATCACACGGAGGCGCAGGCCATCGTCTTGTCATGCACCGATATGCGGTCGGTTGAGGCCATTGAACGCATTGAAACGGCGCTTGGCAAACCCGTCGTGACCTCCAACCAGGCGATGGTTTTCGAGGTGATGCGTGCATTGAAATGCCCGCGTCATGATGGGTTGCCGGGTGTTCTATTCGATCAACTGTAACCCTTACGGTTTCCAGGAAAGCGTATTGGAATACTATAAGTGCGAAGACCGTCTCGCCGCGAGGAAAGCGCGATCTTTGAGCCGTGTCCTGCGTCAGAATTTCCATCAATCAGTGAGCGGCGTCGGGTTTTCATGGACCAGTCGGGCATTCCTTTGACTCACTTCCGACGCAAATTTTCTGTGGTGGGTGACTCTTTGCAGAAATACCGTGACAGCGACCCCGAAGCACAGGGTTTGAACTGAAACTACGCGCGGCACATGCGCAGGTATGTGTTTTGATCAATGGTTCCCTTCAAGGGGCCATTGATAGCGGCGTTAACACAGGCATCCCTTAAACATCTGATGCAAGAAAACCTGCGTGGCCTAGTAACCTCTTGTCGGGTTCACAGTGTTCCGCAATGGCTTGCCGTTTCGGTAGCGTGTCAGGTTTTCGCAAAACATCGCAACTGAGTTCATCTCCCAACCCTCATAGACAGACGCGCAATGCGGAGTCACAATCACATTTTCCAGATCCCAGAAAGGGCTGTCTTTGGGCAGCGGCTCAACTTCAAAAACATCCAAGGCAGCGCCTTTCAGATGACCTTGTTTAAGAGCACCAGCCAATGCGATCTGATCGCAGACACCGCCTCGCGAAACATCAATCACGACCGCACCGGGTTTCATCGCTTTGATCGCGGATGCATCGACCATCCCACGCGTGCTGTCCAGAAGTGGCACGCATATCACAACGAAATCCGCCTTTTCCCAGAGATCCGGGAGGGCGCTCACAGCACACACGTCATCCACCGCGTCGGTTGGTGCAGGATGGGCGCGCACGCCGGTCACGTGCAGCCCCATGGCCTTGCAGCGCGCAGCGACTGCGACGCCGGTGTGACCAAGCCCGAGGATCAAGACCCGCTGGCCTGCTATCGGGGTGACGCTGCCAGCTTGCCACATCCGCGCAGTCTTGGCTTTGTTGAATCCATCAAAATCCAGTGAAAAGTGCAACATCGCACCCAACGTATATTCCGCCATCATGTCTGAAGCCACACCGGCTGCATTTGTCACCGTTAGGTGCGCGGGATCCCAGGTGCCCAGATGATCGGTGCCTGACCCACCAACCGATACCCAACGCACTGTTGTGCTTTGAATAATGGCGTCGCTCGGAAACTCGGGCGTACCGGCAAAGCGCACCGAAAAAATGACTTCGGGGCGATGGTGCTCTATCATATCGGGCAGGGCAGAATAGCTGTCACAGGTTAGCAAAGACAGGTCTGGATGTGCGGCCTCGATAGCGTCACGCGCAGACATCGGGTTATCTGTATGCAACATCACGGTCGGGTTTTTTTGCATAGGTTCACCTGTGCTTGCTGGGCATCTGCCAATCGCGCCGTTGCGCCAAAGTGAAACCTCGCACGCCTGCGCCGTCGGGTCCATGCAAGACGGCAGAATTCTGGACGAGAGTCATGCGATCTGTGGATAATTCGTCGGCAAAACCATGCGTTTCGACACAATCGTGCGAGGCGTCTGAACGCGTGACAAAGTGTCTAGGGTGTTCGGGAGAGCCTTTTCCTTTGAAACGGTGCACCTTCTGTTTTGGGGTTGCGCCAAATGTGACTGGAAAAAAGGGCTTGGATACAGAAGCGGTCGCCCAAAAGCATGAGGCAACAAAGACATTGAGCCCCGCGTTCTTGGAACCGGCGAAAGAACGCCTTGCACCCACGCAACAAGGCATAATGTTCAATTGGCCGCGTTGGGAGGGTCGTGAACCAGTCAATCGTGAGGCTGGATTTCTTTCAAGAAGTTATTTGGCATAATGTGGCCGGCAAGGGGGTGCACTTTGAGGCTCTTCATTTTGGTCGCAGGCGGCGAACACTGGCGAGAAAACCCTTTGTCTCCTGGCGATAACTCTATCGGGTCTGCACCGGCATATGTCGCCTTGCAGATCGACTGGGCCAAGTTCACCAGCCAGGATTCGAGCACCGGACACCCGAAACACCATATGGGTATTACCAACCAGGCAAAGGGATCAGGGTGGCGCAACAAGATGTCGGGTCAGGTCGGCCAATCGGGCGGTCGGGCTGTCCAGCGCCAGAATGGTATCGCGGATAATGACGGCGCGGTTTTTCCCCAGTACGGGAACTGCGAACGCCATATATTTGTCGATGATATCCGTTTCGGAGAATGGTCTTTCCGGACCGCCCCGGGCGTGGGTATCACCGGATGCCAGGATCCGTCCGTCGTGCAAATGCAAAGTGACATCCGCCCAGCGGCCAGCCGGGAAACGGCTTTCGTGGCGTGCGTCTTCGACCATCTTGGTCTTGGCAACCAGTTCCGCCACAACCGGATCGCAAAGGCCCTTGCCTGAAATATGCTCCAGCCCGATCTGCCCATGCGCGATCATGTTCGCAACTGCAAACGGCAATGAATACTGGGCCATCGACGTGGTTTCGGGCATGCCTGAAAAAAGCTGCACCGCGTTGTGAAAGCTGCGTATCTCGATGTATTTTATGTGCTCTGGACGCAGGTTGTGTGCGGTGCAAACCTCTCCTGCACCATCGATAGCGGCATGGGCCCAGCGGCATATTGGATAGGGTTTGATATATTGATGCGCCGTTTGCCAGAACGTGCCGAGGTCCGCCCAGTAAGGCGACACGTCATCTGCTTCTACTGTAATGGCGGGCGCACCTGCATACCCCATTTCTGCCATGATAATTGCAGAAAGGCCGACCAGCGCGCCCATGCCGGATCCGTCATGAAGCATTGTTGGATTGGCGATTTCGCGCATCATCTGGCTCCGCGGCCCGTGATATTCGGCGATACCAAGCGCCTCGCGCAATTGTTCTGGTGAGCTGTTTCTGAGGCGCGCAGCCATTGCGGCTACGCCAAGGCCGTTCCAGGCACCTGATGTGTGATAATCTGAGACCGTCTCATGCAACGCAATACCCGCTCGCCCTGCGACTTCATACCCGACGATGAGTGCGGCCAGTGCGTCAAGGCCGGAGAGGTATGGAATATGCTCCGCCATTGCAAAAAGGCTTGGTACAACTGCAACACCGATGTGGCCTTTTGTGGGATTATATCCGTCGTGCCCGTCCAGATTATCAATCTGCGTAGCACCAGCAAATGCGGCGCCCGCACTGCTGGCGCGGCGCCCATCAAACATCATGGTGGAGCAGTCATGTGCAACCGCCGTGTTGTAAAGACGGTAAGACGTTTCCCGTGCCAGTTTTCCCGCCTCCATAGGTGTCGCGGCAATCCAGATGCCCATCGTGTCCAGAAGCAGAAGGCGCACCGTTTTAACGACATCGACCGGTATCTGGTGGCTTTGAAGGTCGAAGGTAAATTGGCTGATGCGTGACATCGGGAAGTCTGCGGCTGACATTTACATTTTCCAATTTGGTGGCGGGGTTGCGCATTTCTTTGGGGATCGCTGCCGTTTTATCAGTTGCGCGTGCTCAAGGTCCTGCGTTTGCGACATCGTTCATGACTTTTCCCGCGAAATTGACAGTATTTGCGCAAGTAATGGCAACCGATGTTAGGATAATTGCTGCTAAATCACCGACGCGTCGCGTGTGGTGTTCTTGAAGAGTACCTGACTGGACTTGTTGACTTGGGCTTTTGCCAGATCCACACGACCGACAATAGTTCAATCACGCCAATACAACCTTCACTTAACCAATCGCATTAAAAGTGATGTGTAGCACTATGGTTTTGTGTTAAAAATAGTTCATGGTTTGTTGTCTGGATTCCAATTGCCACGGGTCACCTGCGTCCATTTCCATCTGATACGAGGACTTGTAGACGCAATCATATGCACCAGTGCCTGATTACCGGGTTTTTAACGGATTGCCATTAGAGTTCCGCGTCTAGGGCGTTGGACACACATTTGGCGGAGAACGGGGTTGGGGAAAACCATGGCACATGTGGATTGTCAGACGATTGGGCTGAATGAAGCGGCAAAGAATGTGGCATCCGCGTTGCGGCGCGGCGCGCTGGAGCCGCTTTGGTTGATGTGTGTCGCTGTATGTGTTGACCTTCCAGTCTTTGTGCTGGCTTTTTGGTTTGTCTTGTATGCTACTGCTGTGACAGGGAGTTTTGCACCATTTCTGGCGGCAGGATGGGCGTTGCTGGCCGCCGGACTGTTTGTGGCCTCCATGGTCGCGATCGGAACCTATCGCAGTACGATCATGGCGAATCGTGCCGCCTTTATTTCCCGGTCAATTTTTTGTGCGATTGCACCTCTTGGTGGACTCTTGATGGCTGTGCCTCCGGAAAACCCCGGCATCGCGGTCCCGACAGCAGTGTTTGTCGTGATGATTGCAATCATCCCGACCCGGCTTGGGGCTCAAATGGTTGTGCGGTGGGTTATTGAAACCGGTTTGATTGCGCGGCGTGCAGTTGTTGCCGGCGGCGGGGATGAGGCGGCCCGATTGATCCGTGGTTTGAGTGAACGTCAAGGCAATGATATCCGCGTATTTGGCATTTTTGATGACCGGGATGACGCGCGTTCCCCGACTCAGGTTTTGGGGGTTCCGAAAATCGGGGGTTATGACGATTTGCTTGCTTTTGTGCGAGCTTCGGAAGTGGACCTTGTTATCATCGCGCTGCCATTTACGGCGGAACAACGGATCAAATGGCTATTGGACGAATTCCGCGTGCTGCCGGTCGAAGTCGGCCTTTCCACCTACAGTAAGGACTACGCCTTTGCACAGCACCCCGGACGCGGGCCATATCTGGAAAGGCTTCGACGAAGTTTTTCACCTGAGTGTCGCATGACTAAACGCTTCTTTGATGTCTTCTTTGCGCTTTTTGCGCTTGCGACACTTTGGCCTGTTCTGATCTGTGCAGCCCTTGCCGTGCGCCTTGAAAGCCCAGGTCCGGTTCTGTTCCGTCAACGCCGTCACGGCTATAATGACCGGATCATCGAAGTGCTCAAATTCCGGTCCATGTATGCAGAAATGTCCGACCCCGGCGCCAGACAGGTCGTGACGAAAGGTGATCCGCGCGTGACACATGTCGGACGGTTTTTGCGGCGCAGTTCGATTGACGAGTTACCACAGCTTTTCAATGTGCTTCGTGGCGATTTATCCCTTGTTGGCCCGCGCCCACATGCAGTGGAAGCTCAATCGAGCCAACAGGAACGTTTTACGCAAATCGTTGACGGGTATTCCGCGCGACACCGTTTGCCGCCTGGCATCACCGGGTGGGCGCAAATCAATGGGTGGCGAGGAGAGATCGATAACCCGCAAAAGCTTGAAGCGCGCTATGAACACGACCTGTTTTACATTGAGAATTGGTCGTTCTGGCTCGACTTGAAAATCCTGTTCCGAACCCCTTTAAGCCTGTTGAACAGCAAGGGGGCTTATTAAGGTCGCCGGATGTGTTCGACGACCCGATCAGAATGAAACCTTAGCCATGTGACCTATGGTTTGTGCTGGCTGGCTTATAGATGTGTTTTTTGGCAAGTTTCGAGTAATCTGAGGAAAAGTCACCGAGTGGATTTCAGTGTTTCCGAATTCCCATCACAGATCGGGACCGAAGCAACATACTCCCGCGCCGTGAAGTCGAGCCACTGAGGTGTTCACATGTCATCCCATCAGACGATGGAGGATGGAACGCAGGTTTTCAAACAAACAGATCATTCGGATAACAAAGAACATTAGGCGGCACAAAGCTCCACGAGCTGTGCCGGAAAAGCAAATTTTTCTCGCGCGGCCGGGTATTGCGCGACAATGACCAAGAGGGCGTGCGGCGACGTTTTACATCCGTGGTCCTTTCCCTGATCGCAAGCTGTGCTTTGTCGCGAAGTAACTGGGTTTTCTCGTTTGCCACCGTAAATACGGCATCGACAGTTTATCGTATGGCCAAATGGGAATTCCGTCTGGCAAGCCTATGCTGATGCCCGGCCTCATCGGGTCACTATGAAAGCCGGGTTTACAGCAGATCGGAATTTGCCGGCGGGTTCATTTTCCAAGTCGTCCCGTAATCCTCGTCTTTGCTCAGGTGTGGCCAACAGTTCCTTAGGTTGGCTGATGGTGATGCTTTTGGCGCCATATTTCCACAATTTCGATCCGATGCCTTTGACAGAATAGCACTTGCTGACGATTAGAATATTCTTGTCACCGAATGCCAACGCGTCTCATAAGTCTTGGGCCTGCAGGACCCGACCTTGAAAAGAATCGAACTCCTCAAAATGGGATACATTTGGCCTGCTGAAATGTCCGTTCGCCACGCTCCCATGATCAAAATGTTTTGTATACGTGCGGTCTTCAGGAAAATGGGAACCCGAGACATTGAGTCCCGCGTTCGTCTTTTCCACCCAACGCAGCGCAGTTTCAATCCAGATCCCAACGCATACACCAGCCTTTTCAACGCGCGCCCCTAGATGTCATCAATCAGAACTGAACGGAGCGGGTGGGGCCAGAGCGCTCTTCGAGACTGAAATCAGCGAATTCGAGGCCTTCCTCAGGGCCATTTGTCCGCAAGTACCGGTACATCAATCCATGCACCGGTTTGCCATGCGTGGATTCACAAACCTCCCGAGTTCACCAGTTTTTCAAGACCATAGATCTCGGGGATATCGGCACCTTCTTCCTGAGGGGACTGAAACGCGCGTAGCTGTCTCAGGCCGGAGGGTTCCGCGCCAAGAACCGCAATTCGCTTTTTCATAGTGGGGATCTCTATGTGAAAATGTTTGTTGGAGTGGGCCGGGATCCACCCCATAAATCGATATTATTCTGAGGAAATGCGAACAACGCCAAGCTGAACTAGCTTGCATATTGAACGCGTATGAGGTCTCCCGATTGAGCGGGACGCGATGGTGTAAGAAAGACCTATTTCACATTCTGGGTCGTTGCGGGAATTGGCGTGCTCCCGAAATTTGGTGGGTCGTCTTAACTGCCAATCTCAAACTGGTCCGGCGACGGTTGCCCAGTTGCCGCAGGTGTCTCATCTGATCATTACAGAGCGCGTTGTCTGAGCCTCAGCGGCATTTGCGATGGCCTTATTTGGCGATGCAGCGTGGTGCATCCCATGCCTGCTGCGGCGCTGTGTTGCCATACAGATTCTACTTCTGTTGCCCTCCGGAACTGTGTCGACGGGTGTTTTCACCCTGATGATTGTCGGTGAGGCGCCGAGGAGGATCCTGTCGGTGCTGGTCGGCGGCGCTTTGCTTTGATACGGCTCGTCTGCGCGCCGCTTTGGCTGGTTGCGCTAAACGCCAAATGAAGGATTGCGCATGATCGAACGTATTGAAACCGGGGAACGCTCCTCGAAAATTGTGAAACACAATGGGGTTGCATATCTGACCGGGCAGGTCGCAGAGGGCGATACCATTCAGGAACAGGTGCGCATTTGCCTCGAAAAGATCGACGCGCTTTTGATTAAGGCCGGATCATCGCGTGAAAACATGCTGCGCGTGACCATTTGGTTGGCGGATATGGATGATTTCGCGGGCCTCAACGAGGTCTGGAACGCATGGGTGCCCAGCGGTCATGCCCCCGCGCGAGCCTGCGGCGAGGCAAAACTCGCCCGCGCCGAGTTGAAAGTGGAATTCATCGTGGATGCGGCTTACGCCTAACCGCGATCTGCGCCCCTTAGACGGGGCGTGGAGCGAGCCATCAGATATCCAATGTGTTGGCTTTTTCCCAAGCAGAGAAATGGGACGCATAGTCGTTCCATTCTTCGTTTTTCATCTTGAGATAGGCGGCGGAGAATTCAGCGCCCATGGCCTCTTTGAGCCCCTTGTCCCTATCATAGGCGCGTAAGGCATCCAACATGTTCAGCGGCAATTTGGGCGCGCCTTTGACCTTGTGACCTTCAGCGTACATGTCGATGTCGTGCCGCTTGCCGGGGTCTGCTTTGGCGCGGATGCCGGACAGGCCAGCGGCGATGATCACGGCTTGCAGCAAATAGGGGTTGGCTGCGCCATCGGGCAGGCGCAATTCGAACCGTCCGGGGCCGGGGACCCGCACCATATGCGTGCGGTTGTTACCGGTCCACGTCACCGTATTTGGCGCCCATGTGGCCCCAGATATGGTACGCGGTGCATTGATGCGCTTGTAGCTGTTCACTGTTGGATTGGTGATCGCTGCCAACGCGCTGGCATGTTTCATAATGCCACCAAGGAAATGTTTGCCGCGCTCTGACAATCCAACCTCGCCGGTTTGCCCCTCTCCTTTACCTGCGAATACATTGGTTTTGGCATCCGCACCCGGCGCATCCCAGACCGAGATATGTGCATGGCATCCGTTGCCTGTCAGACCCTCGATGGGTTTGGGCATGAAAGTGGCGCGATACCCGTGTTTTTCGGCGACGCATTTCGTCATGAATTTGAAAAAGCTGTGTTTGTCTGCGGTTTTCAACGCGTCATCGAAATCCCAGTTCACTTCCCACTGGCCGTTCGCGTCTTCATGATCGTTCTGGTACGGGTTCCAACCCAGTTCCAGCATATGATCAGAGATCTCGCGGATCACATCCAGACGCCGCATAAACGCCTGCTGGTCATAGCAGGGCTTGGCAGCAGTATCATACGGATCGCTGATCTGATCGCCTTCTGGCGTCAGCAGGAAGAACTCGGCCTCAATGCCGGTTTTGACGTGCATGCCCTCGCTCGCGGTCTCGTCAATCAGGCGGCACAGCACATTGCGGGGCGCTTGTTCAACTGGCTCGCCTTCCATCACGCAATTGGCCGGGACCCAGGCGATTTCGGTGTTCCAGGGCAGGATGATCACCGCGTCCGGATCCGGCACGGCCAACATATCGGGATGCGCGGGCGTCAGGTCCAGCCATGTGGCAAACCCGGCAAAGCCTGCGCCGTCCTCTTGCATGTCCGCAATCGCGCGAGCGGGCACCAGTTTGGCGCGTTGCCCGCCAAACAGATCGGTGAAGGAGATCATGAAGTATTTGATGCCGTTGTCTTCGGCGAATTTTGCGAGGTCTTGTGCCATCGTTTGTGTTCCCTGTCGTGAATTAAATGGGGCGGGGTCTATTGCCAGCCGCGCCCTCAATTTGGATATTAGTAAGAAGTACCGGGCTTGCCGGGATACCAGTTGGTGCCCGCCAGCGGCACCTGCGCCATGGCTGCGGCTTCCATGGTCAGTGCCACGAGGTCTTCGGGTTCAAGGTTGTGCAGATGGTTTTTACCACAGGCGCGCGCAATTGTTTGCGCCTCAAGCGTCATCACCTTAAGGTAATTGCGCAACCGCCGTCCGCCTTCGATGGGATCAAAGCGCGCCATAAGGTCTGGGTTTTGCGTTGTGATCCCTGCCGGGTCCAGCCCTTCCTGCCAGTCATCATAAGCCCCGGCAGTGGTGCCAAGCGCATTGTATTCTGACTCCCATTTGGGATCATTGTCCCCCAGCGCGATCAGGGCTGCCGTTCCGATTGCCACCGCATCAGCGCCAAGCGCCATGGCCTTGGCGACATCAGCGCCTGAGCGGATACCCCCCGAGAGGATCAATTGAACTTTGCGGTGCATGCCCAGATCCTGAAGCGCCTGAACAGCGGGGCGCACAATCGCCAGTGTTGGTTGTCCTACATGTTCGATGAACACATCCTGCGTGGCAGCGGTGCCGCCCTGCATGCCGTCCAAAACGATGGCGTCAGCACCCGCTTTGATGGCCAGAGTGGTGTCATAGTAGGGGCGCGCGCCTGCGACTTTCACATAGATCGGCACTTTCCAACCGGTGATTTCGCGCAGCTCAAGGATCTTGATCTCAAGATCATCCGGTCCGGTCCAGTCCGGGTGGCGGCAGGCAGAACGTTGGTCGATGCCTTTTGGCAGGTTGCGCATTTCCGCAACGCGGTCGCTGATTTTTTGACCCAACAACATGCCACCGCCACCGGGTTTCGCTCCTTGACCCACGACGATTTCAATGGCATCGGCCTTGCGCAGATCATCCGGGTTCATCCCATAGCGAGACGGCAGATATTGATAGACTAGCTTGTCGGAATGGCCGCGTTCCTCGGGCGTCATGCCGCCATCGCCGGTGGTGGTGGAGGTGCCCGCCGCCGAGGCACCCCGGCCCAAAGCCTCTTTGGCCGGGCCGGACAGCGCGCCAAAAGACATGCCCGCAATGGTGATCGGAATGTCCAGCTCGATTGGGTTTTCCGCGTGCAACCCGCCAATGGTGACAGAGGTTTCACATTTCTCGCGGTAGCCTTCGAGAGGGTAGCGCGAGATCGACGCGCCCATGAACAACAGATCGTCAAAGGACGGCACCTTGCGTTTCGCGCCGCCACCTCGGATGTCGTAAATTCCAGTGGCCGCCGCCCGGCGGATGTCACTGTTGATGTCTTGTGTAAAGGTCGCGGATTGGCGCGGCGTGGTCTGGGGGATACCCTTGGGATCGTGTTCGTTCATGTCAGGTATCCTCAATACGCGGCTGCGTTATCGACATCGAAGTTATAAAGGTTGCGGGCGGACCCATAACGCGTGAACTCTTCGGGTTTGGCGTCTGATCCAGCCTCGGCCAATAGATCCCGCAGGATTTCAATATGTTCCGGGCGCATCTCTTTCTTTTCGCAATCCGCGCCGAGTGATTTCACCTCACCGCGCACGAAAAGCCGCGCTTCATAGCAGCTGTCCCCCAGCGCGTCGCCCGCGTCACCGCAGACCACAAGGTTTCCCGATTGCGCCATGAACGCGGACATGTGGCCAATGTTTCCGTGCACCACAATGTTGATGCCCTTCATCGAAATGCCACAGCGCGAAGAGGCATTCCCCTTGATAACCAGCAGCCCGCCATGTCCCGTGGCACCCGCATATTGGGACGCATCGCCCTCGATCACGACCTTGCCCGACATCATGTTTTCGCCCGTACCCGGTCCGGCAGACCCATGGATGTTCACGGTCGCCTTTTGGTTCATGCCCGCGCAGTAGTACCCCGTCGACCCTTTTACCGTGACTTCAATCGGCGCATCCAGACCGCAGGCAATCGCATGCGCACCTTTTGGGTTGATGATTTCCCATGTGGTTTGGTTGGTCGTCTCGGCCTGAGCGTGAAGCGTCTTGTTCATCTCGCGCAGGCCAGTTTCAGATAGATCAATGGTTTGCATCAGGCGGCTTTCTCGGTCGCTGTGGGGGCGTCATTGTGGCTCCAGAAATAGACCGTCGCAGGTTCGGGCTCCCACACGCGTGCCGCTTCGATTCCTGGCAGGTCCACCAGCGCGCGGTATTCAGAGCCAAAGGCCACATATTGATCGGTTTCCGCCATCACCGCAGGTTTGCAGGCGATCGGATCGCGCACGACGCCGAACCCGTCCTTGGTGCCGACCACAAAGGTGAAGAACCCGTCAAGATCATCAAGGCTGCTGGTCAAGGCTTCACCCAGTGTCGCGCCGGTCTGCATCCGCCAGGTCAGATAGGCGGCTCCGACTTCGGTATCGTTTTCGGTTTCAATATGAATGCCTTCACGGCGCAGCTTGCGGCGCAGGGAATTGTGGTTTGACAGCGAGCCGTTGTGGACAAGGCACTGATCGTCGCCGGTGTTGAAAGGGTGGGCGCCCATCGTGGTCACAGCGGATTCTGTCGCCATGCGCGTGTGGCCAATGCCATGCGTTCCTGACATCTTTGAGATGTCGAATTGCGCCGCGACATCCTTGGGCAGGCCGACTTCCTTGTAGATTTCCAAACTATCGCCCCGGCTCATCACGCGAATGCCAATTTCATCCAGTGCCGCGCGGACCTTCGCGGTTGTGCCCGCTGGAATGTCCAGAATGGCGTGCGTGCTCTTGATATCCATCTGAACCGGTCCGCCAACAACGTCAGACAGCGTTTTCTCCAACCCAGCAAACGCTGTTCCGGGATCGTCAGATTGCACCGTCATTTTAGTACGGCCTTTTGTTTCGCCACCATAAATCGCAATGCCCGCACTGTCGGGCCCACGGTCCGTCATGGTGATCAGCATGGACGTCAGCATGTCGCCCAGCTTTGGTTCCAGCGATTTGTCTTTCAGAAAAAGGCCTACGATTCCGCACATGTTTTTATTCCCGACTCGCGACTTGCCTGATGCGACCAGCATCCATCGGGAAGTTATCATAAAAAACCTAAACCTCAACCATGAGGAAACTTTTTTTCTTACTGGGCAAAATGAATTTACCAATGTGACAGTCTGTTTTTCGTTTGCGAATAGGGCGATCATTCGGGAATGTCGCAGACCGGCAAATTCAGACATGGGAGTAAACATCGTGGAGGAACGACTCACAGAACGTGCTGCAAAAGTAGCAGAGCTGGAGGCGGCGGCAGCTGGTATCGTTGTCACCAACGCCATGTGCGCTGCAAGCTTTTGTTAACTGGCAAACCCGCTGAAGATCATCATCCACGCGGGATTTCCGGCCTATGAGATGGGCGCATCGCGTTTGGAAAACGTGCGGCCTTCGGGAGTCAAAAAATTCTGGCCTTCGCTTTTACGACTCTGATGGGGTGTCTGCTCTCTCCCACGGCCGCATTGTAATGTGCCCGACTGGCTTTGTTGGAGGTCAGTAAGAATGAAAGGAAGTATCCATGACCGACATTAGCGTTCTATCCAAAGACCGAGCAAAGCACTCGTTTCAGGTTTGTGCGACGAACGCCGAAGGCGTGACCGTGTTCAATCGCAAATATTCGCGCAGCTAACTGAGAGAGCTGTTGGCCACCCATCCTATGCGTATCGTGGCGCTGGAGGCCTGTGCGACCAGCCAAAACTGGGGTCGCGAAGCGCAAATTGATCCCGTGGATTTATGTGAAGCTTTTCGTCAAGCGCAGGAACAACGACCCCAAATGACGCATCGGCGATTGCAGTTGCTGTTCGGCAGCCCGATATGCGGTTTGTAGCGGTCAAGAGTCCGGAACAGCAGGCGCAGGGCATGCTTTTACGAACTCACCAGAGGTTCACGCGCCAGCGGTCGCAGTTGCTGAACGCGTTCCAGATTTCGCGCTGGAAGCTGCGCGGCTCAACTTCTATCAAATCGACACGCTCAACAGTTCCATCGCCACCTTTGTGTGGCAGATGAGAGACACCGCAAAGCGTGACGACACAGCAGGCAAGCTACAAAATATTTTAGGCATCGGACCTATCAACGCTGCGACCTTGCGCGGATAAGTGCCGCGACAACATTCAACCGGAGGAAAGGCCAGATTGGGCCGGGTGAGTAAAGTGGGGAAGTCCGATCTGCGAAGGCTCCTGATCACCGGTGCGACCGTCTTCCTGAGTTGGGCCATACACAAAAGGATAGGTTCGTAAAGTAGGCTGGATCGCCTGCTAGCCCGCAAACCTCAAAAAATGGCCCACGCACTGTGGGCGACGACGACAAAAAAGGCAAGACTACTTGGGCAGGTTAGCAC
Organism: Paracoccaceae bacterium; assembly: GCA_033344815.1. Taxonomy (NCBI): domain Bacteria; kingdom Pseudomonadati; phylum Pseudomonadota; class Alphaproteobacteria; order Rhodobacterales; family Paracoccaceae; species Paracoccaceae bacterium. Next base: position 325,887 of record JAWPMR010000001.1, on the reverse strand, counting down.
ATTACGCCACGCCATAAGCGAGAAACGACTTCCGCTTCAGCCCGCTTCATAGACCCAAGTTGGATCGGTGAAGTGAGGAGATCCATAGACAATTGTGGGCGCGTTGTTCACGTTCAGCTCTGGGAAAAACATATTGCGGTCAAAGACATCAAAGTCCGAAAGTGCGATTTTGACCCTGGACTCACGAACACTACAACGGCTCTTCGCAGACCTGAGCCACATGCGCAGGCTTGACACAGGACCGGTACCGATCACGCGAGCCAAAACCGTCACAAAACGCGCTTGCATTGCAGGAGCAATGGTATGGACCCCGCCGCCCTCAAACTGGGGCATCTTCGGAAAAGGAAACAGGAGGATACATACCATACACATTAAGAGGATAGGTTTTGATCTGGCCAAATTTGTTTTTGAAGTTCACGGTGTCGATGCTAAGGATGAAATCGTTCTGAGGAAGACACTGCAGCGCGACGCCGTTGCACAGCTCTTCGCCGAAATTGAACCTTGTATTGTTGGAATGAAAGCATTTTGCGGTTCCCACTATTGGGCGCGGGTTCTGACGGATTTGGGTCACGAAGTGCGTCTGATATCGCCTCAGTTTGTCAAGCCGTATGTGAAATCCAATAAGAACGGTCGCAATGATGTAGAAGCGATTTGTGAGGCAGTCGGTCGTCCATCAATGAGGTTCCTGCCACCAAAATCCGCCGAACAGCTTGAGATCCAGGCTGTCCATCGTATCCGTCAGCGCGTGGTTGCAAATCGTACGCGGCTGGTGAACCAGGTTCGTGGTCTACTCGGGGAGCATAGTGTCGTGGTGGCACGGGATATTACTCGCATCCGGCGCGCGCTAGGTGAGATTGCTGACAGCAACGTTAGCGGCTTTGGGGATATCTTCATTGATATGTTGCGCGACATGCGTGACGAATTGGCCGAACTGGACAATCGGCTCGCGGGTTACAATCGTCGGATCAAAACCCTCTTCCGTCGAAATGAGATGTGCCAACGCATTAGCCAAATTGAAGGTGTTGGGCCAATCACAGCAACAGCCTTGGTCGCTGCAGTCGGGGATAAGTCCTGCTTCAAGAACGGCCGTCAATTTGCAGCTTGGTTGGGGTTAGTTCCCAAACAGCATTCGAGTGGCGGAAAGGCTCGACTGTTCGGTATCAGCAAACGCAGCGATCGATACTTGCGAACATTGCTCATCCGTGGAGCGCGCGCTGTGCTCAGCCGTGCCGCTGGGAAGACCGATGCGCGCAGCCAGTGGATCGGTCGGATGCGGGAACGGCGACATCCGAATGTCGTCGCGGTCGCACTGGCAAATAAGAACGCACGGATAATTTGGTCACTTCTATCGAGAGATCAAGAATACTGTCCGGCTCATGAGATGTCATTCAGTTGAAAATTGTCTCGATATGCTGACAAAAGGAGGGCAATCTCAGGAAAATTGCAACATCTGCCAGGAGATGGAAAAGGGTCACACCCGTTGCTTCTCGAACCTGATGTGTGGATCGGCAAGGTCAACACCGATGCCTTAGGGGCGATGAGGGGGAAGCAAGCGGAAATCCATCGGGGCTCTTGGCTACGGATATATCTGGCAGCACTAAGAAGCCGGACCTACATCAGCAATCGCGCCCTCGAAACCAGAACCAAACAGACCGTTGCAATCAGGAGGGGCCCATATACATCACACATGACAGCTACGATAGGCTGAGGTTCAATACCTGTTGTTAAAAGAGGGTCGTAACCGGGGGAATACCCGCTGGCCAGTCTTAGAGAGCTTTCGCGGTGGCGCATCGCCTTGCGGATATCGGCGGAGAGTTAGTAGACTGAAACGGGATGGGCACCGCATGATATTTTGACCATATTGCCAAGCGCCAAATCTGATTGAGAATTCATGTGAACCAAAGCAGGCTTGATAAATGTTTCGATCCTCAAAATGACCCATATAGTCCGGGCCGTTACGGCCTATGTGATCGACGGAGTCAGAATGCGCAGTGTCGAGAAAATTGCGACGGGGCGCTCAACCTATGCCTCCATTTTGAATGCTGATGAAAAGTTCGTTGACGACGGCAACTTCTTTCATATCGCGGTGAAGTCACGGCTGGTCGTGAATGGCATAGATCAACTAAAAGCGCGTTGATGCGGACGAACACGACGTCTCAGGAATGAAGGATCGCACAGGTGTTGGCGGATGATCCGTTGCGTTGTAAATCGCTGCCTCATATGACGCTGAAAGGCTGGAATCTGCTGGAATTGATCACGGCGTTCAAGTCTAAGGGCTAACCCGATTTGTTTGAGCTGCATTGGGACGGCCACACATTGCGCTGGATCGACAAGCCTCTGCGCATTGATCACAGTTTCACGTTTCTGGGCCAGGCGACCTTGCCTTACGGTCCGATGGAATAAATCTTGCGGCAGGCACGAGCGATTTTGGCCTTTGGATCAACGTGATGACATTCTATGGGTAAATGCGGGTCTGGTGACGGCGCAGGCCGATTGGTCACCTGATTTTGACATTGGCATGAACTTTTTCGAATGGCATGCCCCGGTCCCAATGGCCCTTGAAAAGGGCATTGTCGTACCCGCTCAAATTCCTAGGTTGCCGCGTTCCAACGCGCTTGTATTCCCGATCCGCTGTTATCTGTGCAGTTTTCAGGACGTGATGAGAGTGCCGAAGTGGAGCCGCCGTTTGCACCGTAATTTGCCTGAGGAACCAGCGACCTACAAAGGTTTTATCGCCAATCGCCCCATGATGTTGGACGACCTGTCTCAGTTTGATGAAGGACAACCCACGTCGCCCGGGGTATGGCCGGAACTGGAAACAGAAGCTGCCTTGCAAGAATGAGCCAGTCCCGTTCCGAAGGGATGTGGGTCCAGGCTATCGCATTAATTTGATACTTTAGATATATATGGTATATGTCTGCCAAATAACATATTTTTATATGGTTGAAGTACTGGGCAGACCTCAGCTGTCTTGTGGGTAGCTGATCACAGAAAGATACCGGGCAGGCAGCGCTACGAGGTTTTCGGGGCCGTGAGGCGCGTCCGCATCAAAGAAAAGGGTATCGCCGGGCTTGAGGGGGTAGACAGCATCGCCATGCCGATAATCCACCTCGCCTTCAAGCATGTAAATCGTCTCAATCCCTGCATGCTGGAAGGTTGGAAAAACATCGGCCTCATTAGACAAGGTGATGAGGTAGGGTTCTACAATCACCCCGCTCGCGTTTGAACCGATATGCCCCAGCAAATCATATTGATGATTGGCGCGCGTGCCGGCACGTTCCAATTCCACGCCTTCGCCTGCTTTGGTATGAACAGCTGTGCGGGTCTCTTCGAACCTACGAAAAAACGCGGTCAAAGGAACGGAAAGCGCATTCGCCAGTGTTTTCAACGTTGTCAGCGACGGCGAGGTATTCCCATTTTCGATCTTGGAGAGCATCCCGATGGAAAGACCGGTTGTGGCAGATAAATCCGCTACGGTAATCTCTTGCTTGCGCCGATAGGCGCGGACTTCCCGCCCGATTGCAACTTCGAGGTTTTTTTCGCGGTTCTCAACAACCCGGTGCGGGTCTTGCTTCAACAGCGTTGGTGTCATGGCAGCATCTGGTTTTTCAATGTTCATTGCACTATCGCATGGTTCTTTGAGACGCGCAGATCAAGCAAAATGTCTGCTGGGATCTCTAGAATAGCACGGAATTTTCCTGATAGGATATTTTTATGAACCAGAATAATAAAGTTGATATTGGATTTCTGATCTTCCCGGGTTTTCCCATGGCTTGCCTGACCTCGATGATCGAACCTCTGCGGGCAGCTAATGAGATCGTTGGGCAGGAGGTGTTTGGCTGGCAGTTGATTTCTGAGGATGGGCGGCGCGTGGAGGCCAGTGCGCATGTCTGGTTTGAGCCGGACCTCTCCCTGAAGGAGGCGGCTGACCTTGATCAGATCTACCTTCTGAGCGGGCCATTCTCGCGGTTTCAGCATCCTGTTGAGGCCGAAGGAAAACTGCGCAGGCTCGCCCGGCACGGCGTCACTATGGGTGCAATCAGTGGCGGGATATTCCCTTTGGCGCGCTCAGGCCTGCTAGAGCAACACACGACTTCGGTGCATTGGTGTTATGAGACGGCGTTTTCCACCGAATTCCCCGATCTGCTAGCGACCGAAGACGTCATTATGATTGATCGCACCCGGGTGACGGCCTCAGGGGCGGGGGCAGCATTTGATCTGTCACTACACCTGATTGAGGCCGCTTCTGGCGGTGATGTGGCAACAGAAGTGGCCTGTTGGTTCCAGCATCCTTTGGTGCGCGGGCAGGGGGTTTCGCAACGCAAACCAACCTTTGCTGCCGAAAGTACGAACGATATGTTGCCCCCTGCTGTCCGCCGTTCCATCGAGATGTTTGCCGATCACATCGAGGATCCATTGAACATAGCGGATGTTGCGCAAGAGGTTGGCCTGTCGGTGCGACAATTGGAACGGGTGTTTTACAAAACCACCGGCAATACACCGCATGGGTATTACAAATCCCTGCGCATGCATCGAGCGCGGCAGCTGCTGTTATATGGCAACCTTTCCATGACGGAAATCGCGCTGGCCGTGGGGTATTCGACATCTTCGTCGCTGATTAAAACCTATATGGACGTCTTTGCGACCCATCCGCGCGAAGAGCGTGAAAAGGTCAATATGTTCCGCGTGCGCGACAACGCGATTGTGCCTCAGGCCTAGGCAGTCGCCTGCGCTGCCGTGATCAATGCATGGTGAAGTGATCCTGCCGAAGCGCGCGGCCCTAGGATTCGGATGTGGTCTTGTTCCGCGCGCCGGATGACAAAACACCCCATTTGATGGATCACGGTGCGCTGTGCATCACCGCTTTGCATACGCCGGATCGGAACTGCGCAAAGACGTTCACACATATCGGCCATGCCGTCTCCAATGACATCAAAACAGACCCAAGCGCCGGATTGTTCGGTGACCGAAGCGCACTCGCCAAAGCGCGTCTTGAGGGTTTCGGCCAACAGTTCATGACTGTCGCGTGGCGCACCGATCATCCATTGATCAGGGCCCATCCAGAAGCCTGCTTTCGGGTCGCGCAATCGGGCCTTTCCGGGTGCTGGCACGGCTCCCAAAAGGGACTTTAGAGCCGCGCGGCATGCTTTTTCCTGACCCAGGCGCGCGGCAACAGAGGCCAATGCCAGACCGTCATTTTCCACGATGCTCACGTGATCAAACCGGTCATTGCGGGGTTCGGTTCCACCTAGAGCGGTGAGTGGCTTTAGATCATGCACGAAGCCGTTCCCCCTCTGGGTCAATGAAATGGGCGCTGACGATCTCTACTTCGGTTTCGACATCTGTGAGCGGGCTTACCAGCCTCATGCGTTCGCCAAACCGTTGGTCGCCATCTTTCAAAAACGCCAGCGCGATTGCATGCCCCAAATTGGGAGAATGACAGGCTGAAGTCACATATCCCTGCGCATGAGCCGCGTCCACCGGGCCATCTGCACCCATCAAATGCGCGCCCGCTGGCACGGTGGCGGTTATATCCACAGGTTTGATCCCGACCTGGCGTAAATCACCCTCTGCGTTCAAACCTGTGCGTTCCGACAGGATGGACCCAATGCTGTCTTTGGCTTTTGAAACCATGCGCCCCATCCCAAGATTTTGCGCAGTGGTGGTGCCGTTCAACTCGTTGCCCGCTGCGTGGCCTTTTTCGATCCGCATAACGCCAAGCGCTTCGGTGCCGTAAGGGGTGATGTCAAACTCCGCTCCGGCGTCCATAATTCTGCGCATCAAGGCATCGCCATAGGCCGTCGGCGCAGCGATTTCATAAGCCAACTCGCCGCTGAAGGAGATGCGAAACAGCCGTGCGCGCAAGCCCCCGCAGATTGTGATGTTGGCACAAGCCATGAACGGAAACGCCTCGTTTGACATGTCTTGATCGACGAGCTTGCTGAGAACCCGGCGACTGTTTGGTCCGGATACGGCATATTGCGCCCAGGCTTCGGTCGTTGAGATCAATTGCACATCCAGATCCGGAAACAGGCATTGACGCACAAATTCCATGTGACGGTAGACGGGCAGGGCGTTGGCTGTGGTGGTCGTGACGACGAAATGATCCTCGGCCAGACGGGCGGCGGTGCCATCATCCATCGCAATGCCGTCTTCACGCAGCATCAGACCATAGCGGGTCTTGCCGACAGCAAGGTTTGCAAAGCCGTTACAATAGATTTTGTTCAGGAACGCGGCCGCGTCGGTCCCTTGAACGTCCACTTTGCCCAATGTTGTCACGTCGCATACACCGACTGAGGCCCGCGTGGCGAGCACTTCGCGGTCCACGCTTTGCCGCCATGTGGTTTCACCGGCGCGTGGGAACCACTGCGCGCGCATCCAATTGCCGACCTCGACAAAGACCGCGCCTTGTTCCTCCGCCCACTTATGGCTGGGGGTCAGGCGTTTGGGGTGGAATTCCTGGCCGCGGTGGCGACCACCAAAGGCACCAATGGCCGTGGGTGTGTAGGGCGGGCGGAAGATGGTGGTACCAACTTCTGGGATCGTCTTGCCCGCCAGTTCGGCCATAATCGCAAGGCCGCCCATGTTTGACGTTTTGCCCTGATCCGTGGCCATGCCCAGCGTGGTATAGCGTTTGAGATGCTCAACCGAGCGGAACCCTTCCTGATGGCTGAGCCGGACGTCTTTGACCGTGACGTCGTTTTGCTGATCGAGCCAAGCCCGGGAACAGCCCTCAACATACCAGAATGGCTTGAGGTTCACGGGCGCATCTTCGGCTTGCGGCAGATCGGGCAGAGGAGTTTTTGAACCCAAAGCATCACGCGCCGCTTGGGCCCCACCCTGTAGCGCGCCAAAGGTGGAAAGCGTGCCATTTGCTGCACCCGCCACGATCATTCCGGGCGGCAGGTCTTTGCCCGGAACGAAGGCCGCGATGTCATTGCTCCATGTCGGGCGACCCCGTTGGTGGCATGTCATGTGCACATTGGGGTTCCACCCGCCCGACATACCCAAAGCGCCGCATTCCAGAATTCGCGTCGATCCATCGGCGAGTTTAAGGTCCACAAACGAAAGGCCAAGTCGACCGCGCGTATTGACCACTTCACCGTGGAGCACTTCGTAGTCCATGCTGCGCGGGGCATCCGCGCGCACATCCACGACGGCAGCGATTTTTACACCCTTCGCGTGAAGATCAGTGGCCGTGCGATGCCCGTCGTCGTTATTGGTGAAAATCGCGACGCGTTTGTCGGCGGCTACGGCGAACCGGTTGGCATAGGTGCGCAGGGCAGACCCCAGCATGATCCCGGGCCGGTCATTGTTGTCAAATGCAATCGGACGCTCGGTCGCGCCTGCGGCAAGTATCGTTTGGCGGGTATAGATACGCCAGAGGACTTGACGCGGTTTGCCCGGCGCGGGGGCATGCAGATGGTCGCTGATGCGTTCCAGCGCCCCATAAATGCCATGATCAAAGGCCCCTATCACGGTCGTTCTGGACATCAATCGCACGTTTTTCAGGCTGGCGAGTTCGGCAACGGTCTCGTTTGCCCAGTCTGCGCCCGATTGATTGCCAAGCGCATGGGTTTCGCCGTTCAGCCGTCCGCCCAAACGGAAATCTTCGTCCGCAAGGATGACGTCTGCACCTGCCCGACCGGCAGTCAGCGCGGCCGCCAACCCGGCCGGTCCTGCGCCGATGATCAGCAAATCACAATGCAGGAACCCTTTGTCATAGGTGTCCGGATCGTCCTTGAGCGACAGCGCGCCCAATCCAGCCGCGTGGCGAATGATCGGTTCATACAGCTTTTCCCAAAACGCAGCAGGCCACATAAACGTTTTGTAGTAAAACCCAGCGGTCAAGAAATTGGACAGCCGGTCGTTGATCGCGAGCAGATCAAACCGAAGCGACCCCAGCCGGTTTTGGCTTTTGGCAAACAACCCATCATAAAGCTCTGCCGTTGTGGCGCGGGTGTTGGGTTCCTGCCTGTCGCCGCCGCGCAACTCCACCAGCGCGTTGGGCTCCTCAGACCCTGCGCTCAGAACACCGCGCGGGCGATGGTATTTAAACGAGCGTCCCATCAGGCGCACACCATTGGCCAGCAATGCCGAAGCCAGCGTATCGCCAGGATGCCCGAGGTATGTCTTGTTATCAAACAGGAATTTATGTGTTTTGTCGCGCGTGATTTGCCCGCCAGTCGGCAGTCGGTTGATCTGGCTCATGTGCTGCGCCCCCGCTTGCGGGCGACATCGCGCGCCATTTCAACCTTGGAGATTTCATGAGTGAGCGTGTTACGTGTCACAACCAGCCATGATCGGTCCCCGGCCTCATGAAACCACAATTCTTCATGCCATCCAGCGGGATTGTCGCGCAAATACCCATATTCGTAAAAATCCCGTGCCGCTGTGCCCGATTTCCAATCCGGGCGGTCGATCAGTTTCGCGTCCCCCATATAGGTGAATTCAGCGGCATCGCGCGGGCCGAGCAGGGGGTGGTCAATAATCATTTCGTTTTTCCAGTGCGCTCAATGCAGATTGGGCTGATTGCCCACGCCTTTTTCGTCTATCATGAGACCCTTTTCGAACCGATCAAACCGGAACGCCGTGGCGGTGGGATGGGGCGCGTCCCTGGCCAGCAAATGGGCGAAACAAAAGCCGCTCGCCGGGGTTGCCTTGAAACCGCCATAACACCAGCCGCCGTTGAAATAGAGACCGTCGATATGGGTCCGGTCGATGATCGGCGAGCCATCCATCGACATGTCCATGATACCGCCCCACATGCGCAGCAGGCGCGCACGCCCCAATGCCGGGAAGATCGCCATGCCGCCTTCGCAGACGTCTTCGACCACGGGCAGATTGCCGCGTTGGGCATAGGAGTTGTAACCATCCAGGTCGCCGCCAAAAACCAACCCGCCTTTGTCGGACTGGCTAACATAGAAATGGCCTGCCCCAAATGTCACGACCCCCGGCAGCACCGGTTTTAATCCTTCAGTGACAAAGGCCTGTAGCACCTGACTCTCCATAGGCAGGCGCATATTTGCATGCGACATCAGGCGGCTGGAAGATCCCGCTACAGCGCATCCAATCTTGGATGCGCCGATGAAACCACGCGATGTTTCGACCCCGGAGCAGGTACCATTTTCGATCCGAAACCCGGTAACTTCGCAGTTCTGGATAATATCCACGCCGTGGCTGTCCGCACCGCGCGCATAGCCCCAGGCCACCGCGTCATGGCGCACGGTTCCCCCGCGATGCTGCGCCAATCCACCCTTGATCGGAAACCGTGCATCCTTTGTGTTTAAAAACGGATAGCGCGCCTTGATCTGTTCGGTTGAGAGCAATTCTGCATCCGCCCCGTTCAGGATCATCGCATTCCCACGGCGAATGAAGGCATCACGTTGTGCGTCAGAATGGATCAGGTTCAAAATACCACGTTGCGAAATCATCGCGTTGTAATTGAAATCCTGCTCCAACCCTTCCCAGAGTTTCAGGGAGAATTCGTAAAACGGCTGATTGCCGTCCAAAAGGTAGTTCGAGCGGATGATAGTAGTGTTACGCCCGACATTGCCGCCCCCGATCCAGCCTTTTTCGAGAACGGCAATGCGCTTTTGCTTGAATTCCTTTGCCAGGTAATATGCCGTCGCCAACCCGTGACCGCCGCCGCCAATAATGACGATGTCATAATGGGTTTGCGGTTCTGGATCACGCCAGGCGGGTTTCCAACCCTTATGCCCGGTCAGCGCCTCTTTGATGACTTTGAAACCCGAATAACGCATGCGCGCAAACTCCTTTGGACCAGAATGCCGCGAGGCGAGGCAGAAAACAGCTTGAAATTGGACGTCGGACTATGCATTTGCGACATCGCTTGTCGGGATTGTGGTGAAACTTTGAGTGATGGTAGTAAGACAAACTGATTGACAGAGAAATTCTGTAGCAGTGACGCGTGACATTCGCGACAAAGCGACGCTTGGGCTAAAACAAGATGGATCACAAGGTAAAGCGCATTAACACCTCAAACGGGAATAGAAAAAAAGGAGGCTCCGGAACGAAAAATCTAGTGACGGCGTTGATAGCGGGTGTTTTAGCCTCGACGCCTCTTGATGGATTTACCGCAGATAGCAGTGTTTCAGATTTTTTTTGCCGGTGCGCAATTATTCCAGCCAAATTTTGATTTCTAAGATCGCTGGGCAATTGTATGAGCAGAACGAAAACTGTTTTGAATACGTAACAACGAATAAGCAGGTCGTTTAGGAACCCTCGCGTGTGGGGTGTGTAATCCTTGTGGTGGAAGTCTGGGAAAGCGCCTTTGGAGCGCCTTTCGGTGTGGTGCAAAAAAAATGGCGGTATTATGGAAATCGCCGATCATGAGGCAAAGCCCCGCGAAGACGGTTGGTATCCGATGTGGAGCCAAAGCGGCTTGTCCGGGATTGTCGGATTGGAAGGCGTTGAACGGATGCGCTGCAATATTTGACGGCAGAAACCTGTGACAACGGCAGGTATCGGGACAGGCCGGTTGACGGGTTAAAAACCGTCAGGAGCGGATCGAGGCGTTGAAGATAGAATTCATTGTGGTGGACGCGGAATCTGCTGCTGCACTTTGGGCGGAAACTGGTGCTACAGAGGCACACAAGCGGCCGATTGCTGTGTTGGACTGGACACAAAATTTTACCGAAGCGGCCTGGCCAGGAGAATTTTTGATTTCCCTGAGTGGGTTGCGGGTTGAGACAAACGTCCTTCCGTGGATCCAAATCCGGACCCGCAAAATACCCGTGGCAACTCTGGCAGTGGGTATTTGAAGAAAGCGCTTTAGGCAGGCATTGAAAAGAATTAGCCAAGCGCCCATGACATTTTGGAGAGGATCAGCTTTACCAATCTTGAGATCGCTGAAATGGCCGAACTGGTGGACTTCGAAGAGATGGAACCCGAAGAAGCTGACGAAGTCTGGCTGGAAGCCAATGAAGGCGTTTGGGGTGATTAGCTGAACTAAGTCGCTTCAAACACGATATTCACACCTTGTCTGGTCTTGCTGGACGGGGAATTCCAATGCAAGGCGCATTGTGCCAGTCGACACGCCGGTCATATCTTCGAAAATGTATGGAAAATTTTGGCAAGGGTCCAGGAGTTCATGAGCGCCATCCCTGTGGGCACGCGTTTTGCGACATCCCTGCAGCGGGCTAAATCGCGAGCGTTAAGCACGTCTCCATTGATGTCCACAAGGGCGAAATGCTGGTGATCATGGGGTTGTTCGGGTCCGGCGAATCCACATTGTGCGCGGCTTTTCACGCCTGCATGACATTACCGGTGGGACAGTTACTGTGGGGGCACAAGATCATGTCCCTGTCCGAAATGGACCTGATTGCGGTGCGCCGCTTCAAAGTGGGCATGGTGTTCCAGTCTTTCGGAAAGCTGGTGCATTAAACGGTTCTGAAAACCTGGTCTTGCTGCTGGAGGTGGGGGGGGGCAGGACAAAGGCACGCGGCGCGAACGCGCTTGAGGTGGTCTAGCTGGCGGGACTTGAGGGGCGCGAGGATTTTTTCCCGAGTGAACTGTCCGAGGAGCAACAGTAGTGCGTGGGCCTCGCGCGCAGACTCGGAATCGAGCCGGACATCTGGTTTATGGACGAACCTTTCAGCGCGCGGGACCCGCTTGTCCGCAGAGAAACGCAGGATGAATTCCTGCGCCTTCGAAAGACGCTCAACAAGACCGGTGTGTTCATCACCTTTTTTTGGACGGAGCGCTGAGGCTGGCAGATTGTTTTGCGATCATGAAGGACAGTGCGGTCGAGTAATTCAACACGCCAGACCAGATCTTTTTGCACCCCGCCACTGAAAAGGTGCGAAAATTCACCGAAGGCAACGACAAGCCGCGTTTGGTGCATGCAGGTGTTCTGGCCCAAGCAGGTGCCGTGAGCGAGGGGGAGGCGACAGACGCCGGCGCAACCGTGCATGACATTGCACGCATGTTGGTCAAGGATGCGCGCGAAATGATTCCGGGCAAACAAGGCGATGTTCTCATCGGTGTCATGCAGCGCAAAGAAGCTCTGGATATTTTGCTCGGGACAGAAGGGTGGACGTCGAGGCGACTTCACTTCCGGCCGCGCCGCGGGTCTGGAGCAACAGTCAAATCGCGACCCTCCTGTTGCGCGTCGCCTCTGTCTTGACCGCCTCTATTGGCATGCCGGGGCTAGGCGCGCATCTACTGGAGATGATGGGAAGCTTCAAGCTGGGCCGTTCCTTGGAGATTGGCTTGACCATCGTGTTGCTGGCGGCAATGCCGGACCGTATGTCAAAAGAATGTGGGTTATAACAGCCCGAACATTTTGGGCGCGGCACGCCATTTTGGCAACGTCATCGCATGGTGCTGTTGGGCATCGCGTTTTTTGTAGGAATCAGGTTGGCCTCGTTGATGGCACCGATTTTTGCAGAAGACGTGTGTGGGCAGGACTTCACCCAAGGCCATTAATTAGACGCACTAATCAAGAATTTTCTTAGCATCTAATGGGTTAAATCTGCACCAGGATTCTTAAGTGCTTTCCTTAACGTGCGAGTGCTGATCCCATTTCGAGATTCCCCGCTGCCCATTCCAACGCCGGCTTTCATTTTGCTGATTGCGGCTTTTTCTCTGACGCTGGCGGGACGCAAAGTAAACATCCATCCGGTGGTATTTTTTGCCTCTGTGCGCTGTCAGGCCGGTGTGGCCGGGCGAAGGTAACTTTCGACTCGGTCATTTGCGTAGTCACAATCGCGGCCATGATTATGATGCCCATCGCATCCTCGCGGTGCGGACAGAGAAGTGATCCAGCGGGTGCCTTTGAACTGCGATACGGCACAGGCGTTTCCCCGTATTGTTTGCCTTATCCCAGCGCTCATGCTGTTTGGCACTTTGGAAATTATGGTGATCTGTTCGCCCCTGATTTTCGCAATGGTGCTGCTGATCCGGCAAACAATCGAAGGGCTGCGCATGGTGCCCGAGGAAAGATACGAAGCTGTAGACATGGCCGGGGCAATGCGCTTGCAAAAGCTTTGGAATGTGCAGCCGCCGTGGGCCTTAAGCAAACCATAATGCTCCTATCTTTTTCGGTGATCATCGCCGCGCTTTTTGTGACGCGTGACCCGCGACTGGGGTTGTAAAGAACACTTGCAGACACTGATCTGGGCAAGAATTTCGTGTTGGAGATTTGTGTGTTGCGGATGGCAGAAACCTTTGAGCTGTCATCGGGGAGGCGGGCTGTAGAGAAGAAACCTATGCTGGGATTGCTGTGGTCAGCGTGTCGGTGGCAATCGGTTTGGTTCAGTATTCATGCCAGGTAGATTTCGTCGTGCCGCCAGATCGAACCAAGCTGAAAGATCCTTGAGGCCCATCGCATCATAGTATGTCGATCACGCGTCGCGTCCAAAGACCGCAGCTATGACAAGTGCTGAAAATCGTCAAAAACAAACCCATTGGCACGCGCAAGATATACCGATGACCCATTACCCGCGTTCGACCTGTAAACCCCATGACGCGCGCTCTTGTAACGGATCGGTGGCGATGTCGCGGCTCCGGGCAGCCCCCAGGGTTCGCCTCTGTGCGCCACCATTGAGGCCAGGAAATGGAACCCTTCATAGGTGGATTGGCCAAGCGCATTGAGCATTGGGGCGCGGTGTTGGTGCAGGTTGTGGTATGTTTCGCGGAATTGTGCGTTCTCCTCTGTGTTCAGCGCGGCAAAATAGGAAGCGGAAGAAAACAGTCGATCAAGGTTGTGCGCGCCGCTGGCCAGCAGCCCATTTTCTTCGACGATGCAGGACAAACGGAACATTTTACGGTGCAGGTCCATTGCGCCAAAGATCCGATTGAATTCGACGGCATCCTGCCCAATCAATGAAATCAAAACGCCATCTGCGCCCGATTTGCCCAAAGCCTCGACCGCTCTGGCCATTTCAGGTGAACTGAAGGGCAGGTATCTTTCAAAAACCAATTCATGGTGGTGATGCTGCAAATACCGCTTGGCGTATGCATGTGACGCGCGGGGCCAGATATAGTCATTTCCAATCAACGCCCATTTTTTCAGCTTGAAGCGATGGGACATGTACCGGATCGCGGGCCCAAGCTGTCGGGCGGGCGTGTCGCCAATGGTAAAAACTCCGGGAGAAGCCTCACCACCTTCATAAAGGGGCGTGTAGACAAACGGAATCCTGCCGCGCAACACCCGGGCAATCATCTGCCTTACCGCGCTGATGTGCATGCCAACAATGGCATCAATCATCTGAGTCTGGATCAAATCGTCAATCACGATCGCGCACGGGCGTTCTGCTTCTATTGCAGCATCAACGACGATCATTTCGACCGGGCGGTGATCAATACCCGATTGAGCGTTGAGTTCCTTCACTGCCGCCTCGGCACTGGCGATGCAGGAGGGAGCCCACATACCAGCGGCACCGCACATCGGAATCATCACGGCGACGCGGTAGGGGAGTTGCGACTTTTTTTTGCCGTGCGACGCTTGGCTTGCGGTGCGCGAAAAAGCGGTCGATGATTTGATCCATGGTGTTTGAGGTGCCAAGCTCATCATTCTGCCTTATGCATTTTCGACGTCGGTTACATCTTGACTGGTTTTAGCGGACTGATGGTGTTACTCGCTTCAACGCCCGTCAATCCATTTGCCGCTTTACCTTCGGTGCCTGAATGAAAACGCCTGTAAAAACTGTTGATTCGTACATTTCTTATGCACTCGCGGCGGCGCACCGCAGGCTACACAATGATCTTGGTCGAAAAATCAAATCATTGAACGTGCAGGTCGAAACGTGGCGCGTGTTGCAATCCTTGCGCGCTTCAAACGGACCGACCATGAGCGAATTGGCTGCGATCGTCCTGATGAACCCGCCAACACTGACCAAGCTTGTGGACCGCATGGTTGCCGATGGTCTGGTGCAGCGGCAGTTGTCAGCGGAGGATCAACGTCGCGTGCAACTGGCGTTGACGGATCGTGGTGACAGCCTCTGCCATCAAATAATGACCCATGTGGACGCGCAAAACGAGGAAATCATCGCGGCCATTGGTACAGAAAAGGCTGCGCTTTTGCGGGAGGCGCTGGATCGTTTGATCTAGCGCAGCGTAAAACCGTCGATGGTCGGGCGCTGCATTTCTGATGAACCCTGAGACGCGCGCAGGATCCGGGAATGATATCTCAAGGCGGTTTTGTTAGCCGACTTGCCGCGTTCTCCCTTTCATTTGCGGTTACGACACGGCGCAACCCATTTCATAAATCCAGAAAAAGATCGCTTTCTGAGCCTTAGTCCTGGCTCCGGAACCCGCCACATGTGCGCTCATGTCTCTGCTGTTGACCTCGCTGACAGACATGCCTTTGGCCCAAAGTAAAAGTCAGCGGTGCTTACTTATCGAACCGGCGGCATCACATATCATATGCTCGTTTCTGGCGGTGCTGATCTGGCCGCGCATTGGTAGCGGGACAGCTTTGGCACTTGGTACCGTTCTCTTGATTCGTTGCCGCATCGAGACCGCTCGCAATTCGCAGTTCCGGAGGTTCCCGCTGAAAGCGTCGCCGAACAACTCAGTGTCTAAAAATTGGGCAAAAATCTTTTCATAGACAAAATATCACGAAAAACCGTGGACAAAATGTTGAAGCGCCGCGTTGTCCGTGACTAATCGATATTAAGTTTCCAATTCAAGTAAATATGCTTTGGCGATGAACTTGCAGCTTTTAGCAGTGACAATTGGAATGAGAAGAAGTGGAGATCCAGTAAATATAGTCATTTAAAAACAATGCTTTGTAGGTGGTATGCAAAGTATTTCTTCGTGAAGGGAATTTCGCCTAACGCGCAGACTTTATCGACGTTGGTGTGGAGAAAGAAGAGATGGCCAGCAGGATTGATCGTCCAAGTGAAACGGAACTGAAAGAAGCAGGAGCAGAACTCGGTCTGTTCCTCAGCTCCGATGACGCTGCTTCTTTTCTGGGCCTTATGGAGGGTCTCTTTGAGGCCTACGACGCTGTCAACGGCATGGATAATGGGGCGCCAACGCAAAGATATCCGCGCGCACCCGGTGCACGACCCAGCGCAAAGGATAACCCGTATAATGCTTGGGCTGTCAGGACCGATATAAAAGGCGCCACCGGCGGCAAGCTGTCGGGCAAGACCGTTGCGATAAAAGATAACGTCAATGTGGCGGGCGTGACGATGGAAAACGGGTCAACCATTCTGCAAGGTTATGTGCCGGATACGGATGCCACGATTGTGACGCGCTTACTGAATGCGGGCGCGGACATTTTGGGCAAATCTGCTTGCGAATATTATTGCGCATCGGGCGGCAGCCACACATCCGCAAACGGGCCTGTCGAAAATCCGGTTGTCGCGGGCTTCAATGCCGGAGGTTCCTCCTCAGGGTCCGCAGCACTGGTAGCCGCAGGCATCGTGGACATGGCGACAGGTGGCGATCAAGGTGGTTCGATCCGTATTCCGGCCTCTTTTTGCGGCATTGTGGGCATCAAGCCAACGCATGGGCTTGTGCCCTATACCGGGATTTTCCCGGTGGAATTGACGGTCGATCATGCGGGGCCGATGACGCGCTCGGTGGCTGACAATGCCCTGATGCTTGAGGTGATGGCCGGTCCTGACGGGCTGGATCCGCGCCAGAGCGGCGCACCAGCACAGAATTATACGGATGCACTCTCCCAACCCGTCAACGGATTGCGCGTTGGAATTGTCACCGAAGGTTTTGGGCATCCCGGCGCCGAGCCAGAGGTTGAGGCTCGCATCCGGGAACTGGGACAGAAAATGGAATCTGCAGGCGCGGTGGTCCAGGAAATATCGATGCCGCTGCATGCCGTCGGTCCGGCAATCTGGACGCCGATCTTTCTGGAAGGGGCGACGGAAATGATGCTGCGTCAGAACGCTTATGGCACGAATATGAAAGGCCATTTCAGCGAAGGCCTGTTGGACGCACAGTCCCAGTGGAAAGAGCAGGCCAATGACATGTCGGAAACGCTGAAACTCGGCGTCTTGATGGGCCATTACATGTCATCGCGCCACAAGGGCCGTTTCTATGGCAAAGCGCAGAACCTCAACCGGCAACTGACGGCGGCCTATGACGCTCTGCTGGAACTTTATGATGTGCTCTTGATGCCAACAACACCGATGGCCGCCACACCATTGCCCGGTCAGGACGCGACCCGCGAGGAGATCGTTGGGGCCGCATTCGGCATGATCCAGAATACGTCGCCCTCCTGCGCGACCGGCCATCCAAGTATTTCGGTGCCTGCGGGCACGACCTGCGATGGCCGTCCCATCGGTGCAATGTTCATCGGGGCCAAGCTGGATGAGATGACCCTGTACCGGGCGGCGGTCTGCGTTGAAAACTGCACGTTTGAGCAGATGGCCGAGACATGAAGAGGCATCCGGATTGGTTTCAGCGCTACACGTTGAAACCAGACAGCATGACCTGCTGGAACGCGGCATTGGCCGGAACAGAACAAGAAAAGAGAAAAGGGAAAACACATGACACTTTCACGCCGTAGATTCTTGCGAAACTCAACCGCCGGGGGCCTGGCTTTGGCGGCACCGTCTCTGATTGGCAGCATTGCACGTGCTCAGGATGGGCCGATCAAACTGGGCAGCTTGCATGACCTTGCCGGTCCCCTGGCAGCGACCGGCGAACCGATGGTCTACGCGATACAACTGGCTGTTGAGGAATTGAACGCCGCCGGAGGTTTGTTGGGCCGGGAGATCGAATTGATCAACTATGACACCCAGTCCAACATTCAGCTCTATTCGCAATTTGCCCAGCAATTGGCGGTGCGTGATAAGGTCGATGTGATCCACGGCGGTATCACATCCGCCTCACGTGAGGCGATCCGTCCGATCTTCAGCCGCTTTCGCACGCTATATTTCTACAACACGCTCTATGAGGGCGGTGTTTGTGACCGCAATACGTTCAACACCGGCACCACGCCCGCGCAGACGGTCGAAAAACTGGTGCCGCGTGCAATGGATCTGTGGGGCAAGAAAGCCTACATCATCGCCGCGGATTACAATTACGGGCAGATCACCGCCAAATGGATGCGCAAATACGTTGAGGACAATGGCGGCGAGGTGCTCTCCACCGACTTCTTCCCGCTGGATGTGACGAATTTTGGACCGTCCATTTCACGGATACAGGCAGCGGAGCCTGATCTGTTGTTGTCCGCAATGGTCGGGGGCAACCACACCGCATTTTACCGCCAATGGGCTGCGGCGGGGCTAAAGGATGAAATCCCGATTGCTTCGACAACCTTTGGTCTGGTGAATGAACCTGCGACGCTGGAGGATTCCGAAAGCAAGGGCGTGCTCGGCAGCTATGGCTATTTTGAGGAACTGGCAACGCCGGCCAGTCAGGCTTTTGTCAAGGCGATCAAAGACCGCCACGGCGCGCAAACCCCGTACATCAGCGAATTGGCAGCTGCTAGTTACGAGGGCGTGCATCTTTGGGCTGAGGGCGTCAAACAGGCGGGCACGGTGGAACGAATGCCGGTGATCGAGGCGCTGGAAACCGGGCTTTCCTTCGAAGGTCCGAGCGGCAATGTGGTTGTGGATCCCAAAACGCATCATGTCACGCGCAATACGTTCCTTGCAGAGGTCGAAAACCGAGCCTGGAAGGTGCTCGATACTTTTGAGCAACAAGCGCCGCTGGATACTGCGGCGGTTTGCGATCTGGAAGCGAACCCGAACGACACAACCCACTACATCATCGATATCTAGGAAAACGACATGGACCTTGCGATCATCGTCGGGCTGGACGTAATCAGCGGTATTGCATCTTTGGTGCTGATCAGCGCCGGGCTGGCGGTGATCTTTGGAATGATGAAAATCATTAACCTAGCGCATGGGGAATTCCTCATGCTTGGGGCCTATGCGACGGTTTTGTCTGTCTCGGCAGGCGTGAATATCTGGATTGCGATGCTGATCATCGCGCCCGTTTTCGTAGGCCTCGTGGGGGTCATCGTTGAACGCTGCCTGATCCAATTCCTCTATGGGCGGCTTGTGGATACGATGCTGGCGACATGGGGTCTAAGTCTCGTGATTGTCGGCGGTACCACCATGATATTTGGCAACACCATCGTCGGTGTGGCCTCCCCTTTGGGCGGCTTCACGGTTGGTGCGTTTCAATCGAGCCTTTACACACCATTCCTCGCGCTCATGGCGGTCTTGTTGATGACAGCGGTCTGGGCGGTGATGCGGTTCACGCGTGCAGGCCTGATCGCACGGGCCGTGATGCAAAACCCGGAAATGGCGGCGACATTGGGGGTCAACCCGGCACGCGTCTACATGGCCACCTTTGGGGCCGGGGCGGCCATGTCGGGGCTGGCAGGCGGTTTGCTTGCCCCGGTCGCGGGTGTTGTTCCGACCATGGGAGCGGCCTTCATCGCCAAAGCGTTCATCACGGTGGTCGGCGGCGGCACATCTGTCCTGTGGGGTCTCATCACGGCCTCAGGGCTCTTTGGATTCATCAACCAGATCGCGGCGTTCCTGACCACACCGGTCTTTGGAGAGGTCATCCTGTTCATTGCCGCAGTCGCCTTGATCCGCATGTTACCAACCGGCATTTCCGGCAAGTTCTTCAAAGGGCGTTTGTAATGCAAAAACTCAATGGAATGGCAGGTGCGCTCATCGGGTCGGTCTTGCTCGCCGGGGCGATCATCATCGCGCCGGGTTATGTTGATCTGTTTCAAATCATGCAGTTCACGGTCTTTGCCGCGATGGCGGTGCTGGCACTGAGTCTCGGGTTCATCTGGGGCTACGGAGGTATCTTATGTTTTGGCCAAACCTCGTTTTTTGGCCTTGGCGCTTATGCTTACGCGGTGACGGCGATCAATTTTGATGACAGCACCTATGCAATCCTACTGGCGATTCTGATCCCGGTCATCTTCGCAGCTCTGCTGGGGTACTTCATGATCTATGGCGGGGTCAGTGACGTCTACCTTGGAGTGATCACCCTGACCGTATCGTTGATCCTGTTCAACCTGGTGAACTCGACCGCAGGCGATTTTTACAAAATTGGCGACGCGCGGCTGGGGGGCTTTAACGGGATACCCGGGGTGCCCACCTTCAACGTTCCGGGCAACCCGTCCTATATTCTGAGTCCGGAACAATCGTGGATCGTCACCGGTCTTGCCTTGATCGCGGTTTATCTGGGGCTGCGCGTTCTGATTGCCAGCTCATTCGGACGTATTATCCTGGCCATTCGCGAAAACGAAACCCGCGCTGCTCTGCTGGGGTACGACCCGCGGATTTACAAGCTGATTACCTTCATGATCGGCGGGGCAATCGCGGGATTTGCCGGCGCGCTTTATGTCAATTGGGGGGCCTTTGTGAGCCCGACGATCTTTGCCCTTGGCCTGTCCGCACAGATCATCATCTGGGTGATTATTGGGGGGCGAGGGACGCTGATTGGTCCGGTGATTGGGTGCTTGCTGATGCAATGGATGGTGACCGAGGTCGGCGCGCAACAAACGTTGGATGCAAATTTCATACTGGGCGCGGTGCTGATTGTTTTTGTCTTGCTGGTGCCAAAGGGCATTGCGCCAACGCTGCGCGATCTGATCCTGTCGCGCAGCCGCGAGACATCCTCTGAACCGGAGCAGAGCCCTGTAAAGGTAAAACCATGAGCACCCCTTTATTGCAAACCCGTGGCCTGACGGTGCGTTTTGGCGGTGTCACGGCGGTCAATACCGTGGATTTTGCTTTGCAGGAATCTGAACTGCGCTGTCTGATCGGGCCAAATGGGGCTGGAAAGTCGACATTTTTCAAGCTTCTGACGGGGCAATTGCGTCCCTCCGAAGGCGCGGTGGAATTGCGCGGTGCGGATATTTCAGGCGCATTGCCCCATGAAATTGCGCGCAAAGGAGTTGGGATCAAAACGCAGGTGCCGAACGTCTTCAACGCTCTGAGCGTGCGGGAAAACCTGTGGATCGCGGCGCGCCATAAACATACGCCCGCCTTTGCGACAGAGCTATCTGACAAGATTCTGAGCGACCTGCGTCTGACAGGTATTGCGGGCAAAGAGGTTGGGAAACTGGCCCATGGGCAACGTCAGTGGGTGGAGATTGGCACCGTTCTGGCAGGCGAACCTGAGTTGATTCTGCTGGATGAGCCTGCGGCGGGCATGACACATGAAGAGGTGGAACGCACCGCCGAATTGATCGTGGAGATCAATCGGAGCCGGGCCTTGATTGTGGTGGAGCATGACATGCAGTTTATCAAGATGATCGCCAGGAAAGTGACTGTTCTGCATCAGGGAGCCGTGTTGATTGAAGATGATGTGAGTGTTGTGCTGGAGGACCAGCGGGTGCGAGATGTCTATTTGGGCAAGGGGTTGGCCGCATGATCCTTGAAGTAGACGCGCTTCATTCCGGCTACGGCCGCATCCCGATTCTTGCCGGCGTGACGCTCAGCGTAAAGGAGGGCGAGTTCCTCGGGATTCTGGGCCACAACGGCATGGGCAAGACCACGCTCATGAACACCATTATGGGCCATTTACCGGCGACCGATGGGAAGATCCAATTTGATGGCCAGGATGTGACAAAATTCGCACCCCATAAACGCGCGCGCGCAGGCCTTGGCCTTGTGCCGCAAGGACGACAGATTTTTCCGGACCTCACAGTGCAGGAGAATTTGCGGATGGGCATGGCGGGCAGTTCCAATGAGGACATGTCGCTGCTGGAAGATATATTGGGGCTGTTCCCGCGTCTGCAACGCCTGCTGGATCGGCGCGGTGGGGCCTTGTCGGGCGGGGAGCAACAGCTGCTGGCGCTGGCGCGGTGCCTGTGCGCGAGACCCAAGCTGATGTTGCTTGATGAGCCAACGGAGGGAATTCAACCCTCGATCCTCGAAGAGATCGTGGATACTTTGAAAGTGCTGCGCCAGCGTGGGTTGTCCCTTGTCCTGGTCGAGCAAAATCTTGAGTTTATCGCCGCGCTTTCTGGCCGCGTCCTGATTATCCAAAAGGGGGCTATCACCGGTGAACTTGCGCCACAGGATTTACAAAACCCCGAAACTGTTGCCGAATTTGTGGGTATGACTACGGCATAAGGGGTCAAACCTTATGTTTTTGGCCCGCGCAGCGACCCAATGAAACTGACCTAGAGGAGAAAAGAAAATGACCATTACGCGACCTACAGTAGATCAGGTTATGGACATCGCCAATAGCTTGGGCATGAGCCTGACGCCAGAGCAGGCCACCGAATACCATAGTTTGATGCAGGCCAACTTTGACGCTTATGATGTGGTGGACGACACTCCTGATTTCACGCCACCCGTTACCTATCCTCGCACGTCTGGATATGCGCCGGAGGCGGCTGAAAACCCCTTTGGCGCATGGGCGCGTAAGGTACAGGTCAAGGGCGCAGCTGAGGGCAAACTCAAAGGTATGAGTGTCGCGTTGAAAGACAATGTTGCCCTTGCTGGCGTGCCAATGACCAACGGCGCATCAACCCTTGAGGGTTTCGTGCCAGTGGCAGATGCAACCATCGTGACACGGCTGCTGGACGCGGGGGCGAGTATTCAGGGCAAGGCGGTGTGCGAGTATTTCTGCCTGTCCGGTGGCAGTCACACCTCCAAACCAGGCATGGTGCATAATCCGCGCAGAATGGGCTATTCCGCAGGCGGGTCCTCTTCGGGCAGTGCGGCCCTTGTCGCCGCTGGCGAAGTTGATTTGGCCATCGGCGGTGATCAGGGCGGCTCGATCCGGATGCCCGCTTCTTATTGCGGCATAGCGGGGATGAAGGCGACCCACGGTCTGGTGCCCTATACTGGCGTCATGCCAATTGAGAGCACCATTGATCACACCGGCCCGATGACCGCCAACGTGGCAGATAACGCGCTGATGCTCGAAGTGCTGGCCGGGGCTGACGGACTTGATCCACGCCAATACGCACCCAAGGTCGATACCTATACCGACGCGCTGGATCGCGGTGTAAAGGGGATGAAAATTGGTGTGCTGAGCGAAGGTTTTGTCGCGGCCAACCTGATGCCCGGCGTCGAAGATGCGGCGCGCGCAGCGGCAGAAACCTATCGCGGTCTCGGTGCTATCGTTGAGGAGGTTTCTATTCCTGATCACCTTCTGGCGGGTGCTGTCTGGGCACCAATCGCCATTGAGGGTCTGCAATGGCAGATGATGCAGGGCAACGGCATGGGCATGAACTGGAAGGGGGCCTATGATGTGGGTCTGATGGATTTCCACGCCAATTGGCGCCATAAAGCGGATGATCTCTCCGAAAGCCTGAAAATCTGCATGATGATTGGGCAGTATGGCATTGATCACTACAACGGGCGTTACTACGCCAAAGCGCAGAACATCGCGCGCAAAGTGAAAGCGAGCTATGATACGGCTTTTGAAAAATATGATTTGTTGTTGATGCCGACATTGCCCATCACCGCGTCAAAGCTGCCCGAACCCGGCGCTCCGATCACGGAAGTGATTTCGCGCGCTTTCGAGATGATTGCCAATACCGCGCAGTTTGACGTCACGGGCCATCCATCAATGTCCATCCCATGCGGTCAGGTTGACGGCTTGCCGGTTGGTCTGATGCTGACCGGTGCCGATTATACCGAAAGCACGATTTATGCAGCGGCCGCAGCCTTTGAGGCCAGTGTTGATTGGACGGGTGGCGCTCAAGCTGCTGTCAAACCTGAACTCACGCCGGCACAGTAACTGTACTAAACCACGGGCCCGATAGGCAGATTCGGCCCGTGGTCTTTTGGGGGGCTTATGATTACAATTACCGCTATTATACGCGCCAAGCCTGGCCAGCGCGAAGCCTTACGCAGCGCGCTATTGGATGTAGCTGCGCATGTGGCTGCAAAAGAGCCTGGGACAATTGGCTTTCACATCTCTCAAAGCCTTGAAACACCTGATATTTTCACAACTTACGAGCGGTTTGCGGATGTCAACGCCAAGGACATACACAACGGATCGGAAGCCGTTGCGCGGTTCTTTGCACGTGCACCTGGGATTATTGAAGGTGATGTTGTGCTGCACATATGCCATGAAATCACCGATGGATGATTTCGCGCAGCGTTGTGTGCAAGAAACGCATCGTTTGCATCAGGTGTTGCAAGACTGGCTATGTGGGACTTTACCCGCAACGTCTCAGGGGTTTGCGCCTTTTGCCAATGCGCTGGGTGACCCTTGCCGTGTGGTCAGCCCGCTGGGCACCGTTACCGAACGCGCCGCCTTGTTGAAGGAGTTCAGATCCATTCATGGTGTCTTGGCGCGGCAGGGGGAAACCTTTGCGATCCGCGTGGAAAACGTGGCCATCTTGCAGGCGTGGCGGGATTGCGCGCTGATCAGCTATGAGGAATGGCATGACTTGGGCGCTGAGCAGTCGGCTCGGATATCCACGGCTCTTTTCTGCGTCAAGGATGACGCACCGCTGGGAGTTGCATGGTCTCACATTCATGAGACATGGTTGCCGGGTCGGGCACCGGATGCGGGCGAACGATTTCCTGTGGCCGCCGCGTGACATCAGACCATATTCACGTAATATCACAGGTCTAGCGCACACAGACACTTACGGGGGACGACTATGGACTGGCTCAAGACTTCACTTATGGCGCGGCAAGGTGTTGCTGGCGGGGCGCAAGGGGCGTCCCACGGCATCAGCATCGGCGACCAAGAGACTTTTCACTATGTCTATGGGCCTTATGTAGATCCGGTGATCGAAGTGGATCCCGGCGCCGTTGTGACGGTAGAAACCCATGACGCCTTTGAGGGCAAAATCGTTACGGATCAGGACAAACCCTCCGACATCTTGCAATTTCCCTTTCTGAACCCGCAATCAGGACCCATTCACGTGCGCGGGGCTGAAAAAGGTGACGCGCTGGCCGTGCGGATTGTCTCGATCACGCCGCGTGGACCGCAGCCTGTGGGCACCACCTGCCTGATCCCGGAATTCGGCGGCCTGGTGTCGACCGGGCAGACCGCAATGCTGAACGCGCCATTGCCTGAGATCGTCAAGAAGGTGGTTGTGGATGAGAATGGCGTTCACTGGTCGGATACGCTGACCCTGCCATATGAACCCTTCATCGGCACCATTGGCACCGCACCGGAGATTGAGGCGATTTCATCGCTCCAACCGGATTACTACGGCGGCAATATGGATTTGCCGGACGTGGCGCCTGGCGCGATCATCTATCTGCCCGTGAATACGCCGGGCGGGTATCTTTACGTGGGCGATTGTCACGCCATTCAGGGGGATGGCGAGCTTTGCGGTGTGGCCCTTGAAATTCCCGCAACTGTCGTTTTGCATATCGATCTGATCAAAGGGCATGGTAACGCCTGGCCGCAGCTTGAAACCGAAGAAGCGATGATGTTCATCGGCAGTGCCCGACCTTTGGAGGATGCCGCGCGTATTGCATACCGCGAGTTGGTGCGCTGGGTCGCGGCCCAGACAGGACAAAGCGAGGAAGAGGCGTATATGCTGCTGACCATGTGTGGCAAGGTGCGTCTTGGGAACATGGTGGATCCGAAATATTCAGTTGGGGCCTCCATTCTAAAACGCTATCTGGTCTGAAAAGGGGAACGACAATGGATCTTGGATTAAACGGGCTGAACGTTCTGATCACCGGGGGCAGCAAGGGCATCGGGCAACGCTGCGCGGATCTGTTTGCGCGAGAAGGGGCCAATGTTGCCATCTGCGCGCGCAACGCGGATGAGGTCGACAGCGCAGTGGCAGGTCTCAAGGCGCATGGCACCACCTGTCTCGGGGCCTCGGTTGATGTGTCGGATAAGGAAGCGCTCGAAACCTGGGTTGGCGAGAGTGCCGCCGCGCTGGGGGGTATCGACGTGGTTGTGGCCAATGTTTCGGCACTCGCAGTAACGGATGACGAGGCCGCCTGGCAAGCTGGCTTTAATGTTGACATGATGCATTCCGTCCGACTGGTGAATGCTGCGATGCCCTGGTTGGAAAAATCGGATCACGCCGCCATCACCCTGATTTCATCCGTCTCAGGGCGGGAGATTGACTTCACCGGCCCGGCCTACGGCGGGTTCAAGGCCGCACTGGTGCATTACGCTCAAGGCCTCGCGTTCAAACTGGCTGACAAGGGCATCCGCGCCAATACAGTATCGCCGGGCAATACCTATTTCCCGGGGGGTATCTGGGAGCAGATCGAGGAGGGCAACCCGGACTTGTTTGCCGAGGCCCTCGGCATGAACCCGATGGGGCGCATGGGGACGCCGGAGGAAGTCGCTGCTGGTGTGGTGTTCTTATCGGCTCCTTGCTCCAGTTTCACAACGGGCACTAATCTGGTGATTGACGGGGCTTTGACGAAAGGCGTGCAACTCTGATCAGTCTGGTATCGGGCCACTGCGATGATGGCGTGAGATCTGCGAGACACGGGATGAAATGCCCGCTGCCTTCTTTGATGGAGCGCCGTCACCAGAGGTCTCCACAGCAGCGACGCAGGCGCTCACCAGCATCCGCGCTTGTCTGACGCCTTCCGCTACACCATCAAGACAGCTTCAGGATCACCTTGCCGGAGAGGGTCCGCGAGGCGAGGGCCTCAAACATGTCGCCAACGCTGTCCAATGTGTAAGTGCCTTCAATCGGCACCTTCAACGAGCCATCACTGATCGCAGACAGCACCTGTGTTGCGCCGCTCGACCATGCCTCAGACCCATAGTCGAGATGCCCCAGATGCATTCGGGTGAAAGTCAACGATTTCCGGACCAGTTGTTCCCATAGATTTGGCAGCGGCGGGCCTTCTGCCTCACCATAACTTACCACATGCCCGAGAGGTCGGATGGCGTCAAAACTGCGGTCCAGAATTGTTGCCCCGGTTGAGTCAACGACTTTGTCCACGCCACGTCCTTGCGTGAAGTTCAAAACCTCGGCCACGAAATCAGCCTCATCGCGATGGACCACAAGATCGGCGCCATACTCTCGCGCGCGGGCCTCCTTTCCCGATGTGCCAACCGTCCCGATGACGACGGCCCCGGCAGCCTTGGCCAGTTGCGTCAAATACAGACCGACACCGCCCCCGATCGCATGGATCAGAACTACATCGTCTGGATTGGTCTTGCTGACCGTGTGCAGTAGGTTCCAGGCAGTCAAGGCTTGTACATAGGCGGCTGCGGCCACATCCAGCCCGATGTCGTCTGGCAGATGGATGATCCGCTCCACCGGTACCGCGCAGAATTCAGCAAAAGCCCCGGCGTCTTCACTAAAGGCCGCGACCCGCGCGCCGGGTGCAATCCCAGCGGTGTCTGATCCAACCGACACGACGGTGCCAGCCAGTTCCAGCCCGGCCACAAGAGGATATCCTTTCGGATGCGGATAAACCCCTTGGCGCATCATCAGATCGGCATAGTTCAACCCGGCATAAGCGACCTTCACTAGCACATCGCCGGATCCAACAACAGGCTCCGGCACATCCTTGACCACGGTTGAACCGGGATCGCCGTCCGGTCTCTCAAACACAACTGCGCGCATAGGGGCTCCTCTTCCTCAAGACTTGCAAGCAATAGCATCAATCGAACAGATTGACGATGAATCAGCGGTCCTTTGTTTCCTCGGGCCGACGTATTGGGTGTGCCATCAGTTTTTTGGGTCTGTTTCTAAACCTATCGATCATGATCACCCAAATTATAGGCGATATCCTCAGCCTTGCTGCCGCATTGGGCACCTCAAGGCTTCATGAGACATCTTCGCAAGGCGTCCCGATGTGTTAGGGTGCTGTAATGGCGTAAGAAGGCGCGGATTGTTGAAGGCGGGGACAGGCGATGAAAACAATAGGTGTTGATGTGGGGGGAACCTTCACAGACCTGATTTATTTTGATCAGCAAGAGGGGAAATTGGGCATACATAAGGTTGCGACAACCCCGGATGATCCGTCGCGCGGTGTCATCGCCGGGATCAAAGCATTATGCGATCAAAATCAGGTGGATCTGGGCGATGTCGGACATGTCTTTCATGGGACGACCACCGCCACCAATGCCGTTCTCGAGGGCAAGGGTGCCCGCGCGGGCATGATCACGAATGACGGGTTTCGTGACGTGCTTCACATCGGGCGGCATCAGCGGGTTGAGCATTATTCGATCATGCAGGAGCTGCCATGGCAAAACCGACCATTGATCCAGCGGCGATACCGCAAGACGGTTGCGGGTCGATTGACCCCGCCCACGGGAGCAGAAATCGTGCCGCTGGATGAGGCCGGGGTGCGTGTTGCTGCGCAACAGCTTCAGGCGGAAGGAGTGGAGTCGGTCGCCATTTGCTTTCTGTTTTCATATCTTAACCCAGCGCATGAGCAGCGCGCCAAAGCCATTGTGCAAGAGGTGATGCCAAAGGCTTTTGTCACAACATCGCAATCGATTTCACCGCAATTTCGTGAGTTTGAACGTTTTACCACGGCGGCATTGGCCAGTTTTGTCGGCCCGAAAGTCGGGTCTTATATCACCGATCTGGGCAGCGCGCTGACGCAATTGGGGATCAAGGGAGATCTTCGCATCATGGCGTCAAATGGTGGTGTCGCGACCCCGCGAATGGTCACCGAAAATCCTGCGCTGACATTGATGTCCGGCTTGGCAGCAGGCGTTCTGGGTGGAGGCTGGGTGGGGTCGCAATGCGGGCGCGATCGGTTGATCACCTTTGATATTGGTGGCACCTCGGCCGATATTGGCATTGCGGTGGATGGGGCATTTGTCGAGACAGACGCCCGGTCCACTTCCATCGCTGGTTTTCCCTTGTTGATGCCAATGCTGGACATTCACACCATTGGGGCCGGCGGCGGTTCCATCGCCCATGTAGACAAAGGCGGCGCTTTCCGCGTTGGTCCGCAAAGTGCCGGTGCGGTGCCAGGTCCTGCGGCCTATGGTACTGGCGGAACACAACCGACAGTAACGGATGCGAATCTGGTGCTGGGTCGTTTGGAACCGGACGATTTTCTGGGAGGTGAAATGGGATTGGATGCGACGGCTTCGCAGACGGTGATTGCGGATTTGGCCATGCAACTGGGGATGGACACATTGGAAACTGCAGAGGGGGTATTGACCATTCTGAACGCCAACATGGCCAATGCCATACGATCCCGTACAGTGCAAAAAGGCATAGACCCCCGCGGATTTGCCCTTGTGGCGATGGGCGGGGCCGGACCGCTGCACGGCTGCGAAGTGGCCGCAATGTTGCAAATTCCCGAAGTGATCGTACCGCCCTTTCCCGGCATCACCTCCGCGATGGGCTTACTGACGGCTGATCTGAAATATGACGCAATTCGGACGCAGTTTCAGGTCTCCACTACCTGCGACCTCACCCGGATCAACGCCGATTTCGTGACGATGGAGGCGGAACTTGCTGCACGGTTCGCCGATGACGGGATTGATGCAAGCGGGGTGAGTTTCACACGGTTTGGGGATCTGCGTTACGTCGGGCAGGGGTATGAACTCAAGGTACCTTTCCCGAAGGGCGACTTGGACGATGATGCCCTCGCGGGCGTCTGGTCTCAGTTTCACGACATCCACGCCGCCGAATATGGTCATGCGTTCCAAACCAGCCCGATTGAACTGGTTAATCTGCGTGTTACGGCGCTTGGCAATCTATCAAAACTCGAACAAATGCCGGCTCTGGATACCGGCACTCTTGAAACCGCACTGCTACACAAACGCGCCTGCGTATTCAGGGTGGCGGGACGTCTGGAAAGCCTCGAGACCAGCATTTACCGGCGCGATAGGCTGCCTGTGGATAAACCGTTTCAAGGACCGGCGATCCTGCTGCAAAAGGACAGCACAACAGTTGTGCCCCCCAACGCGTCAGTCCGGGTTCACTCCTCGGGCAGTCTCATCATCACTTTGGAGGACCCGTCATGAGCCGGATTGATCCCGTCACCGCCGCCGTGATCCAGGGTGGTTTGGAAAACATCGCCATCGAGATGGGCCATAAGCTGATGCGCATGTCCTATTCCTCGATCATCCGCGAATCTGAAGATTTTGGTGCGGCACTCACCGATGCGTCGGGCCTGCAGATGTGTGAATGCAAGATGTCCACACCGCTGCAATCCGGTCCCATTCCCGGCTATGTGCGCAATGTGCTTGAAGTCTTGGCGCAGCGCAATGATCCCATCCGTCCCGGCGATGTGATCATGCACAATGACCCTTATGGCGGTGCGAGCCATGGCCCGGATGTGGCGTTTTGCGTGCCTGTTTTTATGGAAAAGACCTTGATCGGTTGGTCGGTTACAACCGCCCATCACCTTGACATCGGTGCCCTGTCCCCAGGCAGTTGCGGGATCGTGGATGCAGTGGATACCTATGCAGAAGGGCTGCAATTCAAGGCGATCAAAGTCTATGATCAAGGCATTCGCAATGACGCCGTGTGGCACATTCTGCGGGCAAATATCCGCGCGCAGGAATTGGTGGTCGGGGACATGGAGGCGCAGATCGAATCCGCCCGTATTGGCGCGGCGCGCTTTTTGGAACTGGTCGAACATCATGGACTGAAAGCTGTGACAGCGGCCTTCCATGACTTGATGGATTATTCCGAACGCCTGATGCGTGATGCGATCCGGGCGCTGCCGGACGGGTCCTATACGGCAACGACTTATCTCGATGGCTTTCTGGACGATCCTGACCCGGCGCGCAGCCGATTGCCGTTGGTGGTGACGTTGAACGTGAGTGGTGATGATCTGGTGGTGGATTTAACCGGCACCGCGCCGCAATTGCCAGACAAGCCGATCAACATGCCGCTGATCGGGACCGTTGATTGCGCTGTTTGGCTGACAATCCGCTCGATTTTACTGGATTCGGTCACCTATGGCGCCATCCCGCAGAATTCGGGGCTGACGCGACCGATCGAGATCGTCGCGCCCGAAGGCTGCCTTGCCAATCCGATCTTTCCTGCCCCTGTCATTGCGCGGTTCTGCCCCGGTAACCAATTGGCTGACACGGTGATGAAAGCTTTTGCACAGATTGTGCCCGATCAGGTCTCGGCGGGTATTGGAAACCTGCGTGTCATCGCGATTTCGGGGCTTAAGGACGGTAACCATTGGGTTCATATGGAAATCATGGAAGGTAGCTACGGCGGTCGCTCTGGCCTGGACGGAATGGATGCGGTCGACACGCTTTATGCCAATACTCGGAATAATCCGGTGGAAGATATCGAATCTCACATCCCTATCCGCGTGGAACGGTACGAGTTGCGCGAGGATGCGATGGCACCGGGTCAATGGCGCGGTGGCATCGGCGCGATACGTGAATTTACGTTTCTGGATGATGCGGGCTTTTCGCTGGAAGGCGACGGTCATGCGTTTGAACCCTGGGGGTTTGATGGCGGCGCGGCCGGTCATACCGCCGCTTTGACTCTGGTTCACCCGGATGGGAGTGCGCAGGAACTGCCCTCCAAAGTACCGTATTTCAAGGTCAAGGCGGGGGACAAGCTGGTGTCCTATGGGCCCTGTGGCGGCGGATATGGTGATGCGTCACTGCGGGCAACAGATGCCATTGCGAGCGACGTGGCCGACGGTCTGATCACAACTGAAACGGCGCGCAAGTTGTTCCCTCAGGCGGAAACACGAGCGAGTGAAGCTGCCAATTGATCTTGCGTAAATCCGCGTCCGATCACGGCAATGGTGTTGTCCGTATCGCAGGGCACATCGGGCTCGGGAAGGATCTCCGGGGATTGCACCGATCTGCGCACGGTTTGCAGCAACAATCGCCCGGCGGGTGTCCGTACCACCCCCTTGACTCGAACGATTTGGTCGCCACGCGCGTGCAGCAAGGCAGAAAGCCAGACGGTGAAAGCTGTCCAGTCGGGCGTTGGACCTAGAGTCAAACGTGTGGCGATGATTGGCGCGCTGTCGTCATCGGCGAGGTCGGGTAAAGCGAGGGGTTTTTGCTGAGACGCCAAGGCGGGCAGGGGCATATCGCTACCAAAACTTGCCGCTGATTGCGTCGCCCCCGGTGCAAGCGCTCTGAGAGTCGCGCGCAGACCAGCCGTGTCGGTGCTCCCAGAGATGTCGGTTTTCGTTAAAATCAACCTGTCGGCAGCCTCGATCTGCCGCCGGCTGAGCGTTTCTTGTTGCATTTGTTGCAGTGCATTTAGGGCGTCCACAATAACGATGGTCTCGGCCACCACAATTTGGCGCACGAGGATTGGATCGGCTTGGATTACCGAAAGGATCGCGCCCGGATCCGCAAGACCGCTGGTTTCCAGCACGATGTTTTCAAGCCGTGTGTCGTGATCCGCCCTGCGGCTACGCACGTCACACAGCGACAACAAAGCATCGCGCAACTGATCCCGCCCGGTACAACATACGCAGGCCCCCGACAGCAGAGTCATTTGATCCGCTGCTTGCAACAGCGCATCATCCACCGGGGCATCAGCGGCCTCATTCACGATCACATGTACCCGGCCAAAAGCGCCGGTATGAAGCTGGTGGCGCAACCAGGTTGTTTTACCGGAACCCAAGAACCCGCCCAGAATGGTTAGCCGCAACCGACCCTCAGTCGTCTCGGTCACAGATCGAGCGGGTCAAAAGGGCGCCCGCGCAGGGTTTCGACTTCCTGCCAGAGCGCCTCCAGATCCGGCACAATGCTCTGCGCACCGCTCAGTGACATCACCTGAATGCCCGGCACCATTCCGCCGTCATGCGCTGTAACGCCAGTGCCTTTCAGCACCTTTTGCAACACCTGTACCCGGCGGAACCTTTCGCGCAATCGGTCATGCGGTGTGGCCGCCCCTGCTTCTGTCCAGTGACCGGGGGCTGCGGGGAAACCACAGGCCGAACACATCAGATCACCTCTGGCCGGGCCTCGCCTTCAAAAGGGAAGCGCGCGCGGAAGTCATTGGCGATGCTGTCAAACGTCATCCATTCGCAACCCTCATGCCCGTTGATGTATTCAATCAACCGTTCCAGCATCAGCAAGACCTGTGGCCGCCCTGACACATCCGGGTGAATGGTGATCGCATATACCGCGTAATCCATTTCTCGGTAAACCCAGTCGAACTGATCCTTCCACATCTGTTCGATGTCGCGCGGGTTCACGAACCCATGACTGTTGGGGGATTTCTTGATGAACATCATCGGCGGCAAATCATCCAGATACCAATTGGCCGAAATGTCCACCAAATCAATCTCATGACCGTGTTTCAGCGGGTGCATCCACTCCGCGGCTGTCTTGGTGTAATCAATCACGTTCCACTCGTCACCGGTACGCGCATAATAAGGTTGGAAATCGCGATATCCCTGACTGTGATCATAAGAAAACCCGTATTTCTGCAACAGGGCGGCGGTGGAATTAGACATCTCCCACCAGGGTGCCACATAACCCGTGGGCGGTTTCCCGGTTAGCTTATCGATCAGTTCGATGGATTTGACCAACACATCCTCTTCCTGCGTCGGCGTCATCGCCACGGGGTTTTCATGCATATACCCATGCGCGCCAATCTCATGGCCTGCATCCACGATCATCTGCATTTCCTTGGGAAAGGTTTCAAGACTGTGCCCGGGAATGAAAAAGCTGGTCTCCATGTCGTACTTCTTGAACAGACGCAAAAGACGGGGAATTCCGACCTCGGTGGCAAAGATACCGCGTTGAATATCCGACGGACTGTCCCCACCGCCATAGGATCCGATCCATCCGGCTACGGAATCGATATCAGTGCCAATGGCACACATAATTTTCTTGGTCATTCTGTCTCCTCCTCAGGGTCCGTTAAACGCCGATGGGCATATGTTTGGGATCACGTGCGACGGGGCGCGGCGCGATCAGTTCTTTCCACGTGCTCAAGGCTGTGCTGGTGGACGGAAAGGGCATGCGGCTGATTTTCTGGCCCCGACCGGGCTGGGGTTGGCTGTTGGCGCCTGCTTCCCAGACCACATCCCCGCGTGACAGGGTAAATCGGGGTAGGGCGGTGACCTCAAAACCTTCGAAAACGTTGTAATCAATGGCTGATTTTTGCGTTTTTGCAGTAATTGTCTTACCCAGCTTGGGATCCCAAATCACCAGATCCGCGTCTGCACCTACGATCACGGCACCTTTTTTCGGAAAGATATTGAGGATCTTGGCGATATTCGTCGAGGTCAGCGCGACAAATTCGTTCATGGTCAGACGCCCAGTTTCAACACCATGGGTCCATAGCAAGGACATGCGATCCTCAAGCCCGCCCGTCCCATTGGGAATCTGCGTGAAATCACCCACCCCCATGCGTTTCTGTTCGGTGGTAAAGGCACAGTGATCCGTCGCCACAACCTGCAGGGACCCCGCGGCCAAACCAGCCCATAACCCGTCCTGATGTTTCTTGTTCCGGAAGGGGGGCGACATCACCCGTTGGGCCGCGTGATCCCATTCGGCATGCGCATATTCGCCCTCATCCAACAACAGGTGCTGGATCAGAGGTTCGCCCCAGACCCGTTGGCCATTCTGACGGGCACGCCGGATGGCTTCATGTGCGTCCTCGCTGCTGGTGTGTACGATATAGACCGGCACGCCAGCGGCATCGGCAATGGTGATCGCGCGGTTGGTGGCTTCTCCTTCCACAGCGGCGGGGCGGGAATAGGCATGCGCTTCGGGTCCGTTATTGCCCTCGGCCAGTAGTTTTTCCTGCAATAATGCTACCAGATCACCGTTTTCCGCATGCACAAAGGGCAGGGCACCCAAAGCAGCACAGCGCGAGAAGGAGGCAAACATTTCATCATCATTCACCATCAAGGCGCCCTTATAGGCCATGAAGTGTTTAAAGCTGTTCACACCCCGATCCACGACCAAAGCCATGTCATCGAATATCTGTTCCGACCAACCGGTGATCGCCATGTGGAACCCGTAATCGCAAGAGGCTTGCGGCGCGGCGCGCGCTTCCCATTCGTCTAATGCCGCGATGATCCCATCCTCGCCGGGAATGATGTAATCCACCACCATTGTGGTCCCGCCAGAGGCTGCAGCGAACGTACCGCTTTCCCAGGTCTCAGCGGTGCGCGTGCCCATGAAGGGCATTTCCAGGTGGGTATGGGGGTCGATCCCACCGGGCATCACGTAGCACCCCGCCGCGTCGATTACCGTGTCGCCCGTCAAATCGGGCCCGATGGCGCTGATGCGTTCGCCCTCCACCAGCACATCGGCTTTGTAAGTACGGTCTGCGGCGACAATTGTGCCGCCTTTGATGACTTTTGACATGTCTTTCCCCCCTCTATTTCGGCGCGACTGCCCCGGTCCGTTCCACGATGATACCATAGTGTTCGGGGCGGCGATGGGCCGCGAAATCAAACACGGTTTCCTTGTAACGTTTGCCCATATCCAGATCACACGCGGCGGTTATCACTTCGTCCTCGACCGTGACCGCCTGCGCGACGATCTCACCCGATGGCGCGATGATCACGCTTTGCCCGCCCATTTTGGAGCCTTCTTCTTCGCCACATTTAGCTGTTCCTACGACCCATGTCGCATTCTGGTAAGCCCCGGCCTGCATCGATAGGTGGTTGTGAAAAAGGGTCAGGCTGTCCATTGCCTGTTCGCCCACATGCCCAAAGGGCGTGTTGTACCCAAGCATAACCATCTCAACGTCCTGCAACCCCATCACGCGATAGGTTTCGGGCCAGCGTCGGTCATTGCAGATCGCCATGCCCATATTGCCACCAAACCCTTTGACCACAGGAAAACCCAGATCGCCCGGCTCAAAATACCGCTTTTCAAGGTGTTGAAAATCACGCCCGGGCTGGGGTTCGCTGTGACCGGGTAGATGCACCTTACGATAGGTGCTGATGATCTGAGCGTTCTGGTCCACAAGGATCGAGGTATTGAAACGCCGTTTCACACCATTGATTACAGTCAATTCAGCGTATCCGAGGTAAAACCCGATCCCAAGCTTCTTGGCCTCATCAAAGAGCGGTTGCGTTGTTGCACTGGGCATATCGGTTTCATAATAGCTGTCGAGTTCGGCGTCGTCCTCTATCATCCAGCGCGGGAAAAACGTGGTGAGCGCCAGTTCGGTAAATACAACCAGCTCACAGCCGCGGGCCTTGGACTCGCGCATCATCTCCAGCAGTCGCGCAACGGCATCTGCGCGGGTCTCGGACTTGGCGATAGGCCCCATCTGGGCGGCGGCGGTGATCAGTTTACGGGTCATGGGTTCTCCGATCCGGTGGGGGGATTTGCGCGGCATAACTCTCTGCAATGGCTCCGGCGGTGGTGAGCCAGATGTCCTTGCGGTGCTCACAAATATGGCTCAGTGCGCGGCGCAGATGGCGCAGGCGCGCGGGCTGCCCAACG
Source organism: Paracoccaceae bacterium (assembly GCA_033344815.1). Lineage (NCBI taxonomy): Bacteria > Pseudomonadati > Pseudomonadota > Alphaproteobacteria > Rhodobacterales > Paracoccaceae > Paracoccaceae bacterium. The sequence goes on along the minus strand of JAWPMR010000001.1, from coordinate 289,674 downwards.
ATATAGGGGTGCAGCGCGATTCCCATGACCAAAGGCTGCTGGCGCGATTGTTCCAACATCTCATCGAACGTGTCGATGATCAGATCACCAAAAGCCGACGTAGTCTCTTTGCGCGCGACTATGGCGGGGATGTCATTGACTTCCTGCGGATAGGGCACCGACAAAAGCGCCCCGCTTCGCGTCCGCATCCAAACCGGCTGATCATCCATGCACCAGTTCATGGTATAGCTGTATCCGGCTTCCTGCAGCAGGTCCGGCGTGGTGAGGCTTTCGGCGATCCAGGGACTGAGCCAGCCTGTGGGCGCGCGTTTTTCGGACTGGATAATGGCCGCTGTCGCCCGCGCGATCAACGCGGCCTCCTCAGACTCCGTCATTGTGCTTTGACGCTCGGAGTTGGTAATCCCGTGGCCTGCGATTTCATCCCCTCGCGCACTGTGGGCCGAGACCAGTTCCGGGGCGTAGTCATACATGGCAGAGTTGATCAGCACGGTGGCGGGTAGGTCGAAGTGGTCCAGCATCTCCAGCATCCGCCATGCCCCAACCCGATTGCCATAATCGCGCCAGGCATAATTCAGTACATCCGGCTGTGGCCCACCGGGGGCCAGTTCTGCGCCAAGCCCTTCGCCAAAGGCAAAATGCTCCAGATTAATCCCGAGATAGACGCCAAGCCCTTTGCCTTCGGGCCATTTGAAAGCAGGGCGCGCTGTGATGGGCGCATAATCATAACGGTTATGCCCGGCCAGTGTCACAGCGGGGCCTCACCCAGCCCGGCTCGATCCAGCAGCCATTCGGCACTGTCATTCCAGACCTGTGTCTCGACGATGAGCCCGCCGCGGATCACAAAAGTGTCGATGTATCGATTGCCATCAAACGGCGTGCCATCCGGCCAGGCGCCGTATAGGTGGCCACTGTTGTAGACATGAACATCGCCCGTCTCAGGATCCAATGCGGCATGGGTCGTCCCAAGGCGTTTTTTGACCCATTGATACCTTTTGGCATTAAAAGCAGCGGTATCTGCCGGGGCGGTGAAGGCGCGCCCGCCGGTAAAAGTGATTTTCAGATCGTTTGCGACAAAAGCGGCGGCACCTTCGGGGTCGGGCACCATGGAGCGTTCCAGATAGGCTTCAACCACGGCACAAGCCTGCGCAATAACTTCATCGCTCATAGTAATTCCCCCATCTGCACCGCAGCCTTGACCCCATCAATCAAGCGCACGGTAACCTCCGGCCCGGCGCGGGCCGGGATATGTGACATGCCTGCGCATCCAAGGACGACCGATTGCACATCGTCCTCATTTTGCGCGCGGGTGATCTCCTGCAAGACCTGATGTGCTGAGGCGTCTACATCCGTTTCAAGTTTTAAAACCGGCACACCAGAGGCGCGCACACGTCCAAGATGACCCGCCAGACCATAGTTTTCGATGTTGTCCTCAAGGATGGGCGTGGAAACCGACAATGTGGTGACAACCGAAAAGCGTGGTCCAGCAAGTGCTGCAAGATGATAGGCCGCCTGTCCAATGCCGATCACGGGGCAGGCGGCTACCTCGCGCGCCTCAGCCAGCCCCGTATCGTCAAAACATCCTATGATTATAGCCCGCGCCCCTTGTGCGGAGGCTTTTGAGACGAGTTTCAACAGAGGCGGTATGCAAGCCTCGCCGTCTTCGGGACCCTGGATCGCGGGCGGACCGTCATGCGAGGTCCATGCTTCGATCCGCGCGTCGGGACAAGCGGTCTGTGCTGTCGCCAACATGGATTGCGTCATGGACACCGTCGAATTCGGATTGATGATGACAATCATACCATCCCTTTGCCTGCATCATTTCCCTTATTGGCGCGGCGGCGGTTGGCCCAGACGGCAATCCCAAGAAACAATCCGATGATAATCAGTGAAAACACCGTTGTGAGCGTGCCGAGAGCGTAAAGAACCGGCGAGGTGACATTGGTGGTCATGCCATATATCTCAAGCGGCAGGGTGTTCTTGCTACCTGAGGTCAGCAAGGTGCGCGCGAATTCATCATAGCTCAGGGTGAAGCCGAACAGCGCCACACCGATCAGCGATGGCGCGATAATCGGGAGTACCACATAGCGGACGGTTTGCCAGGAGCTGGCCCCCTGATCGCGAGCGGCCTCTTCAAAGCTTTTGTCAAATCGGTTGAAGACGGCAAACATGATCAACAAACCAAAGGGCAGGGTCCACGTCAGTTGCGCACCATACCCCGATGTTGCCCAATGCACGTTGATCCCGGCCTGACTGAACAGCAAACCCACGCCCAGGGAAATCAGAATCGAAGGGATCACAAGAGCAGTGACAATCAGATAGAACAGGATGGCCGAGCCAGGGAATCTTTTTCGAAACGCAAGGCCGCCCATCACCGAAACCACAATTGTGGTAACCATGACCATAAGGCCCAGAACGAGGCTGCGGCGGAAACTGCCCCAGATGTCGCCAACCGCCTGCTGTTCGAACAGATCGTAGAACCAATAGAGCGACACGCCGCGCATCGGGAAGGTCAGCCCGCCGCCCGGACCCTGAAACGACAGGATGCCGATGGTGAGCGTGGGGCCGTAGAGGAACAGGATGAACAGCACAAAAAATGCTGTCAACACGTAGAAGGAGCGGGAGCGCGGTTCCACTTCATAGCTCCTTTCGAATATCGACAAAGCGCAGCAGGATACCGATCACGATCAAAACCGTCAGCAACAAGATAATCGCTGTGGCTGAGGCGGAAGGGTATTGCAGCAGTGAGATATCGTTGGAAATCAAACGTCCGACATTGGCGGATTGACTGCCGGACATGATCCGGACGGTGAAGAAGTCCCCCATCACCAGGGTGACCACAAAAATCGTACCGATCATGATACCGGGTTTTGTCAGTGGCAAAATGACGTTCCAAAGGATCTGCGCGCCATTTGCGCCGCCATCACGTGCGGCCTCGATCAAAGATTTGTCGATCCGCATCATCGTGTTGAAAATCGGGACGACCATGAACAGCGTGTAGATATGCACGAAAGCCAGCACGACGGAAAAGTCGCTGAACAACAGCCATTCCACAGGTTCATCAATGACGCCCCAGGACATCAGCGTCGAGTTGGCAATGCCATTACGCCCAAGAAACGGAATCCATGAGATCATGCGGATGATGTTGGAAGTCCAGAACGGGATGGTGCAGAGCAAAAACAGCGCAATTTGCCAGGTCAGGCTTCGGATGTGAAAGGCCAGATAATAGGCCACGGTAAAGCCGATGAGGAAGGTGAATATCCACGTCAGGATGGCGTATTTGAACGTGTTGACGAAGACTGTGTACGTGACGGGCGATCCAAACAGGAATTCGTAGTTGTCAAACTGGAATGCCGGGATAATCGAAAATTCGGTGGCCTGCCAGAAACTGACGATTGTGATCATGGCGATCGGCAGAACCAGAAAGAAAAACAATACAATTGCCAGCGGCGAAACCATCAACCAGCCGGTTACAGCATTGCTTTTAAATATTTTTTGCATATTTGAGTGCCGTAATAAAGGGCAGGTAGGGGGCGCATGTCCGCGCCCCCAAAAATCGCATCAGGCCGCGATGAATTCATTCCATTTGCGCACCATGTACTGGTTTTCATCCATGACGGAATTCCAGCAGGCAACAGCCCCCATGCGGTCGATGAACGATCCGCCATCACGCACAGCGCCCGGACCTTCAAGCACGGCACCGCTTGGGCTGACGATATCGCCCTGCGATTCCTTGCCTTCATACCAGAAGCCCCATTCGTCATCGGACATGAACAATTTGGAGGTTTCCGGAACAGCGGAGTAATAACCCTGACGCATCAGGAAGCCGCCAACCCAACCACTGAGATACCAGTTGATGTATTCATAGGCTGCATCCAGTTTCGCGCCTTCCAGGCTCGCCGCCAGACCCATGCCGCCGCCCCAGGAGCGATACCCCTCTTCAAGAGGCTGATAGACGCACGGAATGCCTTGTGAACGTACAGCCGTGATGGCCGGGGACCACATGGATTGGATCACGACTTCACCCGAGGCCATCAGGTTGACGCTTTCATCGAATGATTTCCAGAACGCGCGGAACTGACCGTTTTTCTTGGCTTCGGTAAAGATGCCCAGCGTCAGGTCGATTTCCTCTTTGGTCATGTTGCCTTTGTCGGGGTACTTATATTCACCCATCGATTCAACAACCATCGCCATGTCCATGATTCCAATGGAAGAAATGTCGAGGATGGAGGCTTTGCCTTTGAACTCAGGGTTCAGCAGTTCAGACCAGTTGCTGATCGGACGACCAATCAGGTCGGGACGAATGCCCAGCGTGTCAGCGTTGTAGATCGTCGGGATCAGGGTCATCCAACCGGATTCATTGTCCACAAAGGATTTGCCGTCTTTGCCTTCCACAAAACCCACGGTATGGGGCGCTGTGCCTTGGGCGATCTCGCTTGTTGGTGTCAGCTTCCCGGACCGGAACGTCCCGGCAATCTTGTCGTAATTGGCGATTTTGGATGTGTCCATCGCTTGCAAATTGCCTGTTGGCCAGACCTTTTTACAAATCCAGTACTCGATATCTGCGATGTCAAAGCTGTCTGGCTGGGTCGCCACACGCTGTGTCACGCTGTCGGAATCCAGCGCGGTCATTTCCATGGTGATGCCCAGATCGTCAAAGGCCTTTTCCGCGATTTCGTTAAATGCGGAAACGCCTGTACCGGCCTGGCGCAGAACGACGTTGGATTGCGCCCAAACCATCGGTGCCGCCAGTGTTCCCGCCGCAGTAGCCACACCTGTTTTCAGCAATGTGCGTCGGCTCAGGCCATTTCGTTTTGTGTATCGTGTCATTCGTCTCTCCTTGTCAGTCGTGAGTGCCGCGGTTCACGCGGTCAGTTGATGTTGATCCTTTTGGTCCCAGTTCAGACCAATCTGGTCCCCAGGATTGTGCGGATTTGCAAAGAACGCACCATCGGGCATCAAAGCCGTGACTTCCTGATCCCCTGCGATTTTTGTCAGGATGGTGACATGCGTCCCCTGATATTCGATGGACAGAACGCTGGCTTCAAGTCGACCCTCCTTGACGGTCGTGGTTGAAACGGCGTCTGTGCGGATGGCCACGTGACCCTCGGGCAGGGCGATTACATTGTGTCCGCCCATGAATTGCGCCACGAATTTCGTTTTTGGAGCGTTGAACACTTCGCGCGCGGGCCCGGCCTGTTCAATCACCGCATCGTTCATCACCACAATCTCATCAGCAAGCGCGAGGGCCTCGTCCTGCCCGTGGGTCACATGCAGGAAGCTGATACCCAGCTCGTTTTGCAGTTTGCGCAATTCGCTACGCATCCGAATGCGCAGAAACGGATCCAGCGCGGAGAGCGGTTCGTCAAGCAGTAAAACCTGCGGCCGGGTGATCAGAGCGCGGGCCAGTGCCACGCGTTGTTGTTGCCCGCCGGACAGCTGCGCGGGCAATCGATCAGCCAAAGAAGTCAAATCCACCAATTCCAGCATCTCAGCGGCCTTGCCATGCCGCTCGCCCTTGTCGACGCCCTTCATTTTCAAGCTGAATGCCACATTGTCCAAAACATTCAGATGCGGAAACAGAGCATAGTTCTGGAACATCATCGCGGTACCGCGTTTGGCCGGGGCCAATTCCGATATGTCACGTCCGCCCAGCAGAATAGAGCCATCGCTGACAGTCTCATGCCCAGCAATCATGCGCAGCGTCGATGACTTGCCGCATCCGGAAGGCCCAAGCAGGCAAGTATAGCTTGAGGCCTTGAAGTGGTGGTTGATGGTGTTCACCGCTACGGTATTTCCATACCGTTTTGTCAGTGATACCAGTTCCAGATCGTCCTTTGACACGAATATTCTTCCCCTCAGATGGCGTCAGCAAGGCGTTTGCGCCTTGAGTCGGAAAGACCAACGCCGCCAAAAAAGAGAGCGAACCCTTTGTGTGCACGTAAATTAGCCACCAAGAGGGGTATATGCTCAATAATTAGGCGTATTATTGTATACAACCTGAGCATGCTTTTGCATCCAATTCAAGCGGCTCTTGTTCGTTTATTGTTTTGTTGGCATCAGGGGACCCAAAGGACATCCAGATGATTGAGCCCGCCAACGTTGCGTTTTCAAAACAGGATAAGCCACCCTCAGGTGCGCTGGTCTCTGTGTATTTGTCCCGGGCAATTCATGAACATCGTCTGCTGCCCGGCACCAAATTGGGCGAAGACGAACTGGCAGAGATATATGGCGTGTCGCGCACGATCATACGCACAGCCCTGCAAACTCTGGCTCACCGGCAGCTTGTCGAAATACACCGCAATCGGGGCGCATTTGTGGCCAAGCCAACGCCGAAAGAAGCGCTTGAAGTCTTTGAGGCCCGCGAGCTTCTGGAGCCGCGCATGGCGCGCTCTGCCGCGCAACAGGCGACGGCGGACGATGTGTCCACCCTCAACGCTCACATCGCGCAGGAACATGAAGCACTGTCAAAAGGGGATCGGGGCCACGCGCTTTACTTGTCGGGCCAGCTTCATGTGCATATTGCCCGCATTGCAGAGCAGGCGACCATTGCCAGCTTTATTGAAACGCTCATTGCAAGGTCATCCCTGATTGTGGCGCTTTACTGGAAGCGGGAGAGCGCGCTCTGTGAGAGCCACGCGCATAATGCACTGGTGCAGGCTATCGCCCGGAATGACGAAAACGCCGCAGAAGACCTGATGCGACGTCATCTAGTGGATCTGCACTCCGCCCTGGAATTGCACAAGATACCCACCACCGCAGCGTCGCTCAAAGAAATCTTGGGCTGATAAAATGGCCGGTTGTAAAACACTATAGTGACCGGCACATCTACGATTTCGGCCCGTGTTTGGCGTGATGGATTACTTCCCGTCCAACCTGAACAGAACGGGCGCGGGCGTGATGCACTGGACTGCTGGTGCCAGCAGCTTTGGCTTTGTCGTGCGGAAATTCAATGCCGCCTTCATTTTCGGCGTGGACCATGACCATGGCTCCATGGGCATCGGCACCTCCAAGACATCGAGAAATTCGCGTTCAGAAAAGGCCAGTCCGGCATAGGTCATTGAGACCGTGAAGCTTGTGTAGCCTGCATGGAATAGCGCGGGTAAGTCTTGCCACAAGGTTTCCGCGTCCGTGGACGTGATGATCAGGTGAAAGGAAAGATCAACAAAAACTGGCCGTCCACTTTGCCGATCTAGGCTTGCTCCGCTTAGCGCGGGGTCGCATCACCCTCTGGCAGACAGAGTGGCGTGACAGTTGTATTCTCACCTCAAGCCGCGGGGCTGGCAATGTCGAAATCACCTGGCATTTCGATGCCCGAACCCGAGGGGTGCGCGTAATGAACATGGCTGTCGACACCACTGAACAATGCGATCAGCCCGTCAGCGTCGATAGCCTGATGCGCTGGTCCAAGACCATGTCCTGGGGTTGCAATTTTTTCCCTCGCGCACTCCGATATCGCAGACCTCTTCCGGCGATCCGGTGTCGACGCGCGCGGCGCGCGTGATGAGATCATGTGTCATGATGCGCGCTGCGGATTGAGTGCAGTCGCGAGCGAGTGCGGCAGTCCGGCTGAGGTCTTGGCATCCGGCTTGCAAGCGCGATGCGCGAAACCAGCCTGTTTGGTGAGCCGCGCGAGAGCAAGCGCCTGCAGCGTAGCAGCGGCAATCGGATCAATCACAAGAGCCGGGACGTTTGGCGCGATTTCAGGCGCCATGCCGGCCAGTGGCGCGCCACCGAGTATGATCACGTCTGCGCCGTCATGCACTGTTGCGTTGGTTGCCAGATCAATCAGATCGTCGCGCATGTCAGTTTGAAGTGCCGCAATGTCGACAGATTTGAGCGCAGGAGTGTGCACACCGCGAAATCTTGAAGCCAGACCGGTTTGCGCCACGCAATCGGCATACCACCGGTTCATCAATGGTGAGAAGGTGACCACAGCAAAAGTCTCGCCGAGCAAACCCGCAGTCATGATCGCAGCCTCTGCCATGCCGACAATCGGCATGTCAAAAAGATCGCGGGCCCCGGACAAACCCGGATCACCAAAAGCTGCGATGATGACCGCATCCACATCGCCTGAATGTTCTGCGATCATTTCCAACACGATATTCCCGGCGATCTGAGCCTCTGCGCGGCTGGCGATGTAAGGAAAGCCGCGCGTTGCGGTAACAGGATGTATCTGCGCCAAATCTCCGACCGTTGCCCGGGCAATTGCGGCCATGTTATCGGTCATGGACTGCGTCATGTTTGGATTGAGCAGCAGAATTTTCACGGTATTTTCCTTTCAGACACAACGGCGCCCGGATCAGACAAAGTCGGTTTTCGGACCGTCATTTTCATGAGGAAGCGGCCCTCCAATACGCTGGGATCTGGCGTATTTGAGCACTCCAGATCTTAGGTTTGGCGCTAATGTGCTCGCGGACACTTTCCAGCCCGGCAATCTGAACCGGCCGCCCGATCAATCTCAGGTGCAACCCGGTGAACATCATCCGCGCGGTCTCAGACCCCTCTGCGTAAAGCCGTTCAAAAGCGCCAATGCCGTAGTCGGAAAAGTCATACGACTGAACAAACCCGCCGCCAGGCGAAAACTGCATGTCATTGGTGTCAAACGCATCGGGTAAAATGGCGTGCTGCCGGTTATGAATCCGCGGGGTATCATCGTCATAAACATCGCTGTCATAGTCGAAACCGCCGTGTGCACAGAGCAAGTCGCGGGTATTCATGGACGGCACCGAACGCGTGTGCCAGCCCACAGGGGTCACGCCAAAGGTTCTTGCAATGGCTGTGTGGGTTTTTGCGATCATCGCCTGTTCTTCGGCAATCGGCATTTCAGCCTGACGCTCCCATCGCCCTCTATGACAGGACATTACATGGCCGCGCGCAACAGCGTCCTGCAACAGCCAAGGCGACCCCTCAGCAGCGTGTCCACAGGTCGAGAAAGTCGCGGTTCCGCCAAACCGATCAAAGGCTTTTGCGATGCGGCCATAGCCCTGATGGGTACCATGGGTAAAATGTGTTTCCATGTAGGGATCGGGGTGGTCGAAAACCTCTTCGCGGATCTCATAGTTGCTCTCATTGCGCAGGGTGTCATCTGCGATTGAAAGCACAGCGCCGTTTTCAACTTTCGGCACGCAGGACACAGCCAGTCGCGCCCCATTTGGCCAGTTCGGCGCAGGGGCCGCCCTGAAGTACTCTTTGAAATCGCGCTGATCCGTCATGTATCCACCATTCGGTTCAACCCGACAGTGCGCGATGCCACAACCAGTACCACAATCGCCAACAGGATCAGGCCCGTGGAAATTGCGGCCAGCGACGGATCGGGTTGTTCTTCGAGGTATTGCAGCATCTTTATCGGAAGCGTCTTGTTGCGCGCATCCGTCAGAAAGATCGAGATCGGGTAGTTGTCCATTGAGGCCAAAAACGCAAAGAGCCCGCCGGTCAGATAAGCAGGCGCAAGATTGGGGATCAAGACGCTGAAAATCGCGCGGGGATAGCTCATTCCCAATGTGCGCGCTGCATCAATCAGTGCGAAATCAAAGGCACTCATTGATGCCAGAAGAGTGCGCATCACAAATGGCAATGTGATGACGATATGACCCAAAAGCAGCGACCAGTAAGCATCCCGCAATCCGATTTCACGAAAAAACTGCAGGAGGGCGACCCCCAGAACGAGCCCGGGCATCATCAGAGGGGAGACCGTAAACGTGGCGATGGCCTCTTTGCCGCGAAACTCGCCCCGCGTCACGGCGATGGCGGCCAGGGTGCCCAGGATGATTGAAACAGCTGTAGAGACCAATGCAAGGTTCAGGGACAGTTGCACCGACTCCCACAAACCGCTGCGCCGCTCCAGCGATTGATACCAGCGCAGCGACCATTCCGGCGGCGGCAATGTATAGACCGCAGAGGAAGTAAACGACGTGAGGACCGTAATCACAATCGGCAGCATCAGAAAGATGACGCAGGCAAAGCCTATGATCCAGGCAATGCATATGGTGATGCGGTCGGTCTGGGTCATCGCCGCGCCCCCAGACGGCCCACAAGCCAGCTTGAAAAGAGAACGACGAAGATTGCGATTGCCAGCAAAATGGCTGAAATTGTGGATCCAAGCGGTTCATTACGCAGATACAGGAAGGATCGCGCGATCAACATCGACAGGGTTTGCTGCCGTTCGCCGACAATGAGTGAAGGGATGACGTACATTGAAATGGCCAGCGAAAAAGTAAAGGCTGACCCCGCTACCACGCCCGGCAAAGAGAGCGGCAGCGTGACCCTTGTGAAACGGAACCAAGGTGATGCACCAAGGGAGGATGCGGCCTCTGGGAGCGAGGCATTTAACTGGCGCACAACCGAATAAATCGGCAAAACCATGAATGGCAGAAACACGTTTGCCGCGCCGATGATCAATGCCGTTTCCGTGAAAAGCATTCGGACAGGTTCTTCAGTGATTCCAAGCGTTTGTAATGTGGTGTTCAGAAAGCCGTTAGAGCGAAACAGGATAGACCAGGCGAAGGCCTTGACGATGACGCCGAGCGACATGGGCAGGACCAGAGCCACCAGAAACATCGTGAGCCAGATGCCTTTGGCCCGGGCCATCGCGAAGGCGGTTGGATAGGCAATGATGAGCGCAAGCAGCGTCGTCAGGGTTGCAATGCGCAGCGTCCGCCACAGCACCGTCATGTTGTAGCTGTCGGCGAAGAATTCGACATAGGTGACAATAGTCATGCCCTCCACGCCCCGGAGGCTTTTGATCAGGAGCAAAAGCAGAGGCAAGGCGTAGATGACCGCCAGAAATGCAAGACCAGGTACTGCAAGCAGCGCGATACGGTTGGTGCGCGCGATCACCCAGGCACCGCATGCACAAGCGTGTCTGAGACAGGCCAGCCAAGTCGAACGGTTTCGCCGCGCGCAAAACCGGTCCGTATACCGGGCAGTTCGCACAAAAGCCTGTCCTCGGAGGTCGCCGCGCCATGCAGCACGGTCTTTGACCCCAGCGAAATGACATCGCTCAACTGCACATTTATCGCGTTCATATCCGTCGTTACAGTGGGTGTGATAAGTTCAGGGCGCACGCCGACCCATACATTTGCGCCAATATCAAAATCGGTGCGTGCCCGGATCTGCCCGGTGCGTGTCTTTATCGTTGCAAGCCCGTTTTCTTGTGCCGTGACCTGCCCGGCAAGGCGTGTCGAGAGGCCGACAAAGTCCATTACAAAGAGAGAGGAGGGTGCCGCATAAAGTGTCGATGGATCTGCAAATTGTTCAATTTTGCCTGCATTCATTACCGCAATCCGATCCGAAACGCCCATTGCTTCTTCTTGATCGTGGGTAACAAAAACCGCTGTTATGCCACGGTCCCGTAACAGGGATTTCAGCTCGATCTGCATCGTCTCGCGCAGTTTGCGGTCAAGCGCGGAAAACGGCTCATCCAACAGCAACAGATCCGGCGAGACCACCAGCGCGCGTGCAACGGCGATGCGCTGTTGTTGGCCTCCAGAAAGCGCTGATACCGGGCGGTCAGCAAACCCTTCCATCCGGACAAGCGCAAGCGCTTCTTCAACCGGCGCGCCCACGTCCGCCTTTGCCATCCCGCGTGCCCGCAGCCCGAAAGCAACGTTTTCAGCCACTGTCAGATGCGGAAACAAGGCGTAATTCTGAAAAACAACTGAGATATTCCGGCGATGGGTCGGCTGTCGGGTTATGTTTCGCCCGTCCAAAACAATATCACCGGTATCGGCAGCTAACAGTCCCGCAATGATCCGCAAAAGCGTCGTTTTTCCGCACCCGGAAGGCCCCAGCAGAGAAACCAGTTCGCCTTTGTTGACCGCGAAATCCATTTGATCCATTACCACGGTGCCCTTGAACGATTTGGCGACGCCCACAACGTCAAGGTAATGCCGTGCGTTCAAGGTCTGGTCCGTCGCCTTGGTGGCCATTGCGTTCAGAGCGCCATCAGCTTGTCGAACCGATCAATCCAGGCCGCTCGGTTGGCCGCTACAAATGACCAGTCAGGCGCATAGATCGGGACACCTTCCGGCACCACGGCCCCCGCAGTAACAGTCGTATTGGCAGGTACGGAGGAGGCAAAATCCGCGATGGCGGCCTGCATCACCGGTCCCAGCATTTCGTTGACATAGGCCTGTGCGAGTTCCGGGTTCGGACCGCCTTTGACCAGACAAATACCAGATGGCATTGCGAAAATACCTTCGGCAGGGGCTGCAAGGTCAACGGGGACGCCTTCGGCTTTGCGGGGCAGGGTATAGGAGGAGAAATTACCCGAGAGCATCGAGATTTCACCTTGTTCCAACAGGTTAAAGGCCTGGCTCATCGTCGTGTAGACCGTCAGCAGGTTGGGTTTCAGCTCTTCGAGCTTGGCGAATGCGGCATCCGTTTCGTATTGCGCTTCCGAGAAAGGCTTGCCGGAGCTCAGCATTGCAGCAGACATCAATGTCCACATACCCTCAGTGTTCTGCAGCGAGGGAATGATCACCTGACCCGAATTTGCAGGATCCCAAAGTGCCGTCCAGGAAGGGACGCCCTCGGCTTTGTCGGTATTGTAGGCAATCCCGGCCCAAGGCTGCACGTAGTTGCACCACATGCCTTCCATATGCGTCGCATCGGCCCGAAGGTCCGTCATATTGGGGACCGCGTCGGGGGTAATCGGGCTCAGAAGATCCGCCTCGACAGCCTGAATCATTACAGGGTCATCCATTTGCACCACCGACAAATAGGGCGCATCCTTGTTGGAGGACATCTTTTCGAGGTTCACCGAGGATTTGGTGCCTTCAAACAAGATGTCCGCGCCGATGGCTTCTTTCATGTGCGGTATCACGATGGATTCCATCCAGGCCGTATGAGACCCGGCACATCCGATAACCAATTCGCTGCTTTGGGCGCGCAAGAGGGCAGGCGCTGCCAGCGTTCCGATGGCCGCAAGAGTTGATGTTTTCAAAAGGCGACGGCGCGTCAATCCGGCAAGGGTTCGATGTGTCATAAACTGTCTTTCTCCGTCAAATGAGGTTCGAACTGGCGTCGAACTTAAATGGCATTCCATTTGACAGGGTGCCTCGTTCAGGGAATGCATCGCGAAGGAAACACCTGCATTTGACCTCCACGCAGAAAAATGGTGCGAAAAATTGCAGCGCCGAGGTGGTTTGCACAAGGAGTAAGCGTTTTGGAAACTGGAATGGCATGCCATTTGGCAAATGTATCCCTGCTGTGTCCGGTCCAGGGATTCGTTCCTCAAAGCACTCTGCGCATTTGTGAGGGGATTATCGCTAAAATAGGCCAGCCTGCGCGGCCCCGGTGACACCATTGTAGATGAGAAAGGGGCACTTTGTTTGCCGGGGCTGATCACCACGCCCAACTATTCGTCGTTGATGAGTGTGCGCGGCATGATGGAGGGCCTTGGCTTTGCGCCAGCTTACACGCCCGGAGTGCCGCAGGGCCATTCGCTTTGCGAGGAAGAAACGAAGATACTGGCCGGACTTGGGGTAATGGAAATGCTTTGCGCCGGGGCAACGACGTTTGTGGACCACTACCGCATGCCTGATGCCTTGGCCCGGGCAGCGGATGCTCTGGGCGTCCGGGCAATGATTGGCGGGCGGGTAATGGATGTCGATACAGCGGCGCTTGCTTCAGGCACGTTTGAACATGATCCCTAACTGGGGGTGTTACACTGCGGACAGAGCTAGATCTGATCGAGGTCTGGGACAGATCCGACAACATGCGGATCAGTACCATTCTAGCGCTCCATGCACCTGACACCTGTTCGCGTAATCTGTTGAAGATGATGTCTGATCTCGCATCACAGAGGGGTGAGCAAGCGCATACCCATCTGGCGCAATCAGCAATGGAAGTTGCACAGGTCAAGGCGCGCGAAGGAATGACGCCTGCAGAGTTTCTGGATGACGTCGGCTTGCTGATGTCTGATCTGGTCACGGCGCATTGCATTTTTATTGATGAGACGGACGTCCGGCGGGTGGGGCGGGCGCGCGCGATGATCAACTATGCGCCGATTGGCAAAGATGGATTTTGTACTGGATGCAAAGACCTCATTCGACTGGGGAACCGCAGATGCGGCACATGCGCTGCGCGGACACGACTGCACCGGAACGTTCGCATCGGGCGTGCTGGCTGATCTCGTATTGCTTGACCCGCTAGCACCCAACCTGCGACCGGTTATCGACGGGTTCGGGATCGTTACCCTACCCGGGTGGACAAGGCTGAGGTGATCCGGGCGGCGCAAGATATGGCCAGCGGTCTTTGGGCGCGCGCCGCAGGTTAGGTTTCAGCGCTCAAGACCGTTGCGACGGTGCGGCCGGTATTCAGCAAGTGACTGCGCCATACCTGCCGCGCCGCTTCCGAATCCCGGCGACGCAGGGCGACCATCAGTTTTTCATGCTCGCTGACAGCCTCATTCAGCCGATCAGGATCCATGATTGCCATGAACCGGCCGCGGCGTGCGCGCGCCATCAGTTTGACGTGAGTCTCCTGTAGAACAGGATTTCCACACATCGACAGGATCGCGTCGTGTATGGCAGAATTCACGTCGAAATAGGCCTCTGCCTCTGATTTGTCATAGTGCGCCAGCATCTGTGCATGCAGCGATTCCAATGTGTGCAAATCCTCAGGGCTGATGACATTTGCCAACCTTTCAGCGGCGAGGCTCTCCAAGGACGCAATGACGTCAAACATATCAAGCGCCTGCTGCGGGGCGTATTCAGTCACCTGTGCTCCCTTATGACGAGAAATCTCGATCAGATTATCGGCGCGCAGCAGTTTCAATGCCTCGCGTATCGGCGTGCGCGACACGTTCAATTCAGACGACAGTTTGCGTTCCACGATGCGGGCGCCAGACGGCAGCACGCCCTTTACAATACGGTCTCTCAAGATGTCCGCCACCCACTCTGCGACGGCGGTCACATCTCGGTCCGACACTGTTTTATGCGAATTCACGTCCATCCAAACCTCTCGAGCGTAGGCCGATTGAATTACCGGACATCATCCGTCAATTCCATACAACCCCTCGCGTCATTTTTTCCATGGCCTTAAGAGATGCGTTCAGTTTTTCTCAGATCATTGCTGAAGCTGCTCCCCTATATCTGCTGGTATCTGGTGAGGAGTTACGGTCGCGCTGCAAATTCAACAACGTGATGCGCAAGCAAAAGCAACGCGGCGACGCCGAGCCCAACAAGCTGAATGCGGGTGTTACAGGTGATGCGCTGATCTGTTGCGTCTGGCAGGGGAGGCCCTTATCGCCTAAGAACCTTTGCAGTGTTGCACTATGCGCTAACGCGAAAATTGGAAAAATAAGACCCATTGATATGCGGCCGCACTCTGCGAGATCAGTATAAGTCAATTTGCCTGCGACGCTGTTCTCAGAATTGCTGCGCGTGCCGCGTAGCGGATTCATCTTAGGGAGGATTCAATGAAAAAGACGTTCTTAAACAGCTTGTCCGTGGGCGCAATAATGGCTGTGACCGCCGGTGCGTCCTACGCAGACGGCCATAATGCACCGCTGAAAGTTGGCGTTCTGGCAACGCTTGAAGGGACTTACACGGCCCTTGGCGAAGATGGTATTCGCGGTTTGCGTACAGCGCTGGCGACGCTTGGCAATGAAGCCGGGGGGCGCGAAATCGAGTTGATCATCACCTCAACTGATACAACGCCGGACTCTGCGGTGCGTGGCGCGCGCAAACTGGTCGAACAAGACGGTGTTGATATTGTTCTCGGGCCGCTCTCGGGAAGCGAGGGGATCGCGATCCGGGATTATTCGAAAACACAGCCGCAAGTGACCTTTATCAACGGCATCTCGGGCGCGATGGAAACCACTTATGTAACGCCCTCGGACAATTTCTTCCGGTTCAACACGGACGGCTCACAGTGGTCTGCCGGTCTGGGGGACTACGTTTTCAACGAAAAAGGCTATGAAACAGTAGCCACCGTTGGAGAAGACTATTCCTTCATTTACACGCAGGTCTTCGGGTTTGCGACGGAGTTCTGCGCCGCCGGTGGTGAAATCACGGATCGTCTTTGGGTACCGCTTGGCACCAAAGATTTCGGCTCGATCATCGCGGCTTTGCCAGATGACGTGGATGCCATCTATCTCGGTCTTGGCGGCGGTGATGCGGTCAACTTCCTGAACCAGTACCAACAGGCAGGTGGGGACGCGAACCTGATCGGTGGCTCAATCATGGTCGACGGCACCGTGTTGAACTCAAAAGGGTCTGCCAAGGACGCTTTGATTGGTGTACCCTCATCCGGTCCGCAGGCAGACACATGGGACGACGCCGCATGGCAGGCCTATGTCAAGAAGTATCAAGACACGTTTGAACCCGATCAGCGGTTCCCAAGCCCCTCGCTTTTGGCCACGGGGTATTACAACGCCACAACAGCGATGCACACATGTGTTGGCGAAGTTGGCGGGGATCTGAGTGACGGCCACGCGGCGTTCCGGGCTTGCCTCACAGGTCTCGAACTTGATGCGCCAAACGGCAAGATCACTTTGGATGGCAACCGGCAAGCTGTCGGTACCAACTTTGTGACGGAAGTGTTTGAGCAGGATGACGGCACATTGGCCACCAAACTGGTGTCGATGAAAGAAGGCGTGACCCAGACCCTTGGTCTGAGCAAAGAGTCCTTTGATGCCATCGGTCTGCCGGGACGTGAAGTTCCGGTGTGTAAATCATCCTACTGATGGTTTCTCCCTGATGGTCGGGCGGCGTTTTACGTCGCCTGACTGTCTTTTTTCAAATTTGACCTTCCCTGCCAGCGGTGCTTGATCATGACGCTGATAACATATCCTGTGCGCGCCCATTTTGCCGATGGAGTCCTTGAAGAGGCCCTCCGGTCAGAATTGGAAACTCACCATTTTGATGCGCCCTTGGTCATCAGCGATGTGGCCGAGACGGGGAGCGAATTCAGCGAGCGGTTGTTTTCCAGTTTTCCGAGGGGATACAAGCCGGTGCACTATGCGATCCCGGCGCATACCCGTAAGTCGGATGCCGCATCGGAGGTTCGGGCCCTTGCCAGTTACAAGCAGCCCAATGTCCTGATCGCTTATGGATCGGCGCGAGCGATCGAATACGCCAGAAAATGCCGTCAGGTTCTGCAGCAGGATCATCCGTCCAAAGCTCGCATTGATCTCTTTGCGATACCTGGCGTTGATGGGTTGCCGGGACCCTGCCGCAAAGGGTGTGAACCCGGAGAGCTCCCGTCTGATTTATCCATTCGCATGGGACTGCCGACGATACTGATCTGTGATCCAACTGTGACACTTGGCGCGGACCCGGCGGTGAGTGCGCGTGCTGCGGTCACCACTCTGGTGCAATGCCTTGAGGCTTACCTGTCGACGGCGTTCAATCCACCCGCTGACGGAATGGCGTTGGATGGTTTGCACAGGGTCGCGCAGATGTTGCCGCATCTGAGGAATGAAACCCTTGAGGTGCGCCGCGAATTGATGGCAGCCGCGTTCAACGCGATGTTGTGCCAGCAAAAGGGCGTCGGACCCGCGCAGGTCATTGGCGAGGCTCTGAAGGCGATCCACAATGGTGACCTGAACGCGCATCTTGCTGCTGGTTTGCTGTTGCCGGGCGTGTTGCGTTCTCAGGACGCGACGGAAGACAAGCGCGACCTGGCACGGAAAATGCTGAACTTTGAGGAAGAAACGCATTTGCCGGAAGGCCTGGCAAAACTGCTCATGGGCATTCAGATGCCGCAATCTCTGTCCGAACTGGGCGTGGTCCGCAGTGATATGGTAAGGGTTGCCAGCAACCTCTCGGATCGGCTTACGCTCCCCGCGCGCTCGGGCGGTGGCGACGTCATGGAAATCATGGAGGCTGTATTTTGAAGCCGCTTTTCATCGGGGGAAGCCGGGTAGTGACCTCCAGCAGTACAAAAAACATAAACCCCTCCGACATTTCAGATGTGATTGATGAATACGCTCAGGCTGGGGTGGCCGAAACACAGGCTGCGGTGCGCGCAGCGCGAGCGGCATTTGACGCGTGGTCCTTTTCCACGCCACTGCAACGCCATGATATCTTGAAAATCGCCGGTGATGAAATTCTCGCCCGAAAAACAGAGCTCGGTGCGCTGTTGAGCCGTGAAGAAGGCAAAATCCTGTCCGAAGGTATCGCTGAAATCACGCGTGCAGGCCAGATTTTCCACTTCTTTGCGGGTGAAGCGTTGCGGTTGATGGGAGAGGTCGTTCCCTCCGTGCGCCCGGGCATTGGGATTGAGATCACCCGCGAGCCGGTCGGTGTCATCGGGGTCATTGCACCGTGGAATTTTCCTGCGGCAATCCCCGCGTGGAAAATCGCACCCGCGCTGTGTTTCGGAAATACTATAGTGTTCAAACCTGCAGAACTGGTGCCTGCAACCGCATGGGAAATTACCGATATTCTGCACCGCGCTGGACTGCCAGATGGGGTGCTCAACCTCTTGATGGGTCTTGGCTCCGTGGTGGGTCAAACCATGTTGGATGATCCGGGCATTGATGCGATCACTTTTACTGGGTCGCAGGCCACAGGCGCGCGGGTGGCGCAGGCTTGCGTAACCCATATGCGCAAAATGCAGCTTGAGATGGGGGGTAAAAACCCGCTTGTTGTCTTGGATGACGCGGATCTTGATGTGGCAGTAGACGCGGCACTGAACGGTACGTTCTTCTCAACGGGCCAGCGGTGCACCGCGTCATCGCGATTGATTGTAACCGAGGGCATTCATGGACGCTTTGTTGATGCGCTGAGCGAGCGGATGCGAGACCTCAAAGTGGGCCATGCATTGAATGCCGATACGCAGATCGGTCCAGTGGTTGACGCGACTCAGTTAGAGCAGGATCTGGAGTATATTGAAGTTGCATGCCGTCAGGGTGGTTCGCTTAGAGGGGGTGGCGCGCGCGTTTCGCGTGAGACTGACGGATTCTTTCTTGAGCCAGCGTTAATTACGGAAACAGTCCCGGACATGCGCATCAACAAGGAGGAAGTTTTCGGCCCCGTGGCTTCTGTGATCCGCGTGCGGGACTATGATGAAGCGCTGCATGTCGCCAATGATTGTGACTTTGGGCTTACAGCGGGGATTTGTACGACAAGCCTGAAATATGCCAGTGATTTCAAGCGTAAAGCAGAAGCCGGAATGGTCATGGTGAACCTGCCAACGGCGGGTGTGGACTATCACGTCCCCTTTGGCGGACGCAAAGCCTCAAGTTATGGCCCCCGCGAACAAGGCAGCCATGCCCGTGAGTTTTTTACGACCATAAAAACCGCATATACCGCGCCTTGAGAGCCGTTTTTGATCACACCCAGCATCTCTTGAAGTAACCCAAAGTATGATTTTTGGCCCGACGTACTTGCCAGGTGCCCCTGACTCGTGCGGCACTGTGGGCCAGACAAGCGCCCGCGCAAGAGGCGCGATCTGATGTTTGGGAGGACATCATGAGCCATGCAATCGCAGTTTCACATGGGGAGTTCGGTCGTGCCGCTCTCTATAAACTCAACAAGCCGATTATTACGCATGCCCACCGGGAGGGGCATCTGATCTTCTACATAGACGGGACACCGAACACGGTGACTGTTTCTGATGAAGCGCATCCAAACAACCCGGAATTCGCCACTGCGGTGAGCCCTTGGGCGCCGCACAGCTATAATCAGGTCGAAAACGGCGAAACCATTTGCCTGACGCTCTATATCAAACCCATGTGGTTTCTGGAAAACAGCGTTTCTGCCGAATATGCGTTGAATTTCGGATCGACGCGGCTGCGAATTACCCCGGCGATCTCGGATCTGATCAAGCGTCTGACCGCACATCTTTTGGAAGAGGAGGTGCATTCTCAATTCGACAATCTGCTGTATTGCCTGACGCGCGAATGCTTTGACTGGTCGTGGAAAACCACAAATGCCACCCAGATGTGCAATGTCAGTGATCGTTTCAGCGACTTTCGGGTGCGCAAATCCCTGCGCGTGATGCAGGAGCGCATGACCGAAGATGTCGAGATGGAAGAGCTGGCGCGCACGGTCGGTCTGTCGCGGCCGCATTTTTTCAAATTGTTCAAACAACAGCTAGGTGTCACGCCGAGCGTTTACATGAACACGCTGCGCTCTGAACAGGCAATTGACGATCTGCTGACCACCGAAAAGACCGTCACGGATATTGCGTTTGATCTGGGCTTTTCAAGTCAGGCCAGCTTCACACGCTTCTTTTCGTCCAATGTGGGCATCGCCCCGAGCGAATACCGCAGGGTCGCGCATGTGAGCGGCTCCACTTTTGCGATGATGGGCCAACCCACAAGACTTTCAGGTATGCCGGGATAGCGGTTCTCGCACTACGCTGACATCACAGACGCCGTATTTTGCCAACTCAAAGCGGCGCGTTGGGAGGACATCATTGACCTGTGTGTATTGCAGCCTGTCTGCACGCGGTAGCGCTGTGCTTTGGGGATATTTGTGAGAGCTTTCGCAAATAGCCACCCGGTGTGGACAGCCGTGCTGGCTGTTGTATCGGTCGTTCTGCTTTGGCTGATTTTTGCGATCTGGCCGCCAGAGTTGATCGACGTCATTGGTCGTAAAAAAGTATTCCTCAACGCGCTCTTTAACGGCATCACCTTGGGCGGGCTGTATTTCCTCGTGGCTTCCGGCTTCACGCTGATCTTCGGGCTGATGCGGAATGTTAATCTGGCGCATGGCTCGCTCTATTTGTTGGGTGGCTACGTTGGCTTTTTTGTCGCGGATGCAACCGGATATTGGCTTCTGGCGTTCCCGGTGGCCTTTGTCGTCGTCGGGTTCTTTGGCGTCTTGCTGCAGATCCTGATCTTTCGCCGTATGGAGGGCGATGATTTGCGCCAAACTCTTGTGACCATTGGTATTTCCATCGTGATGGCTGATCTGATGCTTTGGGGGTTTGGGGGGGATTTCTTCAATATTTCGCCGCCCGCGTGGCTGTCCGGCCCGATGGAAACGTTTTTCGTGACAGGCGTAAAACGCTCCTCGGGTGACCTGATTTACATGAAATACCCTATGGTGCGCATCGTGATTTTTGTGGCCTCTGTGGTTGTCGGTGTTGGCATGTGGCTTGCGCTAAACAAAACCCGGATCGGCATGATGATCCGTGCAGGCGTTGATGATCGTGACATGTTGTCAGCCACCGGATCACGTATCCAACTGGTGTTTGTTGCCGTCTTTGCCTTTGGGGCCGGGTTGGCAGGGATTGCGGGTGTTGTCGGCGGCACATTCCAATCCGTCGCACCGGGAGAGGACATTCGTTTTCTGCTGGCTTCGCTTGTGGTTGTGATCGTGGGGGGCATGGGCTCGATCCCGGGTGCCGCTTTGGGTGCGCTGCTGATCGGCCTGGCGGAACAGTTTGGCTCTGTCTATTTCCCGACCTACGCTGTGGTGCTGACCTTTCTGATCATGGTGATCGTGCTGGCTTTCCGCCCCCAAGGCCTGATGGGAAAATCCTGATATGGCCGTTGCAGACAACCATACGGCACAGAACAGTGATCATCGCACATGGGTCGAACGCATTCCGGCACCCTATTGGATTGGCGGTGTCTTACTACTGATCATCCCCAGTTTTGCGTCGAATTTCGTGATGTACCAGATTTTTGGCTGGACCTTCATTCTAGGCATGATCGCGCTGAGCTTGATGTTTCTGGGCGGGTACGGCGGCATGGTCAGTCTGGCGCAGATGACGTTTGCGGGTTTTGCCGGATACCTCGTTGCGATTTTCGGGGACAGCGCCATCACTGGGATTTCGATGGGCATGCCCTGGTGGCTGACCATCCCGCTCGCGTTGCTTTTGACGGTCCTGTTTGCCACCGCAATCGGTTGGCTCGCCGTGCGCACTGAGGGCATTTATACGATCATGATTACCCTCGCGATCGCAGCGGCATTTTTCTATTTCACGCGGCAAAATTACGATCTCTTCAATGGGTTTCAGGGCTTCAACGGGGTGTTCCCGCCAGAGCTTCTTGGGGTGAATTGGCGCGGACCCAAGGCGTTTTATTACATGACGCTGTTCTTTGCGGTCCTGAGTTATCTCGCCGTGCTCTATATCTCGCGCGCGCCGTTTGGTTTGGCCCTGCAAGGGGTGCGCGATAACCCGCGCCGGATGGCAGCGCTTGGATACAATGTAACCGCGCACCGGGTCGCAGCCTACGCTCTTGCGGCGATCCCTGCTGGTGTCGGTGGCATCCTTCTGACCTGGCAATCTGCACAGATATCGCCCGGAACGGTGGGCATCCAAGCAGCCATAGACATTCTTGTGATCGCAGTGATTGGTGGGATGTCGCACCCCATCGGCGCGTTTCTTGGGGCCTTTATCTATGTTCTGCTCAAGACCTTTGCCATTGATGTGCTGATCGCGCTTGGTTTGTCCGGTGAACGATTCCAGCTTTTGATCGGCCTAGGCTTTCTGATCATCGTGCTGTTTTCAACGGATGGCCTTCTGGGCCTGTGGAAGCGCCTGAAAGACAGCCGGCAAAAAGACCCGCTGACAGGGCGCGATACTGGTACATCGCCATGAGTGCTGCCGTACCAAATGTCTCTGACCGGATGAAATCGACCGGTACCGAATTCGCACTCGAATTGCGCAATGTGTCCAAGAAATTTGGCGCATTGGTGGCGCTCGCTGATATCAACATGACCGTACACCCAGGTGAAAGGCACGCGGTACTTGGATCAAACGGGGCCGGAAAAACGACCCTGTTCAATTGCATCACCGGGGATTTCCCGCCCTCAACCGGGGCCATCCGGTTTTTTGGCGAGGACGTCTCTGCTTTTCCTGCACAGGAACGGATTCGGCGGGGGTTGCGCCGTACGTATCAGATTTCGTTGCTGTTCCACGGTCTCAGCGTGATCGACAATGTCTATCTGGCCTGCCGGGGCGTTTCGCGCGGGCGGTTTTCCCTGATACGGCCTCGCTATGATGACGCGCTGATGGCGACCGCGCGGGATCTGGTGCATATGGTGCATCTGGACGATGTCCAGGACTCGATGGTCAGCACCTTGAGCTATGGCCAACAGCGCCAACTCGAGATCGCGATGGCGTTATCCGGTGCGCCGCGCTTTATCCTGTTTGATGAACCTGCGGCCGGGCTAAGCCCAACGGAGCGGACGGAATTGATTGAAATCCTGACCGGGCTGCCCGCCCATGTCGGCTACATCATCATTGAGCACGACATGGATGTGGCGCTGCGCGTCTCTGACATGGTGACGATGATGCACAACGGGCGCATTTTCAAAGAGGGCAAACCCGCCGAGATCGAAGAGGATCCAGAAGTGCAGGCGCTTTATCTGGGGGGCGGCGAAGATGAGTAGCCCAACTTTGGAAATCAAAGACCTCAACGTCTATTACGGCCAGTCCCACGCGCTGCAAGGGGTGAACCTGACGCTGGAGCATGGCGTTTTATCCGTGGTCGGGCGTAACGGCATGGGCAAAACCACCATGTGCAAGGCGATCATGGGGTTGGAACCAACCGCCGCCGGTTCAATCAGCTTCAATGGTCAATCACTGGCCGGTCTTGGGCCCGCAGAAATCGCCCGTCTGGGCATTGGCTATGTCCCGCAGGGGCGGCGGCTCTGGAAATCTTTGACGGTTGATGAACACCTGCGGCTGGTGGCAATCAAGGGTGGCAGTTGGACACCTGAGCGGATTTATTCGGTTTTTCCGCGCCTCGCTGAACGTAAATCAAATGGCGGTGGCCAATTGTCGGGCGGTGAACAGCAAATGCTGGCCATTGGACGCGCGCTGTTGCTGAATCCGAAACTGCTGGTGATGGACGAGCCGACCGAAGGCCTCGCCCCGGTGATTGTCACGCAAGTACAGGAAATGTTGATCCGACTTGGTCAAGAAGGCGACATCGACGTTCTGGTGATCGAACAAAACATCGGCGTGGCGTGTGCCGTCGCTGAGCAGGTCGCAATCATGGTCAATGGCAAGATCAACCGGAGCATGGACGCAGGTGTCTTGGCCGCCGACCGCGATTTGCAACAGGCGCTTCTGGGCGTTGGACGCCACGCGCATGATGAAACGCCTGAACCGGGTCAGACGGCAACGCCTGCCACGGAAGAAAAACACCACAAAGGCCCGGTGAAGCTGTATCTTTCCAATCCCAAGGTGCCGACACGTTGGACCCCGCCGGTGCCGGTGCATGTCATTGAAACTTCTGCCCGCACGGTGACGCAGGTTGCCAGTGTTCAACAGGCTGCACCGGTGCGTGTGGATGCTGCAAAAAGCGGCACGGTCTATGTCTGCGGCACGCTTGATACCAAGGGAGACGAGTTGCGCTTTATGCGTGACATCATCATAGGCCAGGGTGTGAAGGTCGCGCTTGTCGATCTGTCCACCTCTGGCAAACCGTCGGGCGCAGAGGTACCGCCCCATGCAATCGCGGGTTTTCACCCGCGCGGTTCCGCGGCCGTCTTCACGGGTGATCGTGGCACGGCCGTGGCGGGCATGACGGTGGCATTTGAACGTTGGATGACGGGACGGCACGATGTTGCCGGGCTGATCGGGGCAGGCGGGTCTGGCGGTACAGCGCTTGTGGCCCCTGGGTTCCGCGTGCCACCCGTCGGGGTCCCGAAACTGATCGTATCGACCGTCGCCAGCGGCAATACCGAACAATACGTGGGGCCTTCAGACATTACGCTGATGCATTCTGTGGCGGATGTGCAGGGGCTCAATTCGATCACCCGCGAGGTGCTTGGGAATGCGGCGCATGCCATCGCTGGCATGACCAAAGCCCGCCAACAGACGCGCGCCGCGCAAACAGACAAACCCGCGATCGGGATCACCATGTTCGGCGTGACCACGCTTTGTGTGCAGCAAATCGTGTCGGATCTGGAAAGCGACTACGATTGCCTTGTGTTCCATGCGACCGGGACAGGCGGACGGTCGATGGAAAAACTGCTGTCCTCGGGCATGCTCGCAGGGGCGCTTGATCTGACCACAACCGAGGTTTGCGACATGGTCGCGGGCGGTGTTTTTGCGGCCAATGAGACTCGTTTCGATGCCGCTGCACAAAGTAGTTTGCCTTTCATCGGGTCTTGCGGTGCGCTCGACATGGTGAACTTTAATGCGCCCGAAACCGTGCCTGCCAAATTTCAAGGGCGATTGTTCTACGAACACAATCCGCAGATTACGCTGATGCGGACGACTGTGGACGAAAACGTCGCAATGGGGCGGTTCATCGGTGAAAAAATCAACAATATGAACGGTGTGGTGCGGTTTTTCCTACCCGAGGGCGGCGTGTCAGCACTGGATGCGCCAGACCAACCGTTTTGGGATCCGGATGCGAATAGAGCCCTGTTTGAGACACTCGAACAGACCGTACGCACAACGGCAAACCGGCAATTGATCCGCACGCCTCACAACATCAATGACCCTGAATTTTCAGCGCTTGTGATCAAGACTTTCCGGTCGCTTCACACGCAACCTCGCCTGGCGAAAGGAGCCTGATCCATGATCGACCGCGACACTTTAATGCAGAATTTCCGAGCCATGCGTGATGCCGGCGAACCCATCATTGGCGGTGGTGCTGGCACGGGGCTGTCGGCGAAATGCGAAGAGGCGGGCGGCATTGATCTGATCGTGATCTATAACTCCGGACGTTACCGTATGGCAGGGCGTGGATCGCTTGCCGGGCTCATGCCGTATGGGGATGCAAACGGCGTGGTCATGGAAATGGCCGGTGAAGTGCTGCCGGTGGTCAAACACACACCCGTTCTCGCTGGGGTCTGTGCTTCAGATCCATTTCGCTTGATGGATAAGTTTCTGGATCAGGTGGCGGATGCCGGCTTTTCCGGCGTTCAGAACTTTCCGACTGTAGGCCTGATCGACGGTAATTTCCGTGCCAACCTCGAAGAAACGGGCATGTCCTATCAACTCGAAGTCGACATGATCGCCGCCGCCCATAAAAAGGGCCTGCTGACCACGCCTTACGTGTTCAGCGAAGCGGATGCAAAGGCCATGGCCGAAGCCGGAGCCGACATCATCGTGGTGCATCTTGGCCTGACAACGGGTGGATCAATTGGCGCGGAAACCGGCTGCACGCTGGAACAGGCACCGGCGCTGACGGATGCATGGGCCAAGGCGGCGCTGGACGTGAACCCGAACGCCATCGTGTTGGTGCACGGGGGCCCTGTTGCTATGCCCGAAGACGCGGAATTCGTTTTGAAAAATACAAAATACTGCCACGGATTTTACGGCGCATCCTCAATGGAACGCTTGCCGACCGAGGTCGCGCTGACCGCACAAACCAAGAGATTCAAGGAAATCGGCCGCTAAGCCGAAGGAGGAAACACCATGACCGGAGAACTGATTGGACAGCTGATTTTATGGCTGATCATGGCGGTAATCGTCGTTTTCATCCTCTATTGGGTGATGAACTGGCTCTATCGCCGCTCAACCAAGGAAGTCGCGTTTGTGCGCACGGGTTTCCTGGGCGAGAAGGTCGTGATCAATGGCGGCGCATTCGTCTGGCCGATCATTCACGACATCACGCCGGTCAATATGAACTCGCTTGATATGAACCTGGTGCGCCAGCGGGAAAACGCGCTGATCACTAAGGATCGCATGCGGGTGGACGTGGATGCGTCTTTCTACGTGCGGGTCAAACAGGAAAAGGCCTCTGTTGCATTGGCCGCCTCGACGCTGGGGCGCCGCACGCTGGAGCCGGAACGTATCCATCAACTGCTGTCGGGTCGGTTCATTTCGGCGCTGCGCACAGTGGCGGCCGAAATGACGATGGAAGAGCTGCATATGCAGCGCAACGATTACCTCAACCGTGTGATTGAGGTCGCTCAGGAGGGGTTGAACGCCAACGGTCTGGAACTTGAAAGCGTTGCTGTTTTGGACATCGATCAGACGGATATTGAGTACTTTAATCCTTCCAATCGGTTTGATGCCGAGGGCCTGACATCGGTGATTGCTGCCGTGGAAGAGCGCCGCAAACTGCGCAATGACATCGAGCAGGACACGATGATCAAAATCCGCGAACGCAATCTGGAAGCAGAACGCAAGTCACTGGATATTGAACGAGAGTCCGAATCCGCGCGACTGGATCAGGAACGCGACATCGAATTCCAACGTGCCCAACAACGCGCGGAACTGACGCGCGAGCGGGCGGAGAGGGAGAAGGAGGCGGAACAGGCGTCGCTTTTGTCCAAAGAGGCCATTGAAACCTCGCGCATCTCCAATGATGAACAGATCGCCGAAGCCCGCATTGCTTCAGAGCGCAAGATCCGCCAGCAGGAGATTGCGCGCCAGCAAGTGATCGATGAGGCCGAAATCGCAACCCGCGAAACCGTGGAAAAGGCGCGAATATCGCAAGAACGCGTCCTGACTGAGACGCGGATCAAATCGGAAAAAGACACGCAAGCTGCTGATATCGCCGCCAAGGAAACGATAGAAAAGGCGCGTATTTCACAAGAGAAAACCCTGACCGAGGCGCGGATCGCCAGAGATCAGGAAACCCAGAGCAAAGAAATCGAGCGCCAGCGCATCGTTGATGAAGCCGACATTTCCGCCAAGGAAGTGATTGAAAAGGCGCGTATTGCTCAGGAACGTGCAGTGACGCAGGCCCGGATCGAATTGGAGCGTTCCACCCGCGAAACGGAGATTGCGCGGAACCTCTCCATTGAGGAGGCCGAGATTGCGTCACGCGAAGCCTCGGAAAGGTTGCGCATCGCACAGGAGCAGACCATCAGCCGCGAGCGGATCAGTTCAGATAAGGAAACGCGTCAGTTGGAGATCGAGCGCCAGAAGGTGCTTGAAGAGGCCGAGATTGCATCGCAGCAAGCGACAGAAGCTGCCCGGATTGCCAGAGAAAAAGCGCTGGCCGCTGAACGGATCGCATCCCAGCAAACGACACGGGCTTTGGAGATTGAGCAACGTAAAACGCTGGATCGTGCCGAGATTGCCGCGCATGAAGAAACGTCGAAGGAACGCATTGCGCAAGAAGAGCGTATTCGCGGGTTGGAAATCGCGCGCAATCGCGCCGTGGAAGAAGCCGAGATTGCTGCGCGAGAAGAGGTGGAGAAATCCCGGATTGCACAGGAACGTGCTTTGGCGGTTCAACGCATCGACGCGCAGGAGAAAACAGAAGAACGCGATGTTGCACGCACCCGCGCGTTAGCCAAGGCTGAAACGGCCAAAGCCGAAGCCATCGAGGCCGGTCGTATTGCCAAGGAAAAGAAAGTTGCCGCCGAACGCATTGCCTATGAGCAGGACATGCGGGAGCGTGAGATCGCCAAAAATCGCGCGGTTGATGTCGCCAACTTGACGGCGCAGGAAACCGTCAACGCGGCGCGGATTGCCGAAGAGGCCAGGACGCGGGCGGCTGAGATCGAGAAAGAGGCCGAAGTGAGGTCGCGCGAGATCGAGAAGAACGAGGCGGTGGAGGCCGCTGAAATCAGTTCACGCCGCTTGGTGGAAAGCCAACGCATTGAGAAAGAAGCCGAAACCACTGCGGATAAAATCGCGCGGGATCAGAAAATCCGCGATCTTGAGATCGCCCGTAACAAGGCATTGGATGCCGCCCAAATTGCCGCTGATGAGGCGGTTGAGGCGGCCCGTGTGGTCAAAGAGAAAACAGTTGATGCCGAACGCATTCTGGCCGAGCAGGAAATCGATGCCAAGAAGCTGGAGCGCAAAAAGGTGTTGGAGCAGTTGGAAATCGCGCGCGTTCAAGCGTTGCGCGAGGCCGAAATCACCAGCCAGGAGGACGTAGAGCGCGCCAAGATCGCCTCCGAGAGAGGATTGGATGATGCACGCATTGGGCATCAGACCGAACGACGTCGTTTGGAAATCGCCCGCGAAAAAGCGGTCGAAGAGGCCAGCATGGAAAAGGCCATAGCGCTATATCAGAAATCGTTGGATGAAAGTGCTGCCGCCGTGGAAGCCGAAAATGCGCGTGCGCGTGCAGTTGCCGCTGCCGAGAAGGTCAAGACGGCTACTGACACGGAAATTGCGTCTCGTCAAAAGGTCGTGGGCGTAACTGCTGCCGAACTGCAAGCTGAAGAAAAACGCATTGCAGCCGAGGCCGAGAAGGTCCGCGCCGCAGTCGAAGCGGAGGCCGCGCGCCTAATTAACGAGGCCGAAAATGTTCTCAGCGACGAGGCCCGCCACAGCCTGTTCAAACGCAAGATGCTGGAACATGTCGAAGGTATCGTCACAGCTTCGGCCAAGCCGTTGGAAAAGATCAACGACATCAAGATCATGCAATTAGGTGGCTCCGGTACCCAAGGGCTGGATTGGGCCAATGGGGGCGGGGATGGCGGCTCCGGTGGAGGAGGCGGAGCGAGCCCCACAGACGAGGTGATGAATTCAGCGCTGCGCTACCGCGTGCAAGCGCCCTTTGTGGACAGCTTGTTGACCGACATCGGGATCGATGGCTCCAACATCGCCAAGTCGGACATCTTTCGCAATGCATCCGACATGTCCCGGTCCACATCCGAGATTGCGCGCGCCAAGGCTCAGCAAAAGAAGGATGACAAGTAATGGCACGCGTTTTTGTATCAAGCGTGATCAACGCGTCCGCGGAATCCGTCTGGGAAAGAGTACGTGATTTCAATGCATTGCCCAAGTGGCATCCGCGCATCCGAGACAGCCGGATTGAGGACGCGCTGCCCTCAGACAAGGTGGGATGTATTCGAAATTTCAACCTGCAATCGGGTGACATGATCCGCGAGCAACTGTTGGGGCTGAGCGATTATGACATGTTTTGCACCTACAGCATGCTCGAAGGGCCCATGCCGCTGTCGGATTATGTGGCGACACTTCGGTTGACGCCAGTGACCGACGGCACCCGGTGTTTTGCGGAATGGTCCGCCGAGTTTTCCTGCGATCCCAAGGATGAGAGCGATTTGGTCGCAGGCATTGGGACCAATGTGTTTCAGGGCGGGTTTGATGCGCTCAAACGGCATTTCGGGGGCTGATATGGTTCACGTGGTCCGCAGCACCGTTCTGGACGCACCCATCGAGGCGGTTTGGGAAGAACTGCGCGATTTTAACGGGCATGATCGCTGGCATCCTGCTGTCGCTGACAGCCAGATTGAACGGGGCCGCGACGCGGACCGCGTGGGATGTGTACGCAAGTTTCACCTCGAGGATGGGTCGGAATTGCGCGAACAGCTTTTGACCCTCTCGGACATGGAAACGGCGTTCAGCTATTGCCTGTTGGAGACACCAATTCCGCTGTTCAACTACGTCGCCCATGTGCGTCTGGTGCCCGTCACCGACGGCGATCAGACGTTCTGGGAGTGGGAGTCAAAGTTCGACACGCCCGCGGGGCAAGCCGAGGGCATGGCGGCACTTGTGGGCAATGACATTTACCAAGCCGGGTTCGACGCGATCCGGTCACATATGGGGTTGAATTGATGTTGAGCGTAGAGACCTATCCAACCTTGGCGCAGGCCGCCGCGCATGTGGGGGCTACATCGCAATTTCTGGCGGGCGGGACGCTTTTGATGCGGGCCGTCAACTATGGCGATCAGCGGTTTGATAAGATCCTGCGCGTCACGCAGCCTGATGCCCGCATACAGCAAGAAGGTGCGCGCATCCGCATTGGCGCCGGCGCGACCATGTGCGATGTGCTGTCCGCACGGGATCTGGATTTCTTGCACCCCGTTGCGCGTCAGATTGGGGGACCTGCCATTCGCAATATGGCGACGGTCGGGGGGAATCTTTTTGCGCCGCATCCTTACGGTGATTTGGCCACGGCGTTGCTTGCACTGGACGCT
The DNA here is from genome assembly GCA_033344815.1 of Paracoccaceae bacterium. Taxonomy (NCBI): domain Bacteria; kingdom Pseudomonadati; phylum Pseudomonadota; class Alphaproteobacteria; order Rhodobacterales; family Paracoccaceae; species Paracoccaceae bacterium. Next base: position 258,952 of record JAWPMR010000001.1, on the reverse strand, counting down.
GAGGTGATCTGGGCGGATGGGCGTAGTGAAACGATAGAAACCTTCTTTGCCGGGCGCGCTAATGCGCGCGGGTTGGTGCAGGCGGTGACCATCGCGCGCCCCAATACGGGCGAGTTTCGCTGGTCCAAGGTCAGTCGCGTAAAGCCTAAAGGGATCTCCGTCATGGCCATTGCGGCGTGGCTCCCCGGTGTGGCGCGTCCCAGCAACACGCGGCTGGCTTTTGGCGCGATGGGCCCAACACCGCTGCGGGCCAAGGTGGCTGAAGCGGCGCTGAACAACGCATCGCTCGATGAAGCCGGTATTGCGCCGGCGCTCGTGGTCTGCACGCAGGATTTGCAGCCACAAGACGATCCACTGGCCACCGCATGGTATCGTCGCGAAGTCGCCCCAGTGCATTTGAAACGTCTTCTTTTAAACGGGGGGCGCTGAGGATGGCCAAACGACCCATTCAATTTAAACTGAACGACGCGGACGCAGCTCTTTTTGTCGATGAAGGCGCGAACCTGCTGGACGTTCTGCGGCGCGGGGCAGGGGATTTGACGCCCAAACATGGCTGCGGTCAAGGGACCTGTGGCGCATGCACCGTTCTGATTGACGGCGAAGTTCGCCTGAGTTGTCTGACGCTGGCCGAGGCTGCGGACGGCAAGGCCATTGAGACGACAGGCGGTCTGGCCAATGGGCCGGAATTACACCCCTTGCAAACCGCTTTCATGGAAGGTTTTGCCGCGCAATGCGGGTTTTGCACGGCAGGCATGTTGATGTCCGCCAAGGCCTTGCTGGCCGCCAACCCGAACCCAACACGCGAAGACGTGGCTGAAGCAATCAGCGGTAATCTGTGCCGCTGTACGGGGTATGAGCCGATTATTGATGCAATCCTGACCGCTGCCGCCCGCCTGCAAGGGAGGACCGCGTGATGCCCATCGAATTTCGCAAAGACCTCTTTGCTGACGAACGCGATGATACATTAAAAGAGATCGGTAAGCCTACGATAAGGCAGGATATTTTAGGGCATGTCACGGGTCGAACCCCGTATTATGACGATCATCTTTTTGACGGTCTGCTGCATATGCGCGCTGTGCGGTCGCCGCATCACCATGCGCGTATTCGATCGATCAATACCGCGGCTGCGGAAAACATGCCCGGCGTGCGCCGCGTCGCAACCGCGAAGGATGTTCCCAATAATCTCAACACGCTGCTGTCGCTGATCGGATTTGGTCGCGATGATGAACCGATGTGCGCGCATGACAAGGTTCGCTACAAGGGCGAGACGGTGGCCTGGATCATTGCAGATACCGAACGATTGGCGCGTGATGCCGTAGCGCGGGTGCAGGTCGATTACGAAATTCTGCCGCATGTGCTCGACCCGGAGGAAGCCCTGACGCCAAACGCCCCTGTGGTGAATGAGGTCTATCCCAACAACACCTTTGACTATCACGGTAAATATGATCACCAAAAGCTGCGTTTTGGCGATGTGCAAAAGGGCTTTGCCGAGGCCGATCACATCATCGAAGCCGAATACCAGATGTCGCCCATCGAACAGGCCCCGATTGAAACCTGCGGGGCGATTGCGGCCCCGGAACAAAACGGTCGTTTTGTATGTCACACCAACACGCAAGCGCTGTTTTTCTCTCTTGGGACCACGGCGAAGTTGTTGGATATCCCATCTTCGCGGCTTCACTTCATTGGTGGCACAGCAGGGGGTGGCTTTGGCGGCAAGGTAGATTCCATCGTGGAGCCCACGGCCGTTTTAGGAGCGGTACTAACGGGTCGGCCGGTGAAATTCGCTTGGGACCGCGAAGAAGAGATGCAGGTGGGCGCGCCAAGGGGTGCCGAACGCTGGCGGATCAAAGACGGGGTGATGAATGACGGGCGGATCGTTGCGCGCGAATTCACCGGCTTTTTTGACAGCGGCGCATATATTCGCCTCAGTTCCTATGCGATTATAAAGGGAACCGGGCATTTGCCGGGGCCGTATACGATCCCCAATGTAAGCTCGAACGTCTATTGTTGTATCACCAACCGCACGCCCGCCACGGCGATGCGCGGGTTCGGGATTACCGGCGTTGATTTTTCCATCGAGGTTCAAATGGACCGGGTGGCGGAAACGATTGGAATGAACCCAATCGATCTGCGCATCAAAAACGCCTATCGCGATGGCGACATGAAAGCGCATCGGCGGGTCGCGAAAAACACCGCGTTGATCGAATGCTGCCAAGTGGCGGCGGGCAAATCAGGTTGGGCAATATCGGCTGAAGCGCAGGCGGCCTCCTCGCTGACGGGGGGGGGCACGCCGGAGCGCGTTGCAATCCCCGAGACGGCTACAGACGAGGAAGGCAAGATCGCAGAACGCCGGGCGGGTCGCGCGCCCTTAACAGCCCCCGCCCAACAAAGCACGGGGCGCGTCCCGGCAGGAACTGCATCGGAGGCCGTGGTGGCCGCACCGGTGCAGCGAGAAGACATGCAGATCGCAGCGGAGCGGATTGGACATAAAATCAGCAGTGGCGTGGGGGGGACCCTCGATCCGGCACCTGCGCCTCCTCCTGGCGCGATTACACCGCCCCGTCTGGCACCCACACCCCCAGCACCGGCCGTGCCATCTGTTGCGGCCGCCGCACCCCCCGCCTATCGCTATGCGCCACCAGACCCGGAACCGGCCGACTCGGCGCCACCACCAGAACAGGCCGAGCCCTACACGCCCAAAAAACCCTTTGCGCGCGGTGTGAACAAGCCGGGCGTGTCGCGGTTCCTGTCCGGTTCGAGGAGGAGATAGCCATGGCCATCCATACAGGACGCGGCTTTGCCTGCATCAACTATCCCATTGGCATGAACCTTGGCGGCGATCCGTCTCAAGCCCTGGTACATTCGACGCCGGATGGCAAATTCATGGTGGCCCTCTCAGCAATCGATCTAGGGCAGGGCATGAAATCAGTAACCCGCCAGATCGCGTCGGAAACCATCGGCGTACCGGTCGAGGATGTCTATGTGGACACCGCCGACAGCGATACCGGCCCACATGATATGGGCTCCTTTGCCTCGCGCGGCACGCACCGCGTCGGCAACGCGGTCATCCGGGCGGCAAGCGAGGCGCGCCAGCAGATGCTCGAAGCGGCGGCAGAAGAATTGGAGGTCAACGCCTCTGATCTGGATACGGACGGTCTGGGCAATATCCACGTCAAAGGGGCGCCAACCCGGTCCATTTCAGTCGCGGACACCGCCATAGCGGCGCAATTCAAACAGGGACGGACTCTGTCCGGGCGCGGGATATTCCTCATTCCGCCTTCTGAAGCCGATCCGGAAACCGGCGAAATGACCCCGGTCAGCTGTTTCGCGCATGCCGCCTTGGTGATCGATCTGACGGTGGACGATGAAACCGGTGAAGTCACCGTCACGCAGATTAATTCCGCCTACGAAGTGGGCCGCGCCTTGAACCCTAAACTGGTGGAACAACAACTGATTGGCGGGGCGTGGATGGGCGTGTCGCACGCGCTGTATGAAACGACCGAACCCTATTATCCGGTGCGCGATCACGGGCCAGAAGACTTCAACACCTACCTGATGCCCGGACCGGGCGAGGTGGTGCCCCATAACATCGCCGTTCTTGAACGCCCCGCAGAGGATGCGCCTTTTGGAGGTAAAGGGCCCGGTGAAATGTGCGCGAACCCGGTTTTGCCCGCGATTGCGAACGCCGTTTACAATGCGGTGGGCGTGCGGGTGGATGCCTTGCCGATCACGCCCGAGAAGGTTCTGCGCGGCATTCAGGCCCTGGGCGGCGCAAAACCCCAGGCCGTGCGCTAAGTGGCGGTCCAGTCAAATATCGCGGGCATTTCTTCGCCCGAAGCGTTGCAGCAGGCGCTTGTGGCGGCGCAATACCTCGCGGATGATGCCTTGGCGACGACGGCATATTTGTCATTGGCACTTGGCAAACCGATGTTGCTGGAAGGGGCGCCGGGCGTTGGGAAAACCGAAGCCGCCAAAGCTCTTGGGGGCGTTTTGGGGCGCAACGTGATCCGATTACAGTGCTATGAGGGTATTGATGCGGCTGCGGCCCTTTATGAATGGAATTACCCACGCCAATTGCTGGCGATCCGGCAGGCAGATCAAGACCCGGTCAACCTTTACGCCGAAGATTTTCTCCTCCAACGCCCCTTGTTAGAAACGCTGCGAAATCCCGGCAATACACTGCTGCTGATCGACGAAATCGACCGTTCAGACCATGAATTTGAAGCTTTCCTGTTGGAATTCCTGTCGGATTTTACCATCTCAATCCCGGAAACCGGGACAGTGCGCGCCGTGCGCCCCCCGGTTGTGGTGCTGACATCCAACCGGACGCGCGACTTGCATGAAGCGTTGCGGCGGCGTTGCGTTTATCACTGGATCGACTATCCGGACCCCGCGTTGGAGGCGGAAATCGTGATGGCGCGGGCCTCATCGGTGGCCCATGCGACAGCCGTCGCCGTTGTCGGTTCGGTGAACAGATTGCGTGCGGAACCATTGGCGAAACCACCCGGCGTGGCTGAAACAATCGAGTGGGCCGAAGCCGCCACGCTTTTGAACACGCAAGGCGTGCGCTGGCCAGAGGCGTTTGCACGGGCCATTGGTGTGGCGCTCAAGGATCACGATGACCTGACTTACATGGCTCCCCGCCTAGAGGGTATCTTGCCGGGGGAAGCCGCATGACGCTGCCCCGAGCCTTGGAGCCATTTATTACTTTTGCCCAAGCCCTGCGGCGCGCCGGTTTTGCGGTGTCACCGGATCAGACCGAAGGTTTTATTGCAGCGGTGGGTGTTTTGGGCCCGCGCAACATGGATGATATTTACCGCAGCGGGCTGGCTGTGTTTTCGGTGCAGCCTGAGCGGCGTGGGCAGTATGACGCGCTCTTTCGCGCGGTATTTTTAGGACAGACCGTGGCCGCGCCAATCGAAGAAGATGACGATGTTGCGGTGGAAGCCTATGAGCCCACAGGCGATACGCAAGATGTCGAGGCTCCCGATGAGGAGTCAGAAATTGGCGGCGAAGCCACGGTAAGCGAACGGTTGGGTCAGCGAGACCTGTCCGATCAAGGCGGGGAGGCCGCCTTGCAACAATTTGCGCGCCAAGCGCCGCGCGCCTTGCCACGACGGCTGTCCTATCGCAATCAATCCGCAAAGAATGGCACCGCGATGGATATGCGCCGCATTCTGAAAGAGGCCGCCAAACGTGACGGCGAGGTAATCCATCTGTTTGAAACCAAGCGCAAAACCCGCCAACGGCGTGTTCTGCTGTTGGTGGATGTCTCCGGCTCGATGAAGGATCGCTCCAATGCATCGATGCGGCTGGCGCATGCACTTGTGCAGGCGGCAGATCACGCCGAGGTTTTCACGCTTGGCACGCGGTTGACCCGGATCACCACGGCATTGAGACCTGCGGATCGCGCCATGGCGCTGACACGCGTGACGCAAGCTGTTGCCGATTTCGATGGCGGAACCCGGATTGGCGATGCGCTGCTCGCCTACCTCGCGGTGCCACGATACGCGGGGTTTGCGCGCGGGGCTGCGGTGGTGGTTTTATCGGACGGGTTAGAGCGTGGCGCGCCTGATGCGATGATCGAAGCTGTTAGCCGTTTGTCGCGGATGGCCTGGCGCGTGGATTGGCTGACACCGCTGGCATCCGAGGACTTCGCGCCTAAAACGGACGCGCTCAAAGCGATCCTGCCACACATCCATACCCTCGGCGACGGCTCGGACACACAGGCCATCACCACCCATATCCTTAACTTAGCGAGAGCCGCATGATCGACGCACACCACCATATCTGGCTGCAAAAAGATCTGCCCTGGCTGCTGGGCCCCGAACAGCCGCGCATTTTTGGCAGCTACCGCAGCATCATGCGGGACTATGAAATCGACGAATATTTGGCGGATATCGCGGAGACGGGGATTACGAAATCGGTCTATGTGCAGGCCAACTGGAGTCCTAATTGGTTTGTGGACGAAGTCGCCTGGGTCCAATCGGTGGCGGACACACATGGCTGGCCGCACGGCATTGTGGGCTATGCGGATTTCCGGGTCGATGATGTGCGCCCACAGCTGGATAGGCTCGAAGGCTTTGCTCTGATGCGCGGGATTCGCCAGCAATTGCACTGGCACGAAAAGCCGATGTACCGTTTCGCGCCCCATGGCGATGTCGCCCGTGACCCGGTTGTGCAAAAGAACATCGCACATCTGGCGCAATACGGCTGGAGTTTTGATCTGCAAGTCTTTCCTGACCAAATGGATGGGGCGATCGAACTGGCAAATGCATGCCCAGAGGTCACGTTTATCTTGCAACATGCCGGTATGCTCACGGATCTCAGCCCGGAAGGGTGGGAGCATTGGCGTGTGCAGATGAAAAAGCTTGCGAAATGTCCGAATGTGGTGAGCAAGCTGTCCGCCTTTGGCACTTTTGTGCATCGAAACGATCCGGCGCTGATTGCGGATATGATCCGCGAAACCGTGGCCATCTTTGGGGCGAAACGCTGCATGTTCGGGTCCAATTTTCCAATCGAAAAAATCTGGACCACCTACGCGGAGCTATTCGCAGCCTTTCAAAAGGGTGCATCCAGCCTCACCAAACCACAACAAAAACTCATATTTAATGACACCGCAAAGCGGGTCTACCGGCTCTAAGGGAGGAACCTACATGGCCTTGCAAATTCACATTCTGGATTATGGCGACATCGAATTGGAAACCAGCTTTCTGGTGCTCGGGCATGAGTGCGGGCGCGTCCGCCGTGTACCGGTCTACGGCTTCTTGATCACCGGCGGTGAATACCCCGTGCTTGTGGATACCGGCTACCGCGACAATGCGATCATGGAAAGCCTCGGCATGCGCGGGTTGCAATTCCATGAGAACATGATCGAACAACAACTGGCAAAACATGGCCTGAAACTGGGTGATATCCGGTATATCCTGCACACCCATTTGCACATCGATCATGCCGGCAAGGATGATCTTTTCCCCATGAACACAACGGTGGTTTTGAACCGGCGCGAGATGGAGTTTTCCGTGTCCGGTATCATGTTTCCGCAATACCCCAAGCCCGATATCAAGCACCTCGTAGATCGCATTTACGAGCCTGAAGCGATCCGCTTTCTGGATCTGGACATCACCACCGCCGAAGAGATCATTCCCGGTGTGTGGTGTGAACATGCGGGTGCGCATACCGAAGGGTCGATGAACGTGATCGTGGAAACCGCCGAGGGATTGGCCTGCATTTGCGGGGATGTGATTTATGACTTCAACGACCAAATCGTGAACCATGTGCACACCAACAACTGGATGGAGCCACGCGTGACAGGGAACCATTCCCAGTCCAAACGCGAAGAAAAAGGCGCGATCAAAAAGCTGTTGAACAACTACACGTTCTTGCTGCCGATCCATGACAAGCCTGCCAAAATCGAACGTCAGAAAGTGGTTGGACGTTTGGGCATGACCGTACCCGGTCCAATGACGGAAACGCTGCCTGATCGTCCTTGGTTTGCGGTCTGAGGTCGCATCATGGCACATACAGCACTGCAGGATGCCTTTCACCAGATCATTGATCTGGACGCCCCGGTGCGCCAGATTGGATCGGGGTTCATCTTTACCGAAGGCCCACTGTGGCACCCGGTCAATGGCGATCTGATCTTTTCGGATATGCCGGGGGATGTGCGGCGCAGGTATGACCCGACCAGCGGCGACATCACCGAAATTGCTCGCCCCTCGCAAAAGGGCAACGGTATGACCTATGACGCGCAGCTCAATTTATTGATCTGCGAACATGCCACCAGCTCCGTTGTGCGGATCGCGCCGGACGGGACCCGCACCGTTTTGTGCTCGCACTTTGAGGGCAAGGAACTCAACTCTCCCAATGATATCGTTGTTGGCAATGACGGGTCGATCTACTTTACCGATCCGACGTATGGCCGTCTTGAACATTTTGGCGTGCCGCGTCCTGTCCAGCAAGGGTTTCAAGGCGTTTACCGCATCCCGCCCGGTCATGCGCCTGGAGATGAGCCGCAACTCGTCACAGATCGCTACATGTTCAGCCAACCCAATGGGTTAACTTTCAGTCCCTGCCAGCGCTGGATGTGGGTGAATGACACGGATCAGGCCAATATTCGCATGTTTGATGTGGCCGCTGATGGGCGGTTGGTAAACGGGCGTCTCTTCGCCAGCGGCATCAAGGACAGCCAGCTTGAAGGTGTGCCGGATGGCATGAAGGCTGACGACAAGGGCAATCTGTTTGTGACGGCCCCCGGCGGTCTTTGGGTTTATGATTTCTATGGCGCACTGATAGGCAAGATCGCGGTCCCCGAGAAAACCGCCAATATGCATTGGGGCGGGCAGGGGTGGAACACGCTTTATGTCTGCGCCAGCACCGGACTTTATGCGCTTGACACCAAAACAACGGGTCGGCCTGAACCCTTTATGAGCCCACACGCCCTGTCACCGCGAGACACACCGACGGGCACGACACAGGTGCAAAGCGCGATGGTTCAAACGTCGGTGGATCCCATTGAGGGTAAAAGAGCGGCGATGATCATTCAGGATCTGCAAAACGATGTGATGATGGATGGGGGCGCCTTTGCCTTTACCGGTTCGCCTGATCACGCGCGACAACAGAACGTTGTGAGCAATGTCGCAAAACTTGCTGATGCGGCGCGCGCAAAGGGGGTGATGATCATCCATGTCTGGATGGTTCTGGAACCCGGCGCGCCGTATCTGTGCCAACACGCGCCACTGCAACAGGGTCTGGCGGAACACAAGGCGCTCGTGCGCGGCACATGGGGCGTGGCGCCAGTGCCGGGGCTGGAACCGAAGCCCGGTGATTTGATTGTCGAAAAGATGAGCATGTCCGCTTGGGAAACCTCACGGCTTGAAGCCTATCTGCATGGCGGGGGCAGGGATACAATTATCAATACGGGCAGTTGGACGAACATGAGTGTCGAGCACACGGCGCGCACGGGGGCGGACAAAGGGTTTCGGATGATCGTGCCCGAAGATGCTTGTTCGACAATGAATGCGGACTGGCATCGCGCCTCAATCGAATATGGCATGCAGAATGTGGCGGCTGTGAGCACGGTGGCGGCCACGATCGCGGCACTTCGTTGAACAATGGGTCCAAGCGGCCGCGTTGTGATCCGCGGTCGCATGATCGGCAGGATCTGCAACCAAGAACCTGCCTGCGAATCGCAACGTGCCGAAAATCGCGCCGATCACGCCCGTTCTTTTTGGGCCAGCTGCATTTCAAAATGATGGCAGGCCACGGCGCGCAGGTCCGACAGGGGCTCCATAGTCGGCTGTGACGCGCTGCAGGGACCCTGCGCAAGCGGGCAACGCGGATGATAATAGCACCCCGTCGGTGGCGCCAATGGCGAGGGAACTTCACCTTCAATCGGATCAAAACGCACCAATTCGTCCGCATCCAACACCAGTTTCGGTACACTGCCAAATAGTGCGGCCGTATAGGGGTGGGCAGGCCTATCAAAAACTTGCGCAACAGGCCCAATTTCTACAATCCGGCCCAGATACATAACAGCCACGCGGTCGCTGACATGCTGAACAACGCTCAGATCATGACTGATGAAAACACTGGTCAGTTTCAGATCACGCGTCAGTTGTAGAAACAAGTTGATGATCTGCGCCTGTATCGACACATCAAGTGAGGCGACCGGCTCATCGCAGATCAGAACATCAGGTTGCATCGCAAGCGCACGGGCGATGGCAATGCGCTGGCGCTGTCCGCCGGAAAACTGATGCGGATAGCGATCAACCCAAGTGGGGTCCAGCCCAACCCGGTCAAACCAGTCAGCGACATAACTGCGGGCGGATGACTTGGTTGTCAGACTGTGAGCTATAGGCCCTTCTGAAACCGTATCGCCGACTTTCATCCGTGGATCTAGGCTCGCAAAAGGGTCCTGAAAGACGGTTTGCACGCGCGTGGTCACCTTTTTGCCGTCTGCCATGACCGCCGCGCCGTCAATTGAAACGGTGCCGGTGGTGGGGGGCAGGATCCCTGAGATAACGCGGCCCAACGTCGATTTGCCACATCCGGATTCACCGACCAGTCCCAGCGTTTCACCTTTGTTGAGCGTCAACGAAACATCAGAAACGGCGCGCACCGACCGGGTTTCGACTTGCGCGCCCAGTTTTGCGGCGATCTTTTCACCTGTTGAGAGGTTGGGGCCAAACAGTCGGCTTACCTTGTCAATTTGCACAAACGCGCTCATGCGGAGACCTCTGCGTCACGTCCCACCGGGTGAAAACAACGCCATCCGCGCGCGCTTTCCATGGCCATTTCAGGCGCATCGTTGCATGCGTCGGTCCTGCGGTCACAACGCGGTGCAAACGGGCAGCCGGGTGGCAAAGACATCAAAGACGGCGTGGTGCCGGGGATTTGGGTGAGGGCGGTGCGTGGTCGGCCGGACGCGGGCAGGGAGGCGATCAGGCCCGCAGTATAGGGATGGCGGGGATCGCGGAGCAAGTCAGCGGTTGGGCCCTGTTCAACGATCCTGCCCGCATACATGACGGCCAGTTTGCTGGCGAGGCTTGAGACCACCGCAAGATCATGGCTGATCCAGATCATCGCCGTGCCGGTTTCGCGGGCGAGATCGCGCATCTGAAACAGGATTTGCGCTTGAATTGAAACATCAAGCGCCGTCGTTGGCTCATCTGCGACAAGGACGGCGGGGCGGTGCAACAAAGAAATGGCAATCGCCACACGTTGGCGCATCCCGCCGGAGAATTCGTGAGGATAGGCGCGCAACCGTGCGGAGGCTGCGGGAATGCCGACCTGTGTCAGCAATTCAGCCGCTCGTACAGCAGATGCGCGGCTGCTCAGACGCTCATGGGCCTCAATGGCCAGTTTCATCTGTTGACCAATGGTCAGCATTGGGTTCAGCGTGGCGATGGGGTCCTGAAAGATCATCGAGATCTCCCGACCGCGACGGGCGCGCAATGCGGTCTCAGTGAGTGAAGTCAGTTCCGTCCCGTTGAGCTTTACTGAACCTTTCACAATGCGCCCCGGTGGATCAACCAACCCCAGAAGGGAAAATCCGGTTACGGTTTTTCCCGAACCACTTTCCCCCACAAGACCCATGATCTCTCCCTGAGCGAGATCAAAAGACACGCCATCCACTGCTTTCACGATACCTGCGCGGGTAAAGAAATGCGTGCTCAGATTTTTGACGCTGAGGACAGGATCGCTCATTTGCGTAACCTTGGATTGTTCTGGTCGCGTACCTGATCTCCGACGATGTTGATCGCAACGATCAGGATGATAAGCGCAATGCCGGGATAGACAGAAATCCAGTACCGACCGCTCATCATATAGGGAAATCCATTTGAAATCAGCATGCCGAGCGATGGTTCCGTGACGGGCAGGCCCAGGCCGAGAAAGCTCAGCGTGGCTTCGAGCGATATCGAGTTGGCAATTTGCACGGTGGCCACAACGATCAGCGGAGGTGTGCAATTGGGCAGCAGATGACGCCACACCACAAGCCGTCCGCTGAGTGGTGTTGCAAGGGCTGCTTCAATGTAATCCTTACCGCGCTCTGCCTTGGCGGCGCCGTATGCGGTGCGCGCGAAATAGGCATATTGCGCGGCGACGAGGGCCCCGATGAGCTGCGCTTTGCCTTGTCCCAAGAGGGCAACAATGACCAATGCCAACAGGATGGCGGGGAAAGACAATTGCAGGTCCACCAACCGCATGATCAGGGACTCCAGTCGCCCCCCCACATAGGCGGCGGTGATGCCGAGCGCGGTGCCGATGGTGAGGGACACAAACCCCGCAGCAAGCCCGATCTGAATGGAAATGCGTAACCCGTAAAAGATCGCAGATAGCAGATCGCGGCCTTGTGGATCGGTCCCCAAAAGATGCGTATACCCGCCAGAACCGACAAAACCGGGCGGTCGACGAGAATCCATCAACGATAGATTGGCGAGGTCGTAGGGGTTTTGGGGTGAGACAAGCGGCGCAAAAACCGCCAGCAGAATAAGGATGCAAACGACGATCAAAGCTACAAGTGCGATCTTGTTTTCCCGGAACTCCGCCCAGAAACGGCTCATCGGCGTGCTGTTATCGCTCATGCAGATATTCCGTGACGCACGCGTGGATCGATCAGGGCAAACACCAGATCGATCACAAAGTTTATGGTCACAAACAAAAACGCCACAAGGATCAGGTAGGCGACCATGACGGGGCGGTCGAGCACGCTGATGCTGTCGATGATCAATTTGCCCACACCGGGCCAGGAGAAGATCGTTTCCGTCACAACCGCAAATGCCAGCGTCGATCCCAGCTCAAGTCCGAAAACCGTGATGATCGGGATGGAGATGAGTTTAAGCAAATGGCGGCGCAATATTGTGCCCTCGGAGATGCCCGCGGCGCGGGCGAATTTGATGGTATCGGTCAACATAATCTCGCGCGTGCCTGCACGTGCCAGACGGATCATCATCGCCAGTTTGAACAGGGCAAGGTTGATGGCGGGCAGCATGATGTGAGAGAGGCCATTCAGGGTTGGAAAGGACCATGCGACGCCCCAGATCATGACGGTCTCGCCGCGCCCTCCGGCGGGCAACCAGCCCAAATTCACCGCAAAAAACAGGATCAGGATCAGCCCGACCCAAAAAGAGGGGACAGAAAAACCCAAGACAGAGACAGCCATGATCGTTTTGGACACCCAGCTGTCGGGCTTGTAGCCTGCGTAAATGCCAAGGCTCACGCCGAGAACGGTGGCCGAAATAACCGAGATTAAAACCAGTTCAAGCGTTGCCGGCAAGCGTCCGCCAATCAGTTCCAGCACAGGGATATTGTAGACGAATGACCGCCCAAGATCGCCCTGTAACAGATTGGTTATAAATATAAAGTACTGTTCATAGAGGGGGCGATCGAGGCCGAGCCGACGGATGGCTTCTTCGCGAATGTCTTGCGTCGCTTCGGGCGGGATCACGATGTCGATGGGATTGCCGATGGCATAGACCCCACAGAAAACGATCACTGACATTACAGCCATAACCATGATGGCCTGCAAAAATCGCTGGATGATGAACCCGAGCATCAGCTCTCCGTTGCGGCAAAACGAAGACCGGGCGGCCGATCAGCCGCCCAGCCCAATGTCATGTGACGCGATCAGGACGCGGGTGTGATGAAAAATGCAAGCGTATCTTCGTCAAAACGCGGATCAAATTGCAACATACCCGCTTTGGCACCCCAGACCGTTTGAAGCTGCACAAGGGAGATATAGGCCTTGTCTGCCATTACTTTTTCCATGGCCTGTTCATAGGTTGCGCGCCGCTCATCGGCATCCATCATCTGTGCCCCGGTTTGCAACAGCTTATCCACGTCATCGTTGGTGTATTCGATACGGTTGTAGGCGCCCAGTTTGACGTCCGGGTTGTTGGTATGCGCCAGACCACCCAGCGTGTAAGAGGCCTCACCCGTCAAGGTGCCCCAGCCGTTCATGAACATCGAATACTCAAGACGCGCCTGTGCCGGAAAATAGACCGTTTTGGAAATCGCATTCACATTGGTTTTGATCCCGGCCTGCGTCAGCATTTGACCCAGACCCTGACAGATCGCACCATCGCCCGGCAGGCGGTCTGCGGTGCAGTAGAGATCGACCTGAAACCCATCTGGATATCCGGCCTCGGCCAACAAAGCCTTGGCTTTTGCCGGATCATACTCAGGCATTGGAATGCTCTCGCTGGATCCGAAGAAGCCCGGAGGCATCATCTGATTGGCGGGTTTGCCGAGACCTTCCAGCACAATATCCACCATGGTTTGCCGATCAATGGCGTGATCAATGGCTTGGCGCACCTTCAGGTCGCGAAACGGATTTTCATCCAGATCAGAGCCATCAATGGCCCGCACCAGTGGCGTGTCCGCACGTTGGTCTAGTTGCAGGTTCATGATGTAAACGCTGTCGCCTTTGACTGCGTCGATGTTTGAATCCCGCTCCAGCGCGAGATAATCCACAGAAGACACATAGTTGATAACGTCGACCTGTCCGGCCTTCAGCGCCGCCAGACGAGAACTGTCATTCGGAATTTCCTTGCGGATCACCGTTTGCCATGCGCCCATCCCGCGCCAGTAATCATCGTTTCGTTCCAGCACCAAATCGCCTTTTGGTTCCCAACCTACATATTTGTAAGGGCCGGTCCCGATGGTGGCAGCGCCTGAGTTGAACCCTTCAGCTGCGGTCTCTGGCGTTGAAAAATCTGCGGCGGCTTCGGATGAAACGATGAACAGGCGAATGAAATCATTTGGCAATGTCGCCGCCTGACCGTCCGTGTTGATGTGGATTGTATAGGGATCAATGATCTCCACGCTTGCCACGCGCCGCACGTAAATAGCCGTTGTCGTCGGCCCGGTCACAACCGGAATGCGTTCAATCGAGAATTTCACATCCTCAGCGTCAAAATCTGAGCCATCGTGAAACTTCACGCCCTCGCGCAGTTTGAATTCCCAGGTGTCCTCGTCCACCGGGGTCCAGCTCGTGGCAAGGCCCGGTTCGATCTGTAAATCCGTGCCGGACCATACCAGCGTGTCAAAGATGTGTTTGGCGGCCTCAGCATGGGGTCCGAGTGCGGAGAAATGCGGATCCATTGATTCAGGTCCGCCGCGCACGCCCATGGTCAGCGTTTGAGCCGATGCAGCACCCGCCGCCGTCAGTCCCAAAGCAAAAGCCAGGGGTGTTAGGAATTTCTGGAGCTTCATGATTTTCCCTTCCCGTTCTGGAGGAGGCAGCAACCCTCATCCTTATGTTGTTGCTTATTTTAAGTCCCATTTGGAACTTGCTTTCCCAGAATGGGTCGAGATAATGGGGCCAGTCAAGTTCAATTTGGAACTCACTGTCGCGAAGCAGGGGAATACCAGAGGTATGTCAGGGTCACAGGCTGCAGACGATGAAGAATTCGGCAAACAGCACGTAACACCAAGCCCGGACATGCTGGAGGCGAAACTATGGGCCAATCCTTGCCCCTTTACGTTCCGCATAAATTATCTTGCGTTGCTCTATAACACGCCTCTCTACAGCTGGATTCAGGATGCGTTCGGGTTGAAGCGCCCGGAATATGTGGTGCTTTATTCGCTTGCGCTGTCGGATGGCGGCAGTGCCCGCGATGTGTCGCGCACGTCGGGATTTCCCAAAAACACTCTGAGCCGCGCCATCAAGCGACTGGAACTGATGGGGCTGATCGAGGCCCGCACCAAAGCCCCCGGTGGTGGACGTCGCCAAGCGCTGCATTTGTCTCAGAAAGGCTGGGCACTGATCCACGAGACCCGCCCGATGTTTGAAGCGCAGGAGCGGGAAATGTTGAAGGTTTTGTCAGATGGCGAACGTCAGATGCTGTCTGAACTGATGTCAAAGGTCGTGCTTGCCGCGCAGGATTGGGCCGGTGATTTACCGCCTGAAACCGCACCAGAACCGAGTGCCCGGAACAAAGGAAAACTGCAATGAAAATAGCCGATATGAACTGGCGCGACGTTGAGGCCGCGGCGGCGCGCGATACACGGTGCATCCTTCCCATCGGCTCGACCGAGCAACACGCGCAACTCTCACTTTGCGTTGACATGATTTTGGCCGAAAAGGTCGCGATTGACGCGGCAGAGCCGCTCAGCATTCCGGTTTTTCCGGTCATGCCTTATGGTCTCGCCCCTTATTTCACGGCCTATCCGGGCACCATCAGTTTAAAGGTTGAAACATTGATGGCCGTGATCCGGGACGTGGTAACGTCCCTGCATCGTGCCGGGTTCCGCCGGGTCTTGATCGTCAACGGTCACGGGGGCAACAACCCGGTGGGTGCGCTGGCGCAGGAACTCATGGTGGCGCATGAAGATATGTCGATCAAGTTTCACAACTGGTGGAACGCACCGCAAACATGGGCCACGATCCAATCCATAGACTCCAGCGGATCACACGCAAATTGGATGGAAAATTTCCCATGGACCCGGCTGGCGCATGCCGCGGCGCCTGATGGCCAAAAACAGGCGGTTGATATGGACGTGATGAAAGCCTCACCTCCGGCTTTAGTGCGCGACATCCTTGGCGATGGTTCGTTTGGCGGGCCTTGGCAACGCTCTGATGCGGATATGTCGACGATTTGGGAGGCCGGCGTCATGGAAACCCGCGCTGCACTTGAGGGCCCATGGGCGGCCATTGGCGATGGCTGAACCGGTTCTGATCTGGGGCGCAGGTGCCATTGGCGGCATTTTGGGCGCCTATTGGATGCGGGCGGGCATACCGGTTCAGATGGTCGATATTGTTCCCGAGCATGCCGCTGCCTGTTCAACGGAAGGTTTGAGCATCCACGGGCCGGTCGAAGACTTCACGCAAATCGTTCCCTGCGTCACGCCTGCGCAATTGAGCGGCACCTACAGAAAGGTCGTGTTGGCGGTAAAAGCGCAGGCAACTGAAACAGCTATGATGCAACTGCTACCGCATCTGCATCCAGAAGGGTTTGTCCTTTCCGCGCAGAATGGACTGAATGAAAACACCATTGCCGCGCATGTGGGCGCTGAGCGGACCATGGGGGCGTTCGTGAACTATGGGGCCGATTGGACCGGGCCGGGGCGCATCCTGTTTGGAAACCGCGGAGCGGTTGTGGTGGGAGAGCTTGATGGCGTGATCCGCGCGCGAACATCAGAGATGCATGAATTATTGCAGGTATTTGAGCCGGACGCCGTTCTGACGCCGGATATCTGGGCGTATCTCTGGGGCAAACTGGGCTATGGCGCGATGTTGTTTGCAACAGCACTGACACCTGACAGTATGACAGCCAATTTTGCTGATCCTTTGCGGGGGCCTGCGTTGATGGGGCTGGCGCGCGAAGTGATGCGCGCCGCGGTTGCAGAAGGCGTTGATCCCAAACCTTTCAATGGTTTTGAACCTAAAGCTTTCATGCCGGATGCAGATGATGCGGCGGCTGCCCAAAGCCTTGCAGATCTCGCGACATTCAATTCCAAAACCGCCAAGACTCATACCGGCATTTATCGAGATTTAGCCGTGCGTAAGCGAAAAACCGAAGTCGACCCTCAGGTTGGCGCTGTGGCGGCTATCGCGGCGCGCCACGGTATTGAGACGCCACTGCTGCTGCGTCTGGTGGAGCTGATCCATGATATCGAAGAGGGCCGCCGCGACATGTCATCTGAGACGTTTCACGAATTGACCAAGGTGCTGACATGAGCGCTAAAACAGCGCTTGTGACGGGTGTTGTCGGCGGGATCGGTACCGCCATTGCGGCGCGTCTGGCCAGTGATGGCGCCCGCGTGATTGTCAGCGACCTGCCGGGGGAGGCCTTGGCGGACGTTGCAGGTAAACTTGGATTGCCGGCCGTTTCAGGTGATTTGGGAGATCCTGCGTCGGTCACATCCATGGTGCACGACATCAAAGCGGCCCACGGTGCGCCCGATATTTTGGTCAATGCCGCAGGAGGGGTGCGCCAGCAAGTTGGCACACCGCTCGAGGAGGTTGACCCGGATGCATGGCATAGCATTTTTGCGGTGAATGTGGATGCCACCCTCTATCTGTCCCAATGCTTGGTTCCGGATATGAAGACCGCAGGGTGGGGGCGGATTGTCACAATCAGCTCAGGTGCCGGCTTGCGTCCCAGCTTGACCGGCATTCATGCTTACACGGCCGCCAAACATGCGCTTGTCGGGCTGACGAAACAGCTGAGCCTCGAGCTGGGTCAACATGGAATTACTGTCAATTCAATCGCGCCCGGATTTATTCTGTCCAATCCCGCGACGCGTCGCCAATGGGCGGCTTACGGACCTGAGGGTCAGGCGCGGTTGATCGAACGTATCCATACGCGCAGGCTTGGGGCTCCCGAAGACATAGCAGCTGCTGCGGCCTTTCTGACCTCGGAAGAGGCCGCGTGGATCACGGGCCAGATTTTGAGCGTTGATGGCGGCATTACCTGAACGAGGCGCCAATGACCGATCCCATCCTGACATACGCCCTCGCGCAACAACCGCAGTTGATCCGCTTTCTGAAAACGCTTGTCGCATGCCCTTCGGTGGGCGCGGATCCCGAGATGGCCCAAGGGATGGAAGATGCGCGTCGCCATATCGAGGCCCGCCTTGATGCCATAGGGTTTGAAAACCGACAGCGCCTGACACCGGCCGATGGCAGCGGCCAGCCCGCGATCTTTGCGCAGCGCATGGATGCGCCCGGCAAGCCCACGATGCTGGTTTATGCTCACTATGATGTGCAGCCCGCCGATCCCGTGGAGAAGTGGAACACGCCGCCGTTTGAAGTCGTGCAAGAGAACGACAGGCTCTATGGACGGGGGATTTCTGACGATAAGGCCCCGATGATCATCGCCCTTGAAACGCTGGCGGCATTTGTTGCGGTGGATGGCAAATTACCGATCAACGTCAAGCTTTTGATCGAAGGCGAGGAAGAAACCGGTTCACCTTCTTTGCCTGGGATATTGGAAACACATCGCGAACTCTTGGCCGCTGATGCTGTTTTATCTGCGGATGGTGCGCGCTGGCGGCCTGATCTGGTCTCCTTGAATGTCGGCTCGCGAGGGAATGCCGGGTTTGAAATCCGGGTTCAGACCGCAGGGCAGGATTTACATTCCGGGCGCTATGGCGGGATCGTGGCCAATCCGCTGCATGTCATGTCTGGCCTTATTGCTGGTCTGCATGACGCGAAGGGGCGTGTGGCAGCGCCCGGTTTTTATCATGGTGTCACAGAACCCACTCAGGCAGAACGTGAAGAGATCGCGGATATCCCATATGATGAGGAAAGCGCATTTGCAGCGATTGCCGCCAAACCGATGGGCGAGGCGGGATATTCCACGCTGGAACGTCTTTGGGTGCGGCCCACACTGGACGTCAATGGCATGTGGGGCGGGTATACCGGTGCGGGGTCCAAGACCGTGATCCCCAACGAAGCCTTTGCGAAACTGACAATGCGGCTGGTGCCCGGGCAGGATCCAAGTCACGCAAAACAAGCGGTGATGGATCACCTCAAATCCCTGCTGCCGGATGTCGCGACACTGGAGATCTATGGGGATCGCGGGCAGGGTGGTGCCTATCATGTACCTGTCGATCATCCGCTGCTCGGTGCTGCGGTCAGCGCGCTTGAGCAAACGACAGATCAGGTGCCTCTGAAAGTGCGTATTGGCGCATCGCTTCCGCTGACGGAAATCGTCAGCCGGGTGCTGGGACTGGATACGGTGATGTTCTCCTTTGCCCTGTCAGATGAGAACTTTCATGCACCGAATGAGTTTTTTCGTCTCTCATCAATCTCTGACGGTCTGACCGCATGGGTGCGGATCATGCACCTGATTGGCGACATCCCGACGGACGCTTTTACCCCCTTCAAGCGCAAGTGACACTGCAGCCTGCCATGAACAATCGTTATGGCGCTGCCCTTTTGATCGCGGCAGCTGCCGCCTTTACAGCGGATGTCACCCTGTTGCGTTTCCTCTCCCCCGATGTTCCTTTCTCGCAGATCATTTTTTTCCGATCCCTGTGCCAATTGGTGATTGTTGCACTGTGGATTGGCGTCAAGAATCCCGCTTTATTTCATTCTGCAGGGTGGCCAAAACTGATGCTGCGCGGCCTGACCAGCCTTCTGTGCTGGTGGTTGTACTACGCGAGTTTTCAGAGACTTGACTTGGCGCTCGCCTCCACACTGACGTTCACCACATCCCTGTTTGCGGTGACAATGGCCCCCTTTGTCCTGGGGGAAAGCATTGGCATTTTGCGTTGGCTGACCGCTGTGATGGGATTTGCCGGGGTCATGCTTGCCAGTGAGGTTGCCGGATTAGCCGTCGATACAGGTGTATTGTTTGGTATAGGCTCCGCATTTGTTGCGGCGATCCTGATCTTTCAAAACCGGGTGCTTGCGCGCACAGAACATACAGCGACAATCATGTTCTGGATCGGGCTGGTGGCCAGTCTTGGGACGACGCCCGCAGCCCTTGTGGGCTGGCACGATCTTGGGTTTTCGGATTTTGGAGTGCTGGTTGCGGCGGGAACACTTGCCACGGTGGGCATGCTTTTCACTGTTGAGGCCTACAGGTTTGGCGAGGTATCAGCGCTTGCCACGTTTCCCTATGTGCGGATCCTTTTTGCACTTGTGGTGGGCTATTTCATCTTTGGCGAAACCGTATCACCACGCGCAGTCTTGGGCGCGACTGTCATTGTTGTCTGTGGTCTTTTGGCAAGTGGTTCGCAAAGCGCGTTGCGTCGAAAATGGTTTTGAAATCGCCCGCGTTGGCTTAGTTTGATACGCGGGCGTGATGCTCAGACACGTCGCAAATAACATTGGATGACCCGACCGGTTAAACCCGTTTAGTCAATCACGTTACGCACCAGAAGCTATGAAATTTTATACGCCTTGATCAAAATGATATTGACCGGCGCAATACCTATCAGATCGATTTGCACTGGCCGACCCGTGTGAACGCCGTGAGTGCGCGTCGTCTTTGCTAAACGCGTCGATGACTGCGAACTATGCAATTCTCACGTTGGTGACCAAGGACAGCGGATCAGGCGCGATGGAGGGCATGCCAGGACGGATGCGCGCCGTTGCCCAGAGACGGGAGCCAGTGCAACCAGACACCAAAAACAGGGATCATCATGATCCACAAACAGAGCGCCAGCATCGTCTGACAGGCCAAAGTCAGACCCATGATACAGCGCGGCTCGGCACGGCCCCGCGTCAAGGTGATCAACAGCTTCAATAGTAGACCCATACGCGGTGCTACGCAAAATGCGACCCTGCCATTTGTGGTGTCTCGGATGTGCGATTAACAATTATATCCTGGACTAAGAAGTTTTTAATAGAGTTCGGCCACGGACTTAGTATTTGATTTACTTCATAAAAACGGAGTATTACGTCTAGTTTTGACCGTCGAGCCCTAATGCTGCGCACGTGCTTTTGGTATCCGCCTGCATGGACGTTTTGGGCAGCAGCAGGGGCGTCGTGTAACAGGTGAGGCGCTGGTAAAGAACACCTGAGGCATCGCACTGAAAAACACGACAAGCGCCAGTCCGCCGTGTTGCAGCAGAAACCGAAGCATTTGTTCCGACCGGCTCACGCGATGGAGGAACTTCCGTTCCTATGCTTCAGGCTCAAAACACTATTTTGCGGATGCCCCAATGATAGAGGCAATCTGTTGGAGCGAAAAGGTGTCGAAGCTCTGCGCATAATGTGATGGACCCTGTTCCCGGCGGCCTGACGTACTTTGACCTCACGTGACGCATGAGCCTGTTGCAGCAAGACCTCCAACTCGGGCATGTTTACATGGCTCTGGCTATTTGTGGAATACGGCGCCGGATCGGTGATGCCATCCGCACCCTGACCTTTGTATGACCGAGGGCCAAAACTCCATGTGCTTTTTTCAGGCCAATCCGAACGCACAGTGCCTGGATGAGCCGGGAATTCGCCCACTGAGTGAAATGCCAAAACCTGCCTGATTCCGCATTGGTTTAAGCGCCTGAGCGATCCCTCGATTAATCACGAACGCCATGGCCAGCATTGCCATGGTCGCCGACAGATCAGGGTTGGCTGCGGCAATCGCTTTGTCCGCATCCAGTTCATACGCAAATTTGGGCACATCGGGGTTGTAGCCAAAGTGGGTCGGACTGGCCCTTTGAGCCATCTGCATTTCACTGCTCGCAACAGGCCTTCGGTGATGCCCAGATGATTGATCGCGCACTGGCCGCGTGGCGCATGTCAAGAGCTTCAAAGGGCGGCGTCCGGGTTTGAATCCATGTGTCCGACGCGGTCTGTTGGCGCTCAAAGCACTTTGATTGCGTAATTCGTCGCAAGCTGGGCTACCGCGCCTGCGTAGACGGAGACCGCCATAGCTGCAGTGCCAGCGTGGAGAACAGAAAACCCGTCACAGGGTCGGCCATTGTGTCGGAAATGGCCCTTTCAAACGGGCCTTTGTGGCCTCGATAAGCATCGTCGCGCGACAGCGTTACCGATACGCCGCGATCACCTGCGGCAAGGACAGCCGCCACCAGTATAGCTTTGATGCAAAAGTCCCTGCCTCTCGCCTGTATGTTCGGCCGCATATCTCGCGCGCCGCGTCATCCCGCAGACGTCAGGAATATCACTGTTTAGCAGTCCCACACTGATCGCCCATTGGACATCGATGAGGGCAAAACGTGAATCTCAGACCGCTATACTGTCCTGCGCGAGAACTGCCTTGATCAGATCGGCGGAATCTTCGTGGCGAAATACGCGATTTTTGGTGGGATACTCCAGAAACCGGGCGCTGCAGACCATTGGGCGCCAAAGCCTTTGCAAATGACACGTTGTGAACAGGTTGGTTGCGCCCGTCAGTGTGTTTGCAGTTCTGTTCATTTAAGACTGCGAACAACCGTTGACGCGGACCGAACAACTCACTCAACTGTCAACGAATGACGTCTGTTTGGCCATCTGGTTACGGGCATATTGGCCCATCTCCAAATCTGAATAGATGGCTTCAGCGACCTTGCGGGCCCCTGCAATCTGACCAATCAAAATACCTGTGAATGGCAGAACCAGCCGGCCGGTGTTCGCGTGTTGTATCGTCCAGCCATCTTACCCCGTCCGGGTCAAACCGGACCGGGCCGGGGCGCGCGTCAGCCGAACCGCGTCATGGCGTCAGTTTTCGTGATCGTTTCATCTAACGGAGTTTC
This sequence comes from Paracoccaceae bacterium, assembly GCA_033344815.1. Lineage (NCBI taxonomy): Bacteria > Pseudomonadati > Pseudomonadota > Alphaproteobacteria > Rhodobacterales > Paracoccaceae > Paracoccaceae bacterium. The sequence goes on along the minus strand of JAWPMR010000001.1, from coordinate 236,302 downwards.
GCACCACAGTACGGTATCGATTATGTTATCTTCAGCAATGCGTGCATGTGTTTATACCCCCCCCCGGCCGCCGTCGTACAAGCAGCAGGCCGCCAAGGAGGATTTTAATGATACCTAAACATGCTGACTCTCTCAGGTTAGCCTTTTCAAATTGATTTATGCCACTTCGGAGGCTGTTTGCTAGTGGCCGCCCGTCGACACATCAAAGCGCCGGATATGACCCTCGTTCGGGCAGTTGAAGACTAACAATACGACGCAGAACACCACGACAAGCGCCTGTTAAGCTCGCTTTCTCAAGCGCTCGGCACGTCGTTCGCGCAGCGCGATGAAAAGGCCCGAGGAAAAGATCACCGCCGCGCCGATCCATGTGAAGATGTCGGGTATTTCGGTAAAGAACCACGCTCCGATCAGGGCGGTCCAAATCAGTTTGAGAAAATCGAAAGGCATCAGCGCTGTGGGGTCGGTCTCCTTCAATGCCTGGCTCAACGACATCTGTGCGATGGTGCCGGAAAGGCCAATCAGAAGCAGCCATCCAAGTGTTTCAAGCCCAAAGGGTTGCCAAACCCAGAGCGCTGGAATGATAGAGAACGCCCCCAGAAAGATTCCCATGTAGGCAACGATTGTAAGGGCCGATTCCGTGCGCGACAGTAGCTTTATGATTAACATTGCGACCGCCCATAGTCCGGCGGCGCCTGTCGTCAGCAATGCGCCAGCGTCTATGGCGACAAACCCCGGTCTCAGAATGATCAGCATACCGCTGAACCCCATCAAGATGGCAAGCCATCGAAAGATGCGGAAGCGTTCTCCCAAGAACAGAACAGAGAGAACAGCCATGAATATCGGTGCGGTGAAGCTGAGCGCAGTGACTTTCGCAAGCGGTGATATGGAGAGCGCGGTGAAGAACATCAGCATCGCCACAATATTGATCGCACCGCGCAACGCATGCAATCCGATCCGCTGCGTGCGTAAAACGGCAAAACGCGAACGCATCAGAAGGGGCAATAGGAACAGCAAGCCGAATATATTGCGAAAGAACGCAATCTGAAACGGCGGCAAGACATCAGACACAAAACGCACTAACCCATGCATGATCGAAAAGGCAACCGTTGATAGACACATCAGGATGATGCCAAGCATTGCCGGGCTTTGCCGTTGCCAGATTTGCCTGAACCCGGTGATTAGGGAGGCGTGCGTCTTCATGTTCCCTCGCGTTCAGCGACTTGCAGCGCACTCATCTGATGCGGTTGATACCGTCGGTAGCAGGTGCATCTTGCGTTGACCACCACCATCGGATCGGTCTTGACGACGGGGTCGGTGCATTTGAAGGTGGTGCAACCAACCAAAAAGAGCACTCATGTCACCCGAGCCCGACCAAGCACCACTTGGTGCACAGACAATCCAGCGGATCACCCGTTCGGTCGATGCGGATTTCGAGACCCAGACCCGGTTCCTGGCGGATTTTGTGGCCATTCCCAGTCTGCGGTTTCAGGAAGGTCCCGCGCAGGATTTCATCGCCGCCGCGCTTGGCGCGCGAGGCTACAAGGTGGATGACTGGACGATCAGAACAGCGGATCTGGAACACTTGAGCGGATATGGCGCGATCCATGGTGATTTCTCGCGGGCACGCAGCGTTGTCGGAACGCACCATCCCAAAAGAACCAAGGGCCGTTCATTGATCCTGCAAGGGCATCTTGATGTGGTTCCCACTGGTCCCGTGGAGATGTGGACCCATCCCCCATTCGATCCCGTCATAAAGGAAGGGTGGATGCATGGGCGCGGCGCAGGCGACATGAAGGCTGGGACGGTTGCTGCTCTATTCGCGCTTGATGCATTGCGACAGGCAGGGTTCGAGCCCGCCGCCCGCGTCCACTTTCAATCTGTCATCGAAGAGGAAAGCACGGGGCTGGGTGCGCTTTCAACCTTGCAGCGCGGCTACCAGGCAGATGTCGCTGTCTTGCCGGAACCTTCGGATTTTGCCATCAACCGCGCGCAGATCGGCGCGCTGTGGTTTCGCCTGGAAGTGCGCGGAAAGCCTGTGCATGTTGCCGTGGCACGGGACGGGTCCAATGCCATTCTGGCGGCATACGATTTGATCCATGCGCTTGAGCAGTTGGAAACCGATTGGAACGCGCGCGCGGCGTCTGATCCGGTTTACGCGGATGTACCGCATCCTCTGAACCTGAATGCAGGCAAGATCGTGGGCGGCGATTGGGCGTCCAGTGTGCCCGCATGGTGCGATATCGATCTGCGCATGGGCGTCTTGCCGGGGCAGGACCTGGCGCAAGCCAAGGCTGAAATTGAAGCCTGCGTTGCTGCCGCTTGTCGTGACCATCCGTTTTTGTCGAATAGTCCTGCACAGGTCGTCTGGAACGGATTTCAGGCCGAAGGCTACGTTCTTGGCCCTGAGGCAGATCCCGCACTTGGCGTAATGCAGGATGCCTATGCGCAGGTAAAGGGAGCGGGTCGGTCCCTCAAGGAACGCAAAATGACCGCTTTGACGGATACGCGGTTTTATGGCCTCTATTGCAATATACCTGCCTTTTGCATTGGTCCGAAGGCTGAGAACATTCATGGATTTGATGAGCGTGTCGAGCTCGCATCTGTGCGTGACCTGACGGTAATTCTGGCCCTTTTCATTGCGCGATGGTGCGGATTGAACAGGTTGGAAGATTAGGTTGTTCTGACTCTATGTTGCGCCTTGGATGGCATCATTGGGCGCTTAACACTCTGCGCCAGTGGTCTCAGCTAGCCTTAACGGCATAGGGTCAAAACCCTGTGTTGTGAAAACGCAAGACCGCGAAGATGTATTCTTGTGGCCCTTGGGAACGATCGATCCATGCCGGAACTGATCTACACGTGCTTGTTATACTCCAAAATGCATTTTTAGTGGTCGCCGGATCAAAAGTGCTGGCGGTCCAATATGGTGATCGGGCACGGAACACGACAAACGCAAAAAAGCAGACTATTGGGGGGCTCGCCAGAGGCACAAAGCCGAGCGTTGCGGAACTCTCAACCTTGCCTTGTTCGCGGTATCGAAAAGCGGTGCACTATGCACTTCATCCTTGCGTAAAAGCCGGTGATCTTCATTTTTGAGCCACCGGACTATTGACCTAGTGGTCTTCTTCTTTGCTCATAGATCAGCGCCAAGGTCTGCCGCGTGCGACCGCAGTTCACATGTTTTTACCCATTGGCCTCAGGTCTTACCTCTAGGTGTCAAATCGCGCCAATCAGGAAAAAGCCGAGGCCCGATCTGCATCAGATCACCAGCGCAGAAATGTGCGGCTGGCGGTTTCGGCCCAGTGTTGCGCCACAGATAGATCCATTTCCGACTGACGCGGGCCGCGGCAAATGCCCAACAATGAACAGATGTGGCGCAGGTCACACGGATATGCGTCAGTTCCGCATCTTGCCTGAAATACGGGCGCGGACACTCAGGCGAGGGCGGCCGAGGGTATTCATCAAACAATGTGTGCAATGGTCAGTATTGGCTGATCGTACGGGCGGCTTGTTGGCCTAATGGAACAACCCGGCGGGCATAGTCTTGCGGTGTCCAATCGGCAAGTGATCCGGCAATGTGGATGGCGGCAAGAGGTTCGCCTTTTGAGTTCATGACGGGAAAAGCGGCGGCGATCTCGCCGGAAAGGATCTGATTGACTGTGAGCGCATAACCGTCAGCCCGGGTCTGGGCGATCCGTGCCATAATGTCATCGACTTCGGTGATTGTTTCTGATGTGAATGGGCGGCGGTCAGAATGTTCCACGATGTCGCGGGCGGTTTCGGGCGATAATCGCGACAGCATCGCCCACCCCCCGGAACTGCAAAAGCTGGGAACGCTGTGTCCGACCAATGACGCATTGAGCGTCTGACGCGTGGTTTGCAAGCGTACGGCATAGACAACACGCGGCCCGTCGAAAAGGGACAGATCCACGCGTTCGCGTACCGATTTGCGCAGTTCCTGCAACACCGGCATCGATTGTCGAACCAGAGGATCAAGGCGCAAATAGTCCAGCGTATGATCCAATATGCGCAGCCCCGGCAGGAACCCATGCCGCTCTGCGTCACGTCTTATGTACCCCAGGGTGCGCAACGTGTGCACCATGCGCTGTGCTGCACTGCGGTCGATTTCCGCCAGGTTCGCCAATTCTGAAAGGGTCAGCGGGCCATCTGCGTGGTGAAAAGCTGACAGGATGCCCATAGCTTTCTCCACGGATTGAACAAACAGCGATCCACCTCGATCTTCGCGGGTCAATACCCGCTGCCCATGTTCTGCCCGCGTCGTGTTTCTGGGCATGGCCGTTCTTCCTTCAGGTCCGCCCGTTGACTTAGGGTCACTCAAAGCCGTACGATTTGTATACGATGTATGCGTATTGCATTGCAATACTATGGGGTTGAAAACCGTGGTACTGGGATCAGTGCCTGAGCTGGGGAACAGAATGCCTGATCGCGTGGCACTTGCCGGGTTTTTGCATGAAACCAACACGTTTGCGCCCACCAAAGCGCGGATGGCTGACTTCTTACAGGGCGGTGGGTACATGCCTTTGGCGCGCGGTTCAGCGCTGATTGAGCAATCACGCAATATCAATCTGGGAATTGGCGGTGCCGTTCTTTTCGCAGAATCGGCAGGGTGGGACATTGTTCCAATCCTGTGGGCTGGCGCTGTTCCGTCGGCCTATGTGTGCCAAGATGCCTATAAATGCATCACCGACGAGATTATTTCAGGCGTTGCCGCGGCGGGAGACCTCGACGGCGTTTTCATCGACTTGCACGGCGCCATGGTGGCTGAACATGAAGACGATGGGGAAGGCGCACTGCTGATGCGCCTGCGTGACACGGTTGGGCCGGATGTTCCAATTGTTGCGGCACTCGATCTGCATGGCAACATCACCCAAAAGATGGTTGATGCGGCTGATGTTTTGGTCGGGTTCCGTACCTACCCGCATGTTGATATGGCAGAAACAGGCAGCCGCGCGGCCGCAAAGCTGCAGGCTCTGATGACTCGGGGCAAACCATTCGCCTCCGCGTTCCGGCGGTTGCCGTTTCTGGTGCCGATAGCGTGGCAGAGCACGCGCGCTGAACCTGGCAAGGGCATCTATGATCTGGTCGCAGAGATCGAAGAGGGGGCAATCGCCAGTGCCTCGTTCTTTTTTGGCTTTCCGGCGGCGGATTTCCCCGGCTGCGGCCCAACAATCGTTTGTTATGGAGAGGCGAAGGCTGATGCGGAACGCGCAGCCGATCAAATAGAGCGCGCGGTTCTGGATGCAGAACCCGCGCTGGCCGGAACCACCTATGACCCGAACGCGGGCGTCATTGAGGCGATGCGCATTGCGCAGACGGCAAAGCGCCCCGTGGTCATTGCAGATACGCAAGACAACCCCGGGGCGGGGGGCGATTCCAATACCACGGGGATGTTGCGTGCCTTGGTCGCGCAGGGCGCCAAACGTGCGGCTCTTGGCAACATGGTCGATCCCAATGCGGCAGAAATGGCCCATAAAGCCGGTGCCGGCGCCCGCATTGACATCGCCCTTGGCGGATTTTCCAACATTCCCGGCGATGCACCCTTTCGGGCAACCTTCACGGTCGAGACCTTGTCAGATGGCAAGTTTATCGCAGAGGGCCCGTTTTATGGCGGTGCGCCGCTGGATCTGGGACCTTCCGCGTGCCTCAGGATCGACGACATCCGCATCGTCGTTACCACGTACAAAGCACAGATGGCAGACCGTGAGATGTACCGCTTCGTCGGCATCGAACCGGAACAACAAGCGATCCTCGTCAACAAGAGTTCAGTGCATTTTCGCGCTGATTTCGACCCTATCGCGGAAACTATTCTGACCTGTACCGCCCCTGGTCCAATGCCCGTGAGCCCTGCGAGCCTGCCGTTCAGGAATCTTGCGCCGGGACTGCGACTGGAACCGATGGGCGCCGCATTCACACCACAGGACGCTGCATAACACATATACAAGCCGCGCCAAAAAGGGAGACATGAGCCCGGCGCATATTATCAACAACCGGGAGTTCAAGATGATCCACATGACTGATTTCAATCGACTGCCCTCCGGGCGACTGAGAACGTCACTGCTTGCCGCAACGCTGGCTACTTTTGCCTTTGTAAGCGGCGCGGCGGATGCGCAAACCTTACGGGCGGTCAAGCATTCAGACCTACGTGTGCTGGATCCGATCATGACCACCGCATATATGAGCCGCAATCATGGCTATATGATCTTTGACACGCTCTACGCGCTGGACAGTGATCTGGTGCCACAGCCGCAGATGGTGGCAAGTCACACCGTGTCAGACGATGGTTTGGTCTACACATTCACCCTGCGCGACGGTTTGGCATTCCACGATGGCGCGCCAGTCACGGGCGAAGACGTAGCGGCCTCGGTAGCACGTTGGGGTGAGCGCGATGGCATGGGGCAGGTCCTGATGTCATTTGTCGATAGTATGAGCCAAGGCGCTGCGCCCAATGAGTTTGTGATTTCTCTCAAGGAACCTTACGGGCTTGTGATCGACAGCCTGGCAAAGCCGTCATCGAACGTGCCCTTCATCATGCCCAAGCGTCTGGCCGAAACGCCGTCAACAGAACCGATCCCGGAACAGATCGGATCGGGCCCGTTCGTATGGGTTGCGGACGAATATCAGCCGGGTGTCATCGCGGTATATGCGAAAAACGAAGACTACGTTCCGCGTAATGAGCCCTCCAGCTGGGCATCAGGTGGCAAGGTTGTGAACGTAGATCGCGTAGAATGGGTTGTGATGCCGGACGATCAAACGGCATTCAATGCGCTTCAGGCCGGTGAAATCGATTATTGGGAAAGCCCTCCGTCGGATCTGTTGCCAATCCTGGAACTGAACGAAGAGATTATCGTGCGCAACCTCAACGCGCTTGGGATGCAAACGATTATGCGCCCCAATACGTTGAATGCGCCAATGGATGACGTCATGATCCGCAAAGCGGCGATTGCTGCGGTGAACCAGAAAGATGTGCTTGATGCGCTGGTCGGCAATCCGGAGCTATATAACCTTTGCGGCGCGATGTTCGTCTGCGACACGCCACTTGCTTCCGATGTCGGTTCAAAAACGCTGGTGGAAGGCAATGGCATGGAAGCGGCCAAACAAATGCTTGCGGATGCCGGTTATGACGGCACGCCAATTGTGATCATGCATCCCACAGATGTCGGCACTCTTCGCACGCAGCCCGTTGTGGTCGCGCAGGCCATGCGGGATGCCGGCTTTGTCGTCGACTTGCAGGCAATGGACTGGCAGACGCTGGTAGGTAAACGCGCGAGCCAAGCCTCCATTGAAGATGGCGGCTGGCATATGTTCATGACCAATTGGGTCGGTGCGGACGTGTTCAACCCGTTGGTCAATAACATGGTTAACGGCAAAGGCCCTGATGGGGGTTGGTTTGGCTGGCCGGACGTGCCCAAGCTGGAAGAATTGCGGATTTCCTATGCCACAGCCCCAACGCTGGAAGAACAGCAAGGCCTCGCCGCCGAGATCCAGAAAATCGCTTATGAGGAAGGTGTCTACGCTCCGATCGGCCAGTATTTCGTGCCGACAGCATGGTCCAGCGGCATAGACGGCGTGCTGGATGCACCGGCGCCCCTGTTCTGGAACATCAGCAAATAAACCACGATCCGTCGGCCCTGCGCATGCAGGCGTGGGGCCGATTTTTACCGCGTCCGTGATCCGAGAGGTCTGGCCCATGGTTGGCTATATCGTGCAGCGCGTCCTTGCTGCGATCCCCGTGATGGGGTTTGTCGCTTTGTTTGTTTTTTTGCTTTTGCGACTGACGCCGGGTGACCCCGCTGCCATTCTTGCCGGTGACACCGCGACGCCAGCCCAGCTTGATGCGATACGCGAGTCCCTTGGCCTTAACGAACCTCTGTTTACCCAGTTTTTCAGCTGGATCGGCCAATTGCTGCAAGGCGATTTCGGCACGTCGATCCTATCCGGCAAACCCGTCATCGAACTCATCAGCGACCGTATGGAACCGACGATCAGCCTTGCGCTGACGACCATCGTCCTGTCGGTGATCATCGCAGTCCCGCTGGGTGTCATTGCCGCATGGAAACAGGGTACATTGATCGACCGTTTCGTTATGTTGCTGTCGGTGCTCGGGTTTTCGGTTCCGGTGTTTGTGATCGGCTATCTCATGATCTCGCTATTCTCCATGGAGTTGAAGTGGTTCCCGGTGCAGGGGTTTCGCCCAATCGGTGACGGTCTGGGCGATTTTCTCCACCGCATCGCCTTGCCGACGTTTACGCTCACACTTTTGTACATCGCGCTCATTGCGCGGATCACGCGGACCTCGATGCTGGAAATCCTCGGCGATGATTACATCCGGACCGCACGGGCGAAAGGCCTGCCCGAGAGCCGTGTTCTGATGCGCCATGCCCTGCGCAATTGTTCGGTGCCGATCATCACCGTCATCGGCATTGGTTTTGCCTTGATTATCTCCGGGGTTGTTGTCACGGAAAGCGTCTTCAACCTGCCTGGACTGGGCCGTCTGACCGTTGATGCCGTTCTGAGCCGGGATTACCCGGTCATTCAGGCGGTCATCCTGCTGGCATCCCTGATCTATGTGGTCATCAACCTGATGATCGACATCGCCTATGTCTTGCTGGATCCAAGGATTCGTTACACATGACAGATCAGACCGCCATCGCCGCAGCGCCGGACCGCCCGTCGCCGATCCGCCGGGCGCGCGAGATCGTGCTGTCGGGCCCGCTGGTAACGCTCGCGGCAGTGATCCTCGCCGTGATCGTGCTTTCAGCGATATTTGCTGCCTGGGTTGTGCCGCATGATCCTGTTCGCCTGACACCCTCGGTGCGTTTGAAACCACCCAGCGACGAATATTGGCTTGGCACTGATGCTTTTGGGCGCGACCTGTTTTCCCGCATCATATATGGGGGACAGATTTCATTGGTTGTGGGTGTTGCGGCGGCGATCTTTGCTGTCTTCTTTGGCCTGCTTCTGGGCTTGCTTGCGGGCTACATTCGTTGGATGGACGCCGTGTTGATGCGTATGGTGGATGGTCTGATGGCGATCCCAAGTATCCTTTTGGCCATTGCAATTGTGTCGCTTTGGGGCGCGAGCCTCTGGACGGTTCTGGTCGCAATTACGATCCCCGAAGTGCCCCGCGTGATCCGCCTTGTCCGTTCCCTGGTGCTTTCTGCGCGCGAAGAGCCCTACGTCGAAGCGGCCATCGCTGCAGGCACGCCCACATGGCTGATCATGCGCCGTCATCTGGTGCCCAATACCGTTGCGCCGTTGATCATTCAGGGGACCTACATCTGTGCCAGCGCCATCCTGACCGAAGCGATCCTGTCGTTTCTTGGGGCGGGCATCAACCCGGAAACACCAAGCTGGGGCAACATCATGGCTGAGGGCCGTATCTATTTTCAGATCAACCCCGGTATTGTTCTTTGGCCTGGTCTTGTGGTCTCGGTGGCGATCCTGTCGATCAATCTGCTGGGGGATGCGGTCCGCGACGCGCTTGATCCACGCATGGCAAAACGGGGGATTGAGCGGTGAGCCTGCTGGAAATTCGCGACCTGTCCATTGCATTGGGCGGCAAGGCAGACAGTCAGGTGGTCAGGGGGCTGGATCTGAGCATCGAGCCAGGGCAGACGATGTGTCTTGTCGGCGAGTCCGGGTCCGGGAAATCGCTGACAGCACTTGCAACGATGGGTCTGCTGCCGGATGCGCTGAAAGCCATTGAGGGCTCGATCGTGCTCAAGGGCGAGAACGTACTGGAGGCGGATACCGCCCGCCTGCGCAGCCTGCGTGCGACGTCCATGTCCATGATCTTTCAAGAACCGATGACGGCGCTCAACCCGGTTGCGCGTGTCGGTCAACAGATCGAGGAAGTATTGGAGTTTCATTCTGACCTCACGCAATCCGCACGTCGCAGTCGCGTAAAGGACATGATGGAAGCGGTGCATTTGCCTGACGTGGACAAGATGTACGCAAGCTTTCCCCATCAACTGTCAGGCGGGCAGCGCCAGCGTATCATGATAGCGATGGCACTGATCATGCGTCCACAATTGCTGATCGCCGACGAGCCTACAACGGCGCTTGACGTAACAACGCAGGCGCAAATTCTGAGCCTGATCCGTGAGCTGCGCGAAGATCAAGGCTCAGCCGTGCTGTTCATTACACATGACATGGGTGTGGTGTCCGAGATCGCGGACGATGTAACCGTTCTTAAGCTGGGCGAGGTGATGGAGACGCAGAGCGTTGATGATTTGTTGCGCCATCCCCAGACAGATTACACGCGTGACCTTTTGCGATCGGTGCCCAGTCAGGTTCCGCGTCCGCCGCGTGGCGGGCAGTCAAATGACATTGTGTTGTCCACGCGTGACCTGTGCAAGACCTATGGCGGGGGCGGGTTCTTCTCAAAGGCGCGCGAGGTAAAAGCGGCACAGGACGTGAGCATCAGCCTGACCAAAGGCCGTACGTTGGGGATCGTGGGAGAAAGCGGCTCCGGCAAGACAACCGTTGCGCGCTGCATCATGCGGTTGATTGATCCGACGTCTGGCGTGATCACCGTCGGGGGAAAAGACATTGCAACCCTAACGCAAAAGGAACTCAAGCCTCAGCGCAAAAACATCCAGATCGTGTTTCAGGACCCGATGCGCTCACTCAATCCACGGATTGAGGTAGGACAATCGATCATCGAAGGACCGCTCAATTTTGGCACGCCGCGCGACACGGCGATGGCGCGCGCGCGCGAGTTGCTGGAACTTGTGGGACTGCCGGCCAGTGCCGTGGACCGTTTCCCGCACCAATTCTCCGGCGGGCAACGCCAACGCATTGCCATCGCGCGCGCCCTGGCGATGGACCCGGACGTGCTGGTTGCGGATGAGGCGGTGTCAGCGCTGGATGTTAGCGTGCAGGCGCAGGTGCTTGATCTGTTGGCTGAACTGCAGGAACGTCTCGGTCTGGGCATTCTGTTCATCACGCATGATTTGGGAGTGGCGGCTCAAATCTGCGACGATGTGCTGGTGATGCAACATGGTCGTGTCGTTGAGATCGGTCCTGCCGGACAGGTGCTTGGCGCCCCCCGGCAAGAATACACAAAAGCGTTGATCAAAGCGGCGCCGGGACGCCACTGGGATTTCGCAAATTTCCGCCCCTTTGCTGAAGCCGCCGAATAGCCATGGAGACAACGAGATGAACATACTGCCCGTAATCGCTGACAGCACGGATGAATTGACGGCTATTTTCAAGGATCTGCATGCGCATCCTGAAATCGGCTTTACGGAACACCGCACAGCAGGCGTTGTTGCCGACAAGCTGCGGGCATATGGGGTCGACGAGGTGCATACAGGCATCGCAGGTACTGGCGTGGTCGGTCTTGTAAAGGGAAAACGGGAAAGCGCGCGGCGCATCGGGTTACGCGCAGACATGGACGCGCTGCCAATCCATGAAGAAACAAACCTTGGCTATGCGTCCCAGACCCCCGGTGTCATGCATGCCTGCGGTCATGACAGTCACACCACGATGTTGTTGGGAGCGGCAAAACATCTGGCGCACACGCGTGATTTTGCAGGCACCGCCGTTCTAATTTTTCAACCCGCCGAAGAAGGACTGGGTGGCGCACGCGGAATGCTGGCGGATGGGCTGTTTGACCGCTTTCCCTGTGATGAAATCTACGGCATGCACAATGCCCCCAACGGCAAACCGGGGACCGTCGGCATTTGCAAAGGGACTGCGATGGCGGGGGCATCGTTTTTTGATATTACCGTGCAAGGCAAAGGCAGTCATGCGGCAATGCCGCAGCAATCGCGCGACCCTCTGGTGATCGCCTCGGCGCTTGTGGGCAGTTTGCAAACGATCCTGTCACGCAATGTGGCCCCGCTGGATACCTGCGTGCTGTCGGTGACACAGCTGCATTCTGGCGCTGCCTATAACATCGTCCCGGACACTGCGACGCTGGCGGGTACGATCCGCTACTTCAAAGATGAGGTGTGTCAACTGGCTGAGACGCGAATGCGTGAGCTTTGTGAAGGCTTTGCCAAGGCTTATGCTGTCGAAATCCGCATCGACCTGCGCAACATTTTTGATGTGCTGATGAATGATGCTGAATTGTCAGATGCCTATATGGAAGCCGCACAGGACATTGTCGGCCAGGAAAACATAAGCGGAAACGACGAACCCGCGACGGGCTCGGAGGACTTTGCCGATATGCTCAAAGTGATTCCGGGCGCTTATTGCCGCATTGGCCATTCCGGCACAACAGGCCTGCACAACCCCAGCTTTTTCCTGGATCCTGAAGTGTTGCCGGTTGGGGCATCCGTGATGGCACGCATTGTAGAACGCCGCCTTGCCAATTGAAAGGAGTCGCCATGAACCCGCTTGAACTGCCGTTTGATACCGATGACATGCTTGCGGGCCTGAAGCCTTGGATTGAATGTGAAAGCCCGACCTATGACGCGCGTGCGGTTGACCGGATGATGGACATTGCGGCCTATGATCTGGCCGCCCTTGGCGCTGTGATTGAGCGTATCCCGGGGCGTATGGGTTTTGGCGGCTCTGTGCGCGCGCGCTTTCCGCATCCGGACATGGGGCGTAAGCCCGGCATCCTGATTTCCGGTCACATGGATACAGTTCACCCCATCGGAACCCTTGATGTATTGCCGTTCAAGAGGGACGGCGAAATCTGCTATGGCCCCGGTCTCATGGACATGAAGGGCGGGAACTACATCAGCCTTGAGGCCATCCGCCAGTTACTTCGGGCCGGGTTGCAAACGCCATTGCCGGTGAGCGTGCTTTTCACCCCCGACGAGGAAGTCGGCACCCCCAGCACGCGGGACCTGATTGAGGCCGAGGCCGCGCGCAGCGCCTATGTTCTGGTGCCTGAGCCTGGGCATGACGATGGAGGTGTGACCATCGGACGCTATGCCATTGCACGCTTTAATTTGATGACAAAAGGACAGCCCAGCCATGCGGGCGCGCGTTTGAAGGATGGCAAATCGGCGATCGCCGCAATGGCACGCAAAATCATCGAGATTGAAGAGATGACCGGTCCCGATTGTACATTCAGTGTCGGTGTGATCCATGCAGGGCAATGGGTAAACTGCGTTTCATCCACCTGCGCGGCGGAGGTATTGAGCATGGCGAAGAAACAAGAGGATCTCGATGATGGCGTCAAGCAAATGCTGGCGCTGCAGGGCACGGTCAACGGTGTTGAATTTCACGTGGAGCGCGGCGTGACGCGGCCAGTCTGGCGGCCTGACACGCCCGGTACGGCCAGGATTTTCGAAATTGCCAAGGACATTGCATCCGAGATTGGGTTTGAGATGACCGGCCGTAGTCAAGGTGGTGGGTCTGACGGGAACTTCACGGGCGCCCTGGGGATACCGACACTGGATTCGCTCGGAGTCCGCGGTGCGGATCTGCACACGCTCAACGAACACATCCGCGTCGACAGTCTAGTTGAGCGCGCGCGCCTGATGACCGGCTTGCTGATGCGGCTAAGCTGACACAGATGGCAAGCGCGACTTACGAGTTCAAGAACCTGAAACTGCAAAAGGGCATCACCCTTCCGACGGCGCAAGTGACCTACAAGACATACGGCACATTGGCACCGGACAAGTCCAATGTGATCCTCTATCCAACGTCTTATGGCGCGCAGCACACAGATACCGAATGGCTGATCGGGCCGGGCAGGGTGCTTGACCCTGACGCGTGGTTCATCGTGATCCCGAACATGTTCGGTAACGGTCTTTCGACCTCGCCATCCAACATGTCCCAACCTTTTGGGCCTGAACGGTATCCGGTCTTCACCCATTGGGACAATGTTCATGCCCAACGGCAGATGTTGCGCGACGTCTTTGGTATTGAGCATCTTGCAATGATTTACGGGTGGTCCATGGGCGCGCAACAGGCGCTGCATTGGGGGGCCCTGTTCCCGGATCAGGTTGCACGCATTGTTGCGATCTGCGGTTCGGCCCGGACGTCGATTCACAACAAGGTATTTTTGCAAGGCGTGCGCGCCACGCTGACAGGTGATCCACACTGGCAGGGCGACCATTTTTCGCAACACCCGACACGAGGTCTGCGCGCGATGGGTCGCGTTTATGCGGGTTGGGCGATGTCTCAGGCGTTTTATCGGGAGAAAGTGTTTGAGGCCGTCGGCTTTACGTCACTCGAAGACTTTCTCGTCAGGTCCTGGGAGGCTAATTTCTTACGTCGCGACGCGCATGACTTGCTGGCCAGCCTGGAAACCTGGATGGCCTCGGACATATCTGACAACGAGATCCACCAGGGTGATCTCGCCGCTGCCTTGGGCGCAATAACTGCACGCTCCATTATCATGCCCTCAAAAACAGATCTCTATTTCACGCCTGAAGACAGCAAGATTGAGGCTGCAATGATGCCCAATGCCGAGCTGCGCGCCATCGAGTCGATCTGGGGTCATCGCGCGGGCAACCCGACACTGAACCCGGTAGATGAGGCGGTGTTGCGCTGTGCTGTGCAGGACTTGCTGAGCCAATAGAATGATGACCTGTCATTTGCGCCAACCTATGCTCTGAGGCAAGTGATCCTTGACTCCGGAAAAGGTGTGATCCGGCAGCAGCAGCTTTGCCGCCAAGCAGAAGCGAAAAAATAGCGCAAACCCCGCCAATGTGATCTTCCCGTTGTGTCGCTGCCGTCCGCGTGTTCGTGGCTAGCGCTCTGGCCTGGGAACGCATGCGGCCACGCTCTGGTCTGTGATGGTCGGCAAGGAACGATGCGAGGACCGCTTCGGAGACACGGGGTCTGAGAACCCGTCTTAGCGAGTTTGCCCAAAGATTGCGTCGATGAGGATTGCATATGCGCGGGCAGCGATTTTCGCCGATTTCATCTTTTCACCTCAATGATCGATGCCGTCTTCGGGGTGGAGCGCGGCTTGAGGCGCACCAGTATGCAAGCGGGTTTGCGAAGCGCATGTTTTTTGCGCCTCAACGGCAGGTTCGTCGTCAAGAGCAGCCTATGTCGTGCGGCAAATGCCTCTTGGGTTCATTAAATCCACGGCACGGAACAACTGTTCGCGGATCAACGGTGACATACCGCAAAGCCTCGAAGCTCCGCGCCTCGATACCGGGGTTTACCTGTTCCTTCCATTGTGGCGAAGTCATCAGGTTACCGACTGCTGGTTCTTGCCGCACCAGTATGGGATATTCACCAGATCAATGATCGGGGCAAACGGCATAAAGTTTGCGAGCACGTTTCCCGCTCATGGGATGTGTTCGATTGAACGGTTTGCACAAACGCAATGCCAACATCAGTTTCGCCACCGGGCGTTGGTAAGGACTTTGCAGTTGGGCATGTTCCCAAGCTTTTTTGAAGTCCAGTTACATCAAGGGCACGCGGCGAAAGGTACCTACAACTCAAGGCGACGCAACGATCATTGCGTGATCGGCCGCCTTCTTGCGCTCTTCTTGTTCAGACACTGTTTGTAAAATTGCGAACCCTGACATAAGGGCATCGTCCGTCGCGACAACCACTGCCGTTGTAAACCCGTGCCTGCTGGCTATACGCAAAATGCGCGACGTTCTTGGGCGTCCAACCTTTCCCGGAGTGCTTTCGAACTCATGTTTCTCCTCCCGGAGGTCGGCTGCACGCGGTCATCGGCCACAAGTGGGTATAGCCTTGGATACAGGTTCGTTACCATAGTCACTCTGCACTGCCGCATTCAGCAACCTGCGCCAATTGCAACGTTAAACAGAACTTGAGCAGGCAAGCGCACGGGCGTTGTTCTGACAACGTTGGTGCAAGTTGCGTAAAATTGAGATCCGTGCGGCGCACACCTTTATGACGCCCTACCGAACTGTGTCGTAACGGCTTATTCTTCGAACCAACCGGTCGCCAAGGCTCTCGCCCAATCGTTTCTGCCGTTTTTCACGGCAAGGTCGCGCGCTGCGTTGAACGCATAGGGGACAGATCGAAATGTGACGGCCCATTCGCCACACTGCCGTTCAACCACGGCATAGGATGCGTTGGGTGTTCCTGTCTGCATGAAATGATAGACAGGGGCATCATCATCATAGGCAGGGCAGCCGACACTGCCCGGGTTGATGATTGTCCGACCATCGGGCAAACGCATGCAGCGCGGAATATGCGTATGTGCGCAGAGCAGGAGACTCGCATCGACACCTGCTGCTTCTCTTGCGACTTCGTCCAGAGTCGCGGCGCGTATCACTCCATTCTCTTGCACGCGTTCGAGCCAATATGTCTCGTCACTGGTCGGTGTTCCGTGACACAGGAATACATCATCAAAGACGACGCGCGTCGTTGGCAGGTTTGAGATCCAATCAAGCTGGCTTTGGTTTAACTGATCAAATGCCACCCGGTCAGACGGTCCCAACTGCGATCTGTTTTGCTCAACAAGATAACGGTCGTGATTGCCTCGTATCGAAACAAAGTCACGGTCCATCAAGAGCGCGGCTGTTTTAGCGGAATCGAGAGGACCACTGAAGAAATCACCAAGATTCACTGCCTCCGTGACCTTGAGGTCGTCCATATCTCTCAGCACGGCTTGCAGAGCAAAGCAATTACCGTGGATGTCAGCCAAAACCGCAAATCTCATATCATTGATCCCACGATAGTTGCGCCAATTGTTCAAGGGGGCATCACTTGCGTGGCCGCGAGACACGCAAACGCTATTACTGATCTCGACTGTAGCTCAAAATGATTTTGATCCCGCTTCCACCAATGTTGCACGGTTGTCAATTGAGCATATCCCGAAATTTGCAGCCGTTCATGTAACGCGTCACGCCTAACCTTTCAGCAACGAGAGATGCGAATTTCTTCGTTGCGTTTAAGCTATGTGATATCCAAAGGTGAACAAAATCAATGATGCCATAAAGGGAGGCAGATAGTGCCAAAAAACAGTTGGAAGATCGCGGTTATACCCGGCGATGGCATCGGCAAGGAGACAACGCATGAGGGCCTGCGGGTCTTGGAAACGGCTCAGAAAAAATTTGACCTTGGTTTTGATTTTGACACCCATGATTTTGCGTCTGCTGACTATTACACAAAACATGGGCAAATGATGCCGGATGATTGGAAAGATCGATTGAGTGGTAGTGATGCATTGTTCTTTGGCGCGGTGGGATGGCCGGACATTGTGCCCGATCACATTTCGCTCTGGGGCTCGCTTATCCAATTCCGTCGAGAGTTCGATCAATACGTGAGCTTGCGCCCGGCCCGCGCGATGCCGGGTGTTCCCTTGCCACTGGCAAATCGAAAACCGGGCGACATCGATATGATGATCGTGCGGGAAAACACTGAAGGTGAATATTCCTCCATCGGGGGAAAAATGTTCCCCGGCACGGATCGCGAAATTGTCATGCAGGAAACCGTTATGAGCCGCGTCGGCGTTGATCGGATTTTGAAGTATGCCTTCAAGCTGGCGGCAAAACGCGACGGACACCTGACCTCGGCAACCAAATCAAACGGGATCTCGATCACGATGCCCTATTGGGATGAACGGGTTGCGGAAATGGCCATGCAGTTTCCTGATGTCAAAGTCGACAAATACCATATCGATATTCTGACGGCGCAGTTCGTTTTGCACCCAGATTGGTTTGACGTCGTCGTCGCCTCCAACTTGTTTGGAGACATCTTGTCTGATCTCGGCCCCGCTTGCACCGGTACAATCGGGATAGCGCCTTCAGGCAACATCAACCCTGAAGGCAAGTTTCCGTCGCTCTTTGAGCCTGTCCATGGATCCGCCCCGGATATTGCGGGTAAAGGTATCGCAAACCCGGTCGGACAGATTTGGGCCGCCGCGATGATGCTGGAGCATCTGGGCGCACAGGAGGCCAGTGGTTCGATTATCTCGGCCATCGAACGCGTGCTGTCGGAAAAAGCGCTGCGTACCCCCGATCTTGGTGGAACCGCCGATACCAAAACCTGCGGGACCGCGATTGCCGACGCCCTGTTGGAAGGTGCCTAGATGGTCGCTTCTGCCTTTTTGAAGGGATTTGACGTTTCCAAGGCCCGCCTGCCTGGTATCGACATCAACTATGCCTGCGCAGGAGACGGACCGCCCGTATTGCTGCTGCACGGTCACCCACAAACCCACATCGTATGGCGCAAGGTCGCTCCGATGCTTGTGGCTGCGGGTTATCAGGTGATTGCCCCGGATTTAAGGGGGTACGGCGACAGCGATAAGCCACCAAGTGACGCGTCACATCTGCCCTATTCCAAACGGGTCATGGCACAGGACCAGATCGCGTTGATGGCCTATCTTGGTCATCAGAGTTTTTCAGTTGTTGGTCATGACCGGGGAGGACGCGTGGGGCATAGGCTCGCGCTGGATTTTCCGGACGCAGTTGAACACCTGATCGTGCTCGACATCGCACCAACTCACACGATGTATGCGCAAACAAACCAAGAGTTTGCCACGCGGTATTTCTGGTGGTTTTTCCTGATCCAACCCAATGGATTTCCCGAAAGGATGATCGGGTCCGACCCGGAATATTTTTTGCGCAGGCATATTGCGGGACAGGTAAAAATCGAAGGATCGGTGGGCGAGGACGCGATCGCTGAATACCTGCGCAGCTACCAGCAACCAGCCACGCTCCATGCCATTTGCGAAGACTATCGAGCTGGCGCAAGCATTGATCTGGAACATGACGAGGCGGATAAGGACAGTCGCGTCTTGGCGCCTCTTTTGGCCGTATGGGGTGAGCACAGTGTTGTTGGAGACCTATATGACGTCAAGGCGACCTGGCAGGAGAAAGGGACACGCGTGTCGGGCCTGTCTTTGCCCTGCGGACATGCGATCCCCGAAGAATTACCGGAAAAATTGACCGATGAGGTTCTTGGGTTTCTTGCCGCCAGCCAGCAGTAGCCTGGCCTTAATCACAAATGACCCAGTGTCGTGTTTTTGGCCGGAAGCGAATACGCAGGCCGAGCATTTTGCAGGCTGCTTAGTGCGCATCAGGCGCATTGGCCTCGATCCCAGACAGAGTCCGCTTTCCCGAAGGCGGAAACAGGGTGGATTGTTGAGACCGTTCTGGACTAAGAAGGTCGGCCGCTCCAGAGTGCCTCCTGTTTTTTGCAAGAGATCATGGCAGTCGCCCGGTCGAAGTCGCAACAAGGCGGGCTGTTAGTCATAGAGCGGAAAGGACGTCGACGAAAGCGCACCCGGCACTTCGCACAGCGCTTACTCAAGGCTTTGACGCCCTTTCAGTTGACCTTGAAGTACGCGTCCTTGGACATCTCGGTCGGGCGCATTTCGCAACGGTCTACGTCACCACCACCATAGCGCAGGCGTTGACCGTCCCGGTCCACCTTGACGAGGTCCATGTCCATGCAGTCGGAGACAATAAAGGGCGGATCAATCACACAGTTGCCCACTTCTACCGCGACGCCAACTTCAAGCGGGCAGTCGGCCAAGTTGAGGGCGGCCCAGGTATCGGGGGCGTCAACGAATATCTCCACGCCCGAGAAGTCGTTTGTCATGTTGACCTCCATCGCGCCCGGCACCGCCGAAGAAGGGCCTTGCGGGTCCCATGGTCCGCTGGAGTGGTACTTGAAGAGCGGGGTCCGAAGCTCTTTATCCGCGAAGATCTCAAAGATCAGGTCCTGTGCGTGTTCTGTGAAGACCGTCGTGACTTGCAGATAGGCGGTGCTGCCATCCGGGGCCGGTTGTTCGCCGATGCCCGTTCTCCAGATGCCGATCACATCGGCGGGCGTTGTGGCCAGCGCGGCTGCAGGTGTAAGCAAACCGGCACAAAAGATGAGGGTCGAGATTTTGAGGCACATTGTTTAGTCCTTTCTAGGTTTTCAAGGGGATCAGCCATGTGTGAGTGCACAACCGAGGACGTCATCCAAGAGGGATGAGGGGCACACCCATGAGGGCTTGGGCAAAAACGGCAGAGGTAAGCCCGGCGTAGCAGAGCGCTGCAATCCGAACTGTGCGCACCGATCCCGGTCGGTCTGCACTCCGGTTGAGGCAGAGTATCAACACCGGCAAAGCCTGCATCGCGTGAAGCGAGAAGAAATGCGCTGGGCGCAAATCTCCAGTCACACCGGACCAACCAAGGATTGGCAGAGTGGCGCCGTCCTCTGGATGGGCGCCGACAAAGCGCGAGTTACCCATGCTCATATAACCGGCCACAATCATGGTAAGAACGAAGGTCAGCAGAAATCCAAGCCAGATCGCCTCGCGCAGCGCCGGGTTGAGGTTGGACGCCTTGTCCCGCTTGACAACCCAACCAACCACGGCGGTCCCAATCACGAGGGCAACGGCCCCAGCGGCCATCACGACGGTGTACATCAGTTCTGTAAAAGGAGTGGAGACGTTGAAG
Organism: Paracoccaceae bacterium; assembly: GCA_033344815.1. Classification (NCBI taxonomy): domain Bacteria; kingdom Pseudomonadati; phylum Pseudomonadota; class Alphaproteobacteria; order Rhodobacterales; family Paracoccaceae; species Paracoccaceae bacterium. The sequence goes on along the minus strand of JAWPMR010000001.1, from coordinate 215,990 downwards.
TGAGAGGCTTCTGCACGTCCGGCCTGGTACATGATATAGGCCATTTCTGACAGGAACGCGGTGGCCATCACCCAACCTGTGATACGCAGGGTCCAACCATCGCGGGCCGCTTCGGACAGCCGGGCTTCGACCACCGCCAAAGTGGCGAAAAGCACGGTGAAGCTGAGCGCAAATTTCAGGGGTTTCATATAGACTGGCGCGCCTTCGATCAGACGTGGGTCTACAACACCCCAGAGGAGTGAGAGGCCAGCGAGGACAATCGCCACAACGGTCAGAGTGATGAACTGCGTTGGTTCAGAGTGACGAGCGGATGGTAAATCGGTCTCAAGCGACGACATGGCGCGTACCTTCTAGCGTTTTTATCTGTGTGGGCAGAAGACGGGCACGCAGGCCCAACTCGGTCAGGGCAGCAATCAGAAAGCCGAGCGGCCCAAGCATGAAGGTCGAAAGCAGGATGGGCGCTTGCACAAGGCGACCGACACTCACCCGGTCCATGCGGGCCGCCATCACTGCCCCAACGAAAAGATCAAAGGCGAGAAAGTGTACCCATCCGGCAAGGAGTGCCCAATCATCAGTCAGGAGGATTGCGACATTGGCCAAGCTGTCAAAGCCCCCGCCCATGCCTGAGAAGCGGCTGAAGATCAGCGCGGCATACACAGCTGAAAGACCGGCGGGTATAATCCAAAGCGGGATTGCGTTGAACCATGTAAAGCGCCTTGGGCCAAGGATGAGCAGAGCCCATCCCGCCATTGCGGCTGTCCCGACATGTGAAAAGAGTATCTCCGGTGTCATCGATTATATATCCACTGTAAATTTCCATTGGTAATTTATGGAGTGCATTCTCTTGCGGAGTCCAGAAAAAAAATTTACAGTGGAAATATGGAGGCGATAACTTGCTGAAGGAAAACAAAAAAAAATATCACCACGGTGATCTGAAGCCAGCTTTGATCGACGCAGGGCTCGCTGAGCTTGAAGAAAAAGGGCTGGAATCGATTTCGCTGCGCTCCATCGCTGCTCGGGCAGGTGTGAGCCATACGGCACCCAAGAACCATTTTGACGGGTTACGCGGTCTGTTGACTGGAATGGCCACTGTGGGCTTTGAGCGTCACGCAACCGAAATGCAGCGCGGCGCGGAGGGTCATCCGCCCGGGAAAAACCGCCTTGATGCTGCCTGCAATGGCTACCTGCGGTTCGCTTTGGAGAACCCTGAGCTATTCAAGCTGATGTTCACCAGTTCGTTTCACCTCGCCGAGGATCCCGCCCTGAAGCAGGCGGGATGGGCTAGCTATGGCGTCCTGCGGGACGTAGCTCATGGCCTTGATTGGGACAAGGCCGAAGCCCCCGGCAGTCCATGGCGCACTGAATGGATGCTTTGGAGCCTGGTACATGGCTACGCAATGCTGCTGGTAGATGGGGAAATTCGGTGCGAAGACGATGGCACGCCTCCATTCAGCATGGATCAGATCATGCCCGGATTTGGCTACCGCTCGGACGTGAACGAGAACAGACCAGAACCCTTCAAAGGTCAACGCAGAGATAAAGGCTGAGTGCCTGTTTCTGCTAACAGAGTTTTTATGTGTTCATCAACCACATTGATGAGTTCGTCGCTGATGCAATTAGATCGAGCTTGGCAGCTACATAAGTGGATCCGGCGAAGAAGAAGGCAGTGCGTGCGGCTTGATCCGGGGATCGAACAAAGCGATCTTGGTCACGCTGTCCTCTTCAACGTTCGAGTGAAGCGCCTCAAGCGGGTGGGTGGTATTACTCTGCCATTAAGCCAGCAATCCTTTTCGCCAGCAGCGCGCAAGCGGCAAGTAACGGGCGTAGACGTCCAAAGCGGATACTATCCAGGAAAAAGCGAGCTTGGACATCGGTGTTCCTTCCATGCTGTATTGAATTGCAAAAAGAGAACAACGCCCCATCTGGAACATCGGACGCGCTAGTCCGTTTACTCAAGGCCTATTGTTGCAACGTACCCTTGCTGGACCATCAAGTGCTTGGAGAGGGGAACGACATAGAGCCACCGCAGGATCGGTGAAAAATGGCGTACATTATCTGGCGAGATGGGGTCATCATGCGGAGCAGGAACAGCACGGTCGACTTGGCGGCAACCAAATTATCCATCAGACCAAAACCCATTGGCTGATTGTGCCCTGCGTTCTTCGTTGGGATTGCGTCTGGCCACCACAACAGCAAAGTGTCCCGGTAAGCCAGCAGCCACGTCGGTAATCCCGCCGATAACTCCAAAGGTCTGTTGCAGAAAGCACTCACGCGACTGCGCAGGCGTGCAGAAGCCAGAAGAACGGGAGTGGCTCCGTTGCCATAGCCTTGCGTTTGGGCAGCTCAATTTAGTGGCTGCGGCCATCATTTGGAAAGATACGCATTAAGCCGACGTGAATGAGCATGTTGCCCGCTGGCGTCCTGCGGCCCGATCCAAAGGAACATTATCTTGCAACTTGTGATCTGAAATCCGTTGGGCTCATGTTTTCTTCTCTGGCAAATGCGCGCGCGAAGTTCGAAGGGTTCGTGTACCCAAGGAGTGAAGCGATCTCAGAAATGGACTGATGAGAGGAAGTCAGGGCTTCTTTTGCATATTCGATCTTGGCCCGCGTAACTTCTGCTGAAATACTTGTGTCACACGCCGACAACCGCCTCGCCAGCGTGCGGGGTGCCAGATGAACGAGTGCCGCCACTTTCTCAGCGTTGAGGTCTGCTGCGCATATATTCTGGCTCAGTAATTCGCGAAACCCGTTGAGGAATTTATCGGGTCGTTTGTATTCATTGCTGGGCATCGGCACCGCCGGAGAGCCATCGTTGGCAACCGAATGGAGCAGCCATTCTGAGGGAAACTGAACCCGGCTTCCCAGGTTGTTGCCGCGCAGCGCTTGGCAAGCATCAAAAGAAGCAGGCAACACAGATGGATCACTCAGCACCAGAATGAGGCGTTCCGGTTCTCTGAGCGCGCCGAGCCCTCTGATCAACACGGCCATTTGCAGGCCGATCATGTAGCCATCATTCTGGGCGGGTGTGATCAAAGGCTCAAAAGTGCGTGCTTCACCGAAGACAGCCATATCTCCGCGAACTTCGATGAATGCCGTTGCAGATGAGGCATATTTGCTCGCGTTTGACACATAGATGTTCAAGAAATCCCCCAAGGTGTTCGCTTGCTCGAAGGCTTGACGCACCATTGGCCAGCCGGTTGGGTCCAGACGGGAACCGATTTTTGCACAGAATGTCGGATCATCAACTGCCTTTGCACAGTTCTCCAAAAAATGGTGCATGACCATGACATGAACTGACGTACCTTCTTGTCTCACGGCAGACATTGTCAGGCCGACGCTTTCCAGAACAGGTTCGGGATCCACGCCACATTCCCTCAGCCCCGTCAAAAGCGGCGCGAGTAGTTGAAGCCTGACCAACGGCAATGACTTGGACATGGAGCCCCTCGCACGACGGTACCAAATGACCCGCAGTCAGTCTGACCGGTGCTAACGAGTCAAGAAAATCCATCATAATACGTCAGAAATCTTGCTGGACTGTCTGAAAATGATGCGCATCAGGAAATTCACTTCGATATTATAAACGCCGAGGTCTCTGTGTGAGACGAATCAACTATAGGATCAATCATGACGTCAGCTAAATTTCTGGCCACAACACTGGCTCTTGGGATGTTGTCGATGAGCGCGGTAACTCTAGCCGCGCAAGAAGACGCGCCGCGCCAAGTGCTTTTCACCAATGTGAATATCTTTAATGGTATGGACGGTGAGATGATGGAAGGGGGCTCGGTACTGGTTGAGGGTAACCTGATAAAAACAGTCTCTGCCGATGTGATCGAAGCGCCGGACGCCTTCATGGTCGACGGCGACGGGCGCACGTTGATGCCTGGCTTGATCGACATGCACTCACATCTGTGCATCCGCAACGGAATGTTGGAGTTCCGCGATGATTACGACCAGATGGCAAACGGTGCCTACGTAGGACTGGTAATGCAGGACTATCTGGATCAGGGGTTCACAACCGTCAGAGACGCGGGGTGCAACATTCTGGGCATCGCAAAAGCCGTCAACAACGGTATCGTCCCCGGCCCACGCATTTACCCGAGCGGCGCTTTTTTAAGCCAAACGGGTGGCCATGCTGATACCGGATCTTTCAATGACGTGCCCGGTGATGTGGACGACCTGGAGGCGCATATGTTTGGGTTCATCGCTGATGGCGTTCCGGAAGTTCAACGCGCAGCCCGGCACAACCTTCGAAATGGTGCGACCCAGATTAAGGTCATGGCCGGGGGTGGCGTGGCCAGCGAGTTCGATCCGCTACATACGACACAGTATTCACCAGAAGAACTTAAGGCCATTGTGGAGGTTGCCAAAGACTATGGAACCTATGTGCTTGTGCATGCCTATCATGACAGGTCGGTCAATCGTGCCATCGACGCTGGCGTTCGGGTCATTGACCACAACTTCCTTGTTTCAGAAGAAACAATCATTCGAATGAAAGAGGAAGGCGTGGCCCTTTCGGTCCAAGCTGTACAATCGCTGGAAGCTTTCGGGAATCCCGAAGCGATCACCTTCTTCAGTGCGGATCAGAAAGCAAAAGCGACACAGGTGAACAGTGGCGCGCGACAAATGATGGAATGGGCCGTAAAGCACGATCTCTTGCTGGTAACAGGCGGGGATATGTTCGGACCTGATGTTGTGCGTCAGGCGGACAATGTCATCTGGTTTAACGATGAGATCACCAATGATCCGCTTCTGTCGTTGAAAACCGCAACGAGTAATGCAGCTGAAGTTCTGACTTGGGTAGGCGGAATGAACCCATATAAAGAAGGAACGCTCGGGACAATCGCTGAGGGAGGGTATGCGGACATTATCCTGGTGAATGGCAATCCATTGGAAGACATCCATGTGCTGGATCGCGAAACTGTCGACTTCGTCATGAAAGATGGTGACGTGTATAAAAATTGGTTGCCCGGCGACAATGCCCCGTCATTTCAACCTGCCAAACCAAGCCGGGAAGACTATTTCGGAAATCTTTGAATAGGGACACACCTGTTTGTGGTTCACAAGAACTGCTAGAGGTAAGTCTCCAAGATGCAAGGCGGTCAATTACCTCGGGCCGTCTTGCGCAACCTATTTTATCTGAGGACGCTCTATGACCAACTGTATTGTCTCTGCCATTGCAGCGGTTTTGCTATTACTAGGACCCACTTTTGCAGATACCTCTGTTCAGTGGCCGGACCTGATTGACCAAAGCGCTCAGTCCTTTGACGATCCATTCCGGGATTTGACCTATGATGAGATCGAGGCTTTGCAAACCGTCGTCATCACGCGTTCGCGGTTGGAAAACGCCAATCTGGCCGACAGCGACCGGGCAGATCTGGAAGCGAAGCTATCTGGCGCGCTGGCCACGCTTGCGACGCGCGACATCGACGCGGACTGGCTGATTGCGCAACGTTGGGTGGTGGCCGAGCGGCGGGAGGCCGCGGCGACGGCCGGCAATCCGGCAATCGACGGGCGCACTGTGACACTGGCAGGCTTTGCCATTCCTGCAGCGCCTGACCCGGATGGCACGGCGGTCGCCTTTCTCGTCCCCGAGCGCGGCATGTGCAGCCATATGCCCCCGCCCAACCCCAACCAGATGTTGCGCGTGCGTCTGACGGACGACTGGCAACCAAAAACTCTCCATGAACCGGTCCGGCTGACCGGAAAACTGTCGATTGCACCTTCGGAAACTGCGATGCACATTGTCGATGGCGTGGTCCCGATGAAGGCGTCCTTCCTTATGGAAGCGGAGCGCGTCGAAACACTCCAAGATCGCCGATTTGGGAGAGTGCCGGCTGTGTCGGATGAAATGGCGCAGAGCATTGCAGAGCGGGTTCGGGCATCCGGCGCGAAGGCGAATTCCAAAACCGTGGTATCGGAATGACCCGTCTCAACGCAATTTTACTGTGCCTTTGCTCGGCCACGTCTGTCCATGCGCAAGCCGGCCCCAACATCGACGAGCTGGCCAAGGAACTTGCAAACCCTGGCGCGGCCAATGCCACATTGAACTTCAAGTTCGAATACCGCACGTTTGATGGGGATTTGCCGGGTGCCAACGATCAGGACAGCTTCACGGCAACCTTTCAACCTGTGTTTCCCTTTGTTTTACCCAATGGTAACAACCTGATCTTTCGACCTGCGATCCCTTACGTCTTTGGCCAACCCGCATTTGACACCGGAACGGGCCGCTTTGCTGAAGACGATGCGCTTGGTGATATTCCCTTTGACTTGCTCTACGCGGGCTCTCGCGATGGCTGGACCTTCGGCGCGGGACTCGTGGGGGCTATCCCTACCGGCAGCAACGTCTCTTCTGACAACTGGTTACTGGGACCGAGTGCTCTGGCCGTGAAAACCGAAGACTGGGGGGTCTGGGGTGTCTTTCCCTTCCACAATCAAAAGGTGGGCGGCAGCGGGCCAGATGTCTCCATCACCTCCCTGCAATATTTCCTCTTCTATGGTCTGGGCGACGGTTGGCAAGTCGGCACCGGCCCAACGATCACTTACGACTGGGAAGCTGAGAGTGATGATGCATGGACCGTTCCTTTTGGCGTTCAGGTGGCAAAGACCACCGCAATCGGAAAGCAACTGGTGAAACTGAACGCGGGCATCGAGAAAAACGTGGTCTCACCCGATGCTTTTGCGTCAGACTGGAAGGTCACTTTCACCTTCAGTCCGGTTATCTCAAACCCCTTCCAACCCAACCCGCCATCGCCGCCGGTGGACGAAGCAACACGGGCAGCGGTGCTCGCACCCATACGGTGACATTGACATGATGAGATCCCTCTTTTTCACCTGTTTTCTCGCGCTGTCGTTTCCACATGCTGGTTTCGCTCAGGGGCTGGGCGGACCCTCTTCTGTTCAGGCTGACCTTACGCCCGGCGATGGCCTCACCGATCCACAATTCAGATCTGATTTCCCCAGAAATATAGCTCCGGGATACTTTCGTTGGAAAGATGACCGCGCAGAACAAGGCTTCAGCTTCAATCTGGACTATCTTGCACTGGGGCAGACCTCGAATTCTGACCTTGGAGAAGGAGACGCTTCTGGCGGTATTTTTCGCTTCTATGGCAACTGGAAAGCGACCGAGAACGGAACCCTGACTTTCAAGATCGAAAACCGCCACGCCTACGGAGATGTCGCCCCCCAGAACTTTGGTTTTGACAGTGGCGCATTGTCGATCACGGGAACGGCCTTCAACGATAACGGAACGCTGTTAACCAATCTTTTCTGGACGCAGCGCGCCGCCGACGGATCATGGACATTCCAAATCGGGCAAATTGATGTAACTGATTTCGTGGATTTGTATGGGTTGGTAAGCCCCTATACCGCCTTTCAAAACCTCGCTTTTAACACAAATCCGACCATTAACGCGCCGAACCCCGGGCTGGCCGTTGCCGGCGGTGTAAAGCTGGGATCAAACTTCTATGCTATCGGCAGTATCGCCGATGCAAATGCCGACCCTTCCAGTCCCGATCTGGATGTGTTTTCGGATGGTGAACTTTTCAAAAGTGTGGAAGTTGGATACGCCAGTGGCCTAGACCGCATCTATTTTGACAATATCCACTTTACCTTCTGGCATTCGGATAGCGCAGATGATGGCAGCCGGCGGGAGGACTATGGAGCAACGTTCTCCGCAGCGTGGTTTCTGGAGAATAAATGGATGCCCTTCTTTCGAGCGGGGACGTCAAAAGGCCGCGCTGCCCTCTATGAAAAATCGATCTCAGCAGGTGTCGGTTACTTTGCGCGCAATACAGACCTTGCAGGCATCGGACTGAACTGGGCAGAAGCCGACGGCATTTCCGGCAATCAGAAAACGATTGAGGCCTTCTACAGATTCTCGATTTCGCCCGGGCTTCAGATCACGCCATCTGTCCAATACATCGACAACCCGCTTTTGAACGCGTCAGCTTCCAGCACAACGCTGTGGGGCATCAGAGCAAGGTTTGTGTTTTGACATGAACAACATCTTCCATGTTTACCAAGATCAGCCACTCTCTTTGGCAATTCTCCATTAGCAGCGAGGTTTATGAGTGTTTCAAAGAAGCGGGCATCGTCATCAGCGCTCATGTCCACGCCATTGGGCAGCTTGCCGAGTATGCGCCGTCTTTCAAGGTCCTCAATCTGAGGGCAGGGAGCTATGCTGCGCTGCCTCTGAGGTCGGCATTGAGCCCAACCTGTGAATTGAGTTTTTGTGCTGCGCGTGCACGCAGCAGGGATATTGCTGCAATGGCGTAAATTTTTATGCGGCATTGCGGAGGGAAAAGTGGTCGCTCAGACAAATCACAGGTAGAGAAAAAGAGCCCAGTGATCGAAATGTTGAGAAAAGGGAATTTTAGCGGTGGCTGTGCCAATGACGGCATGAGCGCGAGCAATCGTGCTTGGCTCGCTCTCGTTCACAGATACTAAACAACTACCGACTTGCGTCGGTAGGGTTAGCGATATGCTGTTCTAGGTACTGAAGGACGATGTTCTCCGTGATGGCACCGTTGGTTGTCAAAAGTAAAGCCCCCCCGATCATGGTTGTTCGAAAGAGCTAATCTGACGAAAGGCTGTCATCCAGTCGCTGCAACCAATTCTGAGCAAGGGCTTGGAAAAGCTCTGGGCGCTCCCATGCAAGACTGTGACCCGCACAATCCAGCACGGCAAAATTAGCGCGCGGATACTGGTGGAATCCTTCGATCATATCGTGGTAACGAGCCATGGCATCCTGTCGTCCGTTCACCACAAGTGAAGGTTTGTCGAAACCCGTTGCGGGTTTCGAAAGGTCAAACGAAAAATTGAAGTTCTTTTTGAGCCGCGCTGCAAAGTCCTCGTCTACGCGTTCAGCAGCCGGTATTTTTGTCTGCTGGAGCTTCTCCAGAATATCGGCGTTCTGAACAACCAGTCTTGCGAAGCGCCCCGCGGCGTTTGGTGGGAGATTTTTTCGAAATTTTATGCGGCGCTGACACAAGGGTTTGATGCTTCGGCCGCCAGATTGCAGTCGATTCCGGCATCGCATCTGCAACAATCAACATCGTGCCCAAAAGGAAATCAGGCCGTGTATGCGCCAATCCCATGGCGCGATAACTACCGCGCGATTCACCTATGACTGCGAACCTATCGCCATTGAAAGTCAGGTCTGCGAACTGGCTAACCATTTTCAACACATCAACCTGAGAATGAATGCTGGCATCCACTTTGGAATCGCGGTGCCCAGGCAGGTCGATGTAGAACCGCTCCCAATCGGAGTTTTCCTGAAAAACCGGTTCAATTGCGTCTACCATATGCCGATGATCCAGGCCGCCACCGTGCAACACCAAAAAGGGCCTGCCACTGGAGCGCGTATGCGCACTGATATAACCATTCAAAATTTCAATAAGCATGGATGATCGTCCGACTTGTATCCGATCGCGACATGGACTGCGTCAGGATAGATAAGCCTATCTTCTTGCATGCAATCACCCAAGGCCGCCGCTACATTATCGACCAGCTCCGCCTAAGCATCTTGCGAAAGCGCGAGAAATGCCCCTCCGATTGGCTTCGAAGCAAGATGCAATGGAACGAATTCTGAAGGGCGGGGCACATCTATCAAGAGTTCCTGCCTATGAACCCGAACGTCAGAAAAACCTGCATGAGTGACTTGTTCCTTCAGGTCATTGGCTGATGGAGTTTGCCTTTGTGAGCGCTGCTTCAGGTGAGATGTGACGTTTAACGGCTACACAAAGCGCATGCGTGTACGCACTGTGACCGTGCCAGACCGCGAACCCCATACGCCCGCCGGGCGTAAGAAGGCGATAAAATTCATTCAGCGTGCCAGGTTTGTCCGGGAAATAATGGTAGCCGCGCTTTGACAGGATGACATCGCAGGTCTCGGCGGTCAGACCGCTGTCCCATACATCGCTTTCGAGCCAGCCTATATCAGGATCATCCGCCAGTTCTTTCGCTTTGGCGAGCATCGGCGCGTTGATATCCAGCCCAATGATCGTCATGCTCGCGCCGACTTTCTGCTTTGCAATGCCCGTAGTTACGTCAGTTCCGCACGCGACATCCAGCACCCTTTCCGAGTCCCGGAGTGCAAGCATGTCTACAAGCGCAGATGCCCATCGACCAAACCACAAATGGTCCATGACCTCTTCGTAAATTTGCGGACCATTCCCCACCAATTGAAATGTCATCTTAGCCGTCCTTTCGTCTAAACCACCTCACGTAGGTCAAAGCGCAAAGGGTCCATTTTGCAGAAGCGTCTTTGCGTTCCCATAGATATCCTCAACAATATCTGCTGCGGGCATCACTTCACGTACCAGCGATACGCCTTGCCCTGACCAAAGCGACATCGCTTCGACGTTGCCCGTTGTTTCGGGCAAGGGCGTATAGCTCTGATATCGAACCACTGGATCACCATTTGGCCGGTGCCCGATCTGCTGCTCTTCATTCGGCCTTCCACCGGGCGCTGAACACCCGGCATCCATCCAGCCACGCGACGTTGAATTCGACAGCGTTCGATGGGGGGCGTCGGGCCAGTCGACATCGTAAAGATCGTGGGACCATTGCGTATCGGCCTCTGACGCTTGAAGGATGCGATTGCGGTAGACGTCGTGGATCGTCGCCTCTGAACTGGCCAACAGTCGCGTTCCGATCCAGACCCCTGATGCCCCCAGGATGATGGCCGCCGCCATCCCGCGCCCGTCGGCAATGCCCCCGGCTGCCACAACTGGAATATCGACCGCGTCCGCCACGGCCGGAATAAGCGCCATGGTCGAGACTTGCCCCCAAACGTGACCTCCTGCTTCCCATCCTTGAGCGACGATGGCATCGGCACCAGCATTAGCGGCTATTCGCGCTTCCTGAGCGTTCCCGACGCTTGCCAAGACAATCAGCCCCCCTGCCTTGGCCCGTCTGATCGCCGAAGGCTCCACGCCCCAAAACAGTGATACCCCGTGGACACCTTTGGCGATGCAAACTTCCAGCTGTTCTTCAAAGGGAAACGACAGGTTCAGATTGACGGCAAAATTCCGATCCGTCCGTGCTCGAAGCTCATCTATACCAGCGCTTACGTGCTCCTTTGATCCGCCCCAAAGCGGGATAACGCCGTAGGCACCGGCATTGCAAACTGCAGCTACCAAGTCTGGTCCTGCTGCGCCTGCCATAGGGGCGGACAATATTGGTTTCTCAATTCGAAGGACGTCCAAAAGGCTCGTTGTCACAGCTTTTCTCCAAGATACGGATGTATTGAGCGTCGGATTGTTGGGTGTGTCAATCGGCGTGTACTGACCAGAGCGGACAGCCATCCATCACTCAGCATCGGTCAAAGGGGGCGCTTGGACCAAGCTGCTCACGCGACAATGGCGCTTGTAGCTGATGGATTGCGTGAACTGGAAGCGAATGTCTGGAAGACGGCACAAAGACACGTTGTCTTGTTCCCCTCACAGTTTCTTAAAATGACGAAATGATGCTAGCGTAAATGTTATGACGAAGGGCTCTATGGGAATGGAATACAACGAGGCGGCGGCAGAACGCTTAGTGGCAGTATATCTTGGACCCGACGTCCTTGCGCAACGCAACGATACGCTTGGGAGGATCGCGGTCCAAAAGGGAGAACTCGTTCTGGATATTGGAATTGGACTCGGATTTCTCGCCGCAGCCATCGCCGATCAAACTGGCTCAAACGGTAAAGTGGTCGGCATCGATATTTCTCAACAGATGATTGATCGCGCCAAGCGGCGGAATCAACGTGAATGGCTCAGCTATCAATGCGCAGATGCGACAGCGCTCCAATTTGACGACAGTTATTTGATGTTGTCGTCAGCACACAAGGCGCCGAATATGTCCCGGATATTGAGGCGTTTTCATCGGAAGTACTGGTGCTGCCCCACTGAAGTGTTCGGCCCCTATGGTTAGGAATCGGAGGGTCAAAGATGGGAATCGAGCGACACAAGCCGGAAGAGATTGTCAGTAAGTTGCGGCAGGTTGAGGTGCTGTGCGGCCAAGGGATGGCGCGCGTAGACGCCATCCGACGTGCAGATCACAGAACAGACCTTCTATCGCTAGCCTAAGCAGTATGGTGGGATGGGAACCGACCAACTGAAAGAGCTAAAGCGGCTTCAGAAGGAGAATGATCGGCTGCGGCGAGCGGTATCGGACCTGACGCTGGACAAGCTGGTCCTGTCGTAGGCCGCACGGGGAAACGACTGAGCTCTTCACGTCGCCGTGCCTGCATTGACCATGTGCGGAGTCAGCTCCACATCTCGGAGCGTCGTGCTTGTCGTGTCCTGGGGCAGCCTCGCTCCACACAGAGGCGGGTGCCCGTTGGCCGCGCCGATGAAGATCGTCTGGTGTCTGACATGATCGAGCTGACGCGCCAATATGGTCGATACGGGTACCGCCGGATCGCGGTTCTGTTGAGAGATGCTGGCTGGCAGATCAACGACAAGCGGGTCGAACGCCTGTGGCGATGTGAAGGGCTCAAAGTGCCCCTGAAACAGCCAAAGAAAGGACGGCTCTGGCTGAAGGATGGTTCCTGTGTTCGGCTGAGGCCTGAATACCGCAACCATGTCTGGAGCTATGACTTCGTTCATCATCGGACCGATGATGGGAAAGCGTTCCGGACGCTCAACATCCTGGATGAACACAGACGGGAGTGCCTCGCGATCCGAGTGAAGAGGAGGCTGAACTCGACCGAGGGTATCGACGCGCTGACCGACTTGTTCATTCTGCGCGGTGTCCCTGCCTACATCCGGTCAGACAACGGCCCAGAGTTCATCGCTCAGGCCGTTCGAGAATGAATCTCAGCAGTCCGTGCCAAGACCGCCTACATCGGGTCCGGCTCGCCCTGGGAGAACCGGTATTGTGAAAGCTTCAATGCAAGGCTTCGGGATGAACTGCTGAACGGAGAGGTCTTCTACTCGCTAAGGGAGGCGCAAATCCTGATCGAACAATGGAGGAAACACTACAACACCAAACGACAACATAGGGCCCCAGGCTACCGCCCACCGGCTCCGGAAACCATCATCCCGATGAAACCCAGGCCAATCATGCACTAACATTCAAAGTGAACCAACCAAGTGGCGCGGATCAATCCTTCCCGGCACTTTGGCCAGTGGATCTTTGGCGTCGCTCTCCGCTCACAGTTGCGGGGGCAGTCGCGGACTTGCTGCCGGTTGGCAACCTCACCGTATTCCCGTTTCATCCCACGATCGCACCGTAGGAAACCATCTCTCCCACCGTTGGCTTAGAATTGATGGGAGGTCAATGTTGAACTGTCTTCTTGGGACGGACGATAGTTCCGATTTTTGGACCGATGATTTTGTTCGACGCCGAACTTTCGATCACAACTGGGGCAAGAAACAAGATGAAATGGGTTCAGCTTCCTTTAAAGGCATAAGTGACCGGTTTGGGGCTCACTCTGCTTTACATCTTTGATACCACTGCGATTGCGCAAAAAATGCTAAGTTAGCGATAGCTACACCAGCACAAGTCCGGTTTGTCCCGCAAAGTGTGAATTTGTAGATTGCCTGACTTTGCAGGCGCAGCGAATGTCTGCACCGGTGCGCCGCATTGCAGCATCGCGATGGAAGAGCATCTAACGGCGCAACCTTGACGCTGAATTTCAATGAGCGCCGGATCGCTTGCAGTTTGGACTACGATTGACCAACAGACCGGCAGCTAAAGATAATCAGTTATCTTCTCGATCATATCTGCTTTTTCATAATAGTGCGTTGGTCTGTTCTGGTGAGCTAGATTTCCTTTGTATTCCAACTTTTAGGTATTGATGTTTTTGCGAGCCATAGACATGAGCGCCGCACGCCTGTGCAAGCGTTTCGATGGCAACAGCCTTCTTATCCCATCCGGCAAACTGGAGCCAAAGTTTCCAAGGAAGGTTGTTTTCCTTCGACTCGTTTATGTTTGTGTGAACACAAGATTTTGGGCATGGGAAGTAATTAAAGCGTCGACCATGTGCGCATCTTTCAATAGTGATCATCACGAAAGCAAGGATGAATACGTCATCAGAAATAAGTCCGCCTGTTTTGTTTGATGTGACGTAGCACTCAAAATGGCTGCCTCTGACGTGGGTGCCGGCTTGCGTTCAAAACCGTTGAGATGCCAGACGATCTCCCAAGTGCAAGCTGGAACAGCCAGCCAAGCGTTGAATGCTTGAACGCTTCTTTTAAACGTAACGCTGTGGCCGCTAGGCGCTTTCGCCGTTGGACGCGTCTTGAAATTCATCCGCGCCGGTATTTTGGAATATGTCCGTTCGAGTATTTGCCATTAAGAATCTCAGAAACTGATAACCAGTTTCATAGGACCGGGGACTATTCCTTCCAGTACCTACGTTAACCCTTTCTCCGTTGGCCTCATTGGGAGCAGCAATCCGTATCCGGGCTTCTTGCCGATGGTTCGGAATGTCCGGCATGCCGTCAAAATCGTCTATGGTCTCGCCGGTCCCTGCACACAAAATCATTGCCAGATCACACCACTCTACCGCAAATGTATTTAAGTCAGTTGATCCGGCGCTTGCATCGATCAGCGCGAAATCAATCCCGCCCTTCTGGCGACGTCTTTTCAACAACTCGTACAGCGACCCCGAACTGCTTGCATGTCGGTAGTCTGCCAGCGGACCTTCATCTCCAATGGAAAGCAGGTGGACTGACCAACCTCCCAAATCTTGTGCGCATTGCGAGAAGTTCTGCTACGCAACAATCACAAAAACTGACTGATCCGGCGCCACTAGCCACCTTATGCTGTCATTTGGTGCGACGACTTGGGTCGACATGCACGATGTCTCCTACATCGGCGTCGCCGCGGCTGCGGAAACTGACGATTATCTGGGCGTGTCGGGACTACCTTGCGTGACATCGATCGTCCTTGCATGGACGTGCACCACGCTATCGAAGACGGTAGGATCGGGGGCCACGCATCCACTGATCAATCCCTGTTTTCGTTCCAATTTCAGGGCACGGAGCGTTTCGCCAGAACAACGACCCGCACCGAAATACGGAAAAGTATAAATCGCCGGTCTACGAGCTTTTCTCGTTTGCTGCGAACTATCCGGCAGAGTTGGAGCGCGCAGAGCGCAAGGCTCTTGGGCGCGGCGCAGTTTAGATCAAAGTGATTACAGGCGGCGGCCTGTCATCCAGCATCGACCCGCTCTGCAAGTTTCGGTAAGCTGCTCAAGAGTTCCGCGTTGCGACGGGGGAGGGTGCTGGAAACGGCACCTATGTTGCGGTGCACGCCGATGGTGATGCATTAGTTATTCGTGCGATGCAAAATGTCATGAGTGTTCGAACACGGCACACCTATGACCGAAGCGGCGGCAAAAGTCCTGCATAACAAAAACACTTTCCTTATGCCCGGTTGCCAAGGCCTCCAACTTCCACAGGAAGTCGTGGCTTTTCTATGTGATCCTAACAGCAAAGAGTTTTTTACAGCTAAAGAGGGGCTCGACGACCACACACGCCCGATGAAAGAGTTCGACTAGTGAACCGCAATTCGAAAAGATCAGTTCGGCGCCTGGAAAAACCGTTTTGCTGCGGCACTGGATTTAACCTGTCTGGAGCAATACAGTACGACTATGGGGTCCCTTCGTAGCGCGACCTCGATAAAGGCCGAATTTCTGGCCATGATCGGTGAGTTGAACCCTCGTCGGGACGGTCCTTTTGGAGCCATCGATGCAGGCGCTTTCTCGGATACCTTGTGGGTCAGCGGCATCCCTTTAGAAGGAACAGAAATATTGATCGATTACGAAGAGATTGTTGACGTGATCATGAGGAACGGTTTGATTTACAGAAAAGACTTGGAGGAAAGCTGATGGTCTATGGTCTGGCGATAGTTGCCGTGGTGGTCGGATTTTGCGCTTCCGGCGTCACGGCACAATCCTTTGAGAGCCCCATTTTCGGGGAAGCCACCCCATGGACTCAAAGGCTGAAAGCCAATGATCCAAGCGATTTGTCTTTTGTGCTTCACTCGGACCTGACGGGCGGCGAAAGAGATGACATCTTTGAAATTGCCGCGCGCCAGATGGCATTGCTGCGGCCTGAGTTTGTGATCAGCGTGGGCGACCTGATCGAAGGTGGCGGCACTCGGGAAGAACTGATTGCTGAATGGGAGGATTTTGATCGTCGTGCCTCCCTGATCGGCGCTCCGGTCATTTACGTAGGCGGAAATCACGACCTCTCCAGCGCTCTGGAACGTGAAGTCTGGGCCGAACGCTATGGCCCGTATTATTACCATTTCCGGTTCAAAGACGTTCTCTTTCTGGTGCTGGATACCGAAGATATGACAGCAGAACGGCGTGAAATCATCGCTAATCAGCGGGCAGAATCTGTAGAGATTTACAAATCGGACGGACCTCAAGCCTTCGCTCAAACGCCCTATGCTCAAAGCCCTGAGCGGACAACAGGCGCGATCAGCAGGGCTCAGGGTGATTACTTTGT
Organism: Paracoccaceae bacterium; assembly: GCA_033344815.1. Classification (NCBI taxonomy): domain Bacteria; kingdom Pseudomonadati; phylum Pseudomonadota; class Alphaproteobacteria; order Rhodobacterales; family Paracoccaceae; species Paracoccaceae bacterium. The sequence continues at coordinate 199,540 of JAWPMR010000001.1, read as the reverse complement.
TGACGCGGTCGCATCGAATGGTGACGTCCGCCATACTTTTGTCATCACCCACAAGCCGGCATGGGAAGCCGAAGAAACCGAGTTTCATAGGTTAGAGGCGGCGTTGAAGGACATGCAATATACGGTGTTCAACGGCCATGAGCACTTCTACGAGCACCGAGAGCGTTACGGACGAGACTACATCCAACTCGCTACAACCGGCGGCGAGCAGTTTCCCGAGAAGGGACTGTCCGAGGATCACGTGATGCTGGTTACTGTTCGAGATGATGAGGTTGAGCTTGTGAACCTGATGCTTCAGGGCATTAGGGATCGCAGGTTAGAGTTTCCAGGAACGAAAGTCGCACCATGTTTTGATGTAGCTAAGTGCTGACCTTCCGCTTTTCGCTAAGTGTGCCGACATCTGATTGTCTTGGCCAATTGTCGGAAGCCAACCCGAAGCCCACAGCCTATTGTGACCTTATCTGACGGGTCGGCGAACATTCTGGGCGTTCCCTACTGTTGCTCCAATGTCTAAACGCAACACGGCCGCATGGCTTCATTTGCTGCGCCCCCCTGCGGTATTGCTGGAGACATTTTAGCTTGGTACGTGTTGACCCCATAACCCCATTTGCGCGTTTACAATGCGACTTGGTTTTTGATTTCCGTGCTCCCCCGCGAATGATGACCTGGGTTAAGGGCAGATCGAATGTCGTTTTGGCAAGCGCGGTGTTCGATGAATCACCAGGGCTGACGACGCAAGGCTTCTCCTGGTCGTGCGCTGTCTTTCGGATGAGTTGATGCATACATATTGGCAGCCGCGATCAGAGGGGGGCAGGCGCTGTTCAGCAGGGCGGCGAGCGTAATCGGCCTGATCCTAAGCATCGGGGACGAACCAGGTGATTTGGGACGTCGCCGCCTTTCAGGTAACGATCCGGTGGGCAAAAACTGTCGATATCGAAAGCCACATAGCCAAATTCGAGCCATGCGGACAGGCCTGTAAAATCGGGCACCCAAAGTGGGCCAGATCCTGATACGCGAAAAGGCGAGTTCGCCGTGTACGAGGCAGAACCCGGCAAGTTGGCCGTGCGTGGTTTTGGCCTGTCTGCCGCGCTGAACGCCGTCTCTGCCCATGTCGCGCATCACCCTTTCAACGGTGCAGCGGGCCATACCAAAGCCTGCCCGTTTCATCGCATACCACAGTTTGCGCGCCCCTCAGACAGACAGTTTTTATTCCCAAACCCGCTTTGACGCATCGCGCAGCCAGGCCTCCCGATTGACGCGATCCAAGACTCGTTCAGGATCATGGTCCACGGCCAGATTTTCATGAAAAGTGGACCGGGCACTTTGTCGACCGCCGCACATCAACGCCACTCCGCATTGATCGCGGTGTTCCTCAATGAAGGCAATTTTTTGCGCAACGGGCGGTCGATCTCCGCCTAAGCAAAATTAGAGGAGGTCATTTTTAGGGATCTCGTAAGCCTTTCATATTCGACGGTTATTGCGTTCTGGTTCCCTGATGCGATCACGCTCGGCTATCGCTAATTCAATGTGGGCGCCAATGACCGTCTCGTGCGGTTTAATCCAAATCCGAAGGCTGTCTCGGTCGCATTCAACTTTCCGCAAAACAGATGAAAGCGCCGCTTGACGACTTTGATACTCACTCTCTTTTCCAAACCCATAAACACGGCACGTGCATATAATTCGTTCGGACGTCCCTTCCCAAAGCGCTTCTTTGCCAAATCCCAATATTCTGACTGCCAAAAGGCTTCCGGAAAAATACAGCAGGTTCACGTTGACCCAACAGGGCGGTGCAACATTTGTTTTATTGCAGAGAAACCAACAAAAGGGCGTTCAGCTCAATATAAAGATGCGCGAAGTCTGAACACCTATTGACTGTGATTAACTAACCAACGCGCATGTATTAGTACTCTTGGGCAGGTGCGCGTGTTGGAAACGGCGAATTGTGAGACAAGCGCAAAAAAACTATTGCCCAAAATTGCAGTCGAATTGTTTGAAGTGCGCGGGAACATCAAGACGAATATATTACGCTTCAGCGCGGTGCGCGTTTGGTAGACGCAGGAGCACTTGGACGAATAGCACGGCTAGTCTACGGGTCGGGGATGCAAAACGCACTTTACGAAGAACGATCAAGCGCAGATTGTGCGACAAGTCGAACCCATATCAGATTCAGAGTCCGATGATCGGCAACCTGTATCGTGGCCGGTGCCATCGTTGACAACAATTGCACAGCCTTCTGTGATAACGAACGCGCGCAATCAACAAATACGTTTTCGAATGCGCAGCCGTCGGCATTCTAAGCGTGTCACGTGGCTGCCGAGTTGGCCGACAATTGATTACTTCAGCTTACGCCGGCCTTCAAAACGAAAAGTCTCGTTTTTTACTGTTGCCTATCATGCGACAAGAAGGGCCCTTAGGGCTGCATACATGGTAAATTTATCGCAGAACGTGCCCGGCTCAGCGACCCCACGTGCGCACCACGCCACAATCCATGTGAACAAAATTCGAGCGAGAGTATTTACCAACCCCGCCGCCTTTGCATGCGCGCGCAGCATTAGCAATCTGTGATACAGATCGGCTCGACAACCGCAAGTCTGCAGCTTGCCCTTTGACATGGAGGGAGTTCTTGGCAACGCCACGGCTACGTGACCGCAACATCGCGTTTGTCTGCGGACTGCGATAGCCAGACAGCAGCATATACGGTTCTGATGCGTCCAAAAGGTTGTGCGCTGCAGACATGATGTCGATTGTGCGCAAATCCATGGACTTTATGCCATCAGTGCGCCAGTCGCGCATGAAGTGGTTGATTTCCTTGACAGCTTCTCGAACGTATTTGCCTTCGATCCAGTAGATCATGTCGATCCGCTCGCCAGTTCGACCCGAATACATCCGAACGCGTCGAATATCTCCACCGCCTCGCAAGAAACCTGCTGCGTTCGCAAATGTTGGTGCTGCCGTTACTGCCGTCGCCGCGAACGCACTCAAAAGTGCACGGCGGGACATACTCATTGAGCTGTCGATCGTCATTTGGTTTTCGCCCCGTATTCTGCCTTTGCCCGTGATGTTACACGAGGGTGTCATCTCTTCCCCAGACGCAACATGGTTATTTCATAGCCGCGATTGTTAACCAAGTACTGAACGACAGATCGGTTATTTAGGGGCAATTTTAGGCAAAATACCGCCAATTCGGCTCGTTTCGTGGTAAATGGCGCACAGCAGATGCGCCGTTGCATCATTTTTGTCTTTCTTTGACAGAAAACTGAAATGTTATTGGACAGGGTCAATTTGGATGTTCACACACGTGGAAAATATCTAAACTGACGGGGTTTTCATGTCGATTTTGGTTCAGTGCAACCGCTCATGTCTCGGTCTTCTGATTGGCGCATTCTTCGTGCTGTCAGCCTTGATTTTGACACCTCCTGTTCAGGCGCAGGGTGTCGCCTTCAAACAAGCGGTGGCGGAGGCATCTGCGCGGGACAAGGACATTTCGGCCTTTTACAAATCCAACGGTTACGAAGGCATCTGGACGGGCAATGGACGTGACCGCAATCGGCGCAGCGCCCTGATAGACGCGCTGAAATCCGCAGAGGACCACGGGCTGCCGGCGGCGCGCTATGACGTGGCCGGGCTTCAGGCAAAAATGAAAGCTGCACGCAGTCCGCGCGACATCGGATTGGTTGAGGTCGAAATCAGCCGTGTTTTCCTGCAATACGCCCGCGACATTCAGACAGGCGTGCTGATCCCCGGCCGCGTTGACAAAGCCATTGTGCGCAAGGTGCCGTATCGGGATCGCACGTCCTACCTGGTGAATTTTGTCAAATCATCGCCCAAAGGGTTTTTTCGCGCGCTGGCCCCGACGACTTCTGAGTATGCTGGATTGATGAAAGAAAAACTGCGCCTGGAACGATTGCTCGCGCAGGGCGGCTGGGGTCAGACGGTGCCCTCCAAGACCCTGAAACCGGGCGCTTCAGGCGCTGCTGTGGTTGCATTGCGCGACCGTCTGATGCGCATGGGTTACATGAAGCGCAATGCCGGGCAGGCGTATGATGCCAAAATGACTGCTGCAATACAGGAGTTCCAACGCAGCCACGGCCTGGCGCAAGACGGTGTTGCCGGTCCCGGAACGATGGCTGAAATCAATACGTCCGTGCAGACCCGGCTACAGTCGGTGATCGTTGCCATGGAGCGCGAACGCTGGCTCAATCAAGAACGCGGGCGGCGCCATGTCGAGGTGAACCTCACGGATTTCTCCGCCAAGATCATCGACAATGGCAAGGTGACCTTTGAAACACGTTCCGTGATTGGTCACAGAGAGGCAGCGCGCCAATCTCCGGAATTCTCTGATGTGATGGAGTTCATGGTCATCAATCCAAGCTGGTATGTGCCGCGTTCCATTGTGACCAAGGAATACCTGCCGGAATTGCAAAAGGACCCGAATGCCGTAAACCATATTGAGATCACCGACCGTCAGGGTCGCCGAATTGACCGTGGCGCGGTCGATTTCACCCAATTCACGGCACGGTCATTTCCCTTTGCCATGCGCCAGCCACCCAGCCGTGGCAATGCATTGGGTCTGGTGAAATTCATGTTCCCCAACCCACACAATATCTATTTGCATGACACACCGGCCAAAAACCTCTTTTCGCGCGAGACCCGTGCCTACAGTCACGGATGCATCCGCCTGGCGGATCCCTTTGACTTTGCCTATGCGCTGTTGGCCAAGCAGACAAATGATCCGCAAGGGTTGTTTCAGGCCAAATTGGCAACCGGCAAAGAGCAGCAGGTAAACCTCGAGAGCCCGGTACCTGTGCATATTATTTACCGCACAGCTTTTGTGGATGGGAAAGGACGCACCGAATTCCGTCGCGACATCTATGGGCGTGATGCCAGAATTTGGGATGCACTGTCCAAAGCAGGGGTGGCATTGCGCGCTGTTCAGGGTTAAATCGAACCGTGAATAGCATGAGGGCAAATCGCCATGGCGGAGACGAGTTACAGCGTCGCGGAGATTGCAGCATCCCTTGAGGCGGATGCCTTTGGTGACGTGTCACTCCGCATTGCGCGGGCGTCCGAGCCGAAAGACGCCGGATCTGATGATCTCGCCATCGCCACAAGCAAGACCTATGCCGAAGCTTTGAGCGCGGGTGATGCACAGGCTGCATTGCTATGGCAAGGCGCGGATTGGCAAGCGCTTGGCCTCAAGGCGGCGATTGTCCCCAGAAGACCCCGATACGCTATGTCAGGGCTGACGCGCCTGCTGGATCAAGGGCAGGGGTATCAAGCCGGCGTTCATCCCAGCGCCATCATTGATCCCACAGCTGAACTGGGCGAGGGCGTCAGTGTCGCGCCATTTTCAGTGATATCGGCGGGGGCCCGCATCGGCGCAGGCAGCATCATTGGCCCACAGTGTTTTATTGGTTGGAACGCGACACTTGGACAAAACACCTATCTGCGCGAGGCCGTGTCCATTGGCGCGCGTGTGAGCATAGGAGATGGGTTCATAGCACAACCCGGCGCGCGCATTGGCGGCGACGGCTTTTCATTTGCGACACCTGATACATCCGGGGTGGAAGCCGCGCGCGCCAGCCTTGGCGATCAACAGGACGCTCAGGCGCAATCCTGGCGGCGCATTCATTCTTTGGGGGCGGTGACCATAGGTGATGATGTCGAAGTGGGTGCAAACGCGACAATTGACTACGGGACCATCCGGGACACGAAAGTGGGGGATCGTACGAAAATTGATAATCTCGTCCAGATTGGACACAATTGTATTGTCGGCAATGATTGCCTGATTTGCGGACAGGTCGGCATCGCCGGGTCAGTGCGTGTTGGCAACAACGTGGTCCTGGGCGGGCAGGTTGGTGTCAGCGACAATATCTTCATTGGCGACGGTGTGATTGCAGGCGGTGCCAGCAAGATTTTCTCCAACGTCCCGGCAGGTCGGACAATTCTTGGTTCACCCGCAACAAAGATGGAAACACAGATGGAATCCTATAAGGCGATGCGGCGTTTGCCACGTCTGATGCGGGATGTAGCTGCCTTGAAGCAGGCGGTGTTCAAATCGGGTTCGGATGACTGAATTGCGCGAGCGTATTGAGGGGCAGGGCGGATGAGCATCAAAGACAGGGTCATTTCCATCATCGCGGAACAAGCCCTCCTTGAACCTTCTGATGTAGCTTTGGACCACACGTTGGAGGATCTGGGAATCGACAGCATGGGGTTGGTGGAAAGTATCTTTTCCATTGAGGAGGCCTTCGATATCTCCGTGCCTTTCAATGCGAATGCACCAACGGAGTCCGATTTTGATGTTTCCACCGTGGCCTCGATTATCGCCGGAATAGAACGTCTGAAAGACGAACAGAGTTGAAGAGCAGATGAAACGCGTGGTGATCACTGGCGCCGGCACCATCAACGCCCTTGGGCATGATGTGGTCGAAACCATGGCATCCATGCAAGCAGGTGTATGCGGGATTGGACCGCTGGCCTTGCGCGATGTCGAACGCCTGTCGATCCAGATTGGTGGGCAGGTCCGCGGGTTTGAAGCTGAAGGCCGCTATAACCGCCAACAGATGTCGCTATATGATCGCTTCACCCAGTTCACACTTGCCGCCGCGAAGGAAGCGATCGATCAATCCGGTCTGGTCTTCAGCGGTGAATTGGCAGCGAAATCTGGCGTCGTGCTAGGCACGGCGGGGGGCGGTGTCAGCACGTGGGATGATAACTACCGGTCGGTTTATGAGGACGGCAAAAACCGCGTTCATCCTTTTGTAGTGCCAAAGTTGATGAATAATGCAGCCGCCTCCCACGTCAGCATGGAACACAATCTCAAGGGGCCTTCCTTCACTGTGTCGACCGCCTGCGCGTCCTCCAACCACGCGATGGCGCAGGCTTTCAGCATGGTCCGTTCGGGCATGGCCCCGGCCATGGTGACGGGGGGATCGGAGTCCATGTTGTGCTTTGGCGGCGTCAAAGCATGGGAAGGATTGCGCGTCATGTCGCGCGATGCCTGTCGTCCGTTTTCGGCAAACCGCAATGGCATGGTGCAAGGCGAAGGCGCAGGCGTATTTGTCTTTGAGGAGTTTGAACACGCACGGGCGCGCGGTGCGGATATCCTGTGCGAAGTGGCTGGGTTTGCCATGTCTTCGGACGCCAGCGACATCGTTATGCCGTCAAAAAATGGCGCTGCGCGCGCGATGTCCGGGGCCTTGGCGGATGGTGGGATCAACCGGGAAGACGTAGGCTACATCAACGCCCATGGCACGGGTACGGCGGCCAATGACAAAACCGAATGCGCAGCTGTGGCAGATGTTTTTGGTCCACATGCCGACAGCCTGATGATCAGCTCGACCAAATCGATGCACGGGCATTTGATCGGGGGCACCGGCGCGGTAGAACTGTTGGCCTGTATCATGGCGTTACGCGACGGCATCATCGCGCCAACCATAGGGTATGAGGAACCAGACCCGGAATGCGCGTTGGATGTTGTGCCCAATACCGCCCGTGATGCAAAGATCAAAGTGGCAATTTCAAATGCCTTCGCTTTTGGGGGCATGAATGCTGTGCTGGCCTTACGACGGGTATAGACCAGCCGTCAGCATGTCACGCGTCCATCACTGCTCAATGATCGAGACCACATTGAAACTGGCCGTGAACCCGCTCAGAGACAAGGCGACATTAACCCGCTGATCGGGGGCCACAATCGGCACAATCGTCAACAGAGCCTGGTTGCCTTGTTTCAGTTGATTGACGTCGTCTTCCGTCAAGCCGATCCGAGCGTAACAGCCGACCTGATTGCAAAAAGCAAACGGGTAGCGTTTTGCCGGTTGGTCATCAATCTTCATGGTCAACTGAGATGCCAAGGACGTTTCAAGCGGCACGACAACGGTTGCCCCGGCCTGAGCCTGCCCTCCTTCGGGCAGCTTGAACAGCGTGAATTCCGATATGGGAGAGCCCTGTTCATCTGCCAGAAGCTGATACATCTGACAAGGATCCTCGCCATCTTCGGTTTTGATGCAACGCATGTCCCAATCGCCAAATTTTTCTTTGATATAGGTTTCACCCACCTTCGGTGTCACTTCACCGAGGCTTAATTCATCTGCAATTGTGGAACTGTCCGAGGATGTATCCGACTGTGCCACCGCCAGGCTTGTCAGCAGCGCCATCGGTGCAGCCATGGCCAAAACACGGGCGGAAAAGGAATAGGATTTGGGCATGATCGCTCCGTTTTCGTTGCTTTGGAGCGGTGTAACATGATGATCCGGAGGTGTCAGGTCTGATGGGTCAAAATCACGCGCCATTGGATCATTTTTTTGTGGGCAGAGGGCCAAATAAGAAAAGGGATGCGCGATGCATCCCTTCCCAAATCGTTTCTCCCCGTCGGACTGACCGACTTATTGCGCGAACGTTACGAAACGTCACAGATGCAGTCAACTGCAATCTCCGAAATTTCCATAAATGATTACCGACATCCTGCTGTTCACTCAAAAAAAGGGCCGTACCGCTAAACGGCACGGCCAGTCTGACAGGGAGGATACCCGGACCAGGAGGGACATAACCACCAGCCCGAGCACTTTCACTATGGCCCTCAAAGGTTAAAAACGTATGCTCAAATTCAGAAAACGTGGACGAGGGAGATCCGGGCATGACATCAGATATCTTAATTGGCGGCGGCGGGCCTTCTTATGGAACGCAACAGCATTTGAGCATTGGGTACGCCAATCGGCACGGATTGATTGCCGGGGCCACAGGAACGGGGAAAACCGTGACGCTGCAAATCTTGGCGGAAGGGTTCTCAAAAGCAGGGGTGCCTGTGTTCCTGTCCGACGTTAAAGGGGACCTCTCTGGTCTCGCCAAACCGGGATCGGAGACGCACAAACTGCATGCGCCGTTTATGGAGCGGGCAGATACCATTGGCTTTTCCGATTTCGCCTATGAGGCTTTTCCGGTCACGTTCTGGGATATTTTCGGGGATCAGGGGCATCCTGTACGCACCACGGTGTCCGAAATGGGTCCACTTTTGTTGGCGCGCCTACTGGAATTGACCGACGCGCAGGAGGGCATCCTGAACATCGCCTTTCGCCTGGCAGATGAGGATGGTTTACCTCTGCTGGATCTCAAGGATTTGCAATCGCTGCTGGTCTGGATCGGTGAGCATGCCAAAGAGTTGTCCCTGCGCTATGGCAACATTTCAAGCGCGTCTATTGGGGCGATTCAACGTCGCCTGCTGGTCTTGGAAAATCAGGGGGGGACCGGATTGTTTGGCGAACCCGCGCTGGCATTGTCGGACCTGATGCGCGTGAATGCGGCGGGGCAGGGTGAAATCAACATTCTGGCCGCAGACAAGCTGATGAACGCGCCCGGGCTATATGCGACCTTCCTGTTGTGGCTTTTGTCCGAACTCTTTGAGGAACTGCCAGAAGTGGGCGATCCGGACAAACCCAAACTGGTGTTCTTTTTCGATGAGGCGCATCTGTTGTTTGATGATGCCCCCAAAGCGCTGGTGGACAAGGTGGAACAGGTTGCGCGCCTGATCCGTTCCAAAGGGGTGGGGGTCTATTTCATCTCGCAAAACCCGGCAGATGTGCCCGATGACATTCTGGGGCAGTTGGGTAATCGTATTCAACATGCCTTGCGTGCTTTCACCGCCAAAGATCGAAAAGAACTGCGCATGGCTGCGGAAACCTACCGCGAAAACCCCGCGTTTGATACCGAAGAGGCCATTCGCGAAGTCGGCGTTGGTGAGGCCGTAACTTCTATGCTGCAACGCAAAGGTGTACCGGGGATCGTGGAACGTACATTGATCCGTCCGCCGTCCTCGCAATTGGGACCTGTCACCAAAGCGGAGCGCGCAGCCTTCATGGCAGCCTCGGATATGGCGGGGAAATATGATGACTTGGTCGATCGCAGCTCAGCTTATGAAATCCTAAAACAGCGTGCGGATGAAGCCGCCAAGGAAGCGGCCGCCGCAGAAGAAGAGGCAGAAGAAGGCGCGCCACAATTGCGTGAATTCAATGCCGCGCGCCGGTTCACGGGCGAGCGTGTGGCGCGTTCCACATCGCGGCGCAGCAAAACACGACAGACACAAAGCATCGGGGGGGCCATGGCGTCCGCGGTCATCAAGGAGTTGCAGGGCACGACCGGTCGTCGCCTGGTGCGTGGTATTTTGGGTGGATTGTTCAAGGGCCGTTGAAACCGACGAGGCTGTTTATTTCTCCGGGATCAAGCCGCGCGGACTGAACCGCAACACCAAGAGAAGCAAAACGCCAATCGTCAAAAGCCGCATATGTGCTGCAGATTCGATCAGATGCGCCTTGACCGCACTGCCATCCGGCAGGCCAGCCGTGATCCACTCCATGACCCAAAGGCCAATGGATTCTCCCTGATCCCACATCAGGTAAATCAGCATGCCGCCCAATACAGCGCCCAGATTGTTGCCCGACCCACCGACAATCACCATCACCCAAATGAGGAAGGTAAAACGCAGCGGCTGGTAGGTGCCTGGCGTCAGTTGACCATCCAACGTGGTCAACATGGCCCCGGCAATGCCGCAGATTGCAGAGCCAAGGATAAAGACCTGCAAATGCCGCGCGGTGACGTCCTTGCCCATGGCCTCAGCCGCCACCTCATTGTCGCGGATGGCCCGCATCATGCGGCCCCACGGGCTGTTCAACGCGCGCTGCGCCATCCAGAGCAACAACACCAGCACAAAGGCAAAAAGCCCGCAGTAGAGAAGTTTCACGTAAATTGTGGAGGCGGTGACCACATCCACACCAAACCCGGCGGCGCGATCCACAAATTGCGGATTGTTTTGCAAGTGGATTTCATAAGGGACAGGGCGCGGCACGCCCACCACGTTTTTCACGCCGCGCGACAGCCAGTCTTCGTTCTTGAGGATCGCGATGATGATCTCGGCGATCCCGAGGGTGGCAATTGCCAGATAGTCCGAGCGCAGGCCAAGCGCCGTCTTGCCAATGATCCATGCGGCACCGGCAGCCAGTAAACCACCGACGGGCCAGGCAATGAGCATTACCCAGCCATTGCCGGGGTCTCGGTAAGTTTCAACCGTATAGGGGTTCAGCCCCCCAAGGTAACCCGTCAGGGCGGGGTTGATGCTCTCAATGGCCTCAACAGAGGGATCAAACACCGCGCGATAGAGCATGAAGCCAAGGACCAGAATGGCAATTACAACCACTGCGCGCAGCACGCCGCGCGCCATGCGTTTTGATACAAGAATGGCCCCGACAATGGTGACCGCCCCCATCAGCAGCGCGCCGATGATGCCAAAGCCTCCAGCCTGCCAGGCACCCGGTGTCGCGGGCATGCCGATGAGCACGGCAGCGAGCCCGCCCAAGGCGACAAATCCCATGATCCCGACATTGAACAACCCGGCAAATCCCCATTGCAGGTTCACCCCCAACGCCATGATCGCCGAGATCAACCCCATGTTCAGCACGAAAAGCGCAGCGTTCCACCCCTGAAACATCGCAATCAGGGGGATCATCGCAAAGACTGCGGCAAAGAGGATCACGTTTTTCATTGCAGGGTTCATACCGACTTCCCCTGAAACAATCCGGTGGGTTTGACCAGCAACACAATGAGCAGGATCACAAAGCTCACCGCGAGTTTATAGTCCGTCGACATCAGTTGAATGAGTGTATCCGGGGCCATGCTCTCAGGCAGCAGATAGGTGGCGACCTTTTTCCAGGCATAGGTCACCGTAACTTCGGAAAACGCGATCACGAACCCACCCGCGATGGCCCCCAGCGGATTACCAAGCCCGCCGACAATGGCGCTGGCAAAGATCGGCAGAAGCAATTGAAAATAGGTGAACGGCTTGAAGGATTTATCAAGCCCGTACAAAACACCCGCAATCGTCGCGAGCCCTGCCACGATCAACCACGTGATCATCACAACACGCTCGGGGTTGATGCCAGACAGCAGCGCAAGATCCTCATTGTCGGAATAGGCGCGCATGCTTTTCCCCGTACGCGTGCGGTTCAGGAACCAGAACAGGATGCTGACCACGATCACTGCCGTCACAATGGTGATCCCTTGCGTGGTCTTGAACGCCAGCCCTTCCTGCAAACCGGTCATTTCCTTGAAAGTGCGCGCAGAGATGATGAACCGCTCGCCGTCCAGAAAACGTTGATCATCAGGCCCAATGATGAACCGTACGAGGCCGTTTAGAATAAACGTCACCCCCAGCGAGACGATGACAAAAATCACCGGTTTCGCTTTTTGCGCCCGGTAAAAGCGATAGACCACGCGGTCCGTGACCAACACCAATGCCATGCAGCCCAGAATACCAAAGGGCAGCGCGAGCAGGGCGGTCGGCAGGGGGCCCAGAGAAATCCCCCAGCTTTGAAACATCCATGTGATGAGCACGGTGATCATTGCGCCAAAGGCCATGGTGTCCCCATGGGCAAAATTGGAAAACCGCAGGATGCCATAGATCAGGGTTACCCCCAGAGCGCCAAGCGCAAGTTGCGATCCATAAGCCATCGCGGGGATGATCACGAAATTGGACAGCGCCACAATGGCGTTGAGAAGATCCATCAGGACGGGTCCTTGCAAGGTCCGGAAAACAATTCGACATAGGTCTGGTCCGCCAATTTCACGTGGAGGGTGATGTCGACACGACCGGAAGGGTAAATATTCATCACGCCGCTGGTGTTTTCATTGCTGAACAACCACGAACTCTGGCCCTTCTCCGACTTGATTTCGTCGAGGCGAAAGCCGCGGATTTTTTGCGGATCACTCGGGATAGCGTCCGGACCCTGATGCGTGCCTGCGATCTCGATCCACGGCGTTCCGCTGGTCGTGTAGGTCCTGAGGTCAGCATCCGTGAGTTTGCGTGCATCATTGGGCATGATCCGCTCAAGCTGGCACTTCATGAAAGGGACATCGGCGAGCACGGGGCACGCAAGAAGCACGGATGCGAGCGCTGCATTCGGAAGCGTTACGATGGCGTTAATAATATTCATTACAACTCCTGATCCATCGGTCCCACGGTACAACTCCCGAAAGTCATCTGTCCGCCTGCTGGAGATCCCTCATATTGTAAAGAATACGCCGCTCCGCCCGAATGAAAAAGCGTCAACAGGCCGGTGGACCCTTGGTCAAGCTGAAACAGAAAGCTGCGCGCCCGGCTGCGTGGGCGACCTTTGTCCTTGAAGACAATGGCATCTTGTTTTTGATCTCCGAGATCTTGAGTTGCGGTGCCGTCCTCGGGCAGGTACGTCAATAATGTCTCACGCTGCACCTCAATGCAGGCTTTGCCTTGTTTGCACCAGGTATCCATCAAGCATTTTATCCGCCAAGCTTTGTGATCCCCCCACCCACTGGCGTTTTGAGCGTATCCGCCTTCCGAAGAAAAGAAGACTATGAATCCAACGAGAGATAACACGCGCACGCTCACCCTCCTAAAAACGATTTGCGCACTTCGGGATCGGCCAGCAATTCCTGGCCCGTGCCCGTAAAGGCGTTGCGTCCCTGCACCAACACATACCCTTTGTGGGCAATTTCCAGCGCCTGGCGGGCGTTCTGTTCCACCATCAGAATGGGGATCCCGGTGCGCGCAACCTCGATGATGCGGTCAAAAAGTTCATCCATCACGATGGGGGAGACACCGGCAGTCGGCTCATCCAGCATCAGGACTTTTGGTTTTGTCATCAGCGCGCGGCCCACGGCAACCTGTTGGCGCTGTCCACCGGAAAGTTCACCCGCTGCCTGATTGCGTTTATCGCGCAGTATCGGGAAGAGATCGTAAATCTGTTCCATTGTCGGGCGGATGTCATCGGTGCGGATGAAAGCACCCATCTCCAGGTTTTCCTCGACGGTCATCGAGGTGAAAATATTGGAGGTTTGAGGGACAAACCCCATGCCTTTGCCAACGCGGTCTTGGGGGGAGAGTTGCGTGATGTCCTCGCCATCGAGCTTCACATGACCCTCGCGCAGGTTCAGCATCCCAAACACGGCCTTCATGCCGGTCGATTTACCCGCACCATTCGGCCCGACAATCACCGCGATCTCTCCGCGATCCACAGCGATGGTGCAATCATGCAGGATGTCTGGACCCGCGCCGTAACCGCCCGTCATGTTTTCGCCGATCAGAAACGGCCCACCTGCGGCAGGATAAGCCTTACCGCCTTGCTTCACCGGGGTCGTGGTGCCCATACCTTTGGCGTTACCCAATGACAGATCCTTGTTGCCGCGGTCGCTGTAAGGATCCGAACTCATAGATGTTCCAGTCTGAAACGGTTCAGCCACTGTTCTAATCCAAATCTATTAAGTTCAGAAATGCTGCACGAAAGGCGCGATGATCCTCTGAATAGTCATCGGCCCCAATCCGGTAGCTTTGAAGCTGCAGCAATCGCGCTTCCTCGAGAACAATAGTGTTCGCAAACACCAACGGTGTCCCTTCAAATACGACGGCGTATACAATGGTTTGGGCGCCTCTACCATCGATCTCGCTCGGGGTGTCGCTCAGGATTGGCAGTTCTTCAGGTCTAATTCCAGATGGGCTTGCCGCCATGTTTATTGTGAAGGCTTTCACAGCTTTTTGGGTCAGCCCTTGGGCGGTTACGATGTCTTCAGCGATGAATTGGACAAAATCCGTATCGGTCTTTCTAAACTGAGCTGTGATATCGGGGCGTGGTGCAGGGGTTCTTTGCCAGATCGGACTTTGACCGCAAAACGCCAAAGCCTTTTGGAGCGTTATGCAACGTGAATTATTCGGGTTAGCGAATTTCCAGGTCCCATCCGAGAACAATGTAACCGTGCGGCCTTCCACGGCGCTTGTCCCGACAACAGATTGTGCCAGTGCCGGGGCAGAAATGAATAAGGCGGCTGCGCAAATCAAAAATGAATGGCGGACTTGTGCCATCATGAAACGATCTTCTCTTTATTCTTCAATCCTGTGCCGAGATAGGCTTCGATCACGTGTTCGTTGGCTTTGATCTCATCAAGCGTGCCCTGTGCCAGCACGCGCCCTTCCGCCATGCAGATCACCGGATCACAGAGGCGTCCGATGAAATCCATGTCGTGTTCAATCACCACAAAAGTATATCCGCGCTCTTTGTTGAGCCTAATGATCGCATCGCCAATGGTATTCAGAAGCGTGCGGTTCACGCCTGCACCGACCTCATCCAGAAAAACGATCTTGGCATCCACCATCATGGTGCGTCCAAGTTCGAGCAGCTTTTTCTGACCGCCTGAAATCTGCCCCGCCCGGTGATCCGACAGATGCTCCACAGTCAGAAATTCCAGCACCTCATCTGCCTTCGCGCGCAGAGCGCGTTCCTCATCCGCGATGCGTTTGCGGCCAAACCATGTGTTCCAAAGCGTTTCCCCCGATTGCGCACCGGGCACCATCATCAGGTTTTCGCGACACGTCATGGAGGAAAATTCATGGGCAATCTGAAAGGTGCGCAGCAGCCCTTTGTGAAACAACTCATGTGGGGGCAGGCCGGTGATATCCTCGCCCGCCATGGAAACCTTGCCGGATGTTGGGTGAAGAACGCCTGCGATCACATTGAAAAGAGTTGTCTTTCCGGCACCGTTGGGGCCAATCAAGCCGGTGATCGACCCTTGCGCGATTTCCAGCGTCGCCCCGTCAACGGCGTGGAAACCGCCGAAGTGTTTGTGAACATCGTCTACGACGATCATATGTTTTCCCCGTCAGCGCATCTTTTTGGCGCACTCTCATTGGAATCGCCCGAAACATCAAATGCCTCGGGCGATTCAGTCTCAAATGATCGGTTTATTTGAACCCGATGGTCGCGTTCTTGCCGTCCTGCACTTCGATCATGCGATAGGTGCCTGCGGATTCACCGGGACCAATCAGTTCAACCGCTGAAGCGCCGACGTAGTCCACGTCACCGCCATCGCGGATGATGTCGAGTGCTTTGCCCAATTCGCCGGGATAGATTTTTTCGCCCGGTGCATTGGCCACATCGAGGATGTGCTTGCCGTAATCCGCCGGATCCGTGCTGTCCGCAGCTTGCATCGCCAGCATGAACAATGCAGCGGCGTCATAGCTTTCGGGTGTATAAGGCGAGGTGGCGTCATAAGCGTCACCAGCCATGGCCGTCAGCTTTTCAATACCTTCACCGCCTGAACCGGCGATCTGACCATAAGAGCCATTCAGTGCCGAGCCAACGTTTGCCGGGAGGCTGTCGCCAATCATGCCACCGGGCAGACCGAATGTATCAAACGCACCTGTGTCCAGTGCGGCGTTGATGATACCGAGGCCGCCTTGATCCAGATAGCCCGCAACCACGAGCAGATCCCCACCGGCGGAGGCCAAAGCACCCATTTCGGCAGAATAGTCGGCTTTGCCATCTTCATGAGCAGCTACGATGGTAACTTCGCCGCCAATCTCCTTGAAATTGCTTTCAATCGCGTCGGCCAGACCCTTGCCATAGTCATTGTTGGTATAGGTCAGTGCGATGGATTTGACGCCGCGCTCTTGCAGGATCTCCGCCATGACCTGACCTTCGCGTGCATCTGAGGGGGCCGTGCGGAAGAACAGATCGTTGTCCTCAACCGTGCTTAGGCCGGGCGATGTGGCGGAGGGTGAAATCATTACCATACCGTTTGGAATGGCAACGTTTTGCAGGATCGCACCTGTAACGCCCGAGCAATCACCGCCGATCAGTCCATTGATACCTTCTGCGATCATACGTTCGCCGTTAGATGTGGACAGGCCGTTGTCGATGCAGCCCGTATCGGCACGGATCGCGGTAACTTTCGCCGCATCCAGCAGCTTGCCGCTTTCGGTGACTTCGTTCATCGCCATTTCGGCACCTGCGGCCATCGGACCGGTCAGTGATTCAATCGGACCGGTAAAGCCAAACAGAATGCCGAGTTTTACTTCTTTTGCGTGTCCACCTGCCAGAGCAGATGTCGCCATCAGTGCAGCAGCCGTTGAGGCCAAAAGCATCTTTTTCATTGGTTTCTCCCATATTGGAACTGGACGTTCGCCGCGCAGGTTAGGCCTCCTGTGCTTAAAAGAAAAGCGCTTTTCCATGGCCTCACAATATGGCGATCCCGCCTTGAGAAAAAGGGCTACAACCCTAAGTTTCTGTTTAGCAAAAGCAACAAAAGGGTGCATCCTATGAAAGCGCGTGATGTGTGGAAATACTTGAGTGTTCTGACGCTCGTTGGCGCGGCCCCTCAGCTTCTTGCACAAGATCAAATTGCGGCAACAATCACGCCAGTGATCACCGGGCTGGATACGCCATGGGGGCTGGCTTTGTTGCCGAAAGGGGGCGCTTTGATTACCGAACGGGACGGGGATTTGTTGTCCGTGTCCAATGGTCAAAGCCGCAAAGTTGCCGGTGTGCCAAAAGTCGTGGCAAAGGGGCAGGGCGGATTGCTGGACATCACACCTGCGCGTGATTTCGCCCGCACACGCGACGTGTTCTTGACCTATTCCAAGCCGGTCAAGGGTGGGGCTGCAACCGCACTGGCTGTTGCGCGTCTTTCCAATGATGCAAATCGCCTCGAAAACCTGCGGGATATCTTTCAAATGTCGACGGGCACATCTGGTGGGCGGCATTTTGGCAGCCGGGTGGTGGAGGCGCGAGACGGGACCTTGTTTCTAACCATCGGGGATCGGGGCGACCGGCCATCTGCACAGGATGTCGGCCGCCACAATGGTTCGATTATCCGCATCAATCGTGATGGGTCTGTGCCCGGCGATAATCCGTTTGTGGGGCGGGCAGATTTCCTGCCTGAAATTTGGTCTTTCGGACATCGTAATCCCCAAGGGGCGAATTTGGACGCTCAAGGGCGGCTTTGGACGTCCGAGCACGGCGCAAGAGGCGGAGATGAGGTGAATCTGATCAAAAAGGGCGCAAATTTTGGCTGGCCGATCATTTCTTATGGACGCCATTACTCCGGTGGTAAAATTGGTGAGGGCAGCGCAAAACCCGGATTGGAACAGCCTGCCTACTACTGGGATCCTTCAATGGCACCGTCCGGTCTGATTGTCTATCAAGGGGATATGTTCCCAAACTGGCGCGGGGATATGTTCGTTGGCTCGTTAAAATTTGACTATATCTCGCGTCTGGAAATCACCGGGCAATCCGCACGTGAGGTCCAGAAAATCGAAACCGATGAAACCGAACGCGTGCGCGATCTTGTCGAGGCGCCCGATGGCAGCATTTGGTTCATTTCCGCGGGAAGCGGCACAGTTTACCGCATCGCCAAACCAGGAACCTAGATGGACAGGCGGCTCGCGTGACTGCCCCGTTCGCGGTAGGGCGTCGTGTCATAATGCGACCGATAGCATTTCGAGAAATGGCTCGGTGAGGCAAAACCACAGGCCAGCGCCACATTGATCACACTCATATCCGTTTGCATCAACAGATTGCGCGCCTTTTGCAACCGCAGTTCCATATAGTATCGCTTGGGTGAGCGGTTGAGATACCGGCGAAACAGCCGTTCCAGCTGGCGCGTGCTCATACCCACATTCTTGGCCAATATCGACGGGCTGATCGGCTCTTCGATGTTGCCTTCCATCATCTGAATAACCTTGCTGAGCTTGGGATGACGCACACCAATACGCGTCGGCACGCTGAGGCGTTGTGTGTCCTGGTCGGTTCGGATTGAGGCATAGATCAATTGATCCGCCACCATATTGGCCAAATCTTCACCCTGATCATCTGCAATCAGTTTCAGCATCAAGTCAATTGAGGATGTTCCCCCGGCCGTGGTCATACGATTGCCATCCACAACAAACACAGATTTGGTCAGTTCGACTTCCTGGAACTCCTCAGAGAAGCTATCCTGATTTTCCCAGTGGATCGTTGCGCGCTTGCCATCCAGCAAACCGGCCTTGGCAAGCGTGTACCCGGCAGTGCACAACCCACCAACCAACAGGCCTTTGCGCGCTTCCCGACGCAACCAACCCAGCAATCTTTTGGTCGTGGCATCTTGAATATTGATCCCGCCGCAGATCATTACGGTGTCATCGCGCGTCAGATCTTCAAGATCGCCATCCAGTTTGAAGCCGCTGCCCGTAGAGCAATGGATAATATCTCCGCCTTCGCCGACGATACGCCAGTCATAGATTTTCTTGCCGGCCATACGATTGGCGATGCGCAGGCTTTCAATGGCGGCGGAAAAGCTGAGCAGGGTGAAATCGTCGAGCAAGACAAAAACAAAGCGTTTTGGCTTGTCTTCTGGCGGATCGATCCGCGTGGCTGAACGTTGCTGGGACATTGCCGTTTCTTGTTTATGCCTTGGCGACCTCGAATCTGCGCGCAGACTGGCCTGATAAACCACTTGGTCATGCTGCGTTTGTGACGTCAAGAGTACGAATTCCTGCTTGATAGCTCACTTTGAAATCCGTTTCCCAAAACGACCGCATGTGTCCGGGATTTCTTCTGACACATCTGCGATCAT
This sequence comes from Paracoccaceae bacterium, assembly GCA_033344815.1. Lineage (NCBI taxonomy): Bacteria > Pseudomonadati > Pseudomonadota > Alphaproteobacteria > Rhodobacterales > Paracoccaceae > Paracoccaceae bacterium. The sequence continues at coordinate 180,133 of JAWPMR010000001.1, read as the reverse complement.
CATGTGCCGAAGGAGCCCTCAGAGGTTTATGGAAAAACTCGTCTCGGTTGGGTGCGTGGCCCTTGAAGACCGAAGCGCTTTGGCAGTGTTGTTTTGGCTTTGGTGCAATCCGGCAGAATGTGTGATGCCTTGAACTTTCCGGCCGGCTTTATGGGCCAAAGATTTACAGGGGTGTGGATGGGTCGCCCTTCAAGGCTTTGTGGCAGATCCGCGCGTGAGTTTTTGCAGTAATTGCCCTCTCGCTGGGGTCCCGACGCGATGCAATCTGTTTGTGGCGATCTGCGCTTGGCAATCTTCAGCAACGCAAGTTGGACCCGGATCACTAAAGTGTTTCTGCTTTGTGTGAGGGTGATATGCCATATTGGAAAAGCATCAGCCGCTTACGGGTGACAAAAACTATTGATCCCGGTTGGTCGCTGTGTCGCGATCCGAGTCGGACGTATGCGCTGTATATCAATCAGACGCGTCTTTCCTCGCTGGGTTGCTGGTGTTTTCATCCCGTCTCATCGTCTTACATGCCGGATGCGATTTCCCGTTAACGCACCAGCGTGGAATAGCGAAACAGCGATCGTTACCCTCCAAATTCCGGAGCATTGGCGCGTCCGCTCGTTCCTTTTCGCGACCCATTGCGGCCCACGTGCATGACCAAGCGACATGCTCCTGTTACTCGGCATTAATACGGCCCCTTCGCGGAGGCAATCAAGGCGGGGACATTGCAACCGAGTAATCAGCACAGCAAAAAGACGTACTTTGGTAAAGACAAGCAGTGTTTCTATAACAATGGAGATGTCTTTACGGCCATCTGGAGGCCATTGTAGGACGTGGTGTGGATTCCAGCGCCTTGCACGGGCGTCCAATTGAGAGACCCATTACATGGAAAAGGGTGCCGCGTTGTTTACGAGTCGTTGCGCCAAGTCGAAAAAGAAGGCTGAATCGAGAATAATCTTCCGCCGAGCGACAGACACTTACGAAGATGACTCCCGGATAATTTGTGATATGGTCACTCGCCGCAGGCTTTTGTATAGAAGGCCGTGAGTTAAGAGGGCGCGCCTTTTTGCGCGCACAACCCGGAGTGAGAACGATGAGTGAATGGACAAAATCAAGCTGGCGCACGAAACCGCGGATCCAGATGCCGGAGTATCCCGATCAAGCTGCACTTGAGGCGGTTGAGGCACAGCTCGCGCGCTTTCCATTGCTTGTCTTTGCGGGTGAAGCACGCCGCTTGAAAAAGCACTTGGGTGCTGCGGGTCGGGGCGAGGCGTTTTTGTTGCAGGGTGGTGATTGCGCAGAGAGCTTTGATCAATTCAGTTCCGATGCGATCCGCGACACCTTCAAAATCATGCTGCAAATGGCGATCGTGTTGACCCATGGTGCCAAGGTTCCGGTCATCAAAGTTGGCCGCATGGCAGGTCAGTTTGCCAAACCGCGCTCGGCCGACACGGAAACCGTGGATGGGGTGGAATTGCCCAGCTACCGGGGTGATATCATCAACGAGTTGGATTTCACGTCCAAAGCCCGCATTCCTGATCCGGAAAAGATGTTGCGTGCTTACACGCAGGCCGCTGCGACCCTGAACTTGATCCGGGCGTTTTCAACGGGTGGCTACGCGGACGTAAACCAGGTGCATGCTTGGACGCTTGGCTTCACCGAGGCCGAAAAGGTCGAACGTTACCGCGAGATTGCCAATCGTATTTCCGACACGCTGGATTTCATGACTGCTGCCGGTGTCACGGCTGAGACCGCGCATACGCTGCAGTCGGTTGAATTCTACACCAGCCACGAGTCGCTTCTGCTGGAATACGAGGAGGCACTGACCCGCGTGGACAGCACCACCGGCAAATGGCTGGCTGGATCCGGTCACATGATCTGGATCGGGGACCGCACGCGCCAGCCCGATGGGGCGCATGTGGAATTCGCCAGCGGCGTGCAAAACCCAATCGGCATGAAGGCGGGTCCATCAATGACCTCTGAAGACCTGAAGGTGTTGATGGCCAAGCTGAACCCGGAAAACGAAGAAGGTCGGCTGACCTTGATTGCACGTTTTGGGGCGGGATCGGTTGGCGAACACCTGCCGCGCCTCATTAAAACCGTGCGCGAAGAAGGCGCAAACGTGACTTGGGTTTGTGATGCGATGCATGGCAATACGATCAAGTCTTCGACCGGATATAAAACCCGTCCGTTTGAGTCCGTGCTCCGCGAGGTGCGTGAATTCTTCGCTGTTCACGCGGCTGAAGGCACCGTACCGGGGGGTGTGCATTTTGAGATGACCGGGCAAGACGTAACCGAATGCACCGGTGGTGTACGGGCCGTCAGCGACGAAGACCTGTCAGATCGCTACCACACTGCTTGCGACCCGCGCCTGAATGCCAGCCAATCCTTGGAACTGGCCTTTCTTGTTGCGGATGAACTGTCTGATCGCCGCGCTACGCACCAGACTCAGGCGGTTAGCTAAAACCTTTAGGGACAAAGAGTTTCCTCAAAGCCCGCAGTCGAAAACTGCGGGCTTTTTTGATCGTGATACGATGATGCTGCTTTCGCGGACCTGAAGACGCCAGATCGGTACCCTGAGAGCGAAAAATGACATAGCTGAAGGGGCCATTTGAGCAATCCATTGTGGATGCTGTGAAATCCATGGACCGTCTTCAAGTGGTAAAAATACCCGGACTGCGCAGCACGGTATCATATCCTGCCTATCCTGATCAAAAGCAGTTCGACTTGCACCTGAATCGATTTCAAGGTCACCTCTTGCTTCGCTCAAACGCGACATGTGATGTAGATGGCCTTAACCAAGGGTCGAAACGCGACAGATGCACATTTGATATTGCTATGGGTGCGGTCTGGCTCACTCCGATCAGACCCGCAGGAAACACATTTCTTCAAGCACGTAAAAGAGATTAAAGGTGTTTACGGACAGCAGGGGTCCGCGTCGCATTGTCTGAAACAAAATAAAACCGCCCGTACATTCTGTACGAACGGTCTTCCTGATCAAAGGAATTTGGTACTAAAATCTCTTTAGTCGTCAGATTTGACGAGCCGGAGATAAGGCGCGTCCTGACGCGGTGTCTCGCTTTTGAAAGGCGTTTTGGCTTCCTGAAAACCCGGCACTCTCGTGGGTGTTTTTGCTGTAACAGATGGCGCCTTGGCCGCGGTAATAGGCAGCGAGCTATCCGCAATAATCGGGCGAAGAGCGGTGCGTATGACATCAAATCGACGCGGGCTGCGACCCATGTCACCGACCGAGACCAAGGCACCCAGGACGCGGCTCACATCGCCCAGATCACTCTTCAGCGGCATTAAAACCATGCGCGCTTCAAGGGCGGGCATGCCCGGACCCTGTTCGGAACGCAATTGAATTGAACAGGTCGCAGGGGTTTCGAACACCTCTTCGAGAGTGTCGCTCAACTGGCGGCGTGATCCCGGCGTGATGAAGGACGTCAGAGGCATACCGCGTACTTCCATCCCCATCAGATCGCTCAAATGGCTGCCGGCGATGCGCAAACGTGCAATCCCCGGTGCGATGCGCTCTACAATGAAAGAGAACTCCAACGCCTGTTCGATCCCGCGTGGATCGATCTCCGCACGGTTGGGCATCAAGCGCCCGCCACGCAAGGCTTCCCAATAGGCCTCAAGTTGGGCCAATGGCGCGAAGCCGTTATGAGAAACATTTTGCGTCATAGAAAATACATTGTGCGAGTTTTTACCGCCGTTGTCCATTGCCGCCCCCTATACTGAAACGCCGCTTTCGCGTCCATTTCGTTTTACCCACCCGTGCCGCTGTTGATCTCATGTCGCAGCACCAAACTGGTTACTGAAACTTTAATACCAACAATTTTCTACAAACGGTATGATTTCTTTAGATTTGGTTAACCGCGTTTCCGCAACCTTTCAGGTGGCAGTAAACTGCCGAGGGGTTGCCCTGTGAGGCAAATTCGCCATAAGGCTCGTCATCATAAGCCAAAGGATATCCGGATGATCCGATCGATGACTGGTTTTGCCTCCGCGACCGGCAACCTATCCCCACACTCCTGGACATGGGAACTGCGTGCGGTCAACGGCAAGGGGCTTGATCTGCGACTGAGGGTCCCGGATTGGATCGACGGGCTTGAAATCGGGTTGCGCAAAAAACTGGGTGCTGCGGTGGCACGGGGGAATGTGACGTTGTCGCTTCGTCTGGCACGCGATGATGCTTCAGGCGCCTTGCAGATTAACGCAGCACAGCTCACGGCAGTTTTGGATGCCATGGCTGTGATTGAATCCCGCGCGATGGATGCAGGCATCTCGCTGGCGCCTTCAAAGTCTTCTGACATTGTTGCGCTGCGCGGTGTATTGGAGCAAAGCAGCAGTGAGGACGATGCCGCCCCTCTGGCCTCGGCACTGTTGGCCGAAGCGCAGACGTTAATCGCCGATTTCAACGCCATGCGCGACAGCGAAGGGGCCGCGTTGCAAACTGTTTTGCTCGAGCAGCTGGATCAGATCGCCCAGCTCACAGCCGACTCTGCGCAACTGACAAATGCGCGCGCCGCTGCCATGAGTGCGACATTGCAACGAAATCTGGCAAAAGTTGTCGATAATACGGACGGGTTGGACCCGGACCGTGTGGCCCAAGAGCTTGCATTGATCGCCGTTAAATCGGATGTCACAGAAGAAATCGACCGGTTGAGCGCGCATGTTGACGCTGCTCGGGAATTGCTGGGGCAGGGTGGTCCCGTTGGACGCAAGCTTGATTTTCTGATGCAAGAGTTCAATCGCGAAGCAAATACGCTTTGCGCCAAGGCGCAAAACACCGATCTCACGCGCTGTGGTCTTGCGCTCAAGGCAGTGATCGATCAGATGCGTGAACAAGTACAGAATGTGGAGTAAAGCATGACCGCGACACGCCGTGGCCTTTTGATCATTCTCAGTTCACCTTCCGGTGCCGGAAAATCAACTCTGGCGCGACGGTTGCGCGATTGGGATCCGGAGATCGAGTTTTCCATTTCCGCCACCACTCGGCAAGCGCGCCCCGGTGAAGAAGACGGGCGCGAATACTATTTCGTCGACCACGCCAGTTTCAAGTCGCAGGTGGCGGAGGAAGGGATGCTGGAGCATGCGCATGTTTTCGGCAATTTCTACGGCTCGCCGCGCGCACCGGTCCAAAAGGCGATTGCTTCAGGGCGTGACGTTCTTTTTGATATTGACTGGCAGGGCGCGCAGCAGATCACCAATTCGGCGCTGGGGGCGCATACCCTGTCCATCTTCTTGTTGCCGCCCTCCATTGTCGAACTGCGCAACCGTCTTGAAAAGCGCGGGCAGGATGATGCGGCCACCATCGCGCGCCGCATGGAGAAAAGCTGGGATGAGATCAGCCATTGGGGTGCTTATGATTTTGTCTTGGTGAATGACGATCTGGACGCCACAGAAGCGCAGTTGAAAACCATCATATCCGCGACACGTTTGCGTCGTAGTCAGGTGCCGGGGCTGACGGATCATGTGCGGGCTTTGCAATCAGAATTTGAGGATTTGCCATGACACTATACGCGCTGGGTGCAAAAGCGCCGGAATTGCACGAAGATACCTGGGTCGCACCAGATGCCAATCTGGTTGGACAAGTCGTGCTGGAAGAGGGCGCGTCGGTCTGGTTCGGCACCACCATCCGCGCCGATCATGAAGAGATCCGGATTGGCAAAGGCTCCAACGTTCAGGAAAACTGTGTCTTTCACATCGATGCGGGCTATCCGCTGAGCATCGGCCAGAATTGCACGATCGGTCACAAAGTCATGCTGCACGGCTGCACCATTGGCAACAATAGCCTGATCGGCATGGGAGCCACGGTGCTGAATGGCGCAAAGATCGGCAACAATTGCCTGATCGGGGCAGGGGCGCTGATCACGGAGAACAAGGTGGTCCCGGATGGCAGCCTTGTGATGGGTGTACCGGGCAAAGTTGTGCGCGAATTGGATGCGCAGGCCATTCATGGGCTGACGCAAAGCGCTGTGCATTATCAGGAAAACATGCGTCGCTTCCGAGATGAATTGCGGGTCGTAAAGGGTTAATATGAAAAACGAAAAAGGGTCACTGGTGCGCCCGGATGCTTTGCCCGAAAGCGCCAGCCGGCCAGTTGTAACACCGCTCAGCCCTTCGGTGGTCTATGCCTCGGACACGCCCGACATGCTCGATCAGCAATATGAAGGCGCGTTGCACGGCTACACCTACTCCCGCGAAGGTCACCCCAACGCAGACGTGGTTGCCAAACGGTTGGACCGGTTGGAAAACGCTCCGCACAGCGGTGTTGTAACCTCTTCAGGCATGGCCGCGGTCAGTGCCGTTCTGTTGGGTCTAACCAAAGCAGGGGATCACGTCATCGGCGGCAATCAGCTATATGGTCGCTCGCTGCGCATGATGAGCGAAGACCTTCCGCGTCTTGGAATTGCGACCAGTATGGTCGATCCCGGCGACATTGATGCGATGCGCGCGGCCATGCGCCCGGAAACCCGCATGATCCTGATCGAAGCCGTGTCCAATCCAACCTTGCAGGTTGCGGATGTGGCGGGTCTGGCCGCGCTGGCCAAGGAAACCGGCGTTTTGTTGGTGATCGACAATACATTCACCACGCCGCGCGCATTTCAACCCTTTGAGCAGGGTGCGGATATCGTCATTCATTCCATCACCAAATTGCTCGCCGGGCATTCTGATGTGATGCTGGGGTATGTCGCGGCCCGCGACGCTGATCTGAATACCCGGCTAAGGGTGTTTACGGTCACTGCGGGCATGTCTCCCAGTCCCTTTGACTGTTGGCTGGCGGAACGGGGCATGCTCTCTTTTGAGTTGCGCTTTGAGCGCGCGCAAGCCACAGCGGCTCGACTGGCGGATCATCTGGCGGCGTTGCCGGGGGTGCGACGCGTGATCTATCCCGGGCGCAGCGACCACCCGGACCACAATAGGGCAAAAGCGCTTCTGAATGGCCAGTTCTGCAATATGGTCAGCTTTGAACTGGACGGTGCGCGCGCGGCGGCCAATGCGTTTACGCGCGCGGCGGATGGTCTGAGCTTTGCGCCAACCCTTGGCGACGTAGGTACCACGCTATCCCATCCAGCGTCTTCCTCTCATCGTGCGTTGAGTGCTGAGCGACGCGGTGAGCTCGGCATGTCAGAAGGCTTCTTTCGGGTCTCCGTCGGGTTGGAGGACCCGGATGCCCTTTGCGCTGTTTTCACACAGGCTGTGGCTGCGGCAGTGGACACCTAAGCGGGAGCACGCCATGACGGAGCCTCTGGACGATGTTTTGGCCGCCATACCGCTGCCGGCGCTCGCAATTGATGGCTCTGAGCGAATCGTGGCCGCCAATGAGGAGGCGCGCGGGCTGATCGGGCAGGGGATCGAAGGGCGCAATTACGTGATAATGCTGCGCCAGCCCGCTCTGCTCGAGATCATTGAACAAGTCTTGCGCGACAGCCGACCCCGATCATCGCAATATCTTGCCAGTGACGGCGTGCAAGACAGCATCTATCAGGTTTCCGCCCGGGTCGTCCCCGCGCAGAAAGTGGTCCTAGTGTGCTTTCTTGATGTAACGCATCTTGAACAGGCGGGGCAGATGCGGCGGGATTTCGTCGCCAACGTCAGCCATGAACTGCGGACACCGCTAACCGCCTTGATGGGTTTCATCGAAACGCTGCGCGGCCCGGCAAAAAACGATGCCGTTGCGCGCGACAGATTTCTAGACATTATGGAAGGCGAAGCCGGGCGCATGAACAGATTGGTTGGTGATCTTCTGTCACTGAGCCGGGTGGAAAGCGAAGGCCGTGTGCGTCCGCGCGATATCGTAAACCTGACTGATATTCTGAAATCAGTCCTGCGCACCCTTAAACCACTGGCATTGGCCTCGGATGTGACCTTGGCGTTCGATTTTCCACAAACGCCAATTGAAGTAACCGGCGACGCGGATCAATTGATGCAGGTTTTTACGAACCTGATTGAAAACGCAATCAAATACGGTGCATCAGGGGGGCGCGTCAGCCTAAGCATGGAACGGGTTGAACGCGATCCCGGCCTTCGGGCATCTGGCGTCTGTATTCATGTCATCGATGATGGACCCGGAATTGACGCGGTGCACCTGCCGCGCCTGACGGAGCGGTTTTATCGTGCTGACAATCACCGCAGCCGCGCCTTGGGCGGCACGGGTCTGGGGCTGGCGATTGTGAAACACATCATCAATCGTCACCGTGGCAGGCTGCGCGTCGAAAGCGAGTTGGGGCAAGGATCACAGTTCACGGTCGTATTGCCGCTGGATGCATCGCCAGCGGTGCTTGATTCCACGGCCTAAGGCATATCACACGCGCGTCTCGGACAAGAGTTTCCTAATGCAGAGGCTAAATTAAACACGTGAAAACAGGTAGTTACTATTTTCACGGCGACTCTGCTTGATGCTGTCATAAAACTGTTACTCCCTTGTCACAAAAGAGTTGTCACAGGCCCTTAGGCACAGGCCAAGATTGCCATGGGGGTGATCAGATTCGAAATGAAAATGACAGGAGACACCATGTCGTTCGTAAAACTCACCACTTCGGCGATGGCAATTGCCGCCATGTCCGCGTCCGCTGCTGTCGCGCGGGATCAGGTTCAAGTTGCCGGTTCGTCAACCGTGCTGCCCTATGCTTCCATCGTTGCCGAGGCTTTTGGCGAAAACTTTGAATTCCCAACACCTGTCGTAGAGTCCGGCGGTTCCTCTGCGGGCCTCAAGCGGTTTTGTCAGGGTGTTGGAACCCAGCATACAGACATCGCGAATGCGTCCCGCGCCATCCGCGAAAAAGAAATCGCGGCCTGCGCGGAAAACGGTGTGACAGATATCATCGAAGTGCGCATTGGGTATGATGGCATCGTCTTCGCCAGCCAGATCGACGGCCCGTCCTACACAGCGTTCACCGAAGCGGATATTTTCAACGCTCTGGCACCCAAAGTAGTGGTGGACGGAGCCTTGGTGGATAATCCCTACACCAAATGGTCCGATTTCAACCCGGACCTGCCCGCGGAAGATATTCTCGCGTTTATCCCCGGCACCAAGCACGGGACGCGCGAAGTGTTTGAAGAAAAAGTTGTGGCACATGGCTGTGAAGTCACCGGTGCCATGGAAGCGATGATCGCGGGCGGCATGTCCGAGGGTGACGCAGAAGACGCCTGCCTTGCGGTGCGCTCGGACGGCGTTTCGGTTGATATCGACGGCGATTACACCGAAACTCTGGCATCCATTGATGCCAATGCAAACGCCATCGGCGTTTTCGGTCTGGCGTTTTACGAGAACAATACCGACAAGCTGAAAGTGGCGACCATGTCAGACGTTGAACCGACAACAGAAACAATCTCGTCGGGTGATTACCCGGTGTCGCGTCCGCTGTTTTTCTATATCAAGAAAGCGCACATCGGCGTCATCCCGGGATTGAAGGAATTTGCCGAGTTCTTCGTCTCTGATGAGATTGCGGGCCCGGACGGTCCATTGGCCTCTTATGGCCTTGTGTCTGATCCTGAGCTTGCGGCGACGCAGACCAGCGTTTCAGGTGAACAGGTCATGGGTGGCGGCAGCTAATCCTATTCCCTTTCGGAAATAATGACCATGAAATGAGCAGTGCCGCGCGCGCTGCTCATACCACCCGGGTGATTTAGACCCATAGACAAAACGGGTTTGGGGGGCACATGCCTGTACTCTGGCTAAGCTTTTTTATTCTTGTCGTCGCAGCCAGCGGTTTTGTACTTGGCCGCCGCCGCGCGCTCCAGAGCGCGGAAGGTAACAGCCGAAACCTGCATTCATTGCCAGCTTACTACGGTTCGAATGCTTTGATGAAATCAATTGTCCCGGCCTTCGGCGTGATGTTCATTTGGCTTCTGGCACAACCCATCGTCATCGACAGCCAAATCATACAAATGATTCCGAGCAGCGAAGTGTCTGATGACTCCAACCGCGGTCTTGTGATGTCCGAAGTGCGTCGCACAGCGAGTGGCTTGGACAATGCGATCGCGGCAGGGGTGCTCGATGAGGAAACTGCAAACAATACGGGCGTAGATCTGACCGACATAACGCAACGCCTGAAAGATGCGGGCCAGGTCGTAACCAGTCAAATCACCCAACCCGTACTGCGCGCCGCATTGGCTTATCGCGAGATGAGCACGCAGGCGAGCCTCTTCATGACAGTTGTGGTGCTGATACTGGCGCTTGCCGGCGCCGCCTGGGGTGTAGTGCAAAGTGATCGCGCGTTCCGCGCACGCAACGTGGTGGAGCATGGGATCATGGCGATTTTGATTGCCGCTGCCTCCGTGGCGATCCTGACGACAATTGGCATCATCCTGTCGCTGATCTTCAACACGGTGGAGTTCTTCAAACTGTACCCGGCGGCTGATTTTTTCACGCTGCTGGAATGGGCGCCCAGCTTTTCCGGCCGGGGCGGGGCCTCCAGTCTTGGCATCCTGCCCTTGCTCTGGGGCACGATCTATATTTCCGTTATAGCGCTTCTGGTGGCTGTACCGATCGGTCTGTTCGCCGCCGTATACCTTTCTGAATATGCCTCGCCCCGCGTGCGCGGTATTGCCAAACCTCTGCTGGAAATTCTCGCGGGCATTCCCACCATTGTCTACGGCTTGTTTGCTTTGCTGACCATCGGACCGCTGCTGGTTGGCGTTTTTGGTGATAACGGTTTGGGCTGGATGGGCGGCGGTCGTTCGGTCATGACAGCGGGCATTGCGATGGGCATCATGCTGATCCCCTTTGTCAGCTCTCTGTCCGACGATATCATCAATGCGGTGCCACAATCGCTGCGCGACGGCGCCTACGGGCTTGGCGCGACGCGCTCCGAAACCATCAAACAGGTGGTATTGCCTGCCGCTTTGCCCGGGATTGTCGGAGCCGTATTGCTGGCAGCCAGCCGGGCCATCGGCGAAACCATGATCGTGGTGTTGGGGGCAGGGGCCGCAGCGCGCCTCTCGCTCAATCCTTTCGAGGCGATGACCACGGTCACGGCCAAAATCGTGTCCCAACTGACCGGGGACAGTGATTTTGCCTCTCCCGAAGCGCTTGTAGCGTTTGCCTTGGGTATTTCCCTCTTCGTTCTGACCCTCGGGCTGAACGTCTTCGCCCTTTACATCGTGCGCAAATACAGGGAGCAGTACGAATGACCGAAGCAAATATGCCGGACGACATTCCCGCGCAACGTCACAAAGTCTCTCTGACCTTACCTGATGCGCGCACACAAAAACGACAATCGGCCGAACGACGGTTCCGCATGTACGGGGTCGCTGCCATTGCCACTGGAATTTTGTTCCTGATCGTGCTTCTGGTCTCGATTGTCTACAGCGGTGCCGGTGCGTTTCAGCAGACTTTCATCAACACTGCCATCTACCTTGATCCAGCCAAGCTTGACAAAAATGGGAACCGCGATCCTGCGGACCTCGCAAAGGTGTCAACCTTCGGATATGCGCCTCTTATTCAGGCTGCGGTTCTGACCCAGGTGCAGGAAGCCGGGATCGAAACACCGCTGGTAAAGCCGCGCGACATGAAAGCGATGATTTCAGCCTCTGCCGCCGCTCAGGTGCGCGATGTTGTTCTGGCAAACCCTGATCTGATTGGCGAAACGGTCGAGTTCCGTATCCTGGCGTCGAGCCGCGTTGATGGGTATCTCAAGGATCGCGTGAAGCGCGAGGATGTGTCGCGTGACAAGAACATAGACGCAGAGCATCTCGATCTTGTGGATGCCTTGCAGCCTTTGGGCGTGATCAAAAAGACATTCAATATCGACTTCATCACAGGTTCAGACGCTTCAGAGAGCCGCGCAGAGGCTGCCGGTCTGGGCGTCTCGATGATCGGATCCCTGTTCATGATGATCGTGGTGCTGGTTTTGGCCTTGCCGATTGGTGTCGCCGCTTCGATCTATCTCGAAGAGTTTGCGCCCAAGAACCGCATAACTGATCTGATCGAGGTCAATATCGCGAACCTTGCAGCTGTGCCATCCATTGTCTTCGGTATTCTGGGTCTCGCCGTGTTCATCCAGTTCATGCATTTGCCGCAATCCGCGCCGCTGGTGGGCGGGCTGGTCCTGACACTGATGACCCTGCCAACAATTATCATCTCGACGCGTGCCTCGCTCAAAGCCGTTCCGCCTTCGATCCGGGATGCAGCGCTAGGGGTTGGCGCATCCAAGATGCAATCAGTGTTTCACCATGTGCTGCCGCTTGCCGCGCCGGGTATTCTGACCGGGACCATCATCGGGCTGGCTCAGGCTTTGGGCGAAACAGCTCCGCTGTTGTTGATCGGCATGGTCGGTTACATCGCGTCAAACGCGCCTGACGGGATTGCAAGCGGTCTGCTGGATCCAAACTCCGCTATGCCCGCGCAAATCTATGAGTGGGCGAAACGTGCTGATCCTGCCTATTACGAACGCGCCTGGGGCGGTATCATCATCCTGTTGGCGTTCCTGATCACCATGAACACCATCGCCGTAATCCTGCGTCGCCGTTTTGAGCGCCGGTGGTAAGGAGAGATTGCCATGAACGATATGAGAATACTGGAGAGAGACGTGGACATCAACGCCATTAAAATCGCCGCCAAGGGCGTTCAGGTGTATTATGGCGATAACCACGCCATCAAGGATGTGGATGTTGATATCCAAGACAAGACCGTGACTGCATTCATTGGGCCATCCGGATGCGGAAAATCCACTTTTCTGCGTTGTTTCAACAGGATGAACGACACAATTGATGCGTGCCGCGTCGAGGGGGACATCCATATCGACGGCGAAGACATCTATGATAAAAAGGTCGATCCAGTACAACTGCGCGCCAAGGTCGGAATGGTGTTTCAAAAACCCAACCCCTTTCCAAAGTCCATCTATGACAATGTGGCCTACGGGCCGCGCATTCATGGGTTGTCGCAAAACAAGGCAGATCTGGATGATATTGTGGAGCGCGCTTTGCGCCGCGCCGCGATCTGGAACGAGGTCAAGGACCGCCTGACCGCACCCGGCACCGGCCTGTCCGGAGGCCAGCAACAGCGTCTTTGCATTGCGCGTGCAGTTGCCACAGAGCCTGAAGTGTTGTTGATGGATGAACCCTGCTCGGCACTGGATCCGATTGCCACGGCTCAGGTGGAGGAGTTGATCGACGAATTGCGGCAGAATTACTCCGTCGTGATCGTGACCCACTCGATGCAACAGGCAGCGCGTGTCAGTCAAAAGACGGCGTTCTTTCATCTTGGCAATCTTGTGGAATATGGTGAAACGGGCACGATCTTTACCAACCCCGAAGATCCCCGCACGGAAAGCTACATCACCGGTCGAATTGGATAAAATCATGCAAGATCAACATATTGCCTCCGCGTTTGACCGCGACCTCGAAGCCATTCAAGCGCAGATCATGAAAATGGGCGGGCTGGTTGAAGACTCCATTCGCAACGGATCATTGTCGCTGGACACCCGCGATGAGGAATTGGCGGAAAAGGTGCGCAAAGCCGACCGCGTCATTGATGATCTTGAAGAAATGATCAATGAGGAAGCCGCGCGCGTGATTGCACTGCGCGCGCCCACGGCGCGGGATTTACGGCTGGTCTTGTCAGTGATCAAAATCAGCGCCAACCTCGAGCGGATTGGCGATTACGCGAAGAACATGGCCAAACGCACCGGCGTCTTGTCTCAGATGGCACCGGTGGATGACAGCACGGGCGCGCTGCGTCGGATGGCCCGGGAGGTTGAGAGCATGCTCAAGGATGCGCTGGATGCCTATATTCAGCGCGATGCGGAACTGGCCATGGACGTGATCAATCACGACCGGGACGTGGATCAGATGTATAACGCATTGTTTCGCGAGTTTCTGACCTTCATGATGGAAGATCCGCGCAATATTACAGCCTGTATGCATCTACATTTCATCGCCAAGAACATCGAGCGTATGGGGGATCACGTCACTTCTATTGCAGAGCAGGTGGTCTATCTGGTGACTGGCGAGCATCCCGAAGACTCCCGCCCCAAGGCGGATAAAACATCATTGGTAGTGGAAGGATAAGCCACATGTCCGCCGATCAACCCCGGGTTTTGGTCGTTGAAGATGAGCCTGCACAGCGCGAGGTTCTGGCCTACAACCTTGAAGCAGAAGGCTTTGCCGTAAGCCGCGCAGAGAACGGCGAAGAGGCTTTGATGCTGGTGGACGAAACGGCCCCCGACGTGATCGTTTTGGACTGGATGATGCCCAATCTGTCTGGCATCGAAGTGTGCCGCCGCCTGAAAATAAAATCTGAAACGCGAAGCATCCCGATCATCATGCTCTCAGCCCGTTCTGAAGAAGTGGATCGGGTGCGCGGCCTGGAGACTGGCGCGGATGACTATGTGATCAAGCCCTATTCCGTGATCGAATTGATGGCGCGGGTGCGCAGCCAATTGCGCCGGGTGCGCCCCGCGGCGTCTGGTGAACGTCTGGAGTATGAGGATATTCTTCTGGACTCCATTACGCACCGGGTGAACCGGGGCAATAGTGAGCTGAAACTCGGACCGACGGAGTTTCGGCTCCTGTCGACCTTTATGGAAAAACCCGGGCGCGTGTTCTCGCGTGAACAGCTGCTGGATCGGGTCTGGGGCCGCGACATTTATGTCGACACGCGCACGGTGGATGTTCACATCGGTCGCTTGCGCAAGGCGCTGACGCAATTCGGGGGCTCTGATCCGCTGCGCACGGTGCGCGGTGCGGGATACGCATTGGGGTAGGGGATTCAGACCGCGGGCCGTAGTCGCAGAATATCGCGCGCCTGTTGCCATGTCGCCACCGGGCGTTCGTATTTTTCACACAGATCGGCGGCGCGCCTGATCAAGGCCGCGTTTGACGGCGCAAGCCTGTCGCGATCCAAGCGCACGTTATCCTCCAGACCAGCCCGTGTGTGCCCACCTGCGGCAATCGCCCATTCGTTCACTTTAATCTGCGCCGCGCCGATACCCGCAGCACACCAGGCCGCATCGGGCGCCCGCGATTTGACCGTTTGAACGTAGAAGTCAAAAACTTCCTTGTCAGCAGGCATCGCGTTTTTCACACCCATGACAAACTGTACATAAAGTCGACCATGCAGTTTTCCCGCTTCATGCATTTTGATGGCGTGCAATATATGCGACAGATCAAAAGCCTCGATTTCTGGTGTAACTTCATGGGCGCGCATTTCGCCAGAAAGCCATTCCACAAGGTCTGGGGGATTTTCATAGACCCGCGTCGGGAAATTGTTCGACCCCACAGAAAGAGAGGCCATATCGGGGCGCAGCGGTAACATACCCCCGCGCGCAGCACCCGCACCAGATCTCCCGCCTGTCGAGAACTGGATGATCATCCCCGGACAGTATTTTTCCAAACCTTCTTTCAGCGCCGCAAACTTATCCGGTTCAGAGGAAGGTGTCTGATCGGCATTGCGAACGTGAGCGTGACAAATCGATGCGCCCGCTTCAAAGGCTTCCTGTGTGCTTTCGATCTGCTCGGACACACTGATGGGCACGGCAGGATTAGCGGCTTTTGTCGGCACACTGCCCGTAATCGCGACGCATAAGATACAAGGATCAGACATCAAAAAATACCGTTTCTTTAGGCCCTTGCAGGTGGATATTAAACCTATAGGAACCACTGGCTTTAGGCAAAGCAATTAAGGTTTGTACGCGGTCCTTGTGCTCAATTCTTGCCAGAACCGGGTCTGTTGCATGCGCAACAGCTTCTTCTGGAAAGTATAACCTTGTGTGAAGGCCGATATTGATGCCACGCGCCACAATCCACATCGTGATATGAGGCGCCATAAATCCGTTCCCATGCGCGACGCGGCCCGGTTTGATCGTATCGAAACGCCATTCGCCTGACTCGGGATCGACCGCCCGACGGCCCCAGCCGGTAAATCCCTGATCTGGTGTGCTGGAAGAACCCGGGGCAGGGTAAATCCCCTTGGAGTCAGCCTGCCATATCTCTACCATGGCGTCTTTGACCACGCTGCTCACCCCATCGAAAATCTTGCCAGCTATGGTGATCCGGTCGCCGGGCGTTTTGTCGGTGATCATGATTGAGCCCAAGTCTTGAGCGTAAACATCTGAAATACCGCTGAAATTTGGCACACACCCGATGTGAACATAGGGTCCGGCAGTTTGCGATGCAGTCTCGCATAGTTTTTCCATCACATC
This sequence comes from Paracoccaceae bacterium, assembly GCA_033344815.1. Classification (NCBI taxonomy): domain Bacteria; kingdom Pseudomonadati; phylum Pseudomonadota; class Alphaproteobacteria; order Rhodobacterales; family Paracoccaceae; species Paracoccaceae bacterium. The sequence continues at coordinate 163,991 of JAWPMR010000001.1, read as the reverse complement.
CCCTCGGGTCGGTTTTCAAAATGGCTGGCGCGGCGTCCGCGTAGGATTATATCGAAACGGTACGCACAAGCGTCCATCGGTATCGTATTGTTCATATCCAAGGGTGCGATCAGACCCTCAATGGCCTCCCGCCTGGGGATGGCCGCAACGATCGGACAACGCCAGATCAACGGGTCCCCTTCAAAATACATCTGGGTGATCAGCCGTTGCGCAAAACTGTGACCGAAGACAGAAAAATGGATATGAGCGGGACGCCAGTCATTGACACCATTTGGCCAGGGGTAGGGGCCCGGCTTCACGGTTCTGAAGCGATAAGCCCCCGTTTCATCGGTGATCATCCGACCACAGCCGCCAAAATTGGGATCCAAAGGGGCGATATAGCCTTCCTTCTTGTGTCGATAGCGACCGCCTGCATTGGCCTGCCATACTTCGATCAGCGCTCCTGCTACGCCTCGGCCGGTTTCATCCCGAAGCCGACCATGCACGACAATGCGCGGACCAATTGCCGATGCGTCGCCAGTTGCGAAATTTCGGATCAGATCATTATCCAGTGGTCCCAGCAGGTTATGACCGAAAACGGGGCCAGTTTCTTCGCTTTGCGTGCTCGGATAGGAAATCTTGGCGCGCTCAGGTCCTCGCGTGATGCTTGTTCTATAGCTTGGCGTGATGGCCGGCGGTTGGCGCGACCAGTCACGCGCAATAAAACCGCCTTCAGGCCGATCTTTCATGACTTGCTTTCCATTTCTTGGAACGTGGCTTTTGCGAGTTTGATCGCATGGTTTGCGCGCGGCACCCCAGCATAAATCGCAACGTGCTGGAACACTTCCATAACATCGGTCTTGTCGGCGCCGGTGTTTGCTGTGGCCCGGATATGCATTGGAATTTCTTCAAAGTTGCCCGTGGCCGCAAGCAATGCAAGCGTAAGCATGGATCGTTCGCGCAAGCTGATGCCATCTGAGGCCCAGACGGTTCCCCATGCGCTCTCTGTGATCATCGATTGGAACGGTGCATCGAATTCATCCTTCGCGGAGTCAGCGCGATCCACATGTGCATCGCCCAAAACCATGCGGCGCATTTTTTCGCCTGTTGTATGACGGTCAGTCATGCTCGCTCTCCGCATTCACTTCGTTGTTCCGTCAAAAACATACGTCATAATATGCGCCTGAGGAAACCCGCAAACTGTCGTGAGTGATCTTCCTTAAATCGGCGCGCTTTAAAAGAATTCTTCTAAAGAGTGTCCATACACATTCTGCATATCAGACTGGTTACATAATACTGATTATGAATGGAGTGTTTGTGTACTCGCAAAGCTAAAATGTCACCCGTGAGCAATTCAGGAATGTCACTCACGCTCTGAGCCTGATCAAAGAGAACTATGCGGATTTCGGGCCGACTCATGCGGCTGAGATGCTGGCCGAACATCACGGGTTCAAGGTCTCGCATGAGACGGTTCGCAAGTGGATGCAGGACGACGGTCTTTGGCTGTCGCGCAAACAGCGGCGCACTTTCCAGCAACCGCGTTTGCGTCGGGAATGCTTCGGCGAGCTGATCCAGATCGACGGTTCAGACCATCGTTGGTTTGAGGATCGTGGCCCTGCCTGCACCCTGCTCGTCTTCGCCGATGATGCGACCAGCAACTTGATGGAACTGCGGTTCGCGACGTCCGAGAGCACGTTCAGTTACTTCGGGGCTTTGGAAAGCTATTTGTTAAAGCATGCCCGTCCCGTCGCATTTTATAGCGACAGGCACACGGTGTTTCGGGTTCCAAAACCCAACGAGCACATGACGGGCATGACGCAGTTTGGGCGCGCTCTAGCGGAACTGAACATCGAGATCATCTGTGCCAATTCTTCCCAAGCCAAAGGCCGTGTCGAACGGGCAAACCGGACACTGCAAGACCGACTGGTCAAAGAACTGCGCATCGCAGGCATTTCGAACATGGAGGACGGAAACGCGTTTTTGGTGGACTTTGTCGACCGCTATAATGCCAAGTTTGCAAAGGCTCCGGCCAAACCAGACAATCTGTATCGCGCTTTGAGCATCGAACCGAATCGCCTCGCCGAAGTCTTCTGCCTGCGCGACAAACGCTATGTCACAAAGGATTTGACGCTCAAGTATGACCGCAAACGCATCCGGCTAGAGGTCAACGATCTGACGCGTGGCCTGGTCGGCAAGTATGTTGATACCTACGAGTTTGCAGATGGCCGTATCCAGGTGCGCGCAAAAGGTGTCCTCCTACCCTGCACAGTGTTCAGTCCACATCAGCAGCGCGTCACACATGCCGCAATCACCGAGAACAAACGTCTAAGCGCTGTATTGGCCCACATCAAAGAAGAGCAGGAGAAGGGCCAAATTAAGCCTGACGTCAAACCGGAGAGTGCGCGCAACGGCTACAAGAAGACTGGGCGTCGACCACCCGGCGGACCTTCAAAGATGGAAGCCTACTATGACCGCAGACGCAAAGAACGAGCGACTGAATTTAAAAAAGAAGCGTCACTGTGAAGGCGTCCGACGTAGACGCTTCATTGAGAACCACGCAGCTGCCGCGCAAAACACAAATAAGCCTGCACCCAGCATGGCCGATCCGCGTGCGTCAGAACACTGAATGCCCGGACAACGATATTGTGCGTCAGAAAACGCAGCAAACCCGACAAAGGCAAAACCAACAGCGCTGAGAAAAACGACCGCAAAGAGAAAAAGCCAAAAAACAAATCGAAGCATAGGACGACCGTCTATCACTCAGCATCGTGGGTCAACTGCATCACCCGCAAGGCTTCCCAGCCCTAAGATATTTAAGGTCTTCGGGCTGCGAAGCCTTACTCCCGTCTCTCTCTATGGTGACACTTCTGCTTTGCAAATCCGGTAACATTTCTACTTGGTTGCAACAGAATTGTCTATGCGCGCGCGTCACTTTGAAGTGCGAATCCTATTAGAAAACAATGGGTTATCTAATGGGAGTTTTATCGCATGCGCACCGTTTCTACGCAACTAAGCATGCAAAAACGTCGCAGAATTGCAGACCGGTGGCACGCATAAGTCCCCGTCGCAGGGATGGCGCGGGTTCTGAAGCGTCACGAGTCCACAATCTTTCGTGAGATCAAACGGAATTACTGGACCGATGATGCCTTTCCCAAGACGTGCGCTGGGTACTTCGGGATGGCCGCGCATCAGCGTTCGCAACGCCGTCGATCTACGCAGCGCAAGCTGATCCGATATCCTGAACTGTTTCAGTACATTGTGGAACGCCTGAAGAACGGTTGGACGCCCGAGCAGATCGGCAATCGGATGATCTTTGAAGGTGCGAAACTGCGCGTTTGTCAGGAAACGATTTACCGCTGCATCTATTCCAAAGAAGGTATGGCACAGGAGTTGTGGTGTTGCCTGCCCTTGCACAGGAAGAACCGCACATCACGTCGTGCGCGCAAACGTTTGCCGTCCAAGATTGACCGTGATGCCAGCATCTTGTTTAGGCCAGAGGATGTCGCTCACCGCCGCCAGTTCGGCCACTCGGAAGGTGACTTAAAGTTGTTCGAACAGAAGTTTGGACAGACAAATGTAACGTCATTTATTGAACGCGTCAGCCGCTACACCGCGATCCTGAAGAACCCAAACAAGCCGACCAAACCGGTCATGGGAAAGATCATGAAGGCCATCAGAGACTTGCCCTTGATCGCGCGTCGTTCAATCATCTTCGATCGTGGACCCGAGTTTGTCAGCTGGCTGCACCTTCAGGCCGAGATCGGGACGCAGACCTGGTTCTGTGATCCACCATCAACTTGGCAGAAAGGCCCGGTGGAAAACACGAACCGCCGCGCCCGAAGCTGGCTCCCGAAGAAGCGCGATATCACGGCACTCACGGATCGCGATATTAAGGCGATCTTTGACCGCCTCAATAACACGCATCACAAATGTCTCGGATGGAAGACACCGGCCGAGGTGTTTCGCGAGAAGATGATGGAAGAGATGGGGCATTGATCCTATTCTCAAAGCCAATAGGAGTCGCGGTTCAGGTATCGCTTACAGATCCATCTTAACAAAGATTGCGAACCGGTCGAGAAACTGGGGACACCTTTTGGTTCCGATATGAAGGTCCCTCTATCGACCTTGGTAACAGCGCAGCAAACTGGTGGTGGTCCGCTCTCGCAGTCAAAGACGACCCTTCGCCGAAATTCGCGCGGCCAAAAACCTGACCTTACCGCGTCCGCGGACCGGACGTTCGTTTAGAACGCGACATTTTTTTCTTGCACGAAAGACAACGCCGCGGACTTGGCTGCTAATCTCCCCCTTGCCCTTTATGCCTCCCCTGATGCAGAATCTATATGCGGATGACAAATTTCTGTTTCGCTATTGGAGCTGTTGGCAAACGGTTCAGCGCGGTATTGTTCTTTGGAAGGAGTGTGCCATGACATCCAAAACCACGGGTTCCACGTCACCGGACAACTTGGCACCCCAGCCTCAGGCCATGCCCAAGGTCAATCAGGTGACTGCGGATGATATCACCGCGTCGCTGAAGGCCGGGTTTTCCGACTTCCTGGCGCGCCCCTTCATGAGCGGCTTTTTCGGCCTGTTCTATGCGGCTTTCGGAATCCTATTTGTTTGGAGCCTGGTCTGGCTCGGCAAAATCTGGATGATCATTCCTGCCGTTGTGGCCTTTCCGCTGGTTGCACCTTTTGCCGCCGCCGGGCTTTATGAAATGTCCCGACGCTTGCAGAAAGGACAGAGTTTCGGCTGGTCGGAAATCCTCACCGTCGTGGCTCATCAGCGCAAGCGCGAAATGGGCTGGATGGCCTTTGTAACACTTTTCATTTTCTGGGTGTGGATCTACCAGGTTCGTCTCTTGTTGGCGATCATCCTGCAGGATGCATCCTTCTCGGATTTTGACGGGTTTTTGAACGCCGTATTCTTTACGCCTGCGGGCTGGACCTTTCTTGCCATTGGTACAGGCATAGGCGCATTGCTGTCGGCTGTGCTGTTTTCGCTGACCGTCATCGCCATGCCGATGCTGCTCGACCGGGAAACCAATTTCGTTTCCGCCATGATAACGTCTGTGCGCGTTGTAACGGAAAACCCGGTGGTAATGCTCAGCTGGGCTGCGATAATCTCTATCACCATGCTGTTGTCGCTGGTTCCCGCGTTTCTGGGGCTGATCTTCACTCTGCCGATCCTTGGCCACGCGACATGGCATCTCTATCAGCGGGCCGTGTCACCAGTAGAGCGATGAACTACCTGTTTACCGCCCTGAGCAACTCCTTGCGTTTTTCGTTCGCACAGACATGAGTCTTGGTTTTCGGGTCGCTTGGGAGCAAGCCCGCAATCACGACATTCGATACTTCGCCGCTTCGCAGCCTTCGAAAGTAAGAACGGATAGTGAGTACGGCCCAGAGCCGGCATTGATCGCGGTCGCCAAATACCGTGTTCGCAGCTTTCATTTGCGAGCATTGTGCCATTATCGAACCCACCCTAGCCTTCCGGATTAATCTGGTTGCGTCGATATCCTTTGATCGCCGGCCTTTTGCCCTGCAGGCAATGAGAGAGGACAATCACGCTAATATCTGTGTCGATCAGACAGCTGGTCGAACAGGCAAAGCACGCAGGGCCTCTGCGCACAGCCTTCTATTACCTGCAGTGCGTTGCATAGCAATGTCACAAGTGGCACTGACGGGATGGATCAGAGTGGCCCCTGCCCCCGGGTTCAACCTCCGATGCGGCTCCAAAAGCTGCATCGCCGAGGACGTTTAGATATTTCTTCACGGCGCGCGCAGCATCGCTTGGACTATTGGCGCTATGATCCCGATTTTCCTTTGCGCGTCGAGGTTTGCTTGTACGCATCCACCGCAACTCTCGCGACGTTGTTGCGCCATGCCCTGTCGGTCCATAGATCAGCCGTTCGGGATCAATGAATGGGCAGCCAGTATGGCTGTGGAAAACTGGCTGTTTTCATCCAGACCGACAAACCGATCAATCGAGTGTTAGGGTTGATCCTGCGGAACGTGATCCTCCAGCGAGAACTTGTAAAACAGTACCGTCTACGCTTCCTGCTTTGATCCCATCATCGCAAAATCCACCGCTCAATGATGAAATTGAATCAGCAGTTCCAGCCCGGATCAAGGAAGAGTTTTTCACCAGAATTGGCCAAAAGCAGGCTAACTTTTTGCGGCAGGCAGCGGCGCTGCTTGTCTTATAATAGTGTTGAAGCCACAATGCACTTGATCCTGCCATCATAACAAAGGCCGTCCGGTGCTGAAAGACAAGCAGCCAAAACAGCCCGGCAACCGCTATCTGCCGGAAATCGCTTTGGCGCCGACATACAAAGCGGTGCTCGTTGCGGACACGGTCGGCTACTCTCGGCTTATGGAAGCAGATAGCGTCGGCACGTACCAGCGGTTTCGCAGCCTCCGGGTCAATGTCATCGACCCGCTGATCGTTTCATGCCGGGGTAGCACGGTCAAGAATACCGGCGACGGTTTCATATGCGAGTTCGATGTGCCAAGCGATGCATTCCTCTGCGTATCCGAACTACATCACAAGCTCAGAGAGGCGCAGCCAAAGGTCGCTCCGGATTTGGAAATCGTGCTGCGTGTCGGGTTGCACTGGGGCCGCGTTATTTACGACGCCGACGACATTTTCGGTCACGTCGTCAACGTGGCCGCACGTTTGCAAGAACTTGCGCCGCCACGTGGTACCGTGCTGTCGCGCGAGCTACTGGCGCACATCGAGGTGCCAGGCGGTACAGCTACTTCCGATCTGGGAAATCTTCAACTCAAGAATCTTGAACAGCCTGTGGCCGCTGCGCTGTTGGGTGAGCCACAGTCTTTCCCGCAAACGATCGTAGAGGGGGAAGAACGGCGTGATGCGATGCCATCTATCGCGCTGTTACCATTCGAAAATCTTACGGAAGCACCCGAGACAGCAAGCCTTGTTTCCGGATTTATCGACGACATCAATACCTCGCTCAGCAACCTACGCGATATCTTTACGGTCTCCAACGGCTCAACCGTCGGGATCGATTTGACTCGCTGGACGAGGGATCAGATTGTGGAGAAACTTGGCGTCCAATACTTGTTTTCAGGCCGCATTCGCAGTCACGGTCTGCAGTGGCGCTTGTCGGTCGAACTCACAGATGCCACCAGAAACGAGGTTGTCTGGGCTGAGAAATACGAAATCCTGATGGATGAGATCTTTGATCTGCAAGATGAGATCACCTTGAGCATCGTGCGCCAGATTTCTTCGCATATCCAAAGCCAGCAGGTCCGCAAGGCAATGCGAAAGGCACCGCAGAACCTAACGGCCTATGATTACTACTTGCGCGCGCTCAATTTGCTGTACCAGCTACGCCCGGAAAACTTTGAAGAAGCGAAAAACCTGCTTAACAACGCGATCCGCGAAGACAATTCGTTCGGAGCGCCTTTCGCCCTGTTGTCGCATTGGCATATGTTCCGGGTCGCTGAGGGATGGTCCGATAACCCTGATGCGGAAATTGGGCAGGTGATGCGCGCAGCCAACCGTGCCATCGAACTTGATCCTTCAAACGCCCTCGCCCACGCGCTTCTTGGTCAAGCAAAAGGCCTCTTTGAGCATGATGCAATCGGGGCGAGATCAAGCGTCGACCGCGCGCGGGAGCTATCACCAAACAATGCATGGGCCTGGACGTTTAGCAGTGGTCCCTACGGATTTTCTGGCGACACTAAAACTGCGATCCGTCAGGCCGAGCGCGGGCTGCGGCTGTCACCTCTCGATCAGCATGTTTTCTTCATGCAAGGTTTGCTGGCACAGAACCACTATCTGCACGGGAATCATCTGGAAGGGGCTACCTGGGCACGCCGTTCGCTGAGCGCGAACCCTCGTTTTGGCAATGCTGCCCGCGTTCTGATTGCGAGCCTAACGGCGCTGGATGACCAACCTACTGCGACGAAAATCGTAAAACATCACAATGCATTAGCCCCTAGTTTTCGACTATCCGATTATCGCGAACGTTGCCCTTTCGGTCGCGAGCAGACCGAGATTTATGTTGACAGGCTCAGGCGCGCCGGCGTTGAGTATTAACGTTTTAAGAAATTTATTAATGGAGGTATTAGCATGAGTGGTGGTGGCTCAGGCGGCGGTTCGGGCGGTGGTTCCGGAGGAGGCTCAGGCGGCGGGTCCGGTGGTGGCTCCGGCGGCGGTGCGGGCGGCGGTTTTGGCACCAATATGTTCGGTGGGACCAGCCACTTTGGGTTTGACCCATTGCATGCTGAAGGACCCCTTCAACTGAACAAAATCATCCTTGGACGTCGTTTTTCCGAACAAGACTGGGCGCCCGGTTATTTTGCAGAACGTGTGCTGAAGGAATTCAACGAGAAGAATCCAGACTGGCAAAACGATCCGGTTCTGACGGGGCTTGAACCCTTTGGTGGTGCTCAAGGCAATGACCTCAGAATCGCGCTATTCGAAGCAATCACGATTCTGACGGAACAGACATTTCAACGTCGAATCCGGGAGGTCGAGATCTACGATCAGTTGAACTCATTCCTGGATCATTTCTCGAATTTGTTGAAGATCACGCCCCGGCACTTCAACACGCACAGACTGATGGCGGCAGCGGACCGGGTTGGCATCACAGTGGCCATGCACTTCAAGCAAGTCCATGCGTTCCCGCGACCCAATCAGGTCTTTTCCAATCTGGTCCCGATGATCCCAGTGCCGATGCATCCTTCTTGGCCGAGCGGACATGCAACCGAAGCTTATCTGGTGGCAGAAGCGATCGGGCGGGCCATCGGAGGTACGATGCCGGATATGCGCGATGCGGCATTTGTGTTGGCACGCCGGATCGCGGAAAATCGGGAGGTTGCGGGCGTTCATTATCGCAATGACAGCGATGCGGGTGCCGCGATTGCCGCACATGTCATTACGCTCCTGGACCAGCCTAATACGGAATTCCGCAATCTCGTGAACGAAGCACGCATCGAGCTGGAGTCGAGCCATTGAGCATTTCCGGCGCGAGGAAAGAGACCTTGTGCCGCTCCTCAGTGCTGCGGTTGAAAGGATAGCTAATGAGTTCTGAACTGATACAGATGACTGTCCCAGAGCAGGAACAAGCGAATTGGTGTTGGGCCGCGACCACCGTCGGGATTTCAGATTACTACAACCCACCGATGACTCCTGAGGACGCCATAAAGCAATGCGATGTGGTCAACCGCAGGCTGAAACGTAGCGATTGCTGCTTCGACGGCGCCAGTGACTTGCGATGGCAGTGCAACGTGCAATCCGGACTGACGTTGCCGCTGTTTGAGCTGGGACATCACGTGGTGACATATGCCAACCAGCTTGATTTTGAAACCATCGCTTCGGAAGTCGCTCAAGGCCGTCCGGTTTGCTGCCGGGTTGTCTGGGAAGAAGGTTTCGGCGAGGGGCATTTCGTAGTCATTGTCGGCGTAATCCATGATAGCGAGGGCGGCATCACCGATGTAGTTGTCGAGGATTCATTCTACGGCCGGTCGATCCAGACCTACGGAGCTTTCCGACGTTTCTATCGTGTACCTCTGCAAAACGGAGTCGGCGATGATATTGGCGAAGGACTTTGGACGCATAGCTATTTCACACAAAAGAGTGAGGTTGAAGCCGGTTGCGAGGCAGCAGCATGATGGCCGATTGCTCGGAGTCCAGCCGTGAAGAACCACCTGAGAACCTCGCCAAAGAGGTGCGTGATGCCGTCGCCTTACGTATGAAAAATGAGACCTTCAATCAGTCACTTGGGTTTGTTTCCGGCGGTTTGCTGGAAGGCCCGGCAGAAACGATACCGAACTTCATGCTGGCCGCCCGGCAACGCGTAGAGCTCGGGCAAATCCACCGACTCAGGAAGCCATCAAGTTGGGCCTTTGCTTTCGATGTCGAGACGTCCGGTGCTCCTCAATCAGTGTTGGCCGAGGCCGGACCGACGCCAGGCGGCGGCTTCGGATACAGCAGCATTATGAACATTCCAAGAGAGTTTTTCTCGGCACAAGTTCGGGAAATACTACGAGCGGGCACCGGCACGCCGCAGCTCGCGCTTCTTCAGGTGCCGACCTACTATTTTGAAGCGCTGTGGCTACGTACGGACAGCCCCGAAGATGACAGACTGGCTTTTATCAAAAAAACATTTGGGGTTTTTCCGCTTTGGGCGCCTACAATTCCGAGCACGTTGGTAAAGCTGTCTGTTTTTGTTCGTTATCTCAATGACAGGCTGGAACAGGGCGACCGTGCCCGGCCCATATATGAAGACGACGACGTCTACAGTGGGAAAACCGTCGACTAGCTGCGGTGTGTTTAGAGCCGGGCGTGATTTGCCGTACGGAATTTGAAGTCATATGTAGAGTTGACGCAATCGGCGTGCGAAGATCTGTGAGGAACTTGCCGCAAAACAAATACTTGCTACCCGCATTACATAGAGTTGTTGTTACCGACTGCCAAAATCGTCGTCTCCTGGCACGCATGTCAGTCTCGGCGACGCGCTTGGTTATTTGTCCCTATCATATTGGACCGACGTTCTTTTTTCTTCCCACTTTTCAAATGATCACTCCCTGTGATCCTGGATATGCGCGAGAATTCCGCTTTGGGCCGGCTGCCGTTTCTGTCGAAAACACCGAGACGCCAGGTCAAGTTGCGGAAGGTTCATGAAGATGAAGCCGGGACGTAGATCATGTGAGCGAAGCAGCCTGTAAACGCTTGCTTTTGAGACGAAGTAAATGCGTTCATCCGTGAAAGTAACAGCCAGTTCTTCGGGGCTGAGTTCTGGCTGCGCAAAGACCATTTCCAACATCGCTTGGCGGACTCTATCTGCAAAGCGGTTCCAGACACGACCGGGATATGGCTTACGATCCTGGTGCCCGGCCTCACCACGCTGCAGGTACCGATCATACCATCGATGCAACGTCGAACGCGACACGCCCAGCTTCTTCAAGGACGTTTGACGGGCAGATGTGATCCCTCGACCAGCCGGATGATCTCCAGCTTTTCTGATGCCGCCCTTTCGGCTGTTCTGGCTTAGCCAAATCGCCTGCCGGGTAACGGATAGCTCATTCGAGGTTTTCCCCAGCTATTACCCGGCAGGTGAATGCCTTGCGTTCACTGAGAGGGCCCGCGCATGCCTTTTTTGAAACGGCGCAGTTCAAGCCTCTGTTCCACTACAGCCTGTTTTAGATCTTGGACCGCACGCTTCAGACGCGTGACTTCCGTCGAGATTGCTGGGCGTGCTGTATCTCCAGCCAACCGCTTCTTCCCCGCTTCCATGAAGCCTTTCGATCAATTGTAAATCAGGCTTTCCGCGATCCCCTCGCCCCTCCCATCGAAACTACGTTTTGACTGCTGGGCAAACGGACGGCAAAGCTCCGAAATCCAGCTCTCCCCGCGCGGACCATCTAAAACGATCCAGCTCTTCGCTGCTGCAGGGAATTGACGCTGCGTCCTACGCTTGATTTCTTTAACGTGTTTGTCGGCCGATCCATTCGGCCCTGTCGTCGCTCCCACCTCGCACACCCTCAATAATTACGCTGAGCGAAAGATACCCCGTCAACAAAACAATGCTGCCTGTCTTTTACAGCCAAGACCAGGGGGCAAAACTCGCGGTACAGTTTCTTTAAGACACTTGAAATTATGGCTTTCCGGTCGGAACGAGTTGCATTGAATGGCGCTAAAACTAGGATTTGCAGAGCGTATAGCATACCGCTGAAATGAAGGATTTCGAAAACCAAAAAAACATAAGTTATCAAGTCTTTAGCGGTATATTGATTGAGGAAAACAATGGGGATTCGCACTATTCTCACAAAGCCTTGTCAAATTCATATTATAAAAATTAGTATTGCCTACATGCCACATGAAATACTTCACCAGGCACTTTAAACCCTAAGGCAGAGCTTCTCAAAAATAATCAACAACAAATCACTTAGAGCCAAATCTCGCCATCCCCGTTCAGATCAAACTCGAACCGGTCCTCGTAATCCACAAGATTGGACATATCCGCAATGCCAACATAAGCCCCCGTGGCACTCACATCCCAGATCGTGTAGTTGCCCGCGTCGTGCTGCCACAACACGCTGTACCCGCCCGCGCCGTTGGATCCCGCCTCGATCGCCTGCCAGCCCGCAAAACTCTGCGCCCCGCTCGGCGTGCCGCCATAGCTCAGGTTGTGAATGTCACTGCCGTCCACAAGACTGTAAACACCGCGCGTGCTGGACTGCAGCCCGATGCCGAGCGTATCGATATCCGTGATGGTGTGCCCGATGTCGCCATCCCCGTTCAGATCAAACTCGAACCGGTCCTCGTAATCCACAAGATTGGACATATCCGCAATGCCAACATAAGCCCCCGTGGCACTCACATCCCAGATCGTGTAGTTGCCCGCGTCGTGCTGCCACAACACGCTGTACCCGCCCGCGCCGTTGGATCCCGCCTCGATCGCCTGCCAGCCCGCAAAACTCTGCGCCCCGCTCGGCGTGCCGCCATAGCTCAGGTTGTGAATGTCACTGCCGTCCACAAGACTGTAAACACCGCGCGTGCTGGACTGCAGCCCGATGCCGAGCGTATCGATATCCGTGATGGTGTGCCCGATGTCGCCATCCCCGTTCAGATCAAACTCGAACCGGTCCTCGTAATCCACAAGATTGGACATATCCGCAATGCCAACATAAGCCCCCGTGGCACTCACATCCCAGATCGTGTAGTTGCCCGCGTCGTGCTGCCACAACACGCTGTACCCGCCCGCGCCGTTGGATCCCGCCTCGATCGCCTGCCAGCCCGCAAAACTCTGCGCCCCGCTCGGCGTGCCGCCATAGCTCAGGTTGTGAATGTCACTGCCGTCCACAAGACTGTAAACACCGCGCGTGCTGGACTGCAGCCCGATGCCGAGCGTATCGATATCCGTGATGGTGTGCCCGATGTCGCCATCCCCGTTCAGATCAAACTCGAACCGGTCCTCGTAATCCACAAGATTGGACATATCCGCAATGCCAACATAAGCCCCCGTGGCACTCACATCCCAGATCGTGTAGTTGCCCGCGTCGTGCTGCCACAACACGCTGTACCCGCCCGCGCCGTTGGATCCCGCCTCGATCGCCTGCCAGCCCGCAAAACTCTGCGCCCCGCTCGGCGTGCCGCCATAGCTCAGGTTGTGAATGTCACTGCCGTCCACAAGACTGTAAACACCGCGCGTGCTGGACTGCAGCCCGATGCCGAGCGTATCGATATCCGTGATGGTGTGCCCGATGTCGCCATCCCCGTTCAGATCAAACTCGAACCGGTCCTCGTAATCCACAAGATTGGACATATCCGCAATGCCAACATAAGCCCCCGTGGCACTCACATCCCAGATCGTGTAGTTGCCCGCGTCGTGCTGCCACAACACGCTGTACCCGCCCGCGCCGTTGGATCCCGCCTCGATCGCCTGCCAGCCCGCAAAACTCTGCGCCCCGCTCGGCGTGCCGCCATAGCTCAGGTTGTAGGCCGCTATTGCATCCACAACTTGATATTGCTGAGATCCTGCAAGTCGAAGCCCCACACCGGATGTATCGATCGAAAGCGCATTTGGATCTTCGGCACGCACATAGTCCAGTACATCGAAACCCCAATAAGTACCGTCTTGAAATTCGATAAATGAGACTTCGTGATCGAAACTTAAATATTGGTCTTCTACTCTGATCGTATCCCCGTTTTTATGAGACAAAACCAGATCATTGCCTTCACGATGCCCGGAAATATCTGACGTCAGAATGCCATCTTCAAATATGATCCCATCCCATGGCCTGATCCAACCCCTGTCCGCAGTAAAATAGAACTCGTCCACATTTTGGATCGTGTCGTTCCCCCAACCGGGACCAAACCAATAAATGTCTTCGTGTCCGCCTCCTATCAGGTGGTCATCGCCCGCCTCGCCGGTGAGATTATCCCAGCCGTCGCCTCCAAGTAGCGTGTCGTCGCCAGAAAAACCCCAAAGATTGTCATGGTCACGTCCGCCAAACAATTCATCGTCACCGCGGCCACCGTACAGAACATCGTTGCCTTCGCCGCCATACAATTGATCCTCGCCATCCTCGCCATAGAGAAGATCATCGCCGGCATAGGTGCTGAGATGATCATTGCCGGCACCACCAATAAGAGTGTCGTTTGCGACGGCTCCCTCCAGATCATCATCCTCGGCCGTGCCCGTAATTGTCAGCCGTACTTCGCTGGCTTTCACAACCGTTCCATCGGCAAAATGAACCTCACCGCCGTGCGCGTCATTTCCCCAGGCAAAGTTCACCACTCGTATGGAGTCACCGTTCGTATGCACCAACAGCAGATCATCATCTTCTCTGGTTGCAATAAGGTCTGCAGCGAGGACATCTGCGCCAAACCTAATGATGTTCGGGGACTGAGCGAGGTAATGGGGAACGTTTGGGGCAGTTGCATCAAAGATGGTGTCTTCACCCCATCCAAGGTTAAAAACAAAAGTATCGCTGCCCTCGCCACCATATAGCGAGTCCCGTCCCGAACCACCTATCAGGACATCGTCACCGTCACCGCCAAACAGACGATCATTGCCCGCACCGCCGTCTAATGTGTCGTCGCCACCAAGGCCATTTAGCGTGTCGTTACCGGCCAGACCCAAAAATGTTTCACCAAAACCGCCGCCGGTCAACGTATCGTTGTTATCTGTCCCTGCAATGCTTCCAAAAATCGCGAAATCCTCTGGATGCCGGACCGTGCCATCGAAAAACCTTACTTCGTCAACATATCGTTCTGTATTTAAGAAATGGGCATATATCGTGATCGTGTCCCCGTTAACGTGGAATAAGATCAAGTTATTGCCGTCTCGAAGAATCTCGATATCGTCAGCAGAAATGCCTGCTTCAAATTCAATTGAACCCAACCCCGGCGCTATAGCAGTATTGGATCCATACACAGTGTCTTGACCCCAGCCGGGCCCAAATATAAAGGTGTCCGCATTTCCGCCGCCATAAAGACCGTCATTCCCGGTGCCGCCGCGCAGGATGTCGTTACCGGGGCCGCCATACAAGCGGTCATTTGCTTCGCCACCATTGAGAACATCATCGTCGTTATAACCGTATAAAAGATCTTCTCCGGATCCACCGTATAAAATGTCGTTGCCATCGTTGCCATACAAATGGTCTTGGCCCGCACCGCCTTCTAACGTGTCATCGCCCGCACCGCCGCGCACGATGTCATTTCCCGCACCACCATCGAGGACGTCATCGCCGTTGTCGCCAGCTAGGATATCGTTGCCTGCGCCACCATAAAGAACATCATTACCATCATTGCCACTTAGCCGATCGCTTCCATCATGACCATTTATTGTATCGTGAGACGCGCCACCATCCAAAATATCGTCATTTTCGGTTCCATTAATTGCCACAATCTATTCCGATGCTCTTACGTCTTTTTCACAAACTTTCCGTTGCTGATGAAACTGCCCAAAAGTCACACCAACTAACCGCCAAGTCAAAATGTCACTGAATCGGTCGAGCGTTCATTCAGCCCAATCGAAATGTCGTTCATTCTTGATTCAATGGAGCAATGCCCGCCTTCACCCCAGTTGCGAGCCTTTTGGCCTTTATCCGACAAATCCAACCGACCACTACACACAACCCCAAATAGAATTTATCGTTTAATTCGATACTATTAGTCGAAATACTCATTAAAAAACGTACAATTGAGTAACCTTGATTGCAAGTACATTTCCTACTGCTTTTAGGGGACAGTTAGTTTTCACATCGCGACATATGCGAATACCGCTTGGGGCTCGATAACTTTCAGAAGCAGATATGTATGACGTGGATTAGAACCTTAGTTCCATGTCGGGCAAACTGGGTCCGATGATCGATCAGTCGTCGATGTTCGAAAAATCCAGCCAGCTCTCAAACAGACAAACGCCCGCGACGATCGTCCAAACAACCACACCTACAAAAGTCGTTCATCTGTTGAAAAAGAACGCGCCGGCGCATCTGCGCCCAAGCGACCGAGAAACAGACCGCTTGACCTCAACCGCTTGATTGGCGATCCGGCCAAGGCCATAAACGGTGTACATACGCAAGAGATAGGCCGCAAAGAACAGAATACCTATCAGGCCGAATTCATTCGTTTTCATTGAAAAAGCATCAGTCTTCTCAGACGTCGCCATAATGCAGAACAGGAGGAACACCCAGCCCAGTTCAATAGACGACGTCCTGAAGAACCTTGCAATTGCCTAATAGACATCCGGAGGCACCGAGCGAACTGGCTTAGGGTCAAAACGGGATTACAGCGCGACCAAAGCCTTGTCAGCTTAAAAAAACTCATTCCTTGCGGTTACCAGTCCCGCTTCCGCCCCTTCATCAAATAGCGCCGGACTCAAGGCTTTTGTGGACAGTATGCCCTTGCTTTGTTCGACAATTCCCAATTCTGACGCGCTTCCATCGTGCCTGACGGCGACTGGGCCTAGGACCGCAATGTGCAGATCATATGCTTGTACGCCCGGGGTTGCCTTGTCAGGCTGGTATACCTGCTCAACCAAAACTACATCTAGATCACCATCGTCTACCGCATCATTATTGACCACAAATTTCATGCCGTGCGCGACGCATAGCGCCAAAGCATCCGCCACATCCCAAGAAAGAAGTTTGTTGCTGGCCAAGGTGTCCGGAACGAAAATACAGATCGAAAAAAAACAGCTGTGGTTAATGCTTGCCGCCAGCCCAAATTCATTCCGATCAAACGTCTCACCTGGTTATTCGAAGCTTTCGCATCGCTCATCAGACTGCCAAGATGTGCCTGCCAGCCTGCAATGATGTCGAACCCTTGCAGTTCCAGAAGGTCGGAAAATAGTACCGTTTGAAGCGCTTTTGGACGGCTAAACATCTCAGCGGTTTCCTCTTTGACATCAAGACTCTTGACGCTCACCTCGGCCGCATACCGGATTGACTCGGCTTCGAGCTGCTGTGCGTTGCCAAGACAAAAGTCGAGCGTTTGCGAGTTTGGATTTTCACCTACTTCGGCGTCGACGTCGCGCGTCGGATTGATGGCGCGGTTTGGAAGCAGCGTCCGGTCCGAATACCGGTATACCGCCGGTGGTGTGCGCTGTTCCTTGTCGTCAGAGGCCACAAACCGCTTCAGGTCAATCGCGTTACCATCGCGTTCCTGAATTGCTGACCAGCGAATGAACGGCGCACGGGGCGTGTTCTCTCCGGCGCGCGCCTGTCGAACATAAGACACTCCGTCGAAGGTCGGAACGACACGGTACCATCCGCTTGTCACTTGCGGGCAGACTGCGGAGTCGAATTGCACATTTGTCAAATCGATCCTTTTGACTGGATATCCGGAGTTCGGGCAATCCCTTATCCATTTCAGCCTAGTTTGTTCATCCTGCTCGTTGAGGAAAGCCTGATAATAGTACTTTCTGAACACATGCCAGGCGGTTAAAAAGGAGGGGTCGATGCAGTTCTGCACCTGTTGATCAACATCCTTATCGGTCAAAAGCACTTTAGCGGCGTCGATTGCTTCCCTTGGATGAACCAGTTCACCGATACTTGGCGCTTTGGCTTTGGCTTCGCCTGCTCGGTCCGTTTTTTTTGATTCTGTAACAGCGCCGGATGCGAGCCTTTCAGACATACGCTCAATCAAAATATTCTGAGTGCACGGATCGATATCTTTTGAGGGTCAACTCCTGCAACAGCTGACAGTTGCTCGACCGGGCTGGCATGACTTTGACGCGTCTTCCGCGGCTGTCCCGACCGAACTTATAGCGCGGACAATTTTGGTCAGTTCCCTCGTAGCATCGTCGCGCTTCTTCATTGCCTTGCAGCGTTTCGAGTGACAGCTGTATTGAAGACCGTGTTATAAATATTTGAGACACTATTAAAAATCATGGAGTATTCCTCTAACGGTTAGAAACCAGAATTCTGAAAATGTTTGGCGGCCAGAAAAGTAGCACGACAACTAGTGGTTGATGCACTACTTGAATTTCGTCCAGGTATATTTTTTTCAAGACTCTGGGAGCATATTTTTTTCTTTAAAATATCTGATAGATGCGTTGCAAAACTCAACCAGAATACAGCGCTGACAGCCACAGAACTCACTTATCTAGCCAAGTTTCTTTCTTTTTTGACCGATGCGTAAATCGACACGAGCGACGTGCTTACTGAAATCTGTATACAGTGGCCCTACAAGACAGAAGCTCTATGCCGTTATGTCATGGTTCCGGCTGAGGTTTCCCATCTCTTTCTGTCAAATCAGAGACCGTTTCATAAACTTCAGTTTCTTCCAGGCCGCGAGCGACTGCGAATTCTCTGATTTCACTCTTAGATGGAAGTGCGACATCCACCTTCCATGGATAGCCCATTGCCCCGTTAAACGCTTGTCTTACACCTTTGGCCGCAAAATAGAGATCCGTTGGATTTGCCTGGACGAATTCGGTGTTACCTTCTGCATCAGTGACACTCTTTTTTCCTGATCGGGCTAATTCTCGGTATTCGGTAACGATTTGATCGAATTCCTTCATCGTGGGGGGCGCAACGGACTTTCCCGCAATATAGGCAACTTGGCTCAACCCGAGAAGCTGAAGAATATTTTCCGGAATCGTCGCAGTATCCAGCGAATAAAGCGACGATGTCGCAAAGGCTATTGCCACTAAGGGAGTAAAAGCCAAAGCTTGAAAGCGGCTCAGATCGAATTGCCCGTTGGTGCGAACCAGGTCTGCAAACTTTGGCTGAGCCTCAATCCTCGACCGCAAAACGCCACGATCTTCTTCAAGCCAGGTCCAATTGCCATAATCCAATCGAGACTTGACCCGATCGCTTAAGCGTGCAGCTGCAGCACTGGAGACAGCTATGCCGAGCAACAAAAGCACGTCATTTGACAGATCACTCAGGGCACCGGTGCGGCTGAAGGCGATGGATAAGGCACCAAAGATGACAACAAAGAAGATCGCCATCTGAACCTTTGTGAGACTTAATCGGTCATGAACTCCGGTAAAGGCCAGAGCAGCACATTTCTTTGACGTGACCTTGTTGTTCTTTCCCTTCGGATCAAGCTCATTCTTGAGTGAACGAACATACCACCAGAACAGTCCAAGTAGTCCAGAGAGTGTAGCCAAGCCAATCGCCCATCCCGGAACTCGGGTGGAAAACCTGCGATCAAGTTTGCCAAGCGTCACATATTTGGCAACTTCCGTCCCATCGCTACCAACTGTCACTTCGCAACCAAGAACCAGTAACGAGTATTTGGGCCACCAGTGATTCAGAATGCCGTGGGGCGCATTCTCTGGAGCGATTAATGTGGCATTCAGTGACAACGTTTCCGAAACCGATTCCATACTGTCGACGGTAAGGACTTCCAAACCGTTTTCCTTATCTCCGACCCATCGCCCCAGGACGGAGACTCTGTTCTCGATTTCAGCCCCTACAGGGGTTTCCAGTTCTATGGTGAAAGGCCACCCGAACGGTGTGATCGGATGAGCACTTTCGGTTTGACCGTTTTTGTCTATGCGGACAATACCCACGCTGCCGACGCCCAAACTTTCGATGTTAGTTTCATAGACTTCAGCGTTCAGGGGTTCACAAATGGCTTCGGCGGCTGCAGCGTCACTCCAGAATGATGCCATCACTGAAAAGAATAGTGGAGCGTACAATCGATTCATGCTGATCCCTCTTCTATACCTTGTTGCGTCTCGTCAGGCCTCATGACTGGCGCCAATTCAAAAGTCTTCTAGTCACTCAGACGAAATCGTTAGATGCCACGTCGTAGCGCAGGCCTTTCAAGCGCTTCAGCTTCTGTATCCGCTCAGCAGCCTTGCGAACCCGATCGATACGCCCGGCAAAGATATCCGTGCAGCCAATTTTCGAAAGCTCTGCCATCGGATCGTCCGACTTCAACGCTCGACCTATTCTTGGAAAAGTTTCCGAGCCACCGCGACCGTTGTGCAGGATATCCAGGGCCAAGGCGACTTCACGCACCGGCCTCCCATCAAGGCTGGTCCCTTGTCCTGACATCCTGTCAGCGATCCGCTTGACTTTTTTTCGCGCAAGTTCAACTGCAACCTCAACCTGGATCGAGCGGTGTTCTTCGCTATGAACGGCCCAATGGATCAAGCGCGACGCGGCCTGAAGCTCAGCCGGATCAACGGAGTTCATGTCGCCGTTAAGATAGTCCATAAAACCACCCTGTTCACCCACGCGGTTGTTTCCATCAACCCTTCTTTGAGCTCCTTCCAGCGAGACAGCACCCGACGTGGTTTCCTTGTGCACCTTACCTCCAATGAGACGAAGATCCGGGAAATACCGGGATGCTTCCGCAGACTCCAGCAACTTTCGGAACAGCAAAATCAGGTTGTCGTTCGCTGTGTGGGCAGCCAATTGATAGAAGCCGAATGTGAAGGCCGCACGATCATAGCTATTCAGGCAGGTAAATGAGTTCTGGCTTTCACCCAAGCCCGTTGGTTCGATAACCGCAGCCCAAGCACCGAATTGCTCGATCCAGTCCTTGTGATCGTAGACAGGTGCCTTCTCTGCATCAAAACCGCGGATCCTTGCTAATCCACGAAAACCTTGCAATTTGGCTTCGCCACCGACATAGCGCCGAGTTTTGTCCACAGGATCTTCAAAAACCCAGCGCACCTTGCCATTTGGTTTGGTTTCACGTGTTGGCGTAACAAAAAACACTTCCATATCTTTGTCGTCAATTTCCGGACCGGCTCCCTCATCGAGCAGATCAATCGCGCCTAATGCGCCATTTTCTAAATCATGAACAGGTTCGGGTTTCTTTCCGACCGCGGCCGGCCAGTCGATGCCAATCTCTGCGGCTGTTGCCTGTCCACACACGAGATCCACACCGGAGGCACCAAATGCTTCAAGCTGGATGTCTCGAATTGCCTCAAGTGTCTTGAAGCCGAGAATGCCATCTGGCCCACTTCGCCCGACATTGAACCCGCCATCTACCAACGCTTCCTGGAGATGCAGGACAAGATCGCCGGTTGAACCAAAGCGCACGGTCGGGGATCTCTTAGACACACCCAGAGTTGCCGTGCGCAAAGCTTCTCCCTGATTAAACAGCGCGTATCGAAAACTGTGTTGGGAGAGCGCATAGGCCGCATTAACAAACGCCTTCCAGGATCCTTTTTCGCCTCCCGGATTGGACGTTCGTCTACCTGCTGCTCCAGCCACGACCTGACAGCCGAAACTGGAATAGCCTGGCGTCGTGGAGTCCATGTGGCGTGAGCAATGCAAATTGTCGAAAGCGGATTCGTAAACCAGTCGATCGTCGCCCTCGTAGTCATCATCGTCACCCGTTCGCCAAACTGGCAGTTTGTTGGCATTTCGAAATGCTCGATGCGGCCCAAGCTTCGACGTTAATCCGTGATCGCCCTTCGTGTATCTGTGGTCCGACGTGCCGGGCAGATCGGTCAAATAGCAGGGTGCCAGCATATTAACCCCATAGCCATTGTTGTTTATTTTTTTGCGCACTGACACGATGTTGGGGACCGTGCTTGCAGTATGAATGGCGAAGCTTTTTCCTGGAAGCCATTGCCCTATTGTACAGCGCTGATGTGTCCAGTCTGTCCCAAGCTCGATTAAAACATGGCTATCGTCAAAAACGCCTTCATTTGTGACCGGAGATGAACCGCGAAGGCCGAAGAAAACCATTTCATCCTCCGGAACTTCAAAATTGGCGAGCTCAAACATTCTGCGAATATGTTTTTCTGTAAATGTGAAGGTCATCCTTCTATTCCTTTAAATCTGGTTTCAAAAAGAATTGCGTAAAAAAAAGAAGTGTCAAAAGTTGTCCAATGTTCCTAGCTTACAACCTAGGCACGCTTTACCCAAGGTAATCTTTTGGCTTGCGAGAAGCCTAACAAAACTAGGGTCGTTGAGCGGCGGCGAGTTACACTAAGAGGATCGGTTCAAAAATCTATGACGCCGGCGCTCGACCATAGCTAAGTTCTTGATTGACCCCCAAATCAAGAATGAAATTCGTGATCATTTTGTCCCAGAGAACGAACAGGTCCAAGTAGTGATGCTTTCCAGGTCCTGAAAGCTTTCATTCAGGCGAACTTCCCCATGGTAACGCTGTACGACGCGAAGGGCTCTATAAGGCTGATCCAACCGTTCCTCTTTTTTCGGCTTTGCCCGTTTCACTTGCCAACTCGACGGCCGCTTTCGCAGCGGATGAATACAATGTCGTCAATGAGCTGACGCTCAATGGTAACACCCTCGGAATGCATGGCGTTGACCCAGCGTCGATGTTCGAAAGCAATGTACCGATACAAGGCGAATACATGCGGGATTTTATGAGGGATAGGCTGGGTAAACCGCGTAAACACGGCGTATGCGAATTGATTGCATTGGGTTTTTCGGAAATACAGTGATCCATAAAGACACTTTAGTGGCGGAGCGACAGTTCGTATAACTATTGCTCTCCCAAATTCGCTCGAGTTCATGGATGCTTAATTATTATGGAAAATACCGTGGACTGTTCCTCTACGTCCAGCCATCTGGCACGCGCTCTTGTTCTGCGTTATCAAGTGGAAGGAAGACGGCGTGATCTTGGCCTCGGGGCCTATCCTGACGTGACCATCGCAATGGCCAGGGATCGAGCATCCGAGGCGCGGCGCCTGATTATCGATGGGAAAGACCCCATTGCGCAGAAGCGACAGACCAAGTCAAACACCTTCAAGGATACGGCGCTTGAACTGATTGAAAGCAAACGCCCCGGCTGGAAAAGCACCAAGCACGCCCCTCAATGGACGGCGACGCTCGATACCTACGTTGTTTCCAAGTTAGGGCAAATGCGGGTTGCTAAAATCGAGACGGCGGATGTGATGGGCACACTTAAACCGATCTGGACGCAGAAGCCCGAGACTGCGAGCCGCGTGCGCCAAAGGATATCTGTCTTAGGAGTTCCTGGCAGCGGCGTTGCTGCGAGACTCCGGGGGGTATTAGCAATGGCCTTTCAAGCGCTTTAATGTCGTCAGCGTTATAAGCTGTGCCTTCGTGGTGCTTTGAACAAACTGAGCGTATGTGCCTTCCATCGAAGCAGCAATAGTATGTATCGTAAGGGCTCGGCGTGCAGGGGCCACGACTCACTGGCAAAATCATGAACATCCACATCCCTGATGGCGGTAAGGAGCAATGCATCGCAATCCGTGCCGTCCTGATGCCGGGCTTCACGGCCGCCAAAAGAAGAAAACCCGTCTTCCGCAACCACACAGGGTCATTGATCCTGTTTATCTCGCGCATCCGGCAGCACTTGCCACTCACCTGCTTTCGGGTTGATCCGGTCCAACCAAACTTAAGTAGTGGAACATTGACCGTCGATGAAGTCGCTGACCACATAGATCTGCCCACCGCAATACAGCACAGAGCCCGCCGGCCCGCGCCGTCGAGATTTGGGACTGATGGGTCCGTCGTTCGTGATGTCCGTCCCGGGTAAATCGATATGGACCGTTTGAGAGGGCGGCTCACGCGGAAATTCACCGGTCATCATCCCCAGGCGTCAAGTCTCGCCTTCACCAATCACTGTTTGGAAATTGAGGATCGTCACCGGAGGTGTAAAGTCCGAGGTTCACGTATGGATGACGGGATCAAAATGATTGGTCGGTTGGTGTCACCGCCCGCTAGAAGGCAAAACCGGCCCTAATGGGCTGCAAAACCGTTTTCGGGACGGCAGTGCAGCTTATCCTTGCAACAATTGTTACCGGTCAGGAATTTCTGCTCCTTTTTGCACGGTCTGGAGAATGCCAAGATCAGACGCGTTGCGGCCCGACGACCCAGAACGAGCCGCCCCAAACGGCTAAATTTCCTTTTTGGGAGGGATCGCGTAAGTCAGGCTCGCGCGGGCGACAGGAGCTTCAAGCCCGTCCGAATAAATCATAACATCGCTGACCGAGAGCTGCTTTCCCAGTTTCAGCAAATGCACTTTCGCAATCAGATCAACGCCAGAAGCCGGTTTTCGCATGAAGTCTATGGAACAGTTGGTTGTGACTGCCAATGCCTCCGGCCCAATCATCGCCATGGTGACCAGATAGGCCGAAACATCCGCCAGCGCAAACATGCTGGGCCCGGAAACCGTGCCGCCCGGCCGCAGATGTTTTTCTTGCACGTTCAAACGTACCGTGACGTGATTAGGGGCGACGTGTTCTATCGTGAATTCACCTTTGACCTGCTCGAAGGCCTGATCCAGAAACGCGCCCATTTCGGCGGCCGTCATTTTAACATCCATGTTTTCCCCCTGCTTCGGGTGCATAACTGTGCGAAACAGCGGATAAGAGCAAGCTGCCATCTGGTTTCGGTTTTTTTCGACGCTGCATTGTTTCGGCATCCGGATCAGAGTGTTTCTACATGGCTTGTTTCAAATTGTGCTAAAATGCCTTAGGTGAGAGGCTCGGATGGCAGTGCGCCTATTCCTTTTGGGTCGCCGGTGGCAGAAAGTCCCTCCAAACCAGTCTCTCGCTGGTGCGACATTCCTGAACCGGCGCCCAAAAATCTACTTCCTTGAAACTGCTCGGGGCCGTCAAACCGCGTCAAGCCCGTATTGCACACGGTCGGCCACTGGCCTACATGATCTTCATGACACAAATACTTCACATCGTCGGCGGCGGCATGGCCGGGTCCGAGGCCGCCTGGCAGGCCGCAAACCTTGGCGTTCAGGTGGTCATTCATGAGATGCGCCCCAGTGTTGGAACCTTTGCCCATCAGACCGGACTTTTGGGTGAAATGGTCTGTTCCAATTCGTTTCGATCCGATGATGACGAACAAAACGCCGTGGGGTTGTTGCATTGGGAAATGCGTCAGGCCGACGGGCTGATCATGCAGACCGCGGACAAGCATCGGCTACCCGCCGGGGGCGCACTCGCCGTTGATCGTGACCCTTTTGCGCAATCTGTCACAGATGCGCTGATGGCCCACCCCAACATCAGTGTGGAATATGGCGAGATCACGGAATTGCCCACCGATGGACAGTGGATCATCGCCACGGGCCCGTTGACGTCCTCCGCTTTGGGTCAGGCCATCGCAGCTGAGACCGGAGCAGAAGCGCTGGCGTTTTTCGATGCCATCGCGCCCATCGTCTATTTCGACAGCATCAACATGTCCAAAGCTTGGATGCAGTCGCGTTATGACAAAGGCGAGACAGAAGAAGAGCGCACGGCCTACCTCAATTGCCCCATGGACCGCGATCAATATGAAGCCTTCATTGACGCATTGATGGCCGCAGATAAAACCGAATTCCATGAGGGCGAGACGGCAGGATATTTTGATGGTTGCCTGCCGATCGAGGTGATGGCCGAACGGGGCCGCGAGACGCTTCGGTTTGGGCCCATGAAGCCGGTTGGGCTGACCAACCCACATGCACCCGACGTCAAACCTTATGCGGTGGTGCAATTGCGACGCGACAACAAATTGGGGACGCTCTATAACATCGTCGGCTTCCAGACAAAAATGAAGTACGGCGCGCAAACCGATGTTTTTAAATCCATTCCGGGCCTTGAAGACGCCAGTTTTGCGCGATTGGGCGGCATTCACCGCAACACCTTCCTGAACTCACCAAGCCTGCTGGATGGCCAGATGCGCCTGCACTCGCGGCCCAATATCCGCTTTGCCGGGCAGATCACCGGTGTTGAAGGATATGTGGAATCCGCTGCAATGGGTTTGCTTGCCGGGCGTTTGGCGGCGCGTGAAATGCAGGGGCATCCTTTGGATATTCCGCCTGCAGATACGGCCACAGGTGCATTGATTACGCATATTTCGGGGGGCGCCGAGGCCAAGACCTTTCAACCCATGAACGTGAACTTCGGGCTTTTCCCACCTGTTGAAGGTTTCAAAGGGGGGCGGCGCGGGCGCAAGGATCGCTACAAGGCCTACACGGACCGTGCGAAACTGGCCTGGCAGAAATGGCTTGGGGCCGAGGCACTGGACGCCGCCTGAGTTGAGCGGTTAACATACCCTCATGGGACAAGGATTTTTGGACAAGGCCTATTTGGCACGCGATGCGGCACAGACCCGCACATTATATGATGACTGGTCAGAGAGTTACGAGGCCGAAGTTGGCAAAAACGGGTATGTCACGCCGGGGCGTTGTGCCGAGGCACTGGCTAAATTTGTCACCGACCAGACTGAACCTATTCTGGACTTTGGATGCGGAACCGGGCTGTCAGGGCTGGCATTAAAGCTGTCGGGTTTTGCGGAAATTGACGGATTTGATCTGTCAGAGGACATGTTGGCGCAGGCCAGAGCCAAGCGCCTGTACCGCATTTTGCAAGTGATCGAAGCGGATGCGCCCTTGCCTTTTGCCCAAGGCACTTACCCGGCAATTGCAGCTATAGGAGTGATTGGCGCTGGGGCGGCCCCGATCTCCCTGCTTGACACCTTGATGCATGCTCTTGGCCCTGATGGATTGTTGGTGTTTTCCCTGAATGATCACGCGCTGCAGGAGCGCGCAAATGAGGCGCGGATCAACGAATGGACAGATTGTTGCGCGGCGCGTCTTTTGTTTTGTGAACACGGTCCACACCTTCCGGGAATCAATCTGTGCTCCAAAGTCTACGTGCTTGAAAAAGCGTGATAACCACCACCCGGTTTGCGCCTTCACCAACAGGCCCCCTGCATTTGGGTCATGCCTATGCCGCATGGGTTGCTCACGACATCGCCATCGCCAACCACGGGCGGTTTCTGCTGCGGATTGAGGATATCGATCAATCCCGTGCGCGGCCCGAGTGGGAAAGGCAAATCTATGACGATCTGGCGTGGCTCGGATTGTCATGGGAAAAGCCCGTCTTGAGGCAATCTGACCGGTTTGAGGAATATGATCAGGCACTTGATATTCTCTGGCGCCGCGATCTTCTTTATCCGTGCACGTGCAATCGACGTGACATTCTTGAAGCGGCCTCCGCCCCTCAGGAGGGCGGAACGCCTATCACGGGTCCGGATGGGTTGATTTACCCCGGAACTTGCCGCGCAAAACCGAAACCAAACGAACGCCCCAAAGACTTGGCACTGCGTCTGGACTTGGCGCGTGCTTTGCAGCCCCCCGCTTATCATTTCGTGGAAGAGGGAGAAGGCCCGACCGGTCAGACCGGCGAAATCACTGTTTCCTGCCAAGCGCTGCACCAGAACGTCGGAGACGTTGTGCTGTCACGGCGCGATATGGGTACATCTTATCATCTGGCGGTTGTCCTGGATGACGCCGCACAAGATGTTAGCCATGTCACACGCGGCTCGGATCTGTTTGACGCGACGCAAATCCATGTTGTCCTGCAAGACCTTCTGGGCTTGCACACACCCATATACCATCATCACAGACTGATCCGGGACGCGCAGGGGAAACGTCTTGCAAAACGCGATGATGCGCGCGCCTTGCGTAAATTTCGTGATGACGGGCTATGCGTTTCCGATATCCGATCTATGGTCGGGCTGACCTAGCCCGTCACATAGGTTTCATCAGCTCAATTTCACCGCGCGTCGAAATCTCGGTGTAAAAGCAAGTGCGACGGTTCGTATGGCAGGCTGGTCCCGTTTGGCGCACCTGCATCAAAAGGCAATCGCGATCACAATCCACCCGCATGTCGATGAGTGACTGCAAATGTCCGCTGCTTTCCCCCTTGACCCAGAAGGACTGGCGCGAACGGCTCCAATAAGTCACCCGTCCGGTTTCCAGCGTGCGCATGATGCTTTCACGGTTCATCCATGCCATCATCAGGACTTCGCCGGTATTGCCATCTTGAGCAATCGCGGGAATCAAGCCAGCGCCGTCGTATTTGAGCGTGGCTGGATCGAAGGGAACAAGATCGTCAGACATTGCGAAAACCTTTTTGCATCTTTGACGCCAGGACTTATGTATGGGTTTAAGCGTGAGTGCAAAGCCATAAGGTGCCATATGTCTGGTGAAAACGATCTGATCAATCTCTATTCGGGCCGCATTCTGGCACTGGCGGCGGATATTCCACATTTGGGGCATCTCGAAGCACCTATGGCGAGCGTGAAAAAACGCTCTCCCTTGTGTGGATCGGCGGTCACGGTCGAATTGAACGTTGAAGCTGGCCGCGTTACGGATTTTGCGCAGGATGTAAAAGCCTGTGCTTTGGGTCAGGCCGCTGCCGCCGTCACCGGGGGGGCGATCATCGGATGCTCATTGTCCGATCTGGAGTGTGCACGTGATCAGCTTCGCGCAATGCTCAAGGATGACGGCATGGTACCCGCCACGCCGTTTGAGGGGTTCGAAGTGCTGCAACCAGCGCGCGACTACAAAAACCGTCATGCTTCGATTCTGTTAAGCATAGAGGCAGCCTGCGAAGCGATGGAGCAAGCCCTTCAAGCCGATTGCGCTTGAAAAAAGAGGCTTGTTTTGCTGACGTTTCGCAGTTGTGTGGGAACGATGTTTCTGAAGAAGCGTGTCCTTATGACGCTGTGAAAAAATCTCTTGTTTCTGGCCTGAATGCATAGGCGCTTACGTTTGCGGGAATGAACCCGGGCTGCAATGGCCAAGACACAGGTTTATGGGATGGAGCATTTGCGCTGGCGAGCGTCCCGATAACGGTCTGCGGCGTGCAAAGATTTCAAGACTTTTTTTCGGCTGGGATACGCACCCAGGTCCTTGACTCCCATCCGGCACCGCCGCACGGACGCCGGGCGACAAACACCGATTGTATCATGCGTAAACTCAAGCCACCTGTGCCAGGAAAAATGGCGGAAGCGCTTGTTTCTGGCGAGACAACGGGTTTTCGCGCAATCTGCCCTCCGAAACACCAATCTGTGGCAAGTGACTTGGTTGGGCCACCAAGGGCCGCTCCTGAAAACCGGAGGTACGTGTCGTCACGCAAATTCAACGCCTCCCCACACACCTCTTCAGCGGGCATGAACGTCAGGCGCGCCCACCACCTCCCCCCCTTTTCAATGCTTAGCGCTAACCGTCTATGCCACGCTGGTGCTCTGCGTGTTAGGATGACCTATTCTTCACATCACCATGGCAAGCAGACACCCCCAAAATGCCCTTTTCAATTGCTGGCTTCTGACCGTTCGGGCAAAGATCAAACTCATCAGCGAATTGGCAAATTCAATTGGTCCCGTGATTTGAGCAAGGATTGATTGAAGCAAAGCTGCATCATGTGGAATTTGCTTTCTCGGAAGCAAATTTGGGAGTTGATCTTAATTTCCTGGGGCGATTTCAAAAAGCCTTGTTGCGCAATCCTGTTCCGGCCGTCGAAGTAAATGAGATTTCATTGCGCATCCATTTGCGGCGACCGATGAAAGGGCTGCGACACAATGCTTAATTTTGAACGATTTAGCCGGATGACGTCGCAATCCAAGACACCCTCTTCGTCTGCCAAAACAGATCACCGGGCGGGAGAACTACAACAAAAAACTTAGTTCTTCTCGAAAAAACGCCGCCATTCTGTAGAGAACGGCGGCATCAGGTAAAGCAATTCTCACGTGGGATCCGAACAACAACGACGAGGAAAACCTCAGTAAGATCAGGAACAGGCAGTGTTTGTCTTACGCGGCACTTGGGGAAAGTACATGTTGTTATCCGGCGAGAGATCGCAGGCAGAAATCAGACAAATGTCGGAAGATGCAGCCCAACCACAAGCATCACAACCAGAGCAGCAACACCCACCGTGTCCTGCACCAAAGTGTGATGCGAACGGGATGCAATGGCCTTGATTTGCAACAATGTGGTCATGGGAACCTCCGACGTTTGTTGCCTCTTTGTTCTCATATTATTAACTCTCTGTAAAGAACTAAATAAGAACATTTGCGAACAAAAAGTCACAAAAGACCTTAACCTACTGAAATTAAACGAATCGATTCATCCTGACGCATCAACCACAAAAGCAGACGCGCCGCCTGCCCTCTGTCACTTCGTAAATCAGGATCCTCGGACAAGAGACGTCGTGCGTCGCTTTGGGCAATCGCCATCAACCCTGCCTGCCGCTCCAGATCAGCCACTTTGAACTTGGGGACACCGGATTGCGCCGTGCCGATTAAGTCACCTGCGCCGCGCATTTTCAGGTCGGTTTCGGCAATCACAAAACCATCTTCCGTTTCGCGCAACACTTTCAACCGCTTGCGACCATTTTCAGACAATGGCGATTGATACATGAGCAGACAAGTCGACGCCGCATCGCCGCGCCCTACCCGCCCACGCATTTGATGCAATTGGGCGAGACCAAACGTTTCGGCGCGCTCAATCACCATGATTGTGGCATTGGGCACGTCGACACCCACTTCGATCACCGTGGTTGCTACCAGAACTCTGCTCTCGCCCGCCTGGAAACACGCCATCGCGGCATCTTTTTCCGTGACCGGCATCTGGCCGTGAACCAATCCGACGACGTCTTCGCCCAAGGCCGCGCGCAGGTGTTTGAAACGGTCCTCCGCGGCCGTCAGATCCAATACTTCGCTTTCCTCAACAAGCGGGCACACCCAATAGCATTGGCTTCCGGATGCGATCACGCTACGCAAGCGGTCGACTACTTCTTCCATCCGCCCGGTGCTGATCAAAGCGGTCTTGATAGGCTGTCTTCCGGGCGGTTTTTCGTCCAACACCGACACGTCCATGTCGCCGTATTGCGCCAGCGACAAGGATCGTGGGATGGGTGTTGCGGTCATGACCATCACATCCACTGCCTGACCTTTGCGTCCCAACTCCAGCCGTTGACGCACCCCAAAGCGATGCTGTTCATCAATCACGGCCAGGCGCAGATCACAAAAGAGAACATCAGCCTGAAAGACCGCATGCGTCCCGACCAATAGCTGGATGTCACCACGCGCGAGCGCCTCCAGTTTTGAGCGCCGCTCAGAGCCCTTGTCCCGCCCCGTCAGCACTGCCAGCACAACATCTGCCTGTTCAGCAAGAGGCACGAGGCTTTCATAATGTTGCCGTGCCAGAATTTCGGTCGGCGCCATCATGACACCCTGCCCGCCTGCCTCCACCGCACGCAGCAAAGCCATAAAAGCCACAAGCGTTTTGCCCGCGCCCACATCCCCCTGAAGCAATCGATTCATGCGCTGAGGTTGCGCCATGTCACTGTTGATTTCGGCAATGGCGCGGTTCTGAGCATTCGTGACTTGATAAGGCAACGCCGTCATAACCTTGGCCTGAAGCCGCCCGTCACCCTCCGATACGCGCCCGGATTTGCGCCGCTCGCGAGAGCGGGCCAAGGCCAAAGTCAGCTGATGCGCAAACATTTCATCATATGCCAGACGTTCACGTGCAGGTGCGATTGGCAGCAGGTCATCCTGCCGTGACGGCGAATGCGCTTGAACAACAGCCGCGCCGAAATCCGGCCACACCGCCTTTGCCTTTTGGGCGGGATCTATCCACTCTGGCATCTCCGGCGTCAGCGCAACAGACCCGCGTGTGGCCTTGAACATGATCTTTTGCGTAATGCCCGCGCTGAGCGGATAGACGGGTTCAAATTCCGGGATGCTGCTAGCTTCACTTTCGGGAAGGATATGATCCGGATGTACCATTTGCGCAAAGCCGTCAAAGGCTTCGACTTTACCGGACACGATACGCCGACTGCCCTCTGGCAGGGCTTTGCGCCAGTAATCTCCTCGTGCGTGAAAGAAAACCAGTTGGAAACTTGTCTCATTGTCCTCAACATGTATCCGGTAGGCCCCGCCCTTCGTGCGCGCAGCTGTGTGATTACCGACCGTGACAGCGACCGTCAGGGTTGCCGGCAATAACTCGTTCTTGATTGTATTTTTGATCCGCCGATCAATCCCGGAATATGGCAACGTAAACAGCAAATCACGCGGCGCTTCGACCCCCAATGCACGCAGGTTCGTCGCTGTTTTGGGCCCGATTCCCTCTAAGGATTGTGTTTCGGCAAACAAAGGAAACAGCATTTCCGGACGGTTGCTCATGTATCGGCAATCAGGGCCAGCCAACCGTCCTCGTCCAGCGTTTCAATACCAAGTTCAATGGCTTTTTTCGCTTTCGACCCGGCACCCGGCCCAGCAACCAACAGGTCCGTTTTGGCCGAGACCGAGCCCGCGACCTTTGCGCCCAGGCGTTCTGCACGTGCTTTGGCTTCTGCGCGCGTCATTTTTTCCAAGGTCCCGGTGAAAACAATCGTTTTTCCGGCAACGGGGCTTCCATCGGTATCCGGACGCGCAACGGGTTGGATGGATAGCTGCGAAATCAGGCGACTGATTGACGCGCGCTCGGCGGGCTGCGCAAGCGTTTGCGTCAAAGACCCAGCCATGACTGTGCCCACACCGTCAATTGCGATCAATTCATCCCAGGCAGGACCGGATTGGTCCTCTGATGCGCGCATTGCAGCATCAAAATCGTCCCAATTTCCAAAATGCAGGGCGATCATATTGGAGGCAGCCTCCCCGACATGTCTGATACCTAGAGAAAAAATCAATCTGGACAGGGGTATTTCACGCTTTTCGTCGATGGCGTCAAACAGATTGGCGGCCGATTTCTCGCCCCAGCCTTCACGGTTTTTCAACTGCTGAATTCCGTCGCCGTAGTGTTCGCGCATTCTGAATATATCTGCGGGTTCCTTGATCCACCCGTCCGCATAGAACTGCTCCACCTGCTTGGCTCCTAAACCCTCGATGTCAAAAGCCGCGCGCGACACGAAGTGTTTGAGTTTTTCAACCGCCTGTGCAGGGCAAATCAAGCCACCGCTGCATCGCCGAACGGCGTCACCTTCGTCGCGAATGGCTGCGCTGTGGCACTGCGGGCAAGTGGTTGGAAATACATAAGGTTCCGAGTCGGCAGCACGTTTCGTCAAGTCTACATCAGCAACTTTGGGGATCACATCACCGGCACGGTAAACCTGGACCCAGTCTCCGACACGGATGTCCTTGCCCTCGCGTATCACCCCGCCTTTGCTGTCCCGCCCAGCGATGTAATCTTCGTTGTGCAGTGTGGCATTCGACACAACGACGCCGCCCACCGTAACCGGAGACAATCGCGCAACCGGTGACAAAGCCCCGGTTCGCCCGACCTGAATGTCGATGGCCTCAAGCCGGGTCCACGCAAGTTCAGCCGGAAACTTATGCGCCGTTGCCCATCGGGGCGTGGTGGAGCGGAAGCCAAGCCTCTCCTGCAAACCAAGATCGTCAACTTTATAGACGACGCCGTCGATGTCATATCCCAGCGTGGCGCGGCTTGCCTCGATTCGGGCATAATGGCGCAGCAGTTCACTTGGACCCGTACACCGTTCGGTCAAAGGGTTGGTCGAAAACCCCAATGCCGCCAGTCGCTCAATCGCTTCGAGCTGCGTGGCACCAAGCGGTTCTGACAATGCTCCCCAGGCATAAGCAAAAAAGCGCAAAGGCCGCGCGCGCGTGATTTCTGAATCCAGCTGGCGTAAAGAGCCGGCCGCAGCATTTCGCGGATTGGCAAAAACTTTGCCGCCTCTTTCTTTCTGACGATCATTCAGCGCCTCAAAATCTGGATGAGACATATAAACTTCACCGCGAACTTCGAGCACTTCTGGAGCTGCGCGCAAACTGTGCGGCACGTCGGAAATTGTGCGCGCGTTCGCAGTCACATTTTCGCCGACCGAGCCATCGCCGCGCGTCGCGGCCTGGACAAGTTCGCCCCCTTCATAACGCAGAGACAAAGAAAGCCCGTCGATCTTGGGCTCGGCAGTATAGGCAAGTTGTTGGCCTGCTGCTGTGCCAAGGTATTTCCGCACCCGCGCATCAAAATCCACGATATCGTCAGCGTCAAAGGCATTGGACAAGGACAACATCGCGACCGCATGGGTCACCTTCGAAAAGCCCTCGGTGGGTGCAGCACCAACTTGGTCTGATGGGCTGTCTTGCCGTTTCAGATGTGGAAAGGTCTTTTCAATGGATGCATTACGCAGTTTCAGCGCATCATACTGCGCATCCGAAATTTGAGGATTATCATTGCCATGATAGTCAGTGTTTGCTTGTCGCAGTAACTCTGAGAGACGTGCGAGTTCAGCCTTTGCAGACTCGTCATCCATGTGATCGATATCTTGTGAAGACGACAAAACCTGACCCTTATTCCTTGCCCCCATCGTAGATAGGCGCAGGACAGGATCAGGTCCAGTTGAATTCAGAACTGAACATGGTTTGCCGAGGGTTGCGCACCAGCCGCGCGGGCTGGCCGACCGTCACAGGGTTCACGCACCCACGGCAAGCCGGTGTGGGTCATCCACTTGACTGGGTTCAGGATCGCGCAACACGTAGCCGCGGCCCCACACTGTTTCGATGTAGTTTTCGCCGCCGGTTGCCACGCTGAGTTTTTTGCGCAGTTTGCAAATGAAGACATCGATGATCTTCAGTTCCGGCTCATCCATACCGCCATAAAGGTGGTTGAGGAACATTTCCTTGGTCAGGGTGGTTCCCTTCCTGAGCGATAAAAGCTCAAGCATCTGATACTCTTTGCCTGTCAGATGTACGGCTTTGTTATCCGAGCTGACCGTTTTAGCATCCAGGTTCACAGAAATCAGACCGGTATCGATCACCGATTGAGAATGGCCTTTGGAGCGCCGGATAATTGCGTGAATGCGTGCAACCAATTCTTCCCTGTGGAATGGTTTCGTCAGATAGTCGTCTGCGCCAAACCCAAACCCCTTGATCTTGTTTTCGGTGTCATCCGCGCCCGACAAGATCAAGATAGGTGTTTCGATGCGTGACAGCCGCAGCTGGCGCAGCACTTCATGACCGTTCATGTCAGGCAGATCCAGATCCAGCAATATCAGGTCGTAGTCGTACAGCTTTGCAAGGTCGATCCCCTCCTCCCCAAGGTCTGTCGCATAGACATTCAGGTTTGCATGGGTGAGCATGAGCTCAATGCTTTTTGAGGTGGTTGGGTCGTCTTCCACAAGAAGTACGCGCATAATAATCTCCGCATCGGATGAACGTTTAGGTTGTCATTAACCGTGAACAAAAAAGGTTAACTACACGTTACTGTTTTGCAGATTATTACGTTAGCAACTTATGGTTGTCTATATTTTTGTAGCGCTGTGGCCTTCAAAGCGCCCTCGCCATGCTCTGAAACGGCCTTAACCCACTCTTGGAACTCATCATCACTGATCATATATTTTTTCAGCGCGTCACTTTGCGTCATCAAACCATAAGCCACACCACGCACAACCGCAGCCTTGCGTGAAGCAACCCACCGCCTTGTATTTGCAGGCGGAAGATCCGCCAAGGTCATGACACTGCCATCCGCCAGGGTCACAGATCGTGGCCCATCTACTTTCTTAAGATACATCACTCATACCCATCGTTACTCATTTGATGCTACCTTGACGTTATCGCCTTAAAGACCGATGAAGCGCCCTCTTGAGAGTAATTAGGATTTTCCTATATTTCCTCGAAATACCCGGAGACTTTGACATGCCGC
Source organism: Paracoccaceae bacterium (assembly GCA_033344815.1). NCBI lineage: Bacteria > Pseudomonadati > Pseudomonadota > Alphaproteobacteria > Rhodobacterales > Paracoccaceae > Paracoccaceae bacterium. The sequence continues at coordinate 128,675 of JAWPMR010000001.1, read as the reverse complement.
TGGATCTCAAGCCCCCTTTGAACTCGCTTGGCTTCGCCAAAGCGCCTGCTGACACGCGCGTAGTGGTGGCGATGTCCGGCGGCGTGGATAGCTCTGTTGTCGCTGCTATGTTGGCGGAAGAGGGCTATGATGTCGTTGGCGTAACCCTTCAGCTTTATGATCATGGCGCTGCATTGGCCAAAAAAGGCGCTTGCTGTGCGGGGCTTGATATTCACGACGCGCGGCGCGTTGCCGAGCAAATGGGGTTCCCGCATTACGTGTTGGATTATGAGAACATTTTTAAGGATGCGGTCATTGACGAGTTCGCTGACAGCTATCTGGGCGGCGCAACGCCAGTGCCATGTATCCGCTGTAACGAGCGGGTGAAGTTCAAGGATTTGTTGGAAACCGCCAAAGATCTCGACGCGGATTGCATGGCCACCGGGCATTATATCCAACGCCATCAGGGCGTCGGGGGCGCTGAATTGCACGCCGCAGCTGATAGCACCCGTGATCAAAGCTACTTCCTGTTTTCCACAACCCCGGAACAACTCGAGTTCCTGCGCTTTCCGCTGGGGCATCTGGCTTCGAAGGCGGACACGCGTGAACTGGCCGCCCGATACGGCCTGAGCGTCGCCGATAAGCCCGATAGTCAGGACATTTGTTTCGTTCCAAACGGCGACTACGCGTCCGTGATTCTCAAGTTACGCCCGGAAGCCGCCGACCCCGGTAATATCGTGCACGCGGACGGGCGAATCCTCGGGCAACATGACGGCGTTATCAACTACACCATTGGTCAAAGACGCGGATTGGGAATCGGGGGGCTCGCTGACCCTCTCTATGTGGTCAAACTTGATCCCGACACGAAATCGGTCGTCGTGGGTCCAAGAGACATGCTGGCCACGAGAACGGTGCCTGTGCGCGAAATCAACTGGCTGGGGGATGATGACTTCATGTCGCAAAAGGAATGGCATCTTGCTGTGAAAGTCCGTTCCACCCGCCCGCCAACAGAAGCTGTTATCCGACCGATCAGCGCCACAGAAGCCACGGTGGAATTGGCGGCTGCTGAACAGGGTGTATCGCCAGGACAGGCCTGCGTCTTCTATGATCCAACAAGCAGCCGTATCTATGGTGGTGGATGGATCCACAAAGGATGATGTGACGTCGATGCGCCCACCTGCGCGTGACGGATCAGTTGTTTGACCCTATTGGATCAAACGAGTCGCGCCAGACGCAGCCTTTCCCTTGACCTGTGTTCGTTTCCGAAGACTCTGCGGCGTGACCGGAGTTTGCGCCTTGTTGTAGAGGCGCTTTTGCACCTATCGCGGAAACTCTTGAGCACGGACGTGAATAAGCGGGTAGCGGGTGCGCCCGACAAAGCCCGATGAACCGACCGGTCCCCAGCGCCGGGTAGCGGAGAGACGGCCGGATGACGCTTGTGCCTTTCAAACGACAGCGCTTTTGCGGTTGAGACGAGAGGCTCCGGAACTATCGCCTGACACGTCTTTGACGCATTGAAAAATGCCACTTTATGAGTGCCAGTGATCCATGCGTTGAGATGACGTTTTTCCCTCGCACTGACCGCCATGCCGATCGGCTAACTATGTTAAATCAATCCACGTTTCGGCAAACCAAAAAGTAGTCAAAGTCTTCCAATGACGGCTTTGGCGGCGCGCAAACCGGGATCTTCCCCGCCGTCGCCAAGGCGCTGCATGGTCAAGGCCATCGCCTCCAACTGGGCTTCGGGCGAGCGCATGATCTGCAAAAGTGCGGCACCAATCTGATCGGGCTGACACTCCGGTCCCAGAAAATCGGGAACCACACGGGTGTCAGATACCAGATTGACCAGTGTCACCGTATCGACTAAGGCCATCGCCTTGATCAGCCGAAAGCTGAGCCAGTTCATCTTGTAGGCGATGACCATCGGCGTGCCCGCCGCTGCCAGCTCCAGTGACACGGTCCCGGAAGCCGCCAATGCCACATCTGCCGCCCGGAACGCGGCGCGTTTCAAATCTCCCGCCGCTGACAATGACATGCCCCGTGGATCCAGAACGACCGCGTCGACTGACCACTTGGAAACTTCCGCCCGTACCAGATCCACGACTGGGGCCGCAGCCGGCACCACAACCTTGAGATCCTGATGTGCGTCTCTGACAGGCTTTATGGAATGCCCGAACACGGACGCCAGCCGTGCAACCTCACCGCGCCTTGAACCTGGCAAGGCCAATAGCATCGGTGCTGCGCCGATTCCATGATCTGACCGAAACGCCTGGGCGTCTTCATGACTGACCTTGGGCTCAGCCACCACCGGGTGACCTACGAAGTCACACACCATCCCGTCCACAGACATCAAGGGGGGCTCAAACGGGAATAACGCCAGGACCTGATCAATCACCTGCGCCATCTTTTTCGCCCGCCCGGGGCGCCAGGCCCAAACGGTCGGGGCCACGTAATGCACCGTACGGATCTTGCTGACTGATTTGACCCGGCGCGCCACCCGCAACGAAAAATCAGGGCTGTCGATGGTAATCAGAACATCAGGTTGTGACGTCACAACCGCCCCCGCCGTCTCATTGATCCGGGCCATCAAGGCGCGATACTTCGGGAGGATCTCGGCGATCCCCATGACGCTCAGTTCGTCCATCGGAAAGCGGCTTTGCAAGCCTTCGGCCTGCATGTCTACCCCGCCGATTCCATCAAATTCCACGTCCGGGCGCAGCTGTTTCAACCCCTTCATCAACGCCCCACCGAGCTTGTCACCCGAGGGCTCGCCGGCAATGATGAAAACCCGCATCAGGAAGCGGCGCGCGCCCAAAGCACAAGACCGGCCGCATCCGCAGCGGTCCGTGTGGCCTCGGGTTCCAAAAGAATAACGCTGCCTGCTTCAACCAATATGCCAGCCAATCCGGCGCGTGCAGCGGCGATCACAGTCGCGGGCCCGATCGTGGGCATATCCACGCGGCGGTCCTGTCCCAGTTTTGGCTTCTTGAGCAATATCGCACGTGCCTTGGCACAGGACGCGGGAAGAGTGTCCAGCATATGATCCGTACCGCCCAGCGTTTCAATGGCCCAGACCTGACCTTTGCCCACCACACACCCCTGCCCCACATCCAGAGGCGACAAGGCTGTCAAGACGGCTTCGGCCTTGGCGGCGTCCGCCAACATCTGATCATCCGGTTCTGCGGCGCTGAGCACGCCGGCGCGTACAATGATATCAGGTGCAAGGTCCTGCGCTGCGCGCACCACAAAACCCTGCGCTTCCAGGACGGCGATCACTGCGCGCAAGGCACCATCATCTCCCGAACTCAGAGCCTTCATGATGATTGGCACCAACGGCAACGTGGCATCATCGAGCGCAGACGGATCGATCGGCGGACGCTCAATGGCACCGCACATACAAACCTCTGAAACGCCACGCTCCTTCAAATCCACCAGCAGCGATCCCAGTTGCTCCAAGCGAAAAACCTCGTCAGAAACGAGGCCGTCCGGTTCAAACCCCTGCAAGGCACAGATCAATGGAGGTGTGGATTGCGCGGCGGCGATCCGGGCAGGCAGGCCGCCACGTCCTGCGATCAGAGCCAACATCAGCGCGGTGTCAGAAAATGTCGGCCGCTATCGGCCAGTATGAAATCGACGATCTGGCGCACATAGTCACTGGTTGTTTCATCCGCCAGACGGAGCGCGCGATCATGAAATGTCCCCTCACCCTGCGCCAACATCTGAAACGCGGCGCGCAATGCGGTGATGTCCGACCGGGCCACACCGCGTCGTTTGAGCCCAACCAGATTGAGCCCGTCCAACTCTCCGCGCGGTGCCTGTACGAGCCCGTATGGAATGACGTCATTGGTCACCATGGTAACGGCCCCGATGATCGCACCGCGCCCGATGCGCACAAATTGATGTACGCCTGACAACCCGCCCACGATCACATCGTCTTCCAATATGCAATGCCCGGCAATGGCCACGGAATTCACGATGATACAACGATCCCCGATCACCGCATCATGCGCAATATGGCATCCGGCCATGAACAATCCATCATTACCGATGCGGGTGATGCCGCCGCCGGCATCGGTGCCACAATTCATTGTCACATGTTCACGAATTCGGTTGCGTTTGCCCACAACAAGTCGCGTTGCTTCGCCCTTGAACTTGAGATCCTGCGGAATTTCTCCAATAACCGCAAAAGGGAAGATCACTGTTTCATCGCCAATTTCAGTATGTCCGGTCACAACCACGTGGCTTTTCAGGTGCACCCCCGCGCCGAGCGAGACCTGCGGACCCACCATGCAAAAGGGCCCTACAATCGCAGAGGCGTCAATCGAAGCACCTTCTTCAATGACAGCGCTGGGGTGGATGTTACCCATGCCCTAGCCCAGATCCATCATCGCAGTGAATTCACATTCCGCAGCCATTTCGCCTTCTACGGAGGCCACACCGCCAAAGCGCCAGACCTTGCCGCCGGGCTTGCCTCGCAGTGTTTGCAAGTGCATCTCCAACACATCACCGGGGATCACCTTGCGTCGAAACTTGGCCTTGTCGATCGCCATGAAGTAGACCTTCATTTCCTTATCCGCCATCTCCAGTGACACCCCAACCATAACGGCCGCCGTTTGCGCCATGGCTTCGATTATGGTGACACCGGGCATGATCGGCAGCCCTGGAAAGTGGCCCTGAAAATGCGGCTCGTTCATCGAGACGTTCTTGAGTCCCCGCGCGGAAGTCGTCCCGTTGATATCGACAACCTTATCCACCAATAGGAACGGATAGCGATGCGGCAAGATGCGTTGGATCAGCTGGATGTCGGCGCTGGTTTGAGGGGACGTCATCGTAAGGCTCCTATTCTCCTCAAGGACTTGGCTTTCTGACTAGCAACTCCGCCCGAAGGGGGCAAGCACCGCGCGCAGCGATCAGGGTTGGTCCCTCGTGTTACCGTCTCCCAACACCATGTCCAGACGGTCAATGGCTGTGCGCGTGATGTCAATGGCATTGGAACTCAGAAAAATAGACCGTCGCTCCAGGATGACAGCGGCCCCGGATTCGCGCATGAGTGTCTCCAGAATCGGGGCAGCCGCATTGAGAAAAACCACCCGCCGCCCCTCAAGCGCAACATTCAACTCACGCGTCTTGGAATCCTGCGTGCGCCGCGTCGCCTGAACCTTTTCGTCAAAAGCGTCCGCCAAAACCCGAAATTCCGAGGCTGGCAGGGTTTCGCGAGTCTCTGTCAGGGCTTTTTCTTCCTCTGACAAAGCTTGTTCAATCTGACGGTTTTCGGCGGAAAGCTCGGCGCCTCGCGCTTCAAACTCTTCTACAACGCGCTTTCCAAACGCGCTTTCGGAAAAGAGCCGATCAGAATCAATCGTCAGAATCGGGCTTTGCAACGTCCCGATACGTTGTGCTTCGGCGGCGCTGCCAGCCATCAAAAGCCAACAGATGGACATCAAACCGGTCAGAAGCGCTGACAGGCGTCTCATCGAATCAGAACGAGGTGCTGAGCGTCAATTCAAACGACTGGTCACGGTCGAAGTCTTCCTTGACCAAGGCCTCCGTGAAATTGAAGCGCAAGGGCCCGACCGGCGTATTCCACAGGATCGCAAAACCGATGACCTGGCGGAACGAACCACCTTCACCCACGATATTACCGCCTGCCACGTTCACGTCGCTCAAGTCCCACAGGTTACCGATGTCATAGAAAAGACCCCCGGTAATACCGTATTCCTCCGGCAGCCCCAATGGGAATTCCGCTTCAAATCGCGCGACCACATAGAGGTTCCCGCCAAGCGGGTCTTCACCACTGACGGACAGATCGCGTGGCCCTATCCCGCCGGGTTCAAACCCGCGCATGATGTTGGTGTTCAGCAAGAAACGATCGACCGCCCGGTTGGTGCCACCGGACCAGGACAACGCCCCACCCTCGAGGGTGGCGCGCAAGGTGACTTCCTCGCTCAGCACTCTGGTCTGGCCCACAACGCGACCCGTGGTCTTGATGTATTGGCTGTCGCCGCCAATACCGGCAAAATCCTGGCCGAATTCCAACAAGTAACCGGAATTCGGGTCCAACCCTGTCAAGCGCGTGTCATAGGTCAACTCGTAACCGAAGGCGCTGCTCAACTGTTCACCCACCGCGATTTCATTGCCGATTACAGCGCCGTTCACTGGCACGTCACGCGCCTGCATCTCGGAATCTTCAAGCGTGTAGCGCAACTCTAGCCGGGTGTTTTCCGCAATCGGGAACGTCAGGGACGGCTGGAACAGGAAACGCTCGGTGTCATAGGTGGTGAAGGAACTGTCCGTCTCCGCAATGTCAAACCGCACGCCAAATGCGAGGTCGCGCCCCAGAAAGGCAGGTTCGACAAAGTTGATCCCGTAGCGGCGCGAATCCTCTGTGGTCTGCACGTTCAATGCAAGTCTCTGGCCCCGTCCGAGGAAGTTGTCCTCAGCAAAACGGACTGCAAAACCAATACCGTCATTGTTCGAGAATGACGCACCGAAACTGAAGGATCCGGTGGGCGCTTCAACCACATCGACATCGACCACAACCTGATCAGGCGCAGAACCTTCACGCGCGTTGACCTCAGCGGTCTCAAAATACCCAAGCGCGCGGATCCGTTCCGCCGCCTCGCGAATTTCACGGGGATTGAAAGGATCACCCTCTACACTGTTGAATTGCCGACGGATCACCTGATCCAGTGTTGTTGTATTGCCCTCAACATCGATCCGTTCGACAAAGACACGAGGTCCCCGAGACAGCACATATTCAATGTTCAGGCGCACATTCCGCTCGTCGCGGGTCACCCGCGGCTCAACGCGCAAGAAATCGACGCCATCGCGCAGCGCCTGACGTTCCATGCGCGCGATATCCGCCTCCAGAAGGCTGGGCGAATAGACCACACCGGGTTTGATCTTTGCGATGTCGCGGTAGATATCCGCGTCAGCACCGGCAATGTCGCTTGATACCGTGATTTCGCCGAACCGGAATTGCTGGCCTTCCTGAACATCGAACACCAGAAAGTAAGCATCGCGCTCTTCGGTCAGCTCTGCATTGACGGAATTTGTTCGAAAATCGATGTAACCCCGTGACAGGTAGAAGTCGCGCAACAATTGCTTATCGAACTCGATGCGATCTTCAACCAGCAAATCTGCCCGCACGAAGGCGCGGAAAAATCCGGCTTGTTTGGTGTCCAGAACACGGCGCAGGCGTCGGTCGGAATAGGCGCGATTGCCGACAAAACTCAACCGTTCAATTTCAATATTGTCGCCCTCAAAGATCTCAAACACCAGGTCGACGCGATTGTCGGACCGGCGGATGATCGTCGGGGTTACCTTGGCCGCCAAGCGTCCTTCGGTGGCATATGCGTCAGCGATCAATCCGGCATCGCGCTCGGCCTGAGACGGGTTGAAGACGCGCCGCTCATTGGAATTGATTGCAGCGGCCAGAGCTTCATCATCAATGCGCGCGTTGCCTTCAAAGCTGATGCGGTTGATGGTCGGAAACTCCACCACGGTGATGCGCAGTGAATTGGGCTGCGGATCAAAATCGATGCTTTCAAACAACCCGGAGGCGTTGAGTTGCTGAAATGCGGTATTCAGTTCCGCCGCACTCACAGTTTGTCCGGGAGCGATTCCTGCGCGCGTGAGGATCGCTGCGTCTCCCACACGGACGTTTCCGTCAATTGAAATGGAATTCAACGTGTATTGCTGTGCCAGAACCGGTTTGGCTGACGCCATCCAAGCCACTGATAAAACCAGACAAAAACTGCAAAGTTGCAGCAAATTTCCGATTGTTGCGAAACGTCCAAGCTTGCGTGGGCCTGTGCCCAATGTGCCCCGTGTCATGACCTGCCCCGATCCTCAGATTTTTATGACTATCTGAGTACCGATGTTGGGAAGTATTGTCAAAACCATGTGGGTATAAATCCTGAAAACACTACATGGGCGCATTTACAGCAGGAAATACAATCATAGGTTATTTTATATTTTCAACGCCGTAGCATTGCTTCAGCTAAGGATCGTTGCCAGCCATGTGCTTGTGCCAAGTGCTAGTAAAATCGTTGCAAGGTACAAGGCCCGATCCCAATTGAGATCCATCAGCAAGCTCAACCCGCGATATCCATCATGTAGCGTGTGCATTGGCATTCTCCAAATTGCTCACAGAGACGCTATACAAAGAATGAGGCGTGAATTTGACCGAATGTGGCACAATCAGGGCATTTCAAAACCTCTGTTACGGGCAGAACAGATCGTTCCCCAGGGCAAAAACCATCAAAGTCAGTACCGTTGCGAGCCCAAAGGTCATTAAAACCCGTAGTGCCTTGTCGCTCGGCGGCTTGCCCGTCACGGCTTCATAGGCGTAAAACACCAGATGTCCGCCATCAAGTGCGGGGACGGGAAACAGGTTCAACAGCCCAACGGCCGTGCTCAGCACGGCAATAAACCAGATAAAGGATTCCGCACCCTGACTGGCCATAGCACCTGATGTCTGCGCGATCCCTATGGGTCCGCTGAGGTTACAGGTACTGATCGCGCCCGTGATCATGTGGCCCAGCCCGGAAAGAGATCCCTCGATGATGCGACCCGTCTGACGCACGCCAGCCATTAACGCTTCGCCAACACCAGGCGTTTGCGTGGCCGCTTCAAAAGCAAGCCCGCCAGCGATACCGATACGCCACTGGGTCGCAAAACCGCCGCCGGGTTGGGGTTCATCCACCCGTTTGGGTGTCAGTGTGACGTCTAATTCATCGCCCGCACGCCACACCATCAGCGCCAGCGAGGCACCGTTCCCACCTTCGACGGCGGCTTTGAGCTCATCAAATGAAAAAATTGGCGTGCCGTCGATGGCCGTTATCACATCACCCACTTCCAAACCGGCGCCAAAGGCCGCGCTTTGCGGGCTGACCCCGTTGACCAGCGGTGGCAGTATGTAGGCGTCGGTCACATCGCGTTCGGACTGGCCGCGCAGCACGGTATACTCCAGCAAGGGTTGCCGCGGGATGGCGTCTATGAAGTCCGCGTATGCCTGAGTTTCTTCGGTGCTTGGCACCTCAGCGCCATTGATGCGCAGGATTTCATCCCCGACTTCCAAACCGCGATCCGCAACCGGCAAGGGCCGCAATTCGCCGACTGCCAATTGATCCCGTGCCACGCCGCTGGTCAAAACCACGCAGGCAAAAACAATTATGGACAGCGCAAAATTAAAGATCGGGCCTGCCGCAACCGTTGCGGCGCGCGCCCACAAAGGGGCACCATGCATGGTTGCGCGCAACCTTTCGGGGTTATCTGCCGCCGCGGCCATGGCCGCGTCATCCCGACCAGAGGCCGCATTAGCGTCACCCGCAAATTTCACATATCCGCCAAAGGGTAACGCTGCCACCTGCCATTTAGTGCCCCGATGATCGACGCGGGACCAAAGCACCGGGCCAAAACCCAGCGAGAAAACATCGGCGTGAATGCCCGACCAACGCCCCACAATGTAATGGCCATATTCATGGATCGCGACGATCACGGAGAGCGCCAGCACAAAGGCCGCGACCGTCCAGACAAATCCGCCAAACTGGGGGATCAACGCAAAAATATCCAAAGTCTAACCTGCTCTTTTGTTAATGACCCTCTGGGTCTCTTGTCGTGCCAGATGGTCCACTTGGGCGACGTTATCAAGGGTCATGGTGGCATCAATATGGCCGGGCATGCCCGAAACGATGTCCAGAACTTCTTCTACAATGGTTGCCATTTCATTGAAACCGATATGGCCTGCGATGAATTGATCCAGTGCGGTTTCTTTGGACGCGTTGAAAACCGCGCCCGCAAGGCCCCCGGTTTGCATGACCTCGCGCGCCAGCCTGAGTGCGGGCCAGCGTATCTCGCATGGCGCGCGGAAACTAAGGGTCGCGATCTGCGCCAGATCGAGCCGTTCGACAGGAATTTCCCGGCGCTTTGGCCAGTGCAATGCATATCCGATGGCGTGGCGCATGTCCGGCGGGCCCACATGCGCCATCAGGCCACCGTCAACAAAGCCGACCAAGGCATGGATCAGGGATTCAGGATGCACGACCACTTCGATCTGATCCGGGCGCACGCCGAAATATTCCCGTGTTTCAATGAGTTCCATCGCCTTGTTGAACATGGATGCTGAATCGATTGTAATCCGCTGACCCATGTCCCAATTCGGATGACTGGAGGCCTGATCAAGCGTTGCATGCGCCAGATCTTCGATCGGCCAGTCCCGAAACGCACCACCGCTGGCTGTAATGATTACCCGCTCGACTGCGCTCATATCCTCCCCGGCGAGCCCTTGAAAAACTGCGGAATGCTCGCTGTCCACTGGCAAAAGTTGCGCGCCATGATTTTTAGCGGTTTCCAGCATAAGCGCGCCAGCGCAGACCAGAGATTCCTTATTGGCCAACGCCAACGTCTGCCCCTGTTTAAGCGCCTCAAGACCCGGTGCCAGCCCAGCGGCCCCGACGATTCCGGACATGGTCCAATCCGCAGGGCGCGTTGCGGCCTCAACAATGGCCTGCGTTCCCGCCTGCGCCTCAACGCCTGAACCTGCCAAGGCGGCGCGCAAGTCGGGCAGCAGATGATCATGCGCGGTGACCGCCACCTCCGCGTTCAACCGGATGGCATCAGCTGCCAGTTTGGTGATGTTACGCGCACCGGTCAGCGCCACAACGCTGTACTCCTCTGGCGCGCGGGCGATCAAGTCAATTGTGTTCTGGCCGATCGAACCCGTGGCACCAAAAATGCTGATCCGACGCATCGCCTACCCCGGCACCACAGCAGACCCCATCAGGGGCCCACCGATGATCAACAAAAACACGGCAGCACCCAACATGCCGTCAAACCGGTCCAACAAGCCGCCATGTCCGGGGATCAGGTTGGAGCTGTCCTTTACGCCAGCGCGGCGCTTTATTGCGCTTTCGGCAATGTCCCCCATCTGGCTGGCCATGGACACCGCGACTGATATGCCGATCAATTGCATCCCTGCTCCGGTATTGGCCATGAACAAAGCGCCAACAACAGCCGCCCCAACCCAGCCAAATCCGGTGCCGGCCCAAGTTTTCTTGGGGCTGACGCGCGGCCAGAATTTTGGCCCGCCAATCATGCGTCCGGCGAAATAGCCAACCACATCCGTGGCGACAACCACCAGGACCAGCCAGAGCATCCAATAAAAGCCCAGATCGTCACGCACCGACATCATGCCGTAGCCAGCCAGCACCACCATCACCGAAAAAACCATGTAGATCGTTCTGAACTGCTGCAGTTGGCCAAATCCTACAAGCGCTGCCGCCAAGAGAATGGGCAAGGCAAATCCGGTCGGCAGATAAATCGCAACAAAGGCGGCACAGCCCGTCAGCAGGCCCAGTTGCAACGCCTTGTCTCTGGGCGCGCGCAGCATCACTGCGAGCTCCCAAACCATCAATCCACAAATGACGGCAACCATCGCATGGAAAATATGACCCCCTGCCCAGACGCCCCATAGACCGAAAACGACCATTGCCGCCCCCGACCCCATGCGCGCGGCAAGATCCGACCACCTTTCAGGCGCTGCATTCACCCAAGCACCCCACCATAGCGACGTTCGCGGCCGCCATAGGCCGTACAGAGTTCCTGAAACTCTTCGCGGGTGAAATCGGGCCACAGCGTGTCGACAAATTCATATTCGGAATAGGCCGCCTGCCAGAGCAGAAAGTTGGAGATGCGCGCCTCACCGCTGGTGCGTATGACCAGATCCGGGTCAGGCAGAACATATGTATCCAAGTATCGCGGCAGGGTCTCCTCATCCACATCGTCGGGTTGCAAGCGCCCCTCGGCGACGTCTGCTGCCAAACGTTTGGTGGCGCGCGCCACTTCGTCGCGACCGCCATAGTTCAGGGCGATTGTCAGATGGACGCGGGTGTTCTGCTCGGTGGCGACTTCCAGATCATGCATCATCGAGATCAGCTTATCATCCAGACGCAGGCGGTCTCCGATGAAACGAACACGCACCCCGGAGGTGATCAGCGCTCGGGTTTCGCGCACAATATAGCGGCGAAAAAGGCTCATCAATCCAGCCACTTCAACCTGCGTGCGTTTCCAGTTTTCGGTGGAGAACGCAAAGATCGTCAGATAGTCGACGCCGATTTGCGGGCAGCTTTCCACGATTTCACGGACACGCCTCGCGCCGGCATGGTGGCCATACAAGCGCGGTCGTCCACGTTGCGTCGCCCATCTGCCGTTGCCATCCATAATGATTGCAACATGGCGCGGACATCCCGGTATCAGATCGATTTTAGGTTGCGGCACACCTGCCATTGTATTCTCCTGATGCCCACACCCCTGCCCCAATATAGACAGCGTAGTCTCCGTCGGTAAATCGCTTTTGCACGCTGTGCGCGAAGAAATCCTTGCCATTCATGTAAAAACGCAACGGTTTGTCCTTGAAAGCGTTCTCGAAACGAAAGCGTTTAGACGTCCCTTTATCTAAACCTGCATGATTTCGGTTTGCTTGTTTTCGAGCATCTCATCAACGGATTTGATCGCGCGATCGGTAATTTCCTGCACTTCGCCTTCCCAGATTTTCTGGTCGTCTTCCGACATCCCATCTGACTTTGCCTTTTTGATCTGGTCCATCCCGTCACGGCGCACATTGCGCACAGACACCCGCGCGTTTTCCGCATATTGCCCGGCGACTTTGGTCAGTTCACGGCGGCGTTCTTCGTTCAATTCCGGAATCGGCAGCATGATGATTGTGCCATTCAGTTGCGGATTTATGCCAAGCCCGCTTTCACGAATTGCTTTTTCAACCTTCCCCACGAGGCCCTTGTCCCAGACATTTATTGTCACCATCCGGGGCTCGGGCACGTTCACAGTCCCGACCTGATTGACCGGTGTCATGGACCCGTAGGCATCCACCATCACCGGCTCCAGCATGGCAGCAGAAGCCCGCCCTGTGCGCAGCGACGCAAACTCCGTGCGCAAATTGGCCATCGCGCCATCCATGCGCCTCTCCAGATCATCGGTGTCGAGCATAAAGTCGTCTGACATAACTTATTCCTGCCAAAAGTTTCTGCGATACTCCTGTGCCGGCACCGCAATTTGGCGTCTTATAATTCAGGAAGATGATGAAAGGCCAGCATGAGTTGCCCCGGAGGATACGCAAAGCCGCACCATCGGTGATCTCCATGGCCCGACGCGGGCTGGTATCAGGCACCAGATGTGTCGCGCCTTGTGCGAAATCATCGGCGGATTCAGGCCGAGCGAGGCGCTTTATGTGCCGTTGACCGCGTCTATATGCTCCGGCGTTCCTTTATCTCCCGCCACCGCCTCGGCAGGAAGGCGCAATGGCTTTTCGGGCATGGGCTTTTGTTTGCCCGGAAAATGTCTCAAAAGCAGATACAGGTCAAAACTCCTTTCAAGGCATCTTTTCCGCATGACCCCCTTTGCCAGCCAAAACGCCAAAACCCTGCTTGCATCCCTGTCGCGCGAAAGACCTGTCTTGATCGCCGGGCCGACTGCCTCGGGAAAATCTGCCTTGGCGATGGAAATCGCGCAGCAGCATGGCGGTGTCATCGTGAATGCGGATGCCAGCCAGGTCTACGCGTGCTGGCGGACCCTCACCGCGCGACCCACTGAAGCGGAAGAAGCCGCCGCAAGGCACAGGCTATATGGGCACAAGAAGGCCCGAGACCAATATTCGACCGGACATTGGCTGCGCGAGGTGACCGGGCTACTGGATACCGCCGAACGCCCCATCATTGTGGGCGGCACAGGGCTTTATTTTCAAGCTTTGACCCAAGGTCTGGCGGATATTCCCCCAACGCCGGAGTCCGTCCGTGTGCAGGGCGATGCGCTGTCGCTTCCTGCACTGCTCGACGCGCTGGATGCACCAACCAAAGCTCGGATCGACACGGCCAATCGCGCCCGTGTACAACGCGCCTGGGAAGTGCTGCGCGCCACCCAACGCAGCCTTGCCGAGTGGCAAGAGCAGCCAATTCATCCCGTCCTGCCCATCGTGCAAGCAGAAACAATCGTCTTTGATGTAGACAAAAACTGGCTCAACGAGCGTATTGAAAAACGTTTCGATGTGATGATCGCCAACGGCGCGCTGGAAGAGGCCCGCAGCGTTTGGCCGGATTTCGATCCGGCGCTGCCCGCGCATCGTGCAATTGGCGCACGCGAGTTGATGGCCCATCTGAGCGGTAAAATGTCCTTGGAGGACGCCCGCGCGCAAACAATCATTGCCACGCGGCAATTCGCAAAACGCCAACGCACCTGGTTTCGCTCAAAAATGCGCGGTTGGTCGCCCTTCTCGCCGCATATTGCTGGCGGGCACTTGTATTAATTATACTATTGTTAACTACTCTTGACACAATCTTGGGTAGATAATGTTTCAAATGCGATGTTTCGCAATGAGGTCGAATGGCACTGGGCGCGCTGAGTATCAAATCACTGTCTCAACTCAGTAAAGGTCAGGACTGGCGCTTGTCCCTCGCGCATGACCGGGCTGAAAATCTGATGATCTGGATCACGCGCGGGCAAGGCCGACTCCTGCTGGATGGGCAGCGCCTCGGCGTGGGCACCCACAACGCGATCGTTGTACCGTCGCGATCCCTCTTTGCACTTGATCTTGGTCGCCAAGGCGTCGGACAGGTCGTCGTAATTCCGGAAGCCACGGAGTTGTCGGTGCCGCAGATGCCCAGACTTCTGCGCATCCGCGACGGCTCAGTGATGAATGATCTGACCACTCTGATTGATGCGGCCACACGCGAACAGACCAACGGCAAACCCCTGCGCGCACAGTCCATGGATGCTTACGGTGCCCTCATCACCGTGTGGGTGCATCGCCAATTGGGATTGGAGGAACACGCGTTGCCGCGGCGCAAGGCAGGAACGCGCCTGAGCGCGGCTTATTGCAAGCGGATCAGCATGTATTTTTCGCATCCCATGACGATGGCAGATCACGCCGAGGCTCTCGGGGTCACGCCGACGCACCTGACTCGCGCCTGCAAGGCGGCCACCGGCAAAACAGCAGCGGATCTGCTGACAGAGCGCGTGTTGCATGAGGCAAGATGTTTACTGGCGGCAACAAAGGTGCCCGCGCAGGATATCGCGCGACATCTTGGCTTCGGCAGTGCCGCTTACTTCACACGTTTCATGCTACACCACACGAAAGAAACCCCAACTGCGCTGCGCAAAGCTTCCAAACGACTGGATGAGGCCGCATAGACCTATTGATCATGCAAAAAGCGAAATGCGCGCAACAAGGCCCCACTGTGGATTTGTTAGCCAGCGGACCGTGGCGCGTTTCCTTTGCAAACCTGACATTTTTCGTTGCGAGTCGCCGCAAGGAACAGTCAGCATCGTGTGCACAACTGGTAGTGCACAAGCGCTTGCCTCCCGTATGAAAGCTCAAATGGAACGCATGTTGCGGCTTGCGCCAATTCCGCCGCGCCACCTTGTTTTCATTCCGAGCTCTGAGAAATTATAGTTACCCGCTCACAAGCGGAGCCTTCATGAAGACACAGCAGCGAGGCCGCGCCGCCATAGGCTTAAATTTTGCATCGACGGTCCCAGTAGCACTGCGCCATGACCGCCATTTTTTCGCGGATCAATGCCTGACAACGAAGGCCAACCATCGCTGCAAAGAGTTCAATTTGCGACCCGTGCCATGTCGCAAATGAACAATTTTGCCGACAAGCTTGCATTGACGCTGCGAAAAAAGTCATGCCTCATGCCAAAACAAATTAAATGCAAAGCTCAAAAGAGCTTGGAAAACCGGCGCGATCCACGTGCCATAGCCTGACAACAGGGGCACACATGGGACTATTTATACTCAGACGGCTGGGCGTGATGATATTGACCGCGCTTTGCCTGACGTTCGTCGTCTTCTGGTTGACGAATCTCTATCCGAACCTCGAAAAGCTCGCCAAGACTCAAGGCAATTTCCGCATGTCCGATGAGGCCGTGGAAAGCTACCTCGGGAAAAACGGCTACCTGCAACCGATGCCCGTGAAATTCGGCCAATGGTTGGGCGTTTTGCCGGGCTGGACGCTGGAAGATGAAGGCGTAATGACGGGCAAATGCTTTGTTGCTGATACGCCTGTCGAAGAACAGCGCAGCTTTTGTGGCGTTTTGCAGGGTGATTGGGGTCAGTCGACCGTTTTCAAGGACGATGTGGGGTCTATTGTCAGCACGCGCTTGGGGTTGACGGGTAAACTGATGTTCTTTGTGATGATGGTCATGGTGCCCATGGCGCTTCTGATCGGGGTGCTTGCAGGCATGCGGGAGGGATCGAAACTCGACCGATCGCTCTCGACCTTTTCCATCGCCTCAACCGCCACCCCGGAATATGTGTCGGGGGTTATATTTATCGCCGTTTTCGCCTCCTCAGCCTTTGGACTGAAATGGTTCAAAGGATCGGCAACCTCAGCCATGGAAAGCGTGACGTTTGAGAATTTCACCCTGCCGGTGATCACCATCGCGCTTTACGGGATGGGATACATTGCCCGCATGACACGCGCTTCGATGACCGAAGTCATGACCGCGCAATACATCCGAACGGCTCGGCTCAAAGGCGTCAAATTTTCGGACATAGTTTTGAAACACGCGCTCAGAAACGCGCTGATCGCGCCCTTTACCGTCATCATGTTGCAATTCCCGTGGCTGTTAAACGGGGTGGTGATCGTCGAGACGCTGTTCAACTACAAGGGCTTTGGCTGGTTGCTGGTTCAGGCGGCCTCAAACAATGACATCGAACTGCTGCTGGCGGTCTCGGTTGTCTCAGTCATCGTGGTGCTGGTGACCCAGCTGATATCGGATATCGGCTATGTCTACCTCAATCCACGCATCCGGATCGCATAAGGGAGGGCTGGTTCAATGGAAGAATTATCCTGGGGCGGCATTCTCGCCCGCATGTTCCTTCAACTCGGTCCGGTCTGGATCGCGCTGATTGTTCTTTTCGCCGTGTCGATGACATATAAACGCCGTCTCGGCCTCTATGGAAAACTGTTTGACAGCACCATCGGCATGATCGGTTTCGCGCTGGTGATGTTCTGGGTTTTCGTCGGTATCTTCGGCGGACCGCTGGACATGCTGGTGACGCATGATCCGCTCAGTCAGGTGTCGGGGATGAAGAACAAGATACCCGGCACACCGATGCGCGGCGCGGAAGAAGGCGAATATGCCTGGTTCCTGCTGGGCGGCGACAACCTTGCGCGCGACGTCTTCAGCCGCCTGATCAAAGGCGCGTGGGTCGTTGTGCAAATCGCGCCCATTGCTACGCTCTTTGCCTTTATGGTGGGAATCACGCTGGGCCTTCCGGCGGGTTATTATGGCGGGCGTCTGGACACGATCCTGTCGTTTCTGGCGAACCTGATCCTCGCTTTCCCGGTGATCTTGCTGTTTTATCTGCTGGTGACCCCGGAGATCGTGCTGACGGGCATCCCGAATTATATGGCGCTGTTCCTCTTTGTGTTTCCGCTGATTTTTGTCTGTATCCTGCTGAATTCGCGATATTACACGCAACCAAAGGTGCGCACGCCGCTGTTGATCGGGGTCTTGGGCGGGTTGGCGTGGCTTTACCTGTCGCTTGTTTCAACGAATGGCTCGGTGGTTGCCACACCAACCTATTCGATCCCCGGCATACCGGCGTTCCTGGATCTCTTTGACATCGATCCGGGGATTCTGGTCGTGTTCGTTTCGGTGGTCTTTGTGAACTCGCCCACGGTCTTTCGGATCGTGCGCGGTCTCGCACTGGACATAAAAACGCGGGACTATGTGGCAGCCGCACAAACGCGCGGCGAAGGACCCTGGTACATCATGCTGTGGGAAATCCTGCCCAATGCACGCGGGCCGCTGATCGTCGATTTCTGCCTGAGGATTGGCTACACCACCATCCTTCTGGGGACGTTGGGTTTCTTTGGTTTGGGCTTGGAGTCAGAAAGCCCGGACTGGGGCAGCACGATCAACGCCGGGCGACGTTTGCTGGCGCTTTATCCGCATGCGGCGATTGCACCTGCACTGGCGCTGCTGACGCTGGTGCTGGGGTTGAACCTGCTGGCGGACGGGCTGCGCGAGGAATCCCTGCGCGATTGACGAGACAGCGGGCTGGGGACCCTGTTCCCGGCCCGAAAAAGTATTTCTGGCCAAAAGAAGCGACACGCGACTGATCGGCCCTCCTGAAGGAGACAAAAGATGCCAAAGACCGACTATGAGGGTCCCATTCTCGAAATTGATAAACTGTCGATTTCATTTTTCACCCGCCTGCGCGAAATTCCGGCCGTCATGGATTTCTCGGTACACGTCAAACCCGGCGAAGCCGTCGGTCTGGTCGGAGAATCCGGTTGCGGTAAATCCACGGTCGCCCTGGGCGTCATGCAGGACCTTGGCAAAAACGGGCGCGTCGTCGGCGGTTCGATCAAATTCAAGGGCCGCGATCTGGGCGAGATGAATGACGAGGAACTGCGTGACATTCGCGGGTCCGAAATCGCGATGATCTATCAGGAACCGATGGCCTCACTGAACCCGGCGATGAAGATTGGCAAACAGCTGATGGAAGTCCCCATGATCCATCAGGGTATGAACGAAAAAGACGCCTATGAGCGCGCACTTCAGGTGGTCACGGACGTGAAGCTGCCCGACCCCAAACGCATTCTGGGC
Organism: Paracoccaceae bacterium; assembly: GCA_033344815.1. Lineage (NCBI taxonomy): Bacteria > Pseudomonadati > Pseudomonadota > Alphaproteobacteria > Rhodobacterales > Paracoccaceae > Paracoccaceae bacterium. Next base: position 110,063 of record JAWPMR010000001.1, on the reverse strand, counting down.
TCCTTTCCGCACCAGCTCTCGGGCGGGCAACAACAGCGCATCGTGATCGCCATGGCCCTGATGTCGGAACCCTCTCTGCTGATCCTCGATGAGCCGACGACCGCGCTTGATGTGACGGTGGAAGCTGCCGTTGTGGAACTGGTCAAGGATTTGGGCAAGAAATACGGCACGTCGATGCTGTTCATCTCGCACAACCTTGGACTCGTGCTGGAAACCTGCGATCGGATTTGCGTGATGTATTCCGGCGAAGCGGTTGAACGGGGCTCCATTGAGGATGTGTTCGACAAGATGCAGCACCCCTATACCCAAGCGCTGTTCCGCTCCATTCCCCTGCCGGGTGCGGATAAAAACGCGCGCCCGCTGATCGCCATTCCCGGGAATTTTCCCCTGCCCCACGAACGCCCCAAAGGATGTAACTTCGGACCGCGCTGTGACTATTTTGAAGCTGGCACATGCGATCAGGGGTTTATCCCGATGCATCAGGTGGATCAGGACGCCCGTCATGAAACCCGCTGTGTGAAGTTCAAGGAGATCGACTGGAACGCACCGCTGGAACTGGCGGATGTGAAAACCAAGGGTGAGGTCGGCGATGTTGTCCTGAAAATGGATAACCTCAAGAAGTATTACGAGGTAGCGGCAAATGCGATCTTTGGCGGCGGCAGCACAAAGGTTGTCAAAGCCAATGAGACGCTGAGTTTTGAAGCCCGCGAATCTGAAACCCTGGCGATTGTGGGGGAATCCGGTTGCGGTAAATCGACCTTTGCCAAAGTGTTGATGGGATTGGAAACCGCGACCGAAGGCAAGATCCTGCTGGGAAACAAGGAAATTCAGGATATCCCCATCGAAGATCGCGATACGAAAACCGTGTCCGAAGTCCAGATGGTCTTTCAAAACCCCTTTGACACGCTGAACCCTTCCATGACCGTCGGGCGCCAGATCGTGCGGGCGCTGGAAATATTCGGCATCGGGGAAAGCGATCGGGAACGCAACGACAGGATGTTGAAACTGCTCGATCTGGTGAAGCTGCCCCGCGAATTTGCAATTCGGATGCCACGGCAGTTGTCAGGGGGCCAGAAACAGCGCGTCGGGATCGCCCGCGCCTTTGCCGGGGATGCCCGCATTGTGGTTGCTGATGAACCGGTGTCTGCTCTGGATGTTTCTGTGCAGGCGGCAGTGACCGATTTGTTGATGGAAATCCAACGCGAACATAAAACCACGCTGTTGTTCATCAGCCATGATCTGTCGATCGTGCGTTACCTGAGCGACCGGGTGATGGTGATGTATCTGGGCCATGTGGTTGAACTGGGCACCACGGATCAGGTGTTTGCGCCGCCCTATCACCCCTATACTGAAGCGCTTTTGTCTGCCGTGCCCATCGCCGATACATCGGTGAAAAAGAAACATATCGTTCTGGAAGGCGATATTCCGTCTGCCATGAACCCGCCCTCGGGCTGTCCGTTCCAGACACGCTGTCGCTGGAAATCTGAGGTTCCGGGCGGGCTGTGTGAAACCGACATGCCCCCGGTGCGCATGTTGCCCGGAAATCATCAAATTAAATGCCATCTGAGTGATGAAAAGCTGGCAGAGATGGATCCCGTGATCGAAGTCGGTGTGGCCGCAGAATAGCAGATCGACCGGAAAAACGGCGCAGATCGGGGACTGATCTGCGCCGTTTACCACCTCAGGCCACGGGACGGTGAGCCTTGGCGGGACCAATTGTCATCACCCATTGGGTTGGCAGAACACCGGGTAATGACCACTCGTTAAAGCACTATCCTAACCGTCGATTTTCACATCTTCGGCTGGCACCAACTCCAGCACGCGTTCGGCAAAGGTGACAATCATTGCGTTGTAAAAATCGGCGTCGCTTGGTGTTTTGACGACGTAACCCTCTGGCATCGACTGCAGGTCAGTGTGCGCCGAAAGATTGATTGGCTCGACCACCTGACGGCTCCCGCCCTGATAGGACAGAACGCCCTGCAATTCGTTAAACTCAGCAGAGTCCGGCAGAATGGTATCGCCATCCAGACTAACCTTTTTGATCGTGACTGAGATGATTGGCGCTGTGGGATCAGTGGTTGTATCGACCCGTTGCATGATTTCGCGCGTCAAGTCGTCGGCAATTGTCGGGTAAAGGTCGAGGGCATTGCTGCCTTGGGGCGCTTCCAATGTGGTTTTGACATCAATCGCCCCTATGCCGGTCCCGGCGAGGGCCCCTGAGGCCATGAAAGCCGACAGGCTGATGGATGTTGCAAGCGCCGTATTCTTTACTAAATCGAACATCGTGATGTTCCTTTTCGTGCAGTTGATCCGCACTGGCGGGATGAGCCGCAAGCACTGAGGAGAAAACAAAGGCGGCCTGAAATTGTTCCATTCACCGCCACCGGATCGGCAGTTTTGGGCAGACATCAATGGAATCTAATTCACAGATTTCAAAATTTAATGCATTTTAACAAAAGGTTACTCTCAGTACTCGATAAGCGGTCTCTCGCTGAGACAATCTGTGCTCGATGCGATTCATGGAGGCGTGACAGGGCCCTGCGCGGACCCACTGTCACAAAGCCTCGCTGCAGCAAGAGTGTAAAAACTGGTCTTATGCCAGATCAACGGAGAGCGCAGATGTTACGCCATCTGTATGACAACACGAAACGATCACCCGTACAGGTCAGGCAGGGAAACCAAGGCCGCAAGACAGCCTGCACACCATTGAAGGATAAGCGGTTCGAGTGCTATTGCCCGCCAATGATTTTGACGTAATTGCGGGTTTCTTTAAAGGGCGGGACACCGCCGTACTTCTTCACCGCGCCAGGTCCCGCATTGTAGGCCGCCAGGGCCAGACGCCATGAGCCAAATTCGCGGAACTGCGTCTTGAGGTATCGCGCGCCACCCTCCAGATTTTGCTCCGGATCCAAAGGATCTACGCGAAGGCTCCGTGCGGTCCCCGGCATCAATTGGGCGAGACCCAAAGCCCCTTTGTGAGATTTGGCTGTGGGGTTCCAGTTGGATTCCTGTTGCACAAGCCGCAGGAACAGGTTTTCCGGCACACCGTGTTTGCGCGCCGCCCGTTTTGCCATCTCCAGAAACTGGCCTCTATACCGGCCCTCATATTCAGGGTTTGCCCATTTGCTGGGCGTATATACGGTTGGCGGTTTTAGTCTGACCGAGTTCTTGTACTGCCCGGCAGCACGGGTATCGAGCACGCGTTTCTGTGAAGAAAACAGCTTGGCACGGTTCTTACTGGAGAGGGTTTGCGCCTCAAGCGGAACGCTCACCATCACAAATGCCACGATCACCGCGCAGCTAAATGCCAGTCTGGCCAATATCTTGCTGATTTCCCTCATCCACGATCCGGATATACCGAAACCACGCCGCAATCCAGCGTTTTGACGCATGAAAATGATTGTACAACCCACAGTATAGCGATGTTCAATTATCCTCGCGCCCGGTATACAAACACCCTAATTCGGACTTTCGGGATTCGCGCAGCACCCGAGGCATCACAATCCAGACGTCAAAGGGGGCATCATGGCAGGCTCAGTCAACAAAGTAATTCTCATCGGCAATCTGGGGCGTGACCCTGAAGTGCGCAGTTTCCAAAACGGCGGCAAGGTCTGCAACTTGCGCATTGCGACCTCTGAGACCTGGAAAGACCGCAATACCGGCGAACGCAAGGAACGCACTGAATGGCATTCGGTCGCGATTTTCCAAGAAGGCCTTGTACGCATCGCAGAGCAGTATCTGCGCAAAGGGTCCAAGGTTTACATCGAAGGGCAGCTGCAAACCCGCAAGTGGCAGGACCAGTCCGGTCAGGATCGCTATTCCACGGAAGTCGTGCTGCAAGGATACGGCGGCACGCTTACCATGCTGGACGGTCGTGACGGCGCAAGCGGTGGCGGCAACTTCGGCGGTGGCGGTGGCAGCCCGGAGTCCATGGGATATGATGACCGGTCCAGCAGCAGCTCAGGCGGCGGCAGCCCGGCACCTTCACGCGATCTGGATGATGAAATCCCGTTCTGAGGATATTCTGGTCCGGCCGCTCAAACGGTCGGATGCCGATCAGCTGGTCACGCTCTACAATGAACTGACCTTTGGTCCCAAGACAGCGCGAATTTCCGATATTTGCGCTGTTTTAGCGCATCCCGGGACGTTCATTTTCGGGGCCGAAATCGATGGTCGGCTCGTTGCCATGTGCACGTTGCATATTCTGCCCAATGTGACCCATGACGCCCGCCCCTATGCGCTGATCGAAAACGTTGCGACGACACCCAAGTTCCAAATGCGCGGGATCGGGCGACAGGTCATGCAGGCCGCCATAGATGCAGCATGGGCGCAAAACACCTATAAAATCATGTTGCTGACCGGTCAGAAACGCGGTGCGCGCGGGTTTTACGAAGCCTTGGGATTTGATTGTGAGGACAAATTCGGCATGGTGTTGCGACGCGCCTAGGCACGCCCGCGCAAAGCATCCTTCAATACGCCGCGCACTGCATCACCCGGCACGTCGGACGTGATGAATGCCTTGCCGATGCCGCGCGCGAGGATAAAGCGCAGAACCCCCTGCTCGACCTTCTTATCCTGCCCCATCAGATCCAGCAGCCCATCCGCATCCGGCAAATCTCCGGGGATATCGGAAATGTCGGTTTTCATGCCCATCTCCTTGAGATGCGCCCGCACCCGGCTGGGATCTTCTTGCGAACACAGCCCCAAACGAGACGACAATTCAAAGGCCAGCGCACAACCCACCGCGACACCTTCGCCGTGCAGCAATCGGTCTGAGTAACCCGTCGCCGCTTCAAGCGCATGGCCGAATGTATGTCCCAGGTTCAACAGCGCGCGGTCCCCGTGTTCTTTTTCGTCGCGCGTGACGATATCCGCCTTCATCTGCACCGACCAGCGCACCGCCTCGACACGGGCCTGCATGTCTCCTGCGGCAAGGGCTGGTCCCTGCTCTTCGAGCCAGTCAAAAAAACTAGCATCCCCAAGCAGGCCGTATTTCACGACCTCGCCGTAACCCGCCAGAAAATCACGCGGCTCCAACGTGCCCAAAACGCCCGTATCCGCGAGCACCAGCGAGGGTTGATGAAATGCCCCGATCAGGTTTTTGCCCTGCGTGGCGTTGATCCCTGTCTTGCCACCCACCGAGCTGTCCACCTGCGCCAGAAGCGAGGTCGGCATCTGCACAAACCGCACACCACGGCGCAGGATGGCGGCGGCAAAGCCCGCCAAGTCACCGATCACGCCGCCGCCAAATGCGATCACCATGTCGCCGCGCTCCACGCGCTGGTCCAACAACCAGCCCACGCTTTGCTCCAGCGGACCCCAGGATTTTGTCACCTCACCCGCCGGCAAGGCCAGCGCTTCCGCTGTGATCCCCGCACGGGCAAGACCTGCTTTCAACGTCTCCAGATGCAGCGCAGCGACGGTTTCATCGGTCAGGATCGCCACTTTGGGCCGTGACAGAAGGGGCGCGATGTCAATGCCCGCACGTTCCAGCAATCCCGGCCCGATCCGAACATCGTATGCGCGGCCGGGCAAATCGACATGGACAGTTTCAAGCATCCTTTTGTTCCAATACATCCGGTCGGGTCAGCAATTTGGATGCTACACGCTTCGCCATTTTGTCCAATGACACAGGGGGCGCACAGGATACGCGCAAATCCGCCTTGCTGTATTCAGGAACGCGCTGGGCAAACAGGTCGGCAAGGGTCGCTTTGGGGTCTGCGGTTTGCAGCAAAGGTCGGGTATCACGATGACGCACCCGGCTCCACAAAAGCTCAAGATCCGCATCCAGCCAAACCGCAACACCGCTGCGCGCAATGTTTTCGCGATTTTCAGCGGATAAAAACGCTCCCCCGCCAGTGGACAGGACACATTTGCGCTCCTGAAGCAGGCGATGGATCACCTCGGTCTCGCGTGCCCGGAAAAAAGCTTCGCCATCACGGGCAAATATCTCGGGCACGGTCATATTCGCGGCCATTTCGATTTCCAGATCCGAATCGAGAAAGCTGACATTGAGCAATTGCGCCAGAGTACGGCCCACTGCTGTCTTGCCAGCCCCCATCATTCCGACCATCACGACGGTTTTTTTCAACACAAAGGGCCGCGTCTGGGTTTCTTTCGTCACGGATTGCTGAAAATCGCTCATATTTCTCTGAATGACGTGATATTGCTCGAAAGGCCATATATAAGTTTCGAAAAATCGGCAGGCAATCAAGGCAGTAAATATAATGTCGCGCGTCTTTAAACTTCTGGCATACCTGATTGTGATCGGGTTTATAGGTCTTGTGGGCTATGCTTATATCGGGCCTTACTTCGGGGCTGACTTTTCAGCGCCACAAAATGAGGTTCGCGTTCCAGTGACGCTGGATGCCAATTAGATCCCTGCCATATCTCTGCTGTTTTGTGCTGAGCGGCGTGTTGGTGACGTCACTCATGGCGCAGGAGACGCCAGGCGAGCAACCGCTGTCCGTCATCGATTGGGTCCAGCAGAATCCGGATCAGCCCGCACTGACCTCCGTGGCGATGCCACTGGGTGAGCCACCTGTCGCCAGTTCCGGGCTGGTGCCGACTGTGGACGTCAAGCCGCTGTCCGAGGAGGCTGCGCGCATTATCGGGCTTGTGCCTGCCGAGGTGACGGGATTGTCGCCGGATTTATGGCAGGCCAGCGACCCGGAGGATCTCAGCCTCAGAATGTCGAAGCTGCCTGATTTTCGCCTGCCTGCGGCACAGGCGCTGTTGTTTACAGCACTGTTGACGGAAGCACGCGGACCCGGGGACGACAGCGGTGCGGAGGATCTCTTTACCCTTGCCCGGGTTGCGGCGCTCCAACGTTTTGGCGCATTGGATCCCGCAATTGCACTGATCGAACAGGCTGATGTCACCCGCGACAAGGCCCATTTCGCCGCTTACATGGATTTGGCCTTGCTGACCGGTGATGAATGGCTGGCCTGCAATATCCTGAGCGCGCAACCACACCTGAGCCCGGGACCCGGACATCGGATCTTCTGCGCCGCGCGGCAAGGAGATTGGTCCACTGCCGCGCTGCTTTTTGACACGTCGCGCGCACTATCCGTGATGACTAATTCGGAAACTGCGCTGCTGGATCGTTTTCTGCATCCGGAGTATTTCGACGGCCTCGCGCCATTGCGCCCGCCGGCACAGATCACGCCGTTGACGTTTCGACTTCATGAAACAGTTGGCGAACCGCTTCCCACCCGCTTTCTGCCGCGCGCCTATGCTGTGGCCGATCTGAGCGATCTGGTGGGGTGGAAAGCGCAATTGGAGGCCGCAGAACGCTTGGCTAAAACCGGCGCTTTGCCCGACAACCGCCTGCTTGGACTCTATACCGAACGGCTACCCGCAGCTTCCGGCGGGATTTGGGACCGGGTTGAAGCGATCCAACACTTTGACACCGCCCTTGATACAAGGTCGAAAGAAGCGGTTACGAAAACACTGCCAGATGCCTGGGCCGCCATGCAGGCGGCGGAACTGGAAACCGCTTTTGCGGGACTGTTTCACCCACGATTGGACAGGGTCGCCTTGACTGGCCCGTCCGCAGATATTGCCCAGACCCTATCCCTGTTGTCAGCAGATTTTCGCAGTGCGGCAAAGGACATTGATGCGCCTTTCCTGCAAGCCGTTGCTGCGGGCGATCCGTCTGGATTGTCTTCTTCGGACCTCTTTGAACAGGCGATCATCGATGGGTTCAAATCCGATGCCGCGCGCCACGAACATGTTGCTATGGCGCGGCAAGGCAAATTGGGCGAGGTCATCTTGCATGCCCTCGTCGCGCTTGAAGAGGGCGCGGCCGGGGACGCCAGTGCCTTGACTGAAGCGCTTGGCACGCTGCGCGCCCTCGGGCTTGAGGACACAGCGCGGCGCGCGAGTTTGCAAATTCTGCTGCTGGACAGGTTTGGCGCATGACCCAGACCCATTGGATATCCGCCTTTCTCGAGGCACAGGCTGCGGAACTTGGCGCGGCACGCAATACGCTTTTGGCCTATGGCCGTGATTTGAAGGATTTTGAGAGCTGGCTTGCGCATCGCAAAACAGGTTTCGAGGCCGTGAGCAAATCGGATGTGGAATCCTATTTGGTGAATTGCGACGCGCAAGGACTGTCCAAAGCCACACGCGCGCGGCGCCTGTCCGCAATCAAACAATTGTACCGCTTTGCTTTTGAGGAGGGCTGGCGCCCGGATAATCCTGCGATCCAGATTTCCGGCCCCGGGCGGGACAAGCGCCTGCCCAAAACCCTGTCTGAGGCAGAGGTTGATCTTTTGCTGGAAGCCGCACGCGCCTCGGGGCGCACAGAGCAGGACCGGGCCCGCAACACATGCCTGATGGAACTGCTTTATGCGACAGGCATGCGCGTTTCGGAACTGGTAAGCCTGCCGATGAGTGCGGCGCGCGGGGATCCCCGGATGCTGCTGATTCTCGGCAAAGGTGGCAAGGAACGCATGGTGCCCCTGTCCCCGCCGGCGCGAGAAGCTTTGGCGGATTGGCTGAAAATCCGCGATGCTCTGGAGGACAAACGCCGCGGTGCGGGCAAACCGGTTTCCAAATTCCTGTTCATGTCCAACTCGGCGGCAGGCCATCTCACGCGGCACCGTTTCTATCTGCTGATCAAGGAATTCGCCGTCACCGCAGGTGTGTCGCCGGGTAAGGTGACCCCCCATACGCTGCGCCACGCCTTTGCCACGCATCTCCTCGCCAATGGGGCTGATCTGCGCTCCATCCAAACCTTGCTCGGACATGCGGATGTGGCGACCACGGAGATATACACACATGTGCTTGAGGCGCGTTTGTCAGAATTGGTGTTGACCCATCACCCGCTGGCCAACGACGCGCCACGCAAAACGTCAGGCAAGACATCCTCTGACGGCCAATAACCGCTGAGCAGTGCCGCGTCATATCCCTGTGTGAGATCTGCCTCACGCATCTCACGTGCCGCCGCTTCTGCATCATAGCTCAAGTGATGGATAGAAACCTTACCGTGCGCCAGAACAGCATAACGCGTTTGCACCCTCCCGTCATTAGGCGGCATCCCGATGACACCGGGATTGATCCAACGCCCGCGCGCTGTCTCTTTGACAAAGGCCAACCCGCAATGACCGGCGATCACGTGATCTACAGGACCAATTGCGGACTCTACCGCCTGCCATTCCTCGGCAAAAACCGCCTCCGGATCGCTGGGCCAGATGAACCGCGCAATGTCGGTAATTCCGCCGTGAATGACCGCATAGCGCGCGCCATGGTGTTGAAAGCTGATGATGTCCGGGCGCTCGTTCATCCACTCGCGTCCATCGACATCAACCCGGGACAGGGCAAACGGATACCACCCCCTGCTCAACAGATCACAGGCGCTGCCATCCTCAAACCCGCATCCGCAATCCGCAGCCCCCTGCCCCAATTGCTTTTCGCAGTTCCCCGCCACAACCGCCGCACCGCTGCGCATCAACAGATCGATACAGGCCTGGGGGTCCGCACAATAGGCAACCACATCACCGGTGCAGATCATCCGCGCACCGGTTGCCCCACCCGCATCGCCCTCGCTCAAAAGCGCCTCCAATGCGTGTCGGTTTGAATAGGGTCCGCCAAACAGCAACACCGGGCCGTTGATTATGCCCAGATCACAGTGCTTATGCGGCTCTTCTCTTGATTGAGACACGCTTGATACCCATAACCCTATTATCGAAATTCAAAGGTAACATTCCAAATGGAAACGGCGAGCGCAACGCTTGATAGTACGTTCTGGATCACAAGTGGCGTGATCATCTTCCTTCTGGTCCTGTCCGGATTTTTCTCTGGATCAGAAACCGCATTGACGGCGGCCTCGCGCGGCAAGCTGCGCGCACAGGCGGACAAGGGATCGGTGGGCGCAAAACGGGCGCTCAGGATCACCGAAGATAACGAGCGCCTGATCGGGTCGGTCTTGCTGGGCAATAACCTTGTGAACATACTGGCAGCATCGCTTGCCACGGTGATTTTTACCCGTGCCTTTGGTGAAAGCGGTGTTGCGTTGGCCACGCTGGTCATGACCCTGCTGGTCCTGATCTTCGCCGAGGTGTTGCCCAAGACCTATGCAATCACCAACTCTGAAGCCGCCGCCTCCATGGTATCCTGGCCCATTTCGATTGTGGTCAAGGTTTTTTCCCCCATCGTTGCGGTCGTGCGGCTTCTGGTGCGCGGTGTTCTGAGCCTCTTTGGTGTGAAAATCGATCCCGACAGCAACATTCTGGCCGTGCGCGAAGAAATCGCAGGGGCCTTGCATCTGGGGCACTCCGAGGGCGTCGTCGAAAAAGAAGATCGCGACAGGATCCTGGGCGCGCTTGATCTGAATGACCGCACCGTCGAAGAGATCATGTTGCACCGATCCGGCATTGAAATGATTGACGCCGATGACAGCCCCCAAAAGATCCTGGAACAATGCCTGACGTCGAACCACACCCGCCTGCCCGTCTTTAAAGACGATCAGGAAAACATCATTGGCGTGATTCACGCCAAAGACCTGCTGCGCGCGATGTATAAAACCATTGGCGGACCGGAAGGCGATGCGGGTCACCTGCGCGACTTCAACATCATCGACGTGGCGATGAAGCCCTATTTTGTGCCAGAGACCTCGACCCTTGACGAGCAGATGCGCCAGTTCCTGCGTCGCCACACGCATTTTGCGCTGGTGGTGGACGAATATGGGTCGCTGCAGGGTCTGATCACGCTCGAAGATATCCTTGAGGAAATCGTCGGCGAGATCACGGATGAATTTGATCAGGACGCTAATCAAACAGTGACCAGCGGCCCGGACGGGCAGTTTGTCGTGGATGGCGCAATGACAATCCGCGACCTCAACCGAGCCACCGATTGGAACCTGCCGGATGAAGAGGCAAATACGGTGGCCGGGCTGGTCATCCATGAGGCTCAGATGATCCCGACCTCTGGGCAGGTATTTTCCTTTCACGGATTTCGCTTTGAGGTCTGCGCGCGGGATGGCAACCGCATCACCGAATTGAAAATCAGGCCGTTGTGACCGCGCGACGACCGAGCAATTTTCGCCAGCGATAGGCAATTTCTAACCGTCAAAAAACGGCGAAACGAAAACGATGTCTATCGTCAGGCAAGCGTTGAGATCGTTCGAAACGCCTTTAAATTGCACAACGACTGCGAAGTTCCCTTTGTGAACATAACCCCCGATAGAAGTTTGTCGATTTCACCGTCTTAGGCACAAATTTGCTAGACAGGGTGCCAAACATCAGTGACGTTAACCACTGTTAATGTTTGTTAAATTGATGCCCGCTCTGTTTGTGCATTTTACGTGCGGGTCCTGATGAGGAGAAAATATGTATAAAGCAACGATATTGGCCGGCCTTTTTGCCGTGTCGACAACCGCCGCATCTGCGGCCGTTATTGATTTCGAAAATGAAACTACCGTTGGCTCAAGCGATGCCGTCACCGTGGCTATTGGTTCTACCACTTACATCAATGGCGGCATCACGTTTTCGTCTGGTGACGGGAACGCTTTGCAATTGGTTGGATCAGGCGGTGGACTCGACGGCTTTGTGCCGAGCGACTCGGTTACGCCCGCAGGCGCCTTCGGTAACGTTTTCCTGACCGGTGACTTCATCCAGAACAGCGCGATGAACCTGTCCTTTGGATTGGCAAGCGCGATCACATTTGACATTGCCGATATTGATGGCTCTGGCCAGAAAGCAGAACAATTCACGTTCAACTTTCTGAATGCGGGAACCGTGGTCGGAAGTGTTTTCCGACAGGCTGGCGTTGCACCAACAACGCCTGGCGATGGCACGATCACCACCATCAGCTATTCCGGCCTGTTTGACAGTGTTGAAATCACCAATCGCACGGTGGGGTCACCGACTGGCGCAAACCGGCCTAACATTGGCTGGGGCATCGACAATATTTCCCTGACACCAGAGAATGTTTCGCTCGCTCCAGTTCCGGTACCTGCAGCTGGTCTGATGCTGTTGAGTGCACTCGGCGGCATGGGTCTCATACGCCGTCGTAGGCGTTCAAGCTAAGCCAACAAACCAACATCTTTAAAGCCGCGCATTGGTTTTGCGCGGCTTTTTTCATGAGATGTGTAACTTGGACCACTTCGCGTTCTGATAATATCCCCCCGCCTGTCTACGCACGCAACCGAGCGCCCGAAGGATCGAAGGGCGGTTCATGCAGGATCTTGGCGCGGTGCGGCTGACCCAGCACCATGACTTCGACGCTGTCACCCGGCTGAGCGCCCGTTACATAGCCAAGAGCAAGGCTCATCCCGACCGAATAGCCATAGGTGCCGGAGGTGACGCGGCCAATCCCCTCGCCGTCTTTGAATATCGGCTCACCCCCCGTTGCATCCGCATTTGAGGCATCGGTCTGCGCCGCGTCCAACGCCAATAATACAAGATGCTCCCGCGCTTCCTTGGCCAGAGTCTCAGCAACCGCCTTCTTGTTCAAAAAGTCCTTATCCATCTTGCACAGGCGGTCCAGACCCACTTCCTGGGGCCAGTATTCCGGTGAATATTCCCGACCCCATGAGCCATATCCTTTTTCCACTCGCAAACTCATCAAGGCGCGCGATCCCACGGGACCCGCACCGACATCCTTGGCGGCATCCAGTAGCACCTCCAGCAAACGCGCCTGATCCCCCGCATCACAATGCAGTTCCCACCCCAAATCACCCGTAAACGAGACCCGTAACGCCAGAACGCTTACGCCGCCGATTTCAATCCATTTCGAGCGCATGAAAGGAAAATCATTCGTTGCAAGCGAGGCATTGGTCAGGCGTTGCAGCATGTCACGGGATTTGGGACCCGCGACATTGAAACCGCACATCGCGTCCGTTTTGCTTTCAAAAGCGGCGCCTTCAGGCAGCGGAACCGCCTTGAAGAACCGTTTGTGATACCGCTCTGCCATGCCTGATCCGATGATCCAGAACTCGTCCTCGCCGAGCCGTGTCACCGTGAAATCTCCTGCGATCCCGCCTCGTTTTCCAATCAGCGGGGTCAGGCACGAGCGCCCAATTGATTTAGGCATTGTATTGGCAAAGACACTGTTCAACCACGCCTCGGCGTCCGGCCCTTTGCAGCGGTATTTGGCAAAGTTCGAAATATCAATGATACCGGCATTTTCGCGCAACATCCGGCATTCGCGCCCCACCGGTTCCCACCAGTTCTGGCGCGTAAAGCCATCTGTGTCCTCGGTTCCCGGCTTATCCGCGTACCAAAGCGGATGTTCCCACCCGTAGTTCAACCCAAACACAGCGCCGAGGTCCTTTTGAATCTCATAGGCCGTGCGTTTGCGCATCGGGCGACCTGCGCTGCGTTCTTCGTTTGGGAAATGAATTTTGAACCGGTTGGCGTATTGGTCCCCGACCCGCGCCTTGGTGAAGGCTTTGTCCGCCCATTTTCCAAACCGCGCGACGTCCCAGGCAAACATGTCGTATCGCGTTTCGCCTGTGACGATCCAATCCGCAGCCAGAAGCCCCATGCCCCCCGATTGCGAAAATCCCGGAATGATCCCGTTGCAGCAAAAATAATTGGACAGTTCCGGGACCGACCCAAAAAGCACATTGCTGTCAGGCGACCAAATCATCGGCCCGTTGATCACCCGTTTGATCCCGGCCTCACCCACCGCAGGCACGCGGTCAATGGCGCGCATCATGTTGTCCTCAATCCGTTCGAGATCATCGGCAAAAAGCTCGTGACCAAACCCTTGCGGCGTGCCCTCCTCCGCCCAGAAACGCAGATCTTTTTCATAGGCGCCCACCAACAGTCCCTTGCCCTCCTGGCGCAGGTAGTATTCCCCGTCGCGATCCGCAACAGAAGGCAACCGACGATCCATCGCGGCAATCTCTGCGATCGTCTCAGTCACAAAATACTGATGCTCTGTGGGTTGCAGTGGCAGTTCAAACCCTGCCAGCGCGGCAACTTCGCGCCCCCAGAGGCCAGCCGCATTGATCACCCACTCACTTGCAATGTCACCCTTTGGCGTGCGCACGATCCATGTGCCATCCGGTTGCTGTTCGGTGCCGATGACGGGACAAAACCGAATGATCTCCGCCCCGTTTTGCCGCGCGCCGGCGGCATAGGCATTGGTCACACCGGAGGGGTCGACATTGCCGCCATCCGGCTCCCACATGATGCAGCGGATGCCCTCAAAATTCACCAGCGGATGAAGGCGCTCTGCTTCATCGCGGCTGACCTCGTGGAAGTTCATGCCGTATAACTTGGCCTTGGCCGCCTGCAAACGGAGCTGGTGTTCACGCTCTACGGTTTGTGCGAGATACAGCGACCCTGGTTGGAAAACACCACAGCTTTGGCCCGTTTCCGCCTCAAGCGCGTTATAGAGGTTCATCGTATAATGTTGGATGCGGCTGATATTGGTGCTGTCGTGCAGGCCGTGGATATTGGCGGCTGCGTGCCACGTGGACCCCGAGGTCAATTCATCCCGTTCCAGCAAAACAACATCGTTCCAGCCCAGTTTCGTCAGATGATACAGAATGGAGCAGCCGATAACGCCGCCTCCGATGACGACGGCCTGAGCATGGGTGCGCATGAAAACGGGGTCCTGTTTGAGTGTCCTGCCCTGCATATTGACCCAGACCGGAGAGGCCAGTTTGCGCGATGGCGACATTTTTCGTCGCAACTGCGCATTGCAGTGTTTCAGCGTTTTTGGTGCAGGTACGTCCGCTATATGGCTGTGACCCGTGCCAGCAGAAAGAAGTCTTCCCGGAAAGCAATGGCCCTTTTCAAATCTTCTGTGATGATTTCAAGACGTCATCAGTCTTTGCCTTCTGGAGACGTCAGAAGCAAAAACAGAAGTGTTTGGTCACCCTCACGCACTCTTACCGAGTGTTCGCTTTTCCAATTGCCTCGCCGCCAGCCTAGACCGGATCAAATCGCGCCGCGTTCTTCTTGCGCTCTGCGTGTTTCGATGCCCGGCTCGCCTTTTTGGCCGCACACCCTTTAATCTCGAGCATCGCAACTTTCTGTGCCTGATCAATGGCGAGCCCCAGCGATGTTGCCCCAATACGGCGCGCGCGGTCCGCCGAAAACTCCAGCATAGCGCTCAGAGCATATATCTCGTCTAAATACTTGGAATTTCCGTCTTGATCCAAAAGTTCCGTCCTAAAAGCCGACTATGTGAGTAAAAACAATAAAGAATGCGCTTTACCCAGATCAACCAATTGGTCACAAATAACCTATGCAAAATTTCGATCTATTGCGCATCGACGGGCATACACTGCGGGTCTTTGTATCCGTCTGTCAAACTGGCTCAGTCAGCCGGACAGCAGCGCTTTTTGAACTCAATCAGTCCACGATCAGTCACACCCTCGACAAAATGCGTGCCGCTTTGGGAGACCCGCTGTTTGTCAAAACCGGGCGCAATATCTCCCCCAATGAGAAATCCTTGACGCTGCTCCCGCGCGTTCAAAACATTCTTGCCGATATTGAGGGGCTGGTGACGACCGAGAATTACGATGTGGCTCTGGAAACAAAGCCTTTGGTCATTGCGATACCCACACCCGCCTTGCTGAATGAAATCAAAGGTTTGCGCGCCCAAATTTCACAACTTGCACCCCGTCTGACCCTGGATGTACGACGCCTGGCGCCCAGAAGTCGGCTCGCCGAGATGCTGAACCAAGACGAAGCGGAATTGGCGATCACGGTTGCCGGGTTGCAGTTTCCGAGCACGCTGAACCATTGTGTTTATGGCACCGAAGAGCTTGTGGTGTTTTATGATCCGACCAGTCGTGCGCCGATCCTGACGTTGGAAGACTATATGGAAGCCAGCCACGGAGTGGTGAATTTTGGCGGCGGGATGAAGAGTGAAATCGGGCAGTTTCTGGCAGACCGTGGTATGGAACGGCAGGTGTCGCTCTCTGCGCCGACGGCGTCAATGCTGGGGGATCTCATACACGGCACGGATTTGATTGCGACCATGCCACGGCGACTCGCCGATTTCAGTTACAGGCGGTTGGCGCATGTTCCGCTGCCGATTCCAGTCCCAAAAATCGTTTACGAACTGGTCTGGCACCGTCGCTACGAGCATTCCGGCCGCAATATGTGGTTGCGCAACCTGATTTTGGAAGCGCGGCGACCTGAAGACAAACACAATACCATGGCGCAGCCCTGCGCCTGAGATACCGGATTTTTTTGCTCACAGCGGCAAATGCCGACAGCCTTTGTGCGTCTCCGAACTTGTGCGCATCACGCCAGTCGAAAACATGTGATACATGCTCAGACAGTGTATCTAGACGTTGCACAATTGCAGGCCGCGCGCGACGATCAGGCTATTTCCATGTCCATAACCATGATGGCCTCAGGCGTTACGCCCGACGTACCGGTGCCTTGCCAAAGAACATGCGCATCCTGAAGGTGACTGCGCGTTGGGATCGCTTGAGGGAACAGCACCTCTTTGAACAATCACCACTCTCAAGGCGCTGTGAGGATGTCATACAGCCGATGACGAGAGTCTGATGCACAAAGCGGAACAGATTTTTACTTTCGTTTCTATGCCCGACGTATTGACGCGCCAGTAACTATCCAGCCGATCTGGGTGCAAGCCCGCTACACAGGACACGTTGCGCAACACCATCCGTCAGAGTGGCGAACAGTGCCTTGCGCGGCGCGTGGCTCAAGTCATTCCCGAACGCGGGAATTACCGGGATATCTCAAAACGAGCATAGGGAACTAAGCGTCCTGACCTGCCATGTCAGCACGCCATCGCCGCAATCGACAATCACCCATGTTCAATCCAAAAACTCAAATTAGGACATCTACGCAGTCCGGCGACTGTCACGTCATCCGTTTACGTCGACGACAACGCGACCCTTGACCTGGCCCTTGAGAATATCCTGGCCAAGCTGGGGCAGATCGCCCAGCGTCGCGGGGACGACCATCGCCTCAAGCTTATCCATCGGCAGGTCGGATGCGATGCGTTTCCACGCCCGAACACGATTGTCATAGGGCTGCATCACTGAATCGATGCCCAGCAGATTCACCCCGCGCAGCAGGAATGGAATCACGGTTGCAGGCAACCCGGCCCCCCCCGCCAAACCGACCGCCGCGACGGACGCCCCATACTTCATCTGTCCCAGAACGCGTGCCAGCATTGCGCCGCCCACGGCGTCCACACACCCGGCCCATGTTTCCGCTTCCAGCGGACGTTTGACCGTTTCATTGATTTCTTCGCGCGCGACAATCTGCGACGCGCCCAAACCCGTCAGGTAATCGGCGGTTTCCGGACGCCCGGTTACACCGGCGACTTCGTGCCCCAGTGAGGCCAGCAGCGCCACCGCCACCGACCCGACACCGCCAGCAGCGCCCGTGACCAGCACCGGACCATCGCCTGCCTTGAGACCGTGATCTTCAAGCGCCATGACCGACAGCATCGCCGTGAAACCTGCCGTCCCCACGGCCATGGCCGCGCGCGTATCCAACCCTTCCGGCAAGGGTACCAGCCAATCCGCCTTGACCCGCGCCTTTTGTGCATAGCCGCCCCAATGCGCCTCGCCCACACGCCAGCCGGTCAGCACCACCTTGTCGCCCGGCTTGTAGCGCGCATCATCAGATGCCTCGACAGTGCCTGCAAAATCAATGCCGGGCACATGCGGGTATTTGCGCACCAATCCACCGCCCGGCCCAACGCACAGCCCGTCTTTGTAATTCACGGTGGAATACTCCACGGCCACCGTGACATCACCCTCCGGCAATTGATCCAAAGACAGATCTTCCAGAGCGGCTGACGTTTTGCCGCTGTCTTCATCCTTGTTCACCACAAGTGCCTTGAACATTTCAGTCTCCATTCCGGGATTCTTCCCATTTGTTTTCGACAGGCCTAACAGCCGGTATCATGCCCAAAATCCGGGCTGCACGGTGGCCGTGCGCATGCCATCAGGCGTTTCAACTTCGAGTTTGGTGCCACTGTCCCAATGGGTCATCCGAACCATGCCGATTGCGACGTTTGTGCTGAAATCCGGGCTCCAGATCGCCGATGTGATCTGCCCGACACGGCGCGTTCCAGCAAACAGCGGCCAGACCCGATCACAGGGCGGCACCGCGTCACCGTCAATGGCGATGGCCTGCACCTGTTGCACCGGACCCTCCTTGGCCACGCGCAAAAGAGCGTCCCGACCGATACACCCAATCGCGGTCTGCGTGTCACAGAAACGACCCAACCCACATTCATGCGGCGTGTTGTCATCTGTCATGTCATTGCCATAGGACAGCAGACCGCCCTCAATCCGTTCGATCGCATTGGGGCACCCGGCACGGACATTGAGATCCTCGCCGGCGGCGAACAAGGCATGCCACAGCGGCATCGCCAGATCACCACCCTGTACGTAGATTTCAAAACCGCCCTGTTTGGAATATCCCGAGCGCGCAATTACCAGATCACGACCCTCAAACTGGAACAGACCAAAGCGAAAGAAGCGGACATCCCGGATCGATTCGCCAAAGACACGCGCCATCAACTCTTCGGCCTTGGGACCCTGCACCGCCAGGGGTGATACATCGGGCTCGTCCACCAGCACATCGAGGCGGTAGCCGTTGGCGATCCCCTTGACCCAAAACAGTAAATCACTGTCTGCGATGGATATCCACCACCGGTCCTCGGCCAGTTTCACCGCCACTGGATCGTTCAGCATGCCGCCGGTTTCATCCACGATGGGCACGTAAAAACACCGCCCCGGCAACATGCTGCGCAGATCACGCGGGGTCAGCATCTGCATCAGACGCGCGGCATCGGGTCCGCGCAATTCGACCTGACGCTCCACGGACACGTCCCAGATCTGCACATGGTTTTTCAGGTGATGGTAGTCCGCCTCAACGCTTTCGAACACCGTTGCCAAAAGCATGTGATTATACACCGTGTAGGCCTTGACGCCCGCCGCTTCGACACCAGCGGAAAAATGGGTCCTGCGCAGCCTGCGTGAGGGAGAAATTAGCGCCATTTCAGGCATCCTTTGGCATGAAAGCCAGATCACTCACCGGTGCTTTTTGATCTGCCGCCGTCAACATGGCATGGATCTGACCGCGGTGATGTGTCTGATGGTTGAAAAAATGAACGACGTTCATGGCAAAAGGAGACGTGATTTCTTTTTCCAGTGTCCCGGAATACCAAGTGAGATCACCTTTGAGGTCAAGCGCACGCAGAGAGTCCGCCCAAAACCTTATTTTGCCATCAACCCGAAAGCGGTCCGCCGACCACGATGTGATTGTCGGATGCAAATCCGGCGCGTCCTTGCCAGCAATGGTGGGCGCCGGCACAGATGGGTCAAACCGGCTCATCCATATCGTATCGCCCCATAGCAAATGGTTCGCAGTTCCCAGAATACTGTTGAAAAACGCGCCGCGATCCTTGATCAGTTCGTCATGCGGCATCGCTTCAAGAACAGGCATCAACTGATTGTTTTGCCACGTATTATAGCGCGCCATTGTCCGAACATAACCCGGATCAATCACGGTTTGGGGCCTTTCCAATCAATCGGGCAGATCTCTGCCGACTTGCCGCCGAAATCCCAGATACGACCGTAATCGCGCACTCGGCTTTTGAGGCCCGTCGCCGCGATGATATCCGGGCCCATCCAGTATTTGGAATTGCTGACCATGACGGGGTGTGCAGGGTCCTTGCCCGCAACCATTTCGATCTCACCCTGTATTTTGCGTCCGATCATGATGGAGCGCCGGTTGCCCTCGCGCACGATCTCAACCGGCGCGCGCTCGGCCCCGATGATTTCGCTCACCAGCATGGTGAACAAACCCGTCGTCCCGCCCGCAGCACCGCTGAAGATTTGCAAAATCCCGTTGTAGGCTTTGCCGGTTGCGCGTTCGTCCACATAAGCCGCGACTTTCCAGTTGCCCTCGCCCATACGGCCGGGAATATCCACCAGCAGACCGATGTTCAGCCCCGCCAGGTCTTCACCTTCATAGTGGCCCTCATCAATGGCAATCGCCATCCACGCATGGCAATGGCCCTCTGTGGGGGGGTGCGCGCCAAGGCTGACCACGCAGGGGCAAAACACCGTGCAGGAACAATTGAGAAACAACTCGCCCTTGATGGCCCATTCTGTCGGCGTGGACTGGCGGCGTTTCGGATTGGGCATGCGCTGATCAATCCGTTGGCTGATCGGCAGCTTGTCCGCATCTTCGCGTCTGTTCGTTGCCATGGTTTATCCTCCCATAAACAAGGGCCAGCCCATGACCGCGACGCCCGCGATACACAGGGCAAACCCCATTGGTTTTGTAACGTAATGCCCGATTTGTGGTAGTTTTTCGAGCACCATAAACAGCGTTGCCAGCCCCATCCACGCGAGGCTCATCACTCCGCCGACAAAGCCCAGAGACATAAAGCCCCAGCAGCAGCCCACACAAAATGCGCCGAGGCCCAGACCCATGCGTAGCCCGCCGCCAAAACCGGTGCGCCAGTGGCCCAGAAAATACATTGCCGGTGCGTGACAGACCCCGTGGCAGATTTCCTTGGCGCGGGTGAATTGGAACAACCCGACGATCAGCAGTAACCCGCCTGAAAACCACGGCGATTTCGCAATGCCCAGCATGTCCACCACGCCGCCAAACAGCAGCGCCAGTTGCACTCCCGTGATCAGGGCCGCGAAACCCACCCAGACAAGGAAATATCCCAGCAAGACGCCAACCCAGCCCGCGCGTGACCCATTGGCGCTGTGCATGAGATCCTCATAGGCGCGCAGGGTCGGCACCAGCGTCGGAAACATCATTGCCGCCATCATGATCGCCCACATCCAAAAGAGCGGTCCGAAATTGGCCATTGGCATATACATTGGCATGCGTGGATCCATCGCCGCCATGCGCGCGCCCATCTCACCGGGGCGGCCCAGCACATCGAGATCCATGTCCATGCTCATGGCAAACATCACCCACCACGCGGCCAATATTGCCGCGAAAAAGCCCAGCCAGAGAGTGGATCGCAGGGTGACGTGCAAGAGATGAGTCCTTTTTCTTGCCAATCAAATGCCAGACAATTAGAAAACGATCAAACATTAAATGTAAGACATATGAAAATTGACCCTGACAGCCCCGCCGACCTTTCCGCGCAGATTGCAGGTGCCATTCGCGATGCGATTGTTGCCGGCACATTGATTGTGGACGAACGCCTGCCGTCCGAGGCGGAACTGGCAGAGCAGTTTGAAGTGTCCCGTCCCACCGTGCGCGAGGCTTTGAAACGGCTGGCCGCACAATCGCTGATCCGCACGCAACGCGGCGCGACGGGCGGCGCCTTTGTCAACAGGCTGAGTTACGAGGCCGCCTACCCCCAGCAGATCACAACCTCCACGTTGTTACTCAGCATGAACGCGGTCAGTTTTGGCACCGCCTGCGAAGCGCGTTACGCGCTCGAAAGGGCCTGTGCGCCACTGTCAGCGGAGCGTCGCACGGCGGACCATCTGGCCACAATGCGTGCCGAAATTCACCGGCAAAACCAGCCCGGACTGACAGATGAGGCCTTCTGTGCGTCGGACGTCGCCTTCCACCGCGCGCTTGTAGATGGCACCGGTAATCTGGTGCTCAGTTATCAGCTCGCCGGCGCGGTCGAAGCAATGCAGCCCCTGATGAACATGATCACCTTTACCGCGCGTGATCGTGCGCGGATCATCGGGTTGCACAAGGATATCGCCGATGCGCTGGAGGCACAAAACGGCGCAGAAACCAGCGATGCTTTGACGGCGCTGGAGGCTGAAACCCAGGCACTGGCGCAAAGCGTCTTTGCCGCACGCGCGGACAAAAATGCACGGTGACGGCCTGCGCCCGCTGGTCCGGCTTCGGACCGCCTCCTCTGAGCCGGTTTCGTTGAACACGCGCGCTTGATCGACGAGCCGATCGTCCGGTCACTTCCGGCGCGTCGCATAGGTAATGGCGAGGATAGCACCAAAGCAGGACGCGCAAGCGGCCGTGTTTCGTCGGTACTTGTTGGCGGACCCTCTTCTCTCAAGGTCATCTTTTGCGGCTAAATCAGCGCTGCCTCGATCTGAATGTTCCGTACGCATTTGATCACTTTCCACGGCCACATGGGTCGCCCACCGCTGTGCCAAAACTGCCGATCAATACGCAGATGTCGGCTATTTTTTTGGGTATCAAATTATAACGCCGGTCGCGCGAAGAGCTGCCTCCCGCAGCATTCGATCATCGCGAAGAACAGACCCCATGAGCGGATTCTCCTGCCCCCCACATCCGGGAAACACTTAGGCATTTCAACGACAGCGAGCTTCCGCGCCTTCTATTTGAGCCGGCAGTCGCTTGGTGTTCACGCAGATATTGCCAGCGCATGGAACTGGCTCCAGCCGGATCAAATCAGATGCCAAGAGACAATATTCGGTAGCTTCGCGGAAGGGGCTCTGACGCGAATTGATACCGCCCACGGCCCTCTTTCCACCGTAAGTAAGTCAAATTGTGAGACTACACCGCCTTTTGGATCACCATAATCGCCCCACCCAAATTCACATCCTCCGCCGATCCCGCGCGGCCATGGACAGCGGCGCTCAATGGACAGCGGCGCTCAATGGATGAACCTTGTCCCGCCTTGGGTTCGGGAACGGCAAGCGCGGTCATCAACTCTTGTAAAATCGCCCGGATCGACACGGACCATCGCATCACCATCAACGCACGCGTCACAGGGCCAATTCGGCAAGCAATCGTGAGAACGGCGAAGACATCACCGAAAAAAGCAGCGCGCAGGTTCAATCAGACTCCGGAACGGCCAGCTCATGACACCGGACCCGTATCGGGCTGGCGCGCCGCAACTTGCTTTAAAAAACTCGGTCGCAAAAACGCCTCGCGCCCCCTGTCCATCGTCGAAGGTGGTCGACATGCACTGATCCACCGGGAAAGAAACCGAGTTTACTTGCATGTCAGCGGTGCCAACCTCAAGCGACGACCCACCCCAGCTATTTGCGGTCCCCAAATTCCACTGGTGCAAATCCGTGATATTGGCAGATGGGCGCGAGAACCTGCAGAAGACCGATTTGCCTTGCGTATCTGCGGTCAGGCGGGCGATCTGGTTTTGAACTTCCTCAACCCTCAAGCAGGCTCGTCATATGTGTCAAACACCAGGCCCTTGTCCGTGAATTGAACTGCGCCACGCGGGTTGCATCCAGGCTGCTCTGCGTCCCGGTTCAACAGATGAGCCGCGTGAAGTCAGTCAGATCCGGACCTTTGCCCACCCGCATGTCCTCAGCAAAACGGGTGAACAACGCGACACCAACGTTACACCCGACGACTGGATCATTGATGTGTTTGGCGCAGTGCCAAAAAGATCCCGCGCGTCATCCGGCAACATCACAGCCTGTTGTGTGACCGAGTGGGTCGCAGGAAATTGCATCCTTGGGTGCAGGACAACAAGGCAGATATAGGCGCCCCCATCTGCTTACAGATTAATGCCGAACAGAGCAGCGAACATCTCCCTGCGTGCTCCGTTCGAGGCTTTTGAAAAAACTGCCGCCGCGCTCTGAAGGCGTGATGATTGCTGCATGTGTAGATGAGATGTCATGGCGCGAATGATCGAAGGTGTAGCGGGTCAGCAGAGGGATTGCGACCGCAGTATTTGCAGGGGTATGGCGCGACAGACCGGGCCCGCTGCAGTCTTGGCGGTGAACGGTTGGGTTTCGGATTAAACCTGCCGCCACAGATCCACCCCGGATGCCTCTGAGGAGGTGCGCAGCTGTCTCCATGGGCAGGTGAACCAACCCCAGATGTCGCATCGGCTGGCACGGACATGTGGTCGCAATCCGGGACGGATTTGGCTGATATTCCCATTGAAACCCGACATCGAAACCATCGCAGAACGCGCGAGGTGTTTGAGCGATGAATAATTGTTTTCGAAGATCACTGGCGCTGAAAAAGATCAAGCAATCCGCAAGGCTTGCGCGCGGTGCGATGCTTGCTTGCCACGATACGGATCCGTTCGATGGAAACCTTGTCGGCATTTATGCGGCCCGGGTGAAGGCGGCGGATGCCACGGCAAAGACATGCGCGAGGCAAGCTGCGCCAAAAAGGAGTGGGATCCATAGGGCTATTGAATGTTACCCGGGCAATCCGGATCGCGCTGATGAAGCGTTCGACCCGACCAGATTAGAGCAGGAGGAACCGCGGATGCCGCGCGCCCTGCCCAAACTGGAACGTCTGCGGGTAATAGCTCAATCGACAAGCGTGCGGATGAAACGGGCAAAATAGATGTCTCGCCGAGAAACCCGGGCGCGGTGCACGGAAACGAAGCTCGGCATTGCGCGCGTCTTCAGCAGCAATTTGCAAACAGTGGCTGAAGCCGAGAACCGCCTGATCGGCATGCGCACCGTCACCCCGCGCGGCCATGATCGGGACGCCCATAGATGACGCCGTCCTCTCGGCAGATTGATCTGCGAACGTTTGCGACGCAAAGCTCGCTCCCCGTCTTGCCATGACCCTTGGTCGGATAGAGGCCATGGCTGAGAAGTAAAGCGGCAAGCGCCCGGAAATCCCGACCCGAGATGAGGTAGGAAATGCGGTCTCTTTGCCCAAACATCCGGCCCCTTGGGTTAATGCGCGGGCCAGTCGGCCTGGCGACCATTGCCTGTACCATGCAAGCCGGTGCCCGCATCTGCCCAGATGGACAGCAGTTGGTCTTTAGG
Source organism: Paracoccaceae bacterium (assembly GCA_033344815.1). Lineage (NCBI taxonomy): Bacteria > Pseudomonadati > Pseudomonadota > Alphaproteobacteria > Rhodobacterales > Paracoccaceae > Paracoccaceae bacterium. The sequence goes on along the minus strand of JAWPMR010000001.1, from coordinate 85,420 downwards.
CTCAACCGCGAACAAGACGGACAATCGATCCGGACATATGGGCCAGATAAAGGTGGCGAATTTGTTCCCAGAGACAATTGCACCCATCATAAAGCGCGTCGCATCCGCAGATGGCCAACGCAGGATGCCCATAGCAAATGAAAACAGCGCTTGGACGAAGCCCTTGCCCGCGCGCGGCGCGCACCATGCCGAACGAGCGCTTTCGGCCCATGATCAAATTCTGAACAGGGCCCAACCTTGCTTCACAGTCGGGCAGATCGAAAACATCACAACTGACAAAGCTGTGCGCGCCCGCGTCCACTATCCAGGTGAGCAATATCAGAGTACCCTGCCAATCGCTGCTGCAGCAGGCCCGAGAGGCAGGCTCTGGTCTAAAAATCGTAAAAACGCGCCTGCGCTTTCGTCTCAAGGGCACCCGCTCAAACCAAAAACTCGCAAACGAGCCTCCCCACATAGGGGCGGTGAACCATTGCTTCACATATTCCGCCGCACGCATCATTATATCGCCCACCGGCACAGAGGCGGTGCACAGTCTGTGTACAGGGTGTGTACGCCGGGTGCATGATGCCGCGCCGTTGCCCCGTTGGGATTAACCCATGATTCGCGTCCAAACTGGCAACCGTGGTCCCCAGCGATGCAAACGCCGCCTCTTGCGCCCCTGCAAAAGACTGCTACCTCTTGCGCATGATCGACGTCTTTAACACAATCGCGTGCCTTCTAACCGTTGGCTTTGGCCTTTTCGGGTTTCTGGCCCCGCGCTATACCGCGTCGGCTCTGGATCTGGCGCCAACCGTGTCAACTATGGGTCTCAGTGAAATGCGCGCCTCCGTCGGCGGGCTTTTCGTTGTTGCAGGTTTGGCCGCGCTCTGGATGCAAACGCCCATCGCTTTTGCAATGATCGGCTTTGCCTTTGCCGGGGCAGCCACCGGACGTGTCGCCTCACTGATTTTTGACAAACCGCCCCTGCGCAAAGTCCTGATTTTTGGTGGGATCGAAGCAGCCTTGGCGCTGTGGTTCCTTGCTGCCAACCTGTAAAGACCGGAACCTTTAAAATTGAGCGCGATAATGCGATCAGCCCCATGCGGGTGTCCCTTGTGATCAGACGCAGTTGCGCCTATGTTTAAGATGTCCTTCGGGACTATGGACATAAACGCGCTCGCAATAAGCGGATCGGACCCGGGGGCGGTACCCGGCGACTCCACCAAACATCCTTCATTTGGGGATCATGGGGTCGAAATAGGATCGACGAACGTCTAAAGGGGTTTGCTTTGTTTCGGCTGTCTGCCACCGTTATCGGCGAAACATGTACAATTGCAAATGACAATCGTGCTCCAGTAGCGATGGCCGCGTAAGCGACCTGAGATACTGAAATCTAAGTCCTTACGTTTAGCGACCTAAGGCGGGGTTCGCAGGCACCTGGCAACAGAAGCCTGCACTTTACCCAATGAATTCAGCGACCTGGAAGCTTTTGTTAAGCTTGTGGAAATGGATATGTTCTCAAATTTAAGGAGGCTAATCCCTGTTGACCGGTTGTTGTGTTCAGGGCTGAAATTCTGAACCAGTGGTACAACGACATCTGGGAAGATGACAATCTGGGCGTGATTGACGTCTATTTCGTGGCAGCCCCCACCAATCACTACATCGCGCCCAGATTTGGCATTGAACCAGCTGAAGTGCGCGAATGGGTCTGTGTTTTGCAAACTCTTGTGATCGACATCATGGTAACAATCCTTCACAGGATTGAAGACGAACATGGGTTGAGCGCCATGTCGGGGATCAAGGTCACCAAGGCGTCGAAAGGGGTGCCGATCAAAACCTGTCAGCAGTTAATACTGCGATTTGACGCCAACCTCAAAGTTGAGAGCTGCCCAGCATTTGCTTTTTCGAACAGGCAGGCCAATGGCCTGAAAACACCCACGCCTCTTGCCGGGCGCGACACCGGTGACGTGAACGTATTCTCGCATTGACCTTATGATCTTTTTCGTGCGACCCCTGTGATATGGGGATATCGCGATCGCCCCGTGAGGCTCAGGCCCAAGTATCGCATCCTGTTGAGACGACATAAGGATGCATTTCATGGCACAATTTGCCTCGATCACCCCAAATTCCCTGATGCGACTGATCGGAACGCCGCAGGCGCCCGTAATCATCGACGTTTGCATAGAGCAAGATTTCAACGACGATCCCTACTTGATACCGACCGCACAAAGATGCCCCCATCAATCCATCCAAGAGCTTGCGCCGGAGCTGCCGGGCAAACATGTGGTCGTGGTGTGCCAGAAAGGTTTGAAACTCAGCCATGGTGCCGCCGCGCTCCTGCGTACGCTTGGTATTCGGGCGGAAGCCCTGGAGGGCGGGAATCTGGCCTGGCACGCACTCAAGCTGCCACGCATCCCAGCGTCACAGTTGCCTCCCACCATGACCGGCACGCGCTGGGTGACCAAATGGCGCACCAAGATTGACCGGATCGCTTGCCCATGGTTGATCCGACGATTTATAGACCCCAAAGCGCAAATTCTCTTTGTACCGCCCGCCGAAGTTGCCAATGTTGCCGAAAAATTTCAGGCAACTGCCTTTGATGTTCCCGGCGCACCCTGGACCCACAGCGGTGCGCTTTGCACCTTTGATAATATGCTGGCCGGGTTTGGGTTGAATATTCCCGCTTTGGAAAGAATGGCCGTGGTGGTCCGGGGCGCAGACACAAATGATCATGCTTTGGCCCCGGAATGCGCCGGGTTGCTTGCCCTCTCGGTGGGTCTGTCACGCGGGTTTCGGGACGACCTGGAGCAACTGGACGCGGGTATGGTGATCTATGACGCCCTCTATCAGTGGGCCCGCGACGGCCAGAACGAAACACATGACTGGCAAGAGGCACCCGCATGACAGCCCCGTCAACGCAGGAGTTAATTCACGTCTTTGGTCGCATTGGGTTGTTGTCCTTTGGCGGTCCGGCAGCGCAAATTTCACTGATGCACCGAGAGTTGGTCGAAACCCGTGACTGGCTGAGTGAACAGAGTTTTCTGCGCGCCCTCTCTTTATGTATGTTGCTGCCCGGACCGGAGGCCATGCAGCTTGCCACCTACGCCGGATGGCGACTGCGTGGCACGCTTGGTGGTTTGATCGCCGGTTTGCTCTTTGTTGTTCCCGGAGCGCTGGTGATCCTTCTGCTGGCGATGGGCTATGCCGTCTATGGTGAGGTGCCACTGGTCCAGGCGGCATTTGAGGGGGTCAAAGCCGCCGTTATCATTATCGTTTTACAAGCCCTATTGAAAGTGTCCCGCAAGGCGCTCACAACCCGCGACGCATGGGTGCTGGCGGCGGCTGCCTTTGTGGCTTTGTTCGTCTTTGGCCTGCCCTTCCCGCTGATCATTGTGCTGGCGGCCCTTTATGGCGCGATGATGCAAAACACCGGCACGCCGCCCGAAACACCGGCTGCGGATATTGCACCAAACACGCTGAAAACCCTTGCAATCTGGGCCAGCCTTTGGGCCCTTCCGGTTGGTGTCCTGTGGGTAACGGATCAGGTATTCTTGACGCAAATCGCGCTTTTCTTTTCCAAGCTCGCCGTGGTGACATTTGGCGGCGCTTACGCCGTACTTGCCTATATGACTCAAACGGTTGTTCAGGATTTCGGCTGGATCACCACAGCACAGATGATCGACGCCTTGGGGCTGGCGGAAACGACGCCCGGGCCGCTGATCCTTGTCACTGAGTTCGTGGCACTCCTGGCCGGGTTCGCCCAAGGTGGGATTGGTCTCGCCCTCGCCGCTGGTACGGTCGCACTCTGGGTGACCTTCACGCCATGTTTTTTATGGATCTTCCTCGCTGGGCCTTACCTTGACATCATTTCCAGCAAACCAAGACTATCATCAGCCCTGTCCGCCATTACGGCCTGTGTTGTCGGCGTCATTTTAAATCTTGCCATCTGGTTCGCCCTTCACGTGTTGTTTACACAAACATCAACTGCCACGTGGCACGCGGCGCCAGTACCGGAACTGGCGTCCTTGAGCTTTAAAGCGCTGGGATTAACGGGTCTGGCGGCCGTTCTAATGCTCATATCAAAACGCGGCATGGTAGAAACGCTTGTTATCATGGCACTGGCGGGTGTGTTGACGAGCCTGTTCTGACGCGTGCGCGATTTTGAGCATGCAGCCTCTTCACTCTGCGCGGGAATCGGCTATGCTTTAGCCACGCAACCGGGACAGCTCAGAGGATCACGATGAGCAGCAGCATTGATTATGGAAACCTGATGCATGAGGCCATGCGCGGCCTCATCAAAAAGGTTCTTGAGGATGTTTCATCCCATGGTCTGCCCGGAGCGCATCATTTCTTTATCACGTTTGACACCAGCCACCCGGATGCAGAGTTGGCGGATTGGCTGTCAGACCGGTACCCCGGCGAGATGACCGTGGTCATGCAACATTGGTACGAGAATCTGGAAGTTGGCACGGACGGGTTTGCCGTAACGCTGAACTTTGGAGATGCGCCGGAGCCGCTCTACATCCCATACGACGCGATCAAGACCTTCGTTGATCCATCTGTTGAATTCGGCCTGCGCTTTGAAACGCAGGAAGAAGACGGCGAAGACACAGTGGCCACCGGAACAGAGCTTTCCACGCTGCCAACAGCGCCGGTTCCGGCCGTCAAACCTGCGGCTGAAACACCCGCCAGCACGGATGAGCCGGCCACAAAAGATGCCAAAGACGCCGATATTGTGTCTTTGGACAGCTTTCGCAAATAGATAAGGATGCTGCGGCTTGACGCCGTGCACCCAACCTATTGCTTTGTCAGAAAGGTGGAAACGGTGCGTTGGATTTCACCGTTGCGTACACTTTTGTAGTCCAGACGTAATCCGCCATCCGCAAGGGTTCTGTCGAACTGCTGTATCTCATAGCCGCCGTCCTCTGCTACGAAAAGCGAATATACACTCAGCGTTTCATCGTGGATTCGGCTCCAGACGTAGGGTTCTCCCTGCATCGGATCCATCTGCACGTCATGCCCGAAAACATTGCGTTTCATCGCCGCCGCGTAGACTTCGCCGCGATCAGAAGGCACAAACTCGATCGAATATGACTTCGCTTTTGTCGATCCATCAGCCCGGTAGGTCGTGGACGTCCAGTTCACCTTGAACCCGTATCGTGTTTCAAAGATTTCCACATTCATGTCACGCTCGCGTTTGGTGCCATCAGCAGAGGTGACCGTGGCCGATCCGTCATAGACACCAACAAAACGCGAAATGTCCGCCTGAGCGGCCGCCGCACACATGATAAGTCCTACCGCCAGAAAGACCCGCGTCAAATAGCATCTGAGCGTTTGCGGGGCTGATGACATGTTGCCGATCCTTCTGGCGACGCAACCACGCCGAGTGGCGGGTCGAGACGAGCTTCTTGCACCATACAAGATAACACGCGGCGGCATCTATTCAACAATGCAATCCAAACTAACGCGTTCTATTGGATCATAACACCGCGCAGGACCGTGATTGCCAAGACCTTGTTGCGCCGCAACGCAGGCAACTGTACACCCCGGGTAGCACAAAAACACGGATGACATCATGGCTCAGACCCGCACCGAAACCGACAGCTTTGGCCCCCTGGAAGTTCCCGCAGAAAAATACTGGGGCGCGCAGACGCAGCGCTCCATCATCAACTTCCCCATCGGCTGGGAAAAACAACCGATTGCTGTGGTGCGCGCCCTCGGCGTGATCAAGAAAGCCTGCGCACAGGCCAATATCGCCTTGGGCAAACTGGACGCAGAGCGGGGAAACGCGATTGTGCAGGCCGCAGGCGAGGTTGTGGAGGGTAAATTTGACGACAATTTCCCGCTGGTGGTCTGGCAGACCGGATCGGGCACGCAATCCAATATGAACGCCAATGAAGTCATTGCCAATCGCGCCATCGAAATTCTGGGCGGCGAAATCGGGTCCAAAGACCCCGTGCATCCCAATGATCACTGCAACATGGGGCAATCGTCCAACGACACCTTTCCCACCGCAATGCATATCTCCACGGCGATGACGGCGCGCGACGTGCTCTTGCCCGGTCTTGAAAAGCTGCACGCCGCCTTGCAGGCCAAAGTCGAGGAATTTGACGGCATCATAAAGATTGGACGCACCCACACGCAGGACGCCACGCCACTGACCCTGTCTCAGGAGTTCTCGGGATATACGCATCAGGTCGCGATGGGCATCCAGCGGGTCAAAGACGCTTTAGGCCGCATAAACGAGCTCGCACAAGGCGGCACCGCCGTGGGCACCGGTTTGAACACTACTAAAGGGTGGGACGTGACGGTTGCCGCGAACATGGCCGAAATCACCGGCCTGCCCTTTGTCACCGCCCCCAATAAATTCGAAGCGCTCGCCGCTCATGATGCCATGGTCGAAATCTCAGGTGCGCTGAAAACCGTTGCCGCGTCACTGTTCAAGATCGCAAACGACATTCGCCTTTTGGGATCCGGGCCGCGCTGCGGTCTGGGGGAGTTGGTTTTGCCAGAAAACGAGCCGGGCTCCTCCATCATGCCAGGCAAAGTGAACCCGACCCAATGCGAAGCCCTCACGCAGGTCTGCGCACATGTGTTCGGCAACGACGCTGCTGTAGGGTTTGCCGGGTCTCAGGGGCATTTTGAATTGAACGTTTACAAGCCGATGATGGCCTATAACGTTCTGCAATCCATGCAACTGTTGGGTGATGCGGCGTCAGCATTTACGGATAACCTCGTGGTTGATTTGAAGGCGGACGCAGACCGGATAGAAAAGCTGATGCGCGAATCCTTGATGCTCGTGACAGCACTGGCTCCGGAAATTGGCTATGACAATGCCACAAAGGTCGCCAAGACTGCGCATAAAAACGGAACCACACTGAAGGAAGAAGCGATTTCATTGGGTTTCGTGGACGCAGAAACATTTGAACGCGTCGTGCGCCCCGAAAATATGATCGGACCAAAATGAGTACGCCCATCAACCTCAACAAGGTCAAGAAAGAACGCAACCGGGCCTCGCGCAAGGCGCGGGCTGACGAAAACGCCGTCAGCTTTGGTCAAAGCAAAGCGCAAAAAAACCTGTTGAAAGCCAAAGCCGAAAAGATCGCGCGCAATCTGGACGCTCACAAGCGCGAGACATGAACCGGCGCCCCATAAAGCATTCGGTGACCTTGAAAGGTCACCGGACGTCTATCTCTCTGGAGGACGAGTTTTGGAAGGCGCTGCGCGATATTGCGTCAGAAAAATCAAAGCCCATCAATGTCTTGATCGCTGAAATTGATGTGGAACGCGGTAACAGCATGGGGCTGGCCTCCGCGATCCGCCTGTTTGTCCTGCGCGATTTGCAGGACCGTCTGTCACGCGTTCAAACAGACGCGCGGTAGATTTTTTCGATGTTGGCCCCGAGAGCCGTGCCAAATTCGGCATCACTCATTTTCACGTTCAACCCTTCGGTCAGCGCCCGGCTGAAACTTGCGATCATATGTTTGTTTTCGGAAAGTTTCGCCGATGCCACATCTGTTGAATATCCCCCCGACAGCGCAACAACCTGTAGAACACGCGGGTGTGCGGCGAGCCCGTCATAGAGGCCCGGTTGGTCGGGCAAGGTCAGCTTCAACATGACATCAACATCGCCCTCAAGCGCATCAAGATGCTTTGCGATTTCTGCTTCAAGAAGCGCCTCGGCCTCGGCTTTGGTCTCGGAATGAATATTCACTTCCGGCTCCAGGATCGGCACCAACCCGGCCGCAATAACGGTGCGCGCCACGTCAAACTGTTGGGCCACAATGTCAGCTACGCCTTTGGCATTGGCCTCATTCACCACGGAACGCTCTTTTGTACCAAAGATACCTTTCGACTTTGCGTCAGCCAGCAAGTCTTCCAGACCCGGCATCGGTTTCAGAAGTTGAACCCCGTCCGCCTGTTCTTCCAATCCTTTGTCGATCTTCAGAAACGGAACCACCCCGCGGTCACTCCACAATAACTCCGCCACCGGTTTGTCATTGATCGTGTCGTGCATTGTGCGCTCAAACAGGATCGCCCCGATAATTTTTTTGCTTGTAAAGTCGTCAGCAAGAATAATCCGGGCGCGCATGTCGTGCATCGCCTTGAACATTTCCGCATCGCCAGAATAATCAGATGGTTCAACGCCATAAAGGCTCAACGCTTTGGGTGTCGACCCGCCGGACTGGTCCAGGGCCGCGATGAATCCCGCGCCAGATTTAATTTGATCCCGCATCGCGTTGGTGTCTGACATATCTGAGTTATCCTTCTGATTCCGGCTGTTCGTCACTCCATAGAACAGTCCCACGCAGGATGGTACATGTTAGCGCCGGACAGTCGCCAACCAAATATGTCGTGTTATCCAAATGCGCGGCACCTAAGTGCCGCAATGCATGCCTTCATTCTGGAAAATGCGGCCCTCGTCTTTGACAGAGTTTGCAAGGCGGACCGGATTAACCCAGAGAGGCCAGCGCTGGAAAGCGTTCGAGCAGCCACCAAGAGAACGTCGTGAAGGCTCCTGTCACCAGCGCCAATCCAACAACCACCAGCAAACCACCCATAACACGCTCGATCAGTTTCATATGGCGCTTGAGTTGGTTCATGACGCCCATTGCGCGCGTGATGAACATGGCCGCCACCAGAAACGGGATCCCCAGACCGGCCGCATAAACCCCCAACAACAAGGTACCCCGACTGACGGAGGCCTCTGACGCGGCGAGAGAGAGGATTGCGCCGAGTTGTGGCCCGATACAGGGCGTCCAGCCAAAAGCAAAGGCAAGCCCCAAGATATAAGCGCCAAAGCTCGACCCACCCTTGTCGCCGGCATCAAGACGCGCCTCCTGATCCAGGAATGAGATGCGGAACAGTCCAAGAAAATGCAGGCCAAAGACAATTACGACAAGGCCCGAGGCCTGTGCAAAAAGCACTTGATTCTGCAGAAAAAACGCCCCGAAAACGGAGGCCGTGAATCCCAGGATCAGGAAAACAGTACTGAGCCCCAAGACAAAGAACAAAGCGGCAATTACCGCCCGCCGACGCGCAGCCGTTTCACCCGACATTTCGTTCAGGGAAACGCCACTCATATAGGCCAGATAGGGCGGCACAATTGGCAAGACACAGGGACTCAGGAAGCTGATAACCCCGGCAAGCAGAGCCACAAGCATCGCAGGGAGCAGGCCTGCGTCAATGATCTCAATTCCAAACATCCTCCACCCCTAGCCGATAAGTGTTAAGAGGTCACGCGACCTGAAGTCACATCCTTGTGGACAGATTGAAACATCGCGCCTATTTCACTCCCCATGACTGATAGCGAAAATATTTTGGATGCAACCGGGTTGCTGTGCCCCCTGCCCGTGCTCAAGGCGCGCAAACGTCTGCAAGCACTGTCCATGGGGGATGTCCTGACAATGCATGCCGATGATCCGGCGGCCATTGTGGATGTACCGCACTTCTGCGCTGAGGCGGGTCATACGCTGGTTGAAACCGGCCAAAACGGACCAACGCAAGTCTACGTTATTCAAAAGGGTGCATAGAAAAAGGCGCGCCCAGACGGCACGCCTTTTGTTCTTTTTGCGTTGATCAGCACTCAGCCGCCCAGCGACCACCAACCCTTGCGTTTTGGCTTGGCCGGTTTTGCCTCTGCAACAGGTTCCGCTGCAACCGCCACTGGCTCTGACTCTGCTGCCGCGGGCTCGGATTTGGGTTCAACAGGGGCTTGCGCCACGGCGACCTCAGTCGTCACTTCTGACTCACTTGCGGCCGTCGGTTCTTTTGTTGCATCAACCGTTTCTTCAACTTTGGGCTTCTTCGCGCGGCTTGCACGTTTTGGCTTGGCTTTGGGCTTTGGCTCTTCTTCGACAGCAACCTCGGGGTCAGAAGGCGCAGGTGCATCACTGGTCACTTCTTCCTTCGACGCTTCACTCAGAGCCTCGGCTTTCGCCTTGCTTGAACGGGACCGCCGCCGGGGTTTTGGCTTTTCCGCTTCACTTTCGGGAGCAGCCTCTACAGGCGTTTCCGCAACCGGTGTCTGCTCAGCAGCCTCCGCTGCTCCATTCGCAACGGGCACTGATGTGTCATCCTGTTGAACAGGGCTCTCCGCATTTTCGTTGGCACTTTCCGCCTCCACCCCATTGGATTTGTTGCGGCTGCGACGACGGCGGCGACGGCGGCGTTTGGGTTTTGCGTCGCTTTCACCATGCTCGCCAGAGTGTCGCGATTGCTCTGCCTCTTGAGCCGGGGCGGCCGGCGCCTCATCCGCGACAACCGCAGTGTCGTCATCATCCGCATCAACTTGATCCATCAATGAAGTATCCACAGAGACCACATGAGCAGAAGCCACTGGCACAACGCGTGTAGCCGTCTTGAATTTCTCAAGGCTGAAGTCTGGGCTTACAAGCGCAGGGTCCCCCTCGATCCGTACGGAGAGACCATAACGCGCCTCGATATGAGCGATGTGTTCGCGCTTCTGGTTCATCAGGAAATTGGCAATCCCGACGGGCGCACGCACCAGGACTTCGCGGGAGCGTTTACGCGTGCCTTCCTCTTCGATCTGACGCAGGATCGACAGGGCCAGATTGTCATCCGAGCGGATCAAACCGGTCCCATGGCAGGCTTGGCAAGGCTGCGTGGTGGCCTCGATCATGCCCGGGCGCAAGCGTTGGCGTGACATTTCCATCAGTCCAAAACCCGAAATACGTCCCACCTGAATGCGCGCGCGATCGGTTTTAAGCTTTTCCTTCATCCGCTTTTCAACGGCGGCGTTATTCTTGCGCTCATCCATATCGATGAAGTCGATCACGATCAGACCGGCAAGGTCACGCAACCGCAACTGCCGTGCCACTTCATCTGCGGCCTCCAGATTGGTCTTGGTCGCGGTTTGTTCGATTGACCCTTCCTTGGTCGCCCGACCGGAGTTCACATCAATCGCCACAAGCGCTTCTGTCACGCCGATCACAATATAGCCGCCTGAGGGCAGTTGCACCGTGGGATTGAACATCCCAGCCAAATAGCTTTCAACCTGATAACGCGCAAAAAGCGGTAGGCTTTCGGTGTAGAGTTTCACATTCTTGGCGTGGGACGGCATGATCATTTTCATGAAGTCCTTGGCGATGCGATAGCCCCGTGCGCCTTCGACAAACACTTCGTCGATGTCACGGTTGTACAGATCGCGGATCGACCGTTTGATCAGATCACCTTCTTCATAGATCTTTGCGGGCGCCACTGACTTCAACGTCAGATCGCGGATCTGTTCCCACAACCGCTGCAGGTATTCATAGTCGCGCTTGATCTCGGCTTTGGTGCGTTTGGCCCCTGCGGTGCGCACAATGAGACCGGCCCCCTGTGGCACTTCGATCTCAGTAGCGATTTCCTTGAGCTTCTTGCGATCCACCGCATTGGTGATCTTGCGGGAGATCCCGCCGCCGCGCGCCGTATTCGGCATCAACACGCAATAGCGGCCGGCCAGCGAGAGATATGTCGTCAGTGCCGCGCCCTTGTTGCCGCGTTCTTCCTTAACCACCTGCACCAGCAGGATCTGACGGACCTTGATGACTTCCTGAATCTTGTAGCGACGCGGGCGTGGTTTACGCACCGGGCGAATGTCCTCGTGATCATCATCATCCGCCACCGATTCGATGCTGTCATCCTTGGCAGACGCATCCGACTTACGCGCCGGGGCGTCCTCATCGTCCTCTTCCTCGCCATCGGCCTCTGAGGCGACCGCTTCGGGCGTTTCCTCCGGCTCGCTTGCCATAGGGGTTTCTGCCTCTTCCGGCGCGGCTTCATCACCGGTTTCTTCGGTAGAGACTGCGTCCTCTTCCTCCGGCACATCCAAAGGCTCTTCGACGGGCGTTTCCGCCACCCGCTCCATCGGGGATGATCCCTCTTCGGTGTCCAGATCGATGGTCTCCATGCCGTCAATCTGATCGGTGTCCACATCACGAGAGACCACAGCATCTTCGCTAGTGGTCTCCGCAGCCTTCGCCTTGGACCGGTTGCGGCTACGCGAGCGGCGCTTTGGTTTTTCGTCTTCGTCTTCTTTGGCCTTCTGCGCTTCCGCATAGGCGCGCTCTTCTTCCATCAGCGCCTGACGGTCCGCGACCGGGATCTGGTAATAATCCGGGTGGATTTCCGAAAAAGCCAGGAATCCATGGCGGTTACCACCATAGTCCACAAAAGCCGCCTGTAATGACGGCTCGACCCGCGTTACTTTTGCAAGATAGATGTTGCCAGCAAGCTGGCGTTTGTTTTCGGACTCAAAATCGAACTCCTCGACCTTGTTTCCGTCCACCACCACGACGCGGGTTTCCTCCGCGTGGGTGGCATCGATAAGCATTTTCTTAGCCATATTTCCAATGTGCACAGCCGCGATTCCGATGACCCCGGAGGATCAGTCAGATGCGGAATATGTCTTGTCAGGGCGATCTGAGACGCACGGCTGGCCCGGCCCGGAGGGGCCATGGGGTATCTGCTCACTGCATCGGCGCGCGTCATCGCGTTTCTTCTCCGACACGGGCACGCGATTGCGGCCTCGTATCCATTATATACTGAGTGTTTTGGGGCGCGTCGCCTTGTGTCACATCAGCGGTTCGTTGGCCGTTTCCGGCCCAATCGGCCTGCCCTGGTGGCGTGATACGTCCCACACCGCGCCCAAGACAGCGAATTTCGTCAGGAGGGGGTGCATCATCCTGTGACGCGCCTCCTTCCTTCTAATTAATGCGAGAGCGTCCAGAAACACAATGGGCAATGTGACATTCGAGACATAATTCGCGCCTATACCCCCGGTTTCACGAGATTTTTCAACAAAAGCGCCCGGATCAACGCGATCAGAGATAATCCGACCGCTGCAAACCGTATTTTGCCATTTTCTCGTTTAACGTGCGGCGTGGCAGGCATAATTCATCCATCACAGATGCGATTGACCCCCGGTGACGGCGCATTGTGTTGTCGATCAACATTCGCTCAAAAGCTTCGACATATTCTTTCAGCGGTTTGCCTTCAGTGGTCATGACGGGCTGCATATCCTCGTGATCGTTCATCAAGAGCGACGCAATTGTGCCCGATCCCCGGCGCGATTGCAGCACCGCACGTTCAGCCACATTGATCAATTGTCGCACGTTGCCGGGCCATGGCGCTTGCAATAGCTGCGCCGCCTCCTGTGCAGAGACCTGTGGTGCATCACACCCGTATTCATCCGAGAACTGCTCACTGAGACGGGTAAAGAGCGTCAGGATGTCTTCGCCGCGTTGCCGCAACGGAGGAACCGTGATCCGTAGAGCCGCCAGGCGATAGAACAGGTCAGCGCGCAAAGCGTCTTCGGATGTGCGACCCGCTTCCTGAAGGTTCGAGATCGCCACGATGCGCGTTTCAGCAGGAGAGCCTTGCTCGTTGATCACGCTCAGCAGCCGTGCCTGCAAGGTTTCGCTAAGCGCTTCGATGTCTTCCAGCACCAAAGTGCCGCCGCGCGCCTCCTCTATGGCAGGCAACTGCGCATCTTCGGGCTGCATCGGACCAAACAAGCGCTTGCTCAGCTCCTCTTCCTCATATGCGCCACAGCTGATCAGAACGAATTTCTTGCCGGCACGCGATCCGACAGCATGCAGCGCATGTGCCACCAGTGTCTTGCCCGTTCCGGTTTCACCGTCGATCAACACGTGGCCATCCGCCTGCCCCAGATCAAGGATGTCTTCACGCAGGCGTTCCATCACCGGGCTTTGACCGATGAGTTTCTTCATCAACTGACCACCGTCGCTCAACTCGCGGCGCAGCGCGCGGTTGTCCATCACCAGACGCCGCGCACCAGTGGCTTTTTTCGCCAATTCATTCATACGGTCCGGGTTGAAGGGCTTTTCAAGGAAATCAAACGCGCCAACCCGCATGGCCTCCACAGCCATGGGCACATCGCCATGGCCAGTGATCATGATGACCGGCAAGGCGCTGTCATTTCCCATCAATTTTTTGAGAAATTGCATCCCGTCCATACCGGGCATTTTGATGTCAGAAATCACGATACCGGGGTATTCCGGGCCCAGTACTTTGAGCGCATCCTCCGCACTGCCAAAAGTTTCGGTGTCATAGCCTGACAGGGCCAGCCATTGGCTGATCGATTGCCGCATATCCTGTTCGTCGTCAACGATCGCGATTTTCATTGCTTGTGTCATGGATTACTCCGCCGCTTGTGTGTTTTGCTTGCCGTCTAAAATCGGCAATTGCATTTCAAATACTGCCCCGCCAGCCTGCCCATTGCGGGCAGTGAGCCTTCCGCCGAGGTCGTTAACGATCCCGGAGGAGATGGCAAGGCCCAGACCGACGCCATCGCCGGGCTGCTTCGTGGTGTAGAAAGGTTCAAACAACTGATCGAGGTCCTCAATGCCGGGGCCGTTGTCTCGCACCGTCAGCGTCGCTGTTTCGCCGGCCGACAGTATGATTTCGACCGTCGGGTTCCGCTCTGACTTGGTGGCATCCAAAGCGTTGCGCAAGAGGTTCACCATCACCTGCTCAATGCGCAAGCGATCCCCCATCACCTCAACGGGTGCATCCGGGATAATACGAGAGATCTGCACATGTCGCTGGCGCAGTTGCGGCTCCATCATGGACAGCGCTGAAGCCAGCGCATTGCCCATGTCTACTGGCGAAAACGCTTCCTGGCCCTTGCGCGCATAGGATTTCAGCTGGCGCGTAATGCCGCCCATGCGTTCGATCAGATCATCAATACGTCCAAAGGAGGACAGCGCCTCTTCCTGCCGGTTGCGTCGCAGCAACAGCCGTGCGCCCGCGAGGTAGGTTTTCATCGCCGCCAAGGGTTGGTTCAGTTCATGGCTGACGGCCGCGGACATTTCACCGAGAGCGGCCAGTTTACTGGATTGCTCAAGTGTTTGTTCAGCTACAGCAAGCGTTTCCTGAACCCGTTTCCGCTCAGCGATTTCCCGCTGCAACGCCACGTTCAGGGCGCGCAGTTCGGCTGATTCTCGCTGAAACAGCGCCATGCGCAGGGCGTTCCGGCGGCTGAGCGCGTAGAAACTCAGTGCCAGCAGGATCGCGAATCCCATGATTTCCAGCGCAAGCACGCCGTTCACCCTTTCGCGAACAGACGCGTAGGTTGTAAAGGATGCCATGCGCCAGCCGCGAAATGGAATTCGTGTCTCCAGCCGCATGACCGCTTCGCCCTGCAAATACGCATCGGGCGGCAACGCGGTCCAGTCGGCGGTGGCCTGAATAGCCCGCTGTATGGCGTTCTTGGGTGTTTGGCGGGCCAGTGCGTCTTCTTCGGTGCGCCCGCGCCAGCGTGGTTCCGTCGTCAGGATGATATTGCCGGTGCTATCCGTCACAATCACGGCATCCGAGATGCCCGCCCAGGCGCGCCCGAATTTCTGCAGATCGACCTCAACCGTGATCACGCCCAAGACGTCGGATCCTGACTGGACGCGCCGGGAATACATGAACCGATAGCCTCCCGCTTCTGTTTCTGCCACGGTGAAAACCGTTGCATTGGACCGAATGGCATCAACAAAATAGGCTTCCGTGCCATTTGGGGACCCGAGGCGGTTGCGATCCGTGGCGGCCACCGTGCGGCCATCAATGTCCAGCAACATCAAAGATGCCGCGCCGATTTCATCCACAAAGGAGATCAAGCGACGTGTGGATGCGGTATAATCTGCCGAATTCAGAGCGCCGATCAATTCCGGGTCACGGGCCAGAAGTTGTGGCACGATCGCGTTCTGGCGCAGCTCCGATAGAAGGTTCCCGCTGTAAAGCGCCAGTCGCAATTCAGCGCGGTTTCGAGTGCTTTCTGTGAAGCGATCCGTCAAAAGCTTGTTGGTTACAGAAACCACCACGACAGCCAAAGCCAGCACAATCCCGAGCGCGATGCGCGCGCGCCAATTGACCGCCTGGGTCTGGTGGTCTGGATCCACGGTGCTTTCCATGCGAAAAGACTACGCTAAAGCGCAACCCCGGCTCAAGTCACGCCGTGACGAGCGCATTCGCCAATGCGCGGAAGAGCGCTTGCCCATCGGTGCCTCCATGGCCAACATCCGCCGCCCGCTCCGGGTGCGGCATCATACCTAGGATACGGCGGTTTTCCGACAGAATCCCCGCAATATCCGCCCGTGCTCCGTTCGGATTGTCGGTATAGGTGAAGGCAACGCGGTCCTCGCCTTGCAGCCGTGCAATGGTTTCTTCATCGGCAAAATAATTGCCATCATGATGCGCAATGGGAATGTTGATCACATCGCCTGCATTATACCCTTGCGTGTATATTGAATCGGATGTTTCCGTTTTCAAACCAACAGTTTGACAGATATACTTCAAGCCAGCATTGCGCAACAGAGCGCCCGGTAGCAACCCGGTTTCCGTCAACACCTGAAAGCCGTTGCAGACCCCGATTACGTAACCGCCGCGGTTAGCATGGTCGGCCACGGATCGGCAAATTGGCGAATTCGCGGCAATTGCCCCACACCTCAGATAGTCCCCAAAGGAAAACCCGCCGGGAATACCGATGATATCCACACCAGCAGGTAATGCGCTGTCTTTGTGCCACACGAGGCTGACCTTGGCTCCTGCCGCCTCAAAAGCGACCGCAAGGTCACGATCACAGTTGGATCCGGGAAAGACAACAACCGCCGCGTGCATTATGTGATCTCCACCGAATAGGATTCGATCACTGTATTGGCCAGTAGTTTTTCGCACATGGCCGTTACATCGGCTTCACTTGCACCTTCCGCGAGGTCCAACTCGATGACTTTGCCCTGACGCACGCCGTTGACGCCTTCAAAGCCCAAAGCACCCAGCGCGTGGCGCACAGCCTCACCCTGCGGGTCCAAAACACCGTTTTTCAACATCACATGCACTCGCGCTTTCATGGTGATCTCAACTCCCGTGTGATCCGGTTCAATTGGCAAATATGACGGTACGATCAGTTGATCAGCGTCGGTTTGATAACGGGTGCCGCGTTCTTGGGCATCACTCCAAGTCGCCGCGCCACCTCAGTATAGGCGTCTTTGAGATCGCCCAGATCGCGGCGGAATACATCCTTGTCCAGCTTTTGGCCGGTCTCGATGTCCCAGAGCCGGCAACTGTCCGGGCTGATTTCATCCGCTAGGATAAGGCGCTGGAAATCCCCGTCATAAATCCGACCGACTTCAATTTTGAAATCAACGAGGCGAATGCCCACGGCCATCATCACGCCCGACAGGAAATCATTGACCCGCAGCGCAAGGCTCAGGATGTCTTCCATGTCCTGCTGGCTGGCCCAGCCAAAGGCGGCGATGTGCTCTTCGGTGACCAATGGATCCCCCAGGGCGTCATCTTTGTAGCAATATTCTACAATCGGGCGCGGCAATTGCGTGCCTTCCTCTATGCCCAACCGGGTCGACATCGTGCCCGCAGCATAATTGCGAACGATGATTTCCAGCGGAATGATCTCAACCTGACGCACCAGTTGTTCGCGCATGTTCAGACGTTTGATGAAATGATTGGGCACACCAATCTGGCCCAATCCGGTCATGAAAAATTCTGAAAGGCGGTTATTCAACACGCCCTTGCCCTCAATCACGGCCTTCTTTTCGGCGTTGAACGCGGTCGCATCATCCTTGAAATACTGCACGATTGTACCGGGCTCGGGGCCTTCATAGAGGATTTTTGCTTTGCCTTCGTAAATTTTCTTGCGCCGGGCCATGGGCGTCCTTTCGCGAACATGCCACAGGTTTTGCGGCTGAATACAGGTCCCTCTTAGTGCAAGGTCTGGACCGCTGCAAGCCAGCGGCTCTTGCGCAAACCCATCTGAACCCGCATATCGTTTATCAGCCCTATATGTTGATGAGGAGACAGGCCGATGACGACATTCGACGACCGCGAAAATGCATTTGAGAACAAGTATGCCCATGATGCGGACATGCAATTTCGAGCGGAAGCACGGCGCAACAAGCTGCTTGGTCTCTGGGCTGCTGAATTACTGGGAAAATCCGGAGATGACGCCGCTGAATATGCCAAAGAAGTTATTAAATCCGATTTCGAAGAAGCGGGCGACGAGGATGTCTATCGCAAAGTGTCCGGAGATCTCGGCGCAAAAGCGGATGAGGCTACCATTCGCGCCAAAATGGCGGAGATGATGGTCGAAGCCAAAGCGCAACTCATGAACGAGGTCTAAAACAGCGCCAGTCCCGGCGCTTCGGCGTCGGGTGACAATCAAGACCCAGCCAACCAATGCACTCATTAGCAAACTCATAACCAAAATGAATGAAATGAGTTTGCTATGAGGCGCTGCGCGTGCCACAGCAGGGCCTGATGTTTCGCGAGGCCCCAAATGACCAATCCCATGATAAATCTACTGCAGGAAAAAGGCACTTTGCTGGCCGATGGCGCCACGGGCACCAACCTGTTCAACATGGGGCTGATGTCCGGTGACGCGCCAGAAATGTGGAACACGGAACAACCCGGCAAGATCAAGACGCTTTATCGGGGTGCGGTTGATGCTGGAAGCGATGTTTTCCTGACCAACTCCTTTGGTGCTAATGCGTCCCGGCTCAAACTCCACAATGCAGAAAAGCGGACCCATGAACTCGCGCGCGTTTCCGCCGAAATCGGTCGCGACGTAGCAGACACCGCCGGTCGCAAAGTCATCGTTGCGGGGTCCGTTGGACCAACTGGCGATATCATGGAGCCTGTTGGCACGTTGAGCCACGCGCTGGCCGTTGAAATGTTTCATGAAGCCGCAGATGGCCTTAAATCAGGCGGCGCGGACATCGGATGGTTGGAAACGATTTCTGCTCCCGAAGAATACCGCGCCGCTGCCGAAGGGTTCACCCTTGCCGGGCTCGACTGGGTTGGCACGATGAGCTTTGATACGGCGGGTCGCACGATGATGGGCCTGACCAGTGCGGACATGGTGAAAATGGTAGATGATCTGGAGGTGCATGCTCCGTTGGCCTTTGGGGCAAATTGCGGCACGGGCGCGTCCGATCTGTTGCGTACCATTCTGGGATTTTCCGCCCAAGGGCCGGAGCGTCCTATCATTGCAAAAGGCAATGCCGGGATTCCAAAATACGTCGACGGCCACATTCACTATGACGGTACGCCCGAATTGATGGCGGATTATGCGGTGATGGCACGCGCCTGTGGTGCCAGGATCATCGGAGGATGCTGCGGCACAATGCCCAAACACCTGCGCCACATGCGTGAGGCATTGGATACGCGCAGCATGGATCACCCGCCAGCCCTTGAAGAAATAGTGGACCGTCTGGGCGCGTTTTCTTCAGCAACCGATGGTACGGGCGACAATGAGGCCCCTGCCCGGCGCACATCACGCCGTCGTCGCGCCGCTGGATAAAACCATCAGGACGCCGCGGTCTCTGCAAGGATCGCGCGCGCAACCGTCATCAGGAAATCCCAATCTTCCAGAGCCTTGGCCTCAGTCTTGTTCTTATTGTCGATGCTCAAAAAGGCGTGGCCATGCACGCTGGTCCACAGGATGTAGGCGGACCGCGCGGCCGCTTCTGGGGCAGCTTCTGCCCCCAAATACCCCGCGCAGGCCCTGACCACGATCTCAAAACAGGCCTCGCCTTTTTCCTGCAGGCCATCGTCTTCTTCCTGCCCTTCCGTCAACCCAAACATCAGACGGAAGATGCCCGGTTCCGTTTTGGCAAAATCAATATAGGCTTTGCCGATTCCCGCCACTGCCTCGATCGACTCCTTTGGATGACGATCCCGTTCCTGCGCCATTTGGAGCGCTAAGCGGTCCATCGCGTCAGACACCAGCGCATTCAACAGATCGTTGCGATCTTTGAAGTGTTTATACGGAGCCGCCGTGCTGACCCCTGCGCGACGCGCGGCTTCTGCGACAGAAAACCCTTCAGGACCATGTAGTTCCACCAAATCACGGACCACGCTCAGAAGGTGCCCGCGCAAATCGCCGTGATGGTATGTGGTGCGCCGATCCTGAACGGCGGGCGAATTATCAGACAAAAAACGCTCCTTTGCGCTTGATTAAGTTATAGCCTGTAACATATGTAAGTGACACTTACTTCACAAGTGAGGCTCAGGCAATGTCGACTATCGTTCCGACCAAACCCCTTTGGCGTCGCATCTTACGACAAGGCGTGACGCTCGTCTGCACCCTTTTGGTGGTCGGGCTTGCCGTCGGGCTGATCATCACGGCCCAAAGCGGGCTTGCTCAGCGCGCCGCAGAAGTAATTGCGCCGCAAGAGACGCTCCCGATGCAGGTTGCAACCGCCCAGTTGAGACTCGAGAACGGATACAAGGTCACGCGCCGGTTCCCGGGCCAGATCGAGGCGGCGCAGCGGACTACCATGGCCTTTGAACAGGGCGGAACGCTTGCCCTGCTGGCGGTAGATGAAGGCGACACTCTTGCAGCCGGAGCCCTGATTGCGCGTCTGGATACCCGCCTGATCAGCGCTGAACACACCCGGCTGACAGCGGTCCGGCGCGCACTTGAAGCTCAGGCGGAACTTGCCCGGCGCACAACTGAGAGACAAACCGAACTCAAGGACCGCGGCTTTGCTTCAAAGCAAGCCGTGGACAATGTCGCGTTGCGCCTTACCGAACTCGAAGCCCGCATCGCGGAAATAGACGCGAGCCTTGTATCCATCACATTGCAATTGGAAAAATCTGAACTGCGTGCGCCTTTTGAGGCCACGGTGTCGACACGTCTGGTGGATACAGGTGGCGCAGTAGGCGCGGGACAGGCGATACTGTCCCTTGTTGAAACCGATGGGCAGCAATTTCGCGTCGGGCTGACCCCGGGCATGGTCACCGCGCTGTCAGAGCAAACCGAATTCCAGGTCATTTTTGACGGAGACGCATTTGAGCTGGCATTCGATTCGATCCTGCCAGAACTGGATAGCGCGACCCGAACGCGCACTGTACTGTTCAATATCGCCGGGGATGACCTTCCGCCGCTGCGAGACACTGGCATGCTTGTGATGAAACAACATGTGGTGGAACGCGGCGCCTGGGTGCCACTCGGAGCACTCCAGGATGCCCCGCGAGGTTTGTGGCGCTTGATGACAGTCAAGGACAGTACCCCTGCGACCGTGCAGAACGAGGCCGTAGAAGTGTTGTTTTCGGATGGCGAGCGGGCCTATGTGCGCGGCACTTTTGTTGAAGGCACACGTTATATCACCGATGGTCCGCACCGGGTCGTCAAGGGTCAGAGTATACGCATTCTGGATGAGACAAGCTGATGGAAACGCTGACGTTTCGCCAACCGCGTATAGTTGCTCTTGTTCTTCTGGTCATCATAGCGGCTGGGTTGTCGTCCTTGCTTGCGATCGGGCGGCAGGAAGACCCGACGATTACCAATCTCTTTGCCAATATCACCACCGCCTATCCCGGTGCAGACCCCGCGCGTGTTGAAACACTGGTTACGGCTGAAATCGAAGACGCCCTGCGCGAAATTCCCGAGGTGGATGAAATCAATTCAACCTCGGCCACGGGCGTGTCCATCGTGCAGGTCGATCTCCTCGACACATTGGCGGATGACCGTATCGAGCAGGTCTGGTCGGAAATTCGCGATGCTTTAGGCGATGCGGAGGCGAATTTTCCCCAAGGGGTGCAGACACCGGATTTTTCGTCAGACGGTGCGGGAACCTTCGGTGCGATCATGGCCTTGTCAGCCACTCACGCAGAGGTCCCGCTGACGATCATGGGGCGGTTTGGCGAGAGCCTTGCCGATGACATCCGCAGCCTGTCTGGCACCAAACAGGTCGAAACCTTTGGTGCTCCCGAAGAAGAAGTGCTCGTCACGCTTGATCCGATGAAGGCCGCGGCCTTGGGGCTTACGGCGGATGATGTGTCGAGCGTCATTGCGCGTGGCGACAGTAAGGGTCAGGCAGGGCGCGTACGCAGCTTTGCCAATGAGTTGATCATCGACGTGGCAGGCGACATCACTGCTCTGGAGCGGGTGCGTGAAATGATCGTGCGCGAAGGACCGGACGGTCAGGTCACACGCATTGGCGACATCGCCGATATCACCAGAGGCCCGCGCCTGCCCCTCTCTGAGGCAGCCTTGCACAATGGCGCGCCTGCCGTTCTGGTGGCTGCCAAACTGGAAGACGGTTTGCAGGTCGATGTCTGGATGGAACGTGTAAAAACGTCTCTTGCAGGCTTTCAGAACGACGTCCCAAGCAGCATCACAGCCGAGCTGATTTTTGATCAAAGCCGATACACGGCTGAACGGCTCACCGAGGTCGGCGGCAACATGGCCATTGGTGTCGCTCTTGTGGTTGGGGTGTTACTGATCACCATGGGGGTGCGCGCCGCCTTGATTGTCGCGCTCATTTTGCCGCTGGTTTCGCTGGCGACGCTGGCCACAATGAATGTGATCGGCCTCGCCATTCACCAGATGTCCGTGACTGGTTTGATTGTGGCTCTTGGCTTGCTGGTGGATGCCGGAATCGTCATGACGGATGAGGTCGGACAGCGCATCAGCAAGGGTCAGACCAGGATTGCGGCCGTAAAGAGTTCTGTGCGCAGGCTCGCGGCCCCGCTTTTTGCTTCCACTGTCACCACCGCCCTGTCCTTTACGCCGATGATCTTGCTGCCCGGCCCTGCCGGTGATTTCGTTGGCTCCATCGCCATCGCCGTGGTGACCATGTTGCTATGGTCTTTCGTGATCGCCATTACCGTCACGCCCGCTATTGCCGGCTGGGCAATGCCCGCCGCTGGCAACACCAGCACCTTTGCCAATGGTCTCAAGATCCGCAGCCTTTCGGATGGGTTCGCCGCAACACTTCGCTGGGCGGTGCGCAACCCGGTGCGCTCCGTTGCCCTGTCGCTGGTCTTGCCGATCGTGGGCTTCATGTCCATGCCGCTCTTGACGGCACAGTTCTTTCCTGGCGTGGACCGTGATCAATTTCACATTGAGGTCGATCTGCGGCCCGGTGCGGCCATCGGACAAACCACGCAAGTGGTGGATCGGCTGGATGACCTGTTGCGTGCCGCGCCTGAGACGAAACAGGTATCCTGGGTCATTGGCAGATCCGCGCCCGCGTTTTATTACAATATGGTCAGCGCGCGCGACAATGCTGCACGTTTCGCGCAGGCGCTCGTTACCACCCATTCCCCTGAGGCCACCGAAATTCTGATTGCCCGGCTTGAACGCGAAATCGGTGCCGCCGCCCCCGAGGCGCAGGTTCTGGTGCGCGGCCTGGTACAAGGCCCTCCCGTCGACGCACCGGTCGAATTGCGTCTGGTGGGACCCGATCTGGCAACTTTGCGCGACACCGGGGCACAGATGCGCCGCATCATCTCGGACGTGGATGCTGTCACGCTGACACGTGGCACGGTCACAACGGGCGCGCCTGAAGTGAGCATTGACGTAAATGAAGCCAAAGCCCGGCAACTGGGCCTGGAACTCGCTGCCGTTTCGCGCCAACTCGAAGCAGGGCTCGAGGGCGTCACGGGCGGCTCCCTGCTGGAGGGACCCGAAGAGTTACCCGTGCGCGTACGGTTCGGGGACGCAACGCGCGGCGATCTGACGGCCATTGCAGATATGATTCTCCTGCCCCCGGATGCCGCCGAACAATCGGCGCGCGGACTTTTCCCCGGGGTTCCCATGTCGGCGATTGCTGGAATCTCCCTGTCTCCCAGCGAGCCCATCATCACCCGGCGCAATGCCGAAAGGGTCAACACCATTCAGGCCTTCATCCTGCGAGACGTGTTGCCCGAAGAGGCGCTCGCCCAGGTCCGTACTGCACTGGACGCCGCTGGCTTCACCCTGCCCGCAGGGTACCGCCTAGAGATTGGCGGCGACAGCGATGCGCGTGCCGAAACGCTGGGCAATTTGCTGGCATCACTCGGTTTGATCGTCACCCTGTCCATCGCCGCGATCGTTATGACGTTCAATTCCTTCCGTCTGTCGGCCATTGCCCTGATCGTCAGCGTCCTGTCTGCCGGGCTGAGCATTCTGGCCTTGGCTATTTTCCAATACCCCTTTGGCATTAATGCCATCATCGGCGTCATCGGCTCCATTGGTGTGTCAATCAACGCCGCGATCATCATCATGACCGGCCTGCGGGATGACCCGGATGCCCGCAATGGCGACCGCGAAGCAATGGTGAATGTCCTGATGGGCTCCAGCCGCCACATCATCAGCACCACCATCACAACCTTTGGAGGATTTTTACCTCTTATCCTGGCGGGCGGTGGGTTCTGGCCGCCATTCGCAATGTCCGTCGCGGGTGGCGTTTTGCTGTCGACGGTCGTTTCATTTTATTTCACACCGCCAATGTTCGCCTTGATTTATGCGGGCAAAAGCAAAGCAAAGATGGCAAATTCCGCCAGTGTTTCCACAAGGCCCGCGCCCTTGAACCTTGTGCAGGCCGCTGAGTAACAAGCCTTAAACCAATTTTCGCTACAAACCGGCCTCACCCGTACAAGCCAATACTCCAGGTTGTACGGTGACTTATACGCACCGCCAAAATAGCGTCACAGCGTCGCACATCGTTATCTGCGTGTCGCAATTTGAAAAGTCAGGTGGTGTCGTTCTGTCACAAGGGATCGGAGACCGTGCCCCGCTTTCTGGTACGGCAATAAAGGAAAGCCAATGTCAGACGAAGACGAAATCATCCTTTCAGAGTTGGACGACGAAGAACTTGTCCAGCAGATGTTTGATGACCTTTACGACGGTCTCAAAGAAGAAATCATGGAAGCCGTCAACATTCTGTTGGAACGCGGCTGGGAACCTTACGACATTCTGACCAAGGCGCTGGTCGGTGGCATGACCATTGTCGGCGCTGATTTCCGCGACGGCATTTTGTTCGTACCCGAGGTATTACTGGCCGCCAACGCAATGAAAGGCGGCATGAGCATCCTTAAACCACTTTTGGCTGAAACCGGTGCGCCGCGCGTCGGCAAGATGGTCATTGGCACAGTCAAGGGTGACATCCACGACATCGGCAAAAACCTGGTTGGCATGATGATGGAAGGTGCCGGTTTTGAGGTCGTCGATCTTGGCATTAACAATGCGGTGGAAGCTTATCTCGAAGCGATGGAAAAAGAAGGCCCCGATATTCTGGGCATGTCCGCCCTCCTGACCACAACGATGCCTTATATGAAAGTCGTGATCGACACGATGGTCGAACAGGGTATCCGCGATGACTACATTGTCCTAGTCGGTGGTGCCCCTCTGAACGAAGAGTTCGGCAAAGCCATTGGCGCAGATGCTTATTGTCGTGATGCCGCCGTTGCGGTGGAAACTGCAAAGGAATGGGTTGGTCGCAAACACAACCAAAAATCCGCCTGAGACCCCAACACCGGATTTGCGGCCTGTGTCGGGAGATCGGCACGGGCCGTTTTTGTGAAAGGCGTGAATGCAGGACCTGAACGATACCAAATTGACGGAAACTGGCCTGCCACTTGAACATAAGAACGGCAAGGTCCTGTTGATTGCCTGTGGCGCGCTCGCCCGCGAAATCCTGGATCTCAAGGCCGCAAATGGCTGGACGCATCTCGATCTGGTTTGCCTGCCGGCCAACTACCATCTCTACCCCGAGAAAATCACACAAGGCGTGCGTGATGCTGTCGCTAAACATCAACGCCAATATGACCAGATCTTCATTGTCTATGCAGATTGCGGCACGGGCGGGCTTTTGCAGAAAGCCTGCAAGGAAATGGGCGTGGAAATGATCGCAGGTCCCCATTGCTATTCCTTTTTTGAAGGTAATGAACGGTTCAGCGCCCATAGTGAAAGCGAAATCACTGCCTTTTATCTGACCGACTTCCTGGTGCGCCAATTTGATGCCTTTGTTGTCAAACCCATGGGGCTCGATCGCCACCCGGAGCTGCGCGATATGTATTTCGCAAACTATGAAAAGCTTGTTTATCAGGCGCAGACCGATGATCCCGAACTGACGCAAAAAGCCAAGGACTGCGCCGCGTTTCTAGGGTTGTCCTTTGAGCGCCGCTTCACAGGCTATGGCGATCTGGCCGCCGCACTCAAAAAACTATGACGCAACGGATTACGTGCGCTCTCGGCAATTTCCGCAAGGAAATCTGAACAATCGCGTGGCGTCTTTGACGCCGCAATTGGATCAGGCTGCGGCAGCAACCATGCGGATACGTTCGATCATAGCCCGCAACCCATTTGATCGTTGCGCAGATAGGTGATCGTTCAATCCCAAGCGGCCCATCGCCTCGCGGGCATCAACATCCAACACATCTTTAACCGAGAGACCGTTATAGAGCTTCCGCAGCACCGCAATCAGACCGTTAACAATCATTGCATCACTCTCCCCGTCAAAATGCAGAATACCTTTCGTGATCGTTGCATGCAGCCAAACCTGACTGGCGCATCCGTCCACTTTTGTTGCGGGAACTTTGAGCGCATCTTCCAGGGGTGCCATGGCTTTGCCTTCCTCAATCACGAGGCGATAACGATCTTCCCAATCCTCCAAAAACTCGAAGTCTTCGACCAGTTCCTCAAATGCTGTCTGCGCCATGTTTGTCCTCTTTTTCTTTCTGTCAGGTAGGGCCTGCGCGCAAGAAGGTCCAGTAACCTTCATGCTTTTCAACACGATCAAGATGCGATAGTTCACAACTGATAAAAACAAACGGCAGGCTTCATGCGCACATCAGTTTACGCTCTTTTGATCTCGACCCTTGCTGTTTCGGGCTGTGCGACCAAAGCCAATCCCTTCAATTGGTTCGGCGGCAGTCGCAGTGCGGCACCTGTCGCAGCATCAAGTGAAAACACCAATCCGTTGATCCCGGATCGTTCCGGGTTGTTTCGATCCAACAACGAGGAAGTTGTGTTTATTGGCCAGCCACTGGATACCGTGAGCAGCCTTGTGGTGGAGCGCGTTCCGGACGGTATCATCATTCGCGCCACCGGCGTTGCTGCGCGGCAGGGTTTTTATGCTGTGCAATTGACGCCTGACAACGACGATGAACAGGCAGTGGATGGTGTGTTGACCTATCGCCTGCAAGGGCTGCAAGGGCCGAGTGCAGGAAGCGGCCCGCCCGCGTCCCGCGAAGTCGTAGCGGCGCGCAAAGTCACCAATCAAAAACTTCAAGGCACACGCACGATCCGGGTAGAGGCCAAGAACAACGCGGTGCAAGCCCGCCGTTAAACCAGTTGCGCGCTGGCGATCCTAGTCCAAAGCAACAATGCGTACGTCTGAACCATCTGCTGTCAACGCAATTTTCCCATCACAAAGCCTAAGTGCATCTGCGCCGAATACCTCTTTGCGCCAGCCCGAAAGAGCCGGCACGTCTCGCAATCCAGCAGCGATCGCATCAAGTTCCGACGTGGGCGCGATGAGTTTGGCCGCGACCCCTGCACTTTCGGTCTTTGCTTTCAGCAGCACGCGCAAGAGATCCGCGAGCGCCGGGTTGACCTGTAGTTTGTCGCGCGATCGATCCGGTTTGGGCATCTGATCAGGCGGACACGCAACTCCGGCGGCGACAGCCTTCAGAATGCCCTCGGCAATATCGCCACGTCGCGCTTCGCGCAACAAGAGGCGTGCTCGACCCAGTTCTTCGTTGTTCTTCGGTTTGTTTGACGCAAGTTCCACCAGGGCATCATCCTTGAAAACGCGGTTGCGCGGTATGTTGCGATCCTGCGCGAAGCGCTCCCGGAATGCTGCCAATTCGCGCACAACAGCCAGGAATTTTGGTGAATTCGTGCGGGTTTTGACTCTGCGCCATGCTTCCTGAGGGGTCACGACATAGGTGTCAGGACTGGTCAGAACCGTGAGTTCCTCACTCACCCAGCGCGCGCGTTCGCTCTTGGCCAATTGTTTTGCCAGATATTCATAAATATCGCGCAGATGTGTCACATCTGCCAAGGCATAAGTCTTTTGCGCGTCTGTCAAAGGACGCCGGGACCAATCGGTGAACCGCGAGGTTTTATCCAGCGGTTGCTTTGTAATCCGGCGCACCAGCGTTTCATACCCGACCTGTTCGCCAAAACCGCAGACCATTGCCGCGACCTGGGTGTCAAACAGCGGTTCGGGAAAGACTTGCGCGTCCACGTAAAAGATTTCCAGATCCTGACGCGCTGCATGAAACACTTTCACGACCGATGTGTCTCGGAACAGCTCATAGAGCGGTTCAAGAGACATATTGCCCGACAGCGGATCAACCAGAACTGCGGTGCTGTCATCGGATCCCGGCATGGCCATCTGGATCAGGCAAAGCTTGGAATAATAGGTCCGTTCACGCAGAAACTCAGTATCGAGCGTCACATAGTCGTGACCCGCCGCTTCTGTACAAAAAGCAGCCAGTTCCTCGGTCGTGGTGAGTGTTTTCATCGGGGCGTTTCTTTTTTCAGTTGGTAATTATACCCAGCCACAAAAGTGTTACACGAGCCCCAGACCTTTGACCAGAACCCTCAACAAAGCCTTAACGCAAAAGGATTGGGCGGCGATCACCGGCCGCAAAACGGCGCAGAACCGCAGGATAGAGCAGATGTTCCTGTGTCAGGACTCGTGCGGCCAGAACCTCGGGCGTGTCGTCGGGCAGAACCGGCACCTCGGATTGACCCAAAATCGGACCGTCATCCAGCTGCGGCGTGACCTCATGAACGGTGCAGCCATGAACTGTGTCACCTGCCTCAAGTGCGCGCGCGTGGGTATTCAGGCCTCTGTATTTTGGCAGAAGCGAGGGATGAATGTTGAGCATCTTCCCCCGCCATGGATCTACAAAGCTGGCCGTCAGCTTGCGCATAAATCCAGCCAGGCAAATGAAATCCGGCGCATGATGCGCAATCGCACCGGTGATCGCATGCTCAAATGCGACCCGGTCGCCGCCAAAAGGTTGATGCCGCACGACCTCTGTAGGCACGCCGCGCGCCTCTGCGCTCTCCAACCCTTTGGCCCTGGGGTCGTTGGACAAAACCACGCAGGCCCGCGCAGGGTGATCATCTGTCATGCTCTCCAGCAGCTTGAGCATGTTGGAACCGCCGCCGGAAATGAAGATTGCGACGCGTTTGCTCACAAAAGAGCACCCTTGTACCGCACGCCGGGGGTTTCTGTGACGGCACCGATGCGGGTTACATCTTCGCCGTGATCTGCCAACAAAGCGGTAACCGCATCCGCCTGTTCTGGCGCGACCACGAGGATCATGCCCAGTCCACAGTTGAACGTCTTCAGCAATTCTGCCTCAACCATGCCGCCTGTGCGCACCATCCATGAAAAGACTTCGGGCAATACCCAGGTTTCCAAGTCGATTTCTACCCCCAAATCGTCCGGCAAAACACGCGGCAGGTTTTCGGTCAGACCTCCCCCGGTAATATGGGCCAGCGCGTGTACACCGCCTGCACGGACCGCGGCCAGCGCCGGTTTGACATAAAGACGAGTCGGCGTCAGCAATTCCGCACCCAGCGACTGGTCTGACCATGGGCAGTCATCGCCCCACTGCAGCCCGGATAATTCCACCAGCTTGCGCACCAGACTGTAACCATTTGAGTGGATGCCATCTGAGGCCAGTCCCAAAAGAACATCGCCCACTGCCACACCCGCCGGAAGATCCTGACCGCGTTCCATTGCACCCACAGAAAAACCGGCCAGATCAAAGTCGCCAGCCGGGTACATGCCCGGCATCTCCGCCGTCTCGCCCCCAATCAACGCGCACCCTGCCCGTTCACATCCCAAAGCGATGCCTTCAATGATGCGCGCCGCCTGATCGGTTTCCAGCGCGCCAGTTGCGAAATAGTCGAGAAAAAACAAAGGCTCCGCGCCTTGGCAAACCAGATCGTTGACGCACATGGCGACAAGATCAATGCCGACCTCGTCGACATTCCCGGTATCAATTGCGATACGCAGCTTTGTTCCCACACCGTCTGTCGCTGCCACAAGAACGGGGTCAATGTATCCGGCATCTTTAAGATCAAAGAGAGCCCCGAATCCGCCTAGCCCCGCCATCACACCACTGCGATTGGTCCGTTTTGCCGCCGGTTTTATCCGGTCGACAAGCGCGTTGCCCGCATCAATATCCACCCCGGCATCCGCGTAAGTGATCCCATTTTTCGGCAGCGTCATACTCCGGTCCCCGCGCAACAGATTTCCTGCTGGCGGGTTAGAGCATTCGTGCCGCGCATGCAACGCCCGCCATTGCGCCATCCGCCTCTTGACGCGGGCATCTGCGCGGCTTAGGCACGCATTTGTGGCGGGCCTGTAGCTCAACTGGTTAGAGCAGAGCGCTCATAACGCTTTGGTTGCGGGTTCAAGTCCTGCCGGGCCTACCAAAACCGCTATTTGTCAATGAAATCAGCGAACCTGTGTCACACGCTCCGTAAGAGCGGCGCATGCGATTTCAATAGCTTACGGGAATTGTGTCACACAAATTTCACACTTCCGGCTTCGAATCCCCATGTGCGCTGCAGATTTTCAACACTCGCCCCATCACGCAACCATTGAAGGGTTAGTAGGTTACGGCACTAAAATTTTTGTCCGAAATTGCCCAATTGGGCAAACCATTCCACCCTAGCCCAAATTGCAAATTGTGCGGCACGCCGATGGAAGGTGAGCCATCTTGCCGCCACTGTGACTACGAGGGATGGACCGGCCAAGTACGACCAGATCCCAAAATCCAAAATTCAAATGGATTTAATTCTCTCTCACTAGCAGTTATTTTCGCGGTAGCTTTGATCTTATTCTGTGCTGCCGTTTGGTGTTTAACTTGATCGCGACGCCAACCTAATTCTCGGGCAATTTAAGCCTTTTCTATTCCGTCGCCGTTTCCAAACGATTTAACGTCCCCCGGGACGGCTGTGAGCGACGCTCCATGCTTCTCTGCCCAATTGACCACAGCAGTCCACTAATCGGCATGCCAAGCACCATCACGTCGTCTTTCAAGCTCTTCCCACTCGCGGCGGACGGATTCAGGGATTGACCGAGGTAGTTCATGCATGGATCTACCCTCCCATTTATTGAACTCGAAAGCACGAACTCAGCCCTGAGCCAACATTCGATCAGAGGGGTGTGTGGCGGGCCAGCGGAACGAGGACGAAGCCGCTCGCGCGGCATTGACGCACTTGACGGGTGTTGAGCATTGATCCAACCGTTTCGAGGTTTGGCAGACCTGCCCGACGATTGAGCTTTCTTAATCGGACCGGAGGCTCCTATGACACAGGAGAAGACAAGCCCGCTGCGTGCGCGGATGATCGAAGATATGCGGATCAAGGGGCTTGGGGAAAGCGCACGTAAGTGCTGTTCGATGCTTTACCAAGTTCCTTGGGAGATCACCGGACAGCGCGATACAGGAAGACCAGCGCGCCCATCAGCTGCAGATGGTCAACGCGAACGCTACCCCGTCGACCTACAACGTGCGGCTTGTTGGGCTGCGGTTCTTTTTCGAGACGACGTGCAAACGGCCTGAGTTGAAGGAATGCCTGCACTTTCGGACTGAGCCGCGCAAGCTGCCCGTGGTCTTAAGTGCTGATGAGGTGTTCGAGATACTCCGGGTCGCACCGGGACCCGGGCTGAAGTATCGAGCGGCACTCAGTATTTCTTATGGCACTGGGCGCCGCGCATCTGAAGTCTGCAACCTGAAGGTCACCGATATCGACAGCGACCGGATACTCATTCATGTCGAACGCGGCAAGGGTAGCAAGGACCGCAAGGTGATGTTGTCGCCAGGTCTTCTGGAATTTCTGCGCGACTATTGGCGGGAGGCTCGTCCCGACGGGTGGTTGTTCCCCGGCAAACCGAGGATCAACTCGTTGTCACCGCGGCAATTGCATCGCGCCTCTAGCGCGGCCAAACATCTTGCCGGGATCAAGAAACCGAGGAGCACGCTGAACTCCTTGCGCCACAGCTTTGCGACGCATCTGTTGGAAGCCGGAACAGATGTCCGCGCCATTCAGGTTCTGCTGGGGCATGCGAAGCTGAGCACTACAGCGCAATATACACATGTCGCCACTAAACTGATCCGCAACACCGACAGTCCTTACTAACTGCTGGCCCAACTTCGAGACCGAAGGTCGGAATAACAGGCACGGGCGTTGTTGCGCCCGAAGCTGGAGGTTACTGAGATATTCATGGCTCGCGGATCTGCCTATCGGCAGGCCAATGCTGGACATTTGAACCTGAGCCAACTCCGCGTCATGTCGGCGATTGAGGCCTGCCGCACGGCAGCACTCGGCGGGCATGTGGCGGCTTGCATCAAGTGCAACCATCAGCACATCGCCTACAACGGCTGCAAGAACCGGCATTGCCCGAAGTGTCAGGCACCAACAGCGCGAGATTGGATTGATCAGCGCCACTTGAGTGGTGCACTTTAATGTTAGTGCATGATTGGCCTGGGTTTCATCGGGATGATGGTTTCCGGAGCCGGTGGGCGGTAGCCTGGGGCCCTATGTTGTCGTTTGGTGTTGTAGTGTTTCCTCCATTGTTCGATCAGGATTTGCGCCTCCCTTAGCGAGTAGAAGACCTCTCCGTTCAGCAGTTCATCCCGAAGCCTTGCATTGAAGCTTTCACAATACCGGTTCTCCCAGGGCGAGCCGGACCCGATGTAGGCGGTCTTGGCACGGACTGCTGAGATTCATTCTCGAACGGCCTGAGCGATGAACTCTGGGCCGTTGTCTGACCGGATGTAGGCAGGGACACCGCGCAGAATGAACAAGTCGGTCAGCGCGTCGATACCCTCGGTCGAGTTCAGCCTCCTCTTCACTCGGATCGCGAGGCACTCCCGTCTGTGTTCATCCAGGATGTTGAGCGTCCGGAACGCTTTCCCATCATCGGTCCGATGATGAACGAAGTCATAGCTCCAGACATGGTTGCGGTATTCAGGCCTCAGCCGAACACAGGAACCATCCTTCAGCCAGAGCCCTGCTTTCTTTGGCTGTTTCAGGGGCACTTTGAGCCCTTCACATCGCCACAGGCGTTCGACCCGCTTGTCGTTGATCTGCCAGCCAGCATCTCTCAACAGAACCGCGATCCGGCGGTACCCGTATCGACCATATTGGCGCGTCAGCTCGATCATGTCAGACACCAGACGATCTTCATCGGCGCGGCCAACGGGCACCCGCCTCTGTGTGGAGCGAGGCTGCCCCAGGACACGACAAGCACGACGCTCCGAGATGTGGAGCTGACTCCGCACATGGTCAATGCAGGCACGGCGACGTGAAGAGCTCAGTCGTTTCCCCGTGCGGCCTACGACAGGACCAGCTTGTCCAGCGTCAGGTCCGATACCGCTCGCCGCAGCCGATCATTCTCCTTCTGAAGCCGCTTTAGCTCTTTCAGTTGGTCGGTTCCCATCCCACCATACTGCTTAGGCTAGCGATAGAAGGTCTGTTCTGTGATCTGCACGTCGGATGGCGTCTACGCGCGCCATCCCTTGGCCGCACAGCACCTCAACCTGCCGCAACTTACTGACAATCTCTTCCGGCTTGTGTCGCTCGATTCCCATCTTTGACCCTCCGATTCCTAACCATAGGGGCCGAACACTTCAGTGGGGCAGGACTATAAGATCATCCCGCGGTAAAGCTTCCTGAAACTATGATTAAGTTATAAATTGCAAAACTGTAGATAAAGAACACTTAAAGGTATTGTTGTGCCAGAGTATAGTTTCGACAATTTGAATGACAAAGAATTTGAGGTGCTTGTCAACGACCTGCTATCCGAGAAAGAGTCTACCTGTCCGTCATCAGATAGTTTGAGACAGATGGCAGCAGGTCGAGCATAGTCTTCCGGAGACGCATTTTGACAATAGAAATTTATGTTGACGAAAGCTGGAAAGATGGGGGTTTTTTTCGCTCTCTGGCTTGGTTGCTACAGCAGGAAATTGGGAAAAGTTTTCAGAGGATTGGGAGGAGCTTCTTCCTTGGGGCGCGATTGACGCCAACGGGGAACGTCATTTCAAGATGTCGGAAATGACCAGCCCTGGTGGAATTGAGAGAATGCAACCTTTTTGGCGGGCAATTGAAGAGCACATCGATGCTGCAGTGTCATTTCGCTTTAGGATATCCGACCTACATAACGCGATGGATGATGTCCTTGTAGGAGGATGGGAGCGCCCAAATTTTGCCGAGTCCGATTGGGGAAACCCATATTTTTTTGCGTGTCGAAACCTTTTGAACGGCGCCTACATCCACGCCAAAAACATGCCCTTAGTGTTTCCCCCAAATCAGCCAATCAGTTTTATTTTTGATGAACGAACGGACAAAAAAATTGTTTTAGACGCTTGGGATTTCATGAGAAAAGAAACCCAATTGGGTGATGATGGTTTGATTGCTGCTGATCCACGGTTTGAAA
The DNA here is from genome assembly GCA_033344815.1 of Paracoccaceae bacterium. Classification (NCBI taxonomy): domain Bacteria; kingdom Pseudomonadati; phylum Pseudomonadota; class Alphaproteobacteria; order Rhodobacterales; family Paracoccaceae; species Paracoccaceae bacterium. The sequence continues at coordinate 51,233 of JAWPMR010000001.1, read as the reverse complement.
ATGATCGCCTTTTCCTTCCACTTCAAGCTGCTGACTTATGGACTTGGTGGGTTCGTCGCTGGACAGAAAAAAATCTTGATTTGAGAAACGTTCCGTTTCCCCACCGGTCCGAAGGTTTTTTTCTTGATTCGTATGACAGTTTCCCGAGTAGAAAAGACATAGCAGAATTTTTTGCAGGGACAGTACAAGAAATTGTTGAAAAGAATGGTCGAAATTCGATGGTGTTCATTCGCCGAAGTGGCCGGATCGTACCCTTTCAATAGAAGTGAATGCCTGTGTCCCGATCTCAGCTGACTATCTACATTAGATCCAGGTAATACGCCACATACCGGTCATGCAGTAAATCGGATGGCTTGTTGGCCTCCGTGCACCCTTTGGTAGTATTCCCAAGGCTATTCCATTCAGAATAACATGCGTCGTTCAAAAGGTGCAACCGCACCTACCGTGCAATAACCTACCGTGCAATCACAATGTCCGCCCGCAAGCCACCCAATCGATCCGAACTGCTGAGGCGCAGGACACCCCCATGCGCGCGGGCAATGTCGGTTGCAATGGCAAGTCCTAGCCCAACACCGCCGCCCTTGTCCTGATTGCGAGATGGATCAAGGCGGGTGAAAGGACGCGTGGCCTCTGATCTGCGATTTTCGGGAATGCCCGGGCCATCGTCTTCAACGCGAATACGCAGTGTCTTATCCGTGAAGAGAACCGATACTTCAGCCATTGCGCCATAGCGCACAGCGTTGGATATCAAATTGTCCAACGCGCGCCGGATCGCCAATTTATTCAGCTTGATCGTGCCCGTGCCATCCCCCTCAGACGCCATCAGCGTTACATCTCGTCCGGCCCGGCAGGCATCGTCAACAATGCTGGAAACAAGTTCGTGCGGGTCAATCGCCTCCGCCTCGCCCTCCCCGGCCGTTTTGACAAAGTTCAGGAACGCATCCAGCATTGCCTGCATGTCGTCAACGTCCTGTTCCAGCAAGAGCCGCTCTTCATCTTCCAGCATCGAAAGGCTCAAACGCATTCGCGTCAGCGGTGTACGCAAATCATGGCTGACGCCCGACAACATCAATGTGCGTTGCTCAATCTGGCGCTCAATCCGATTGCGCATGTCCAGAAACGCGTTGCCTGCTGCGCGAACCTCCATGGCACCAGCAGGTGAATAGGATTCGTGGCGACCACGCCCAAAGGCTTCGGCGGCATGCGCCAACCGTTTAATCGGGCGCAGTTGATTGCGCAGGTACAGGATCGCGATAACTGTGATCAACCCCCCAAAAAACAACATGTTTACGAACAGTTGGTGCGGGTTCGACGCAGAGATCCGGCGACGATCAAAACTGATTTTGACAACTCCAAACCGGGTGTTCGCATAAGTGTGAACTCTGCGATCATCCGTCAGATCAATACGCATGAGTTGTGGAATGTCACGCGGCAACCGCTTGACGATGACCCGTCCGGAAAAATCATACCAGGACCGCATGTCTTGTGCGGGGACATCGGCTTGCGGCACGAGAACGACGGTCATGGCTAGTTGTGACGCTTCCTGTATGACTGTGCTGCTCACGGAACCACCGTCTGACGCCTGATCGACGATTGACAGCACCAGACGCAGTTCGCGCGCCACCGTGTCCGTCATCTGTTGTGTGACGTCTTCAAAGTGACGCGTCAGAAACAGAACCGTCACCACAAGTTGTAAAAACACAACCGGCAGCAACAAAATCAAAACAGCCCGGGCGTAAAGGCTACGCGGCATATATTGTTTGAGCCATGCGAAAAACATGGGCTAAACTTATCGAGGCCTCGGACCATTAGAAAGGGTCAATGACAATGCCAGACGACTTTGACCCACCCATTGGCAGAGCGGAAACGCTCCGACCGGGATTACGCCGGATCGTCGCGCCAAATCCCTCTGCGATGACGTACCGGGGCACCAATACTTATTTGCTGGGCGATACGGAGATCGCCGTCATAGACCCCGGACCTGATAACGCGTCCCATCTTGCGGCGATCCTGAATGCCGTGACACCAAACCAGCGTATTACGCATATCGTTGTCACGCATTCACATCTGGATCACGCCCCTTTGGCGCGCCCGTTGCAAGACGCCTGTGGCGCCGAGATCTACGCATTTGGCAGCGCCGAAGCAGGCCGTTCTAAGATCATGAAAGCGCTTGCCGCAAGCGGTGTGACTGGGGGCGGTGAAGGGGTGGATATTGATTTTGCGCCCGACCGAACAGTGGCTGACGGCGATATGATCCGCACCAAGGATTGGCAGTTAGAAGTGCTGCATACGCCGGGTCACATCGGCAATCACATCTGTCTGGCGTGGGGAGAGTGCTGTTTTACGGCTGATCACGTCATGGGATGGGCCAGCTCATTAGTCTCACCGCCAGACGGCGACCTCAGCGATTTTATGACGTCTTGCGAGCGCCTTGGAGAACGCCAGTGGGATAGCTTTTTCCCAGGTCATGGGGATGTTATCTCAGACCCTAAAGGCCGTCTCAACTGGCTGATCAACCATCGAAAAAGCCGCGAAACCGCGATCCTTTCCGCGCTGCGCGCCAAGCCGGCAAATGCACGTGATCTTGCGCGTGAGATTTACACCGAAGTCCCTCATGAGCTACACGACGCGGCCGCAAGAAACGTGCTCGCGCATTTGATAGATCTGCACAAGAAAAATGCAGTGCAATTCGACAGGCCACTGGCGCAAAATTCAGTTTTTTCGTTGAAGTGACGTAAGCGGCGGGAATTTTTCATTTTGCGGCTAATCCCTCTAGACGACACAAATCACCGCTGCTATATCGCCTCAACCGTTCCGGCGTAGCTCAGCGGTAGAGCAGTTGACTGTTAATCAATTGGTCGTAGGTTCGATCCCTACCGCCGGAGCCATTTCCTCTACGTAAACCCTTTATTTCCTTGATATAAAGGCGTTTAGGTGCTCTCCAAAGCGCACCTCACAGCACACTTTGGAGACACGGAGATGGTAGTAAAGGGTAAAATCCAGCACGTAGATAGATTGGCCAACGGCGTGCTTCGGTTCAGACGGAGGTTTCCTAAGGATGTGCGAGAGTTCACCCGATGGCCTCCAATGCAGGTGCACATACGTAATAGACAGGGTGTCCCTTTCGCTCGTGAATACGAAGCCATCATGAAAGAGTTCGACAGGCTAGTCCGTCAGGCACGTCGAGACATGGGTCGCGCTGGAAGCGATAATAGGACCAGTCAAGATAAGTGGCATGAGGCGCTATTCACAGCAGCAGGCCTCAAGGCAGGGGTCTCTGGTCTAGAAGACGCAACAGAGGCAGAGATCGGCGAGTTAACTGCTCAATCCCTCCCCGAAGAACCAGACCCCCTCCTCAAGAAGGCCCTGGCCTACCCCAGCGCACCGCTCCCTGAGATGACCCTCGGTGACGCCTTCAAGATGTATTGGCATGACATGGAGATCGTGAAGGCCAGCAATAAAAGGCAGAACGACCTGAAGCGTGTGAAAAGACGTTTGCGTGAGGCCTTGGGGGACATAGATAAGCTGCCCCTACAGAGCCTCAGCAAGACCTCCCATCGCAGACAGTATCGCGACTCCTACATCAACTACAGGAAACGTGATGGAGAACCTAAGGATGGCGAGAGCATGCAGGGTGAGACCAACATTGTGGTGTCTGTTCTAAACCAAGTTCGCAAGAATACGGATGAAATGTTCAGCAACGATGTCTTCTCAGGTCTCCCGTGGCCTGAACCGGACCAGGCGAAGATGGACAAGCGACCTTCCCTCCCCGATGAGATCGTGGATGCTATGACGAAGAGCCGACAGGAAGAGGCCAAGAACCCTGTGCTTCGGCACGTGTGGGCGCTAAGTGTCTCGACAGGCGCCCTTGTGAGTGAGTTCGCATCCATGCTCAGAGATAACGTGAAGCTAGATGACCCGGTCCCTCACGTCTTCATCCGCCCCAATGCTGCTAAGAAAAATCGTAAGACCAAGACTAGTGTCCGTCAGGTGCCCCTTACCAACCGCGCTCAGGCTGCCATGCGGGAGCTATTGAGGTTGTCTGAAGGATATGACGCCATTCTGCCTCGCTACGTCCATGAGACAGGGAATACCAATCTCTCTGCTGCCATCATGAACCATGTGAAGAAGTTCAGAGGCGATAATACCGATCTCGTGGCATATGGTCTGCGCCATTGGGTCAGCGATAAAATGCGCGATGTGGGTGCCCCTGAAAGTGTGCGTCGAGGCTACACCGGACATGCCATGCAAGAGATCGCTGAGAACACCTACGGGGGTCGTGAGGCAAGACTAAGAGAGTTCGCAGGCTGGGCTGAAAAGGCTGGGCTATAACAGCAGCTTAGAGAGGCCTTTTACGAGCGTCACTTGGTCTATCCTGCCAATTCCTTGTGAATTACAGCCAATCCATGGCGGACATGTTGTATCTTAAAATTTTAACCGCACTTCAAAGGCGTGGGCGATGCTACTCGCCACCATTGATCTAAGCCATGGGAGAAAGACGATATTCATGCAATCTACCCGACGGCTGACGTTAATTTAGAGAGTGCCTATGTTTAAGTATCTGCTGAAAACTGCTGTCCGGTCGGCAATTCGTGCTGCCGAACACAGCTACAATACACCTGAAAGAAAAGGGGCTCGGGGTGAGCGCAAAGTGCATAACGCGCTAACGTCTGTCCTCGATGCAAGAGAATATCGCGTATTGTCAGATTTGATACTGCCTAGTGCTGGCGGGACTACCCAGTTGGATCATCTCGTTTTATCCCGCTATGGAGTTTTCGTAATCGAGACCAAAAACATGTCGGGTTGGATTTTTGGCGACGCCGACCAGAAAAAGTGGACGCATGTCCAAAAGGGTGGCAAGAAACGCGGCCTCCAAAACCCGCTCAGACAGAATTATGCGCATGTTAAGGCTGTGCAGGAAATCCTCGGTATCGACCAAAAGTTGGTGCACAGCTTTGTCGTGTTCACTGGCACTGCAGAACGTAAGACGGCCATGCCAGAAAACTTTGCGTGGGGATTACATTCGCTTGGTCGGTTGATCGGCGTGCGCAAACAGCATGTAATCTCGGATGTGCAAGTGAACGCTTACGTCCACAAACTTCAAAATCTGGCCTTGGAAAATACGAGGGCAGTGCGCAAAGAGCATGTGCGTAACCTCGAAAAAAGAGCGGCAACAAAAGTTCTGGTCCCAGCGCCGAAACCTGCCAATGCCACCAATTCGATCTCTTGCCCGAAATGCGGTGGGGAGATGGTTAAGCGGACCAACCGCAAGACGGGTGACGGTTTCTGGGGATGTGCGAGTTTCCCAAAGTGCTGGGGCCAGCAAAAGATAGGGTAAGGTTCCCTAAAGTCTTACCTTCTATTGAGCCTGCTTGGACGCAGCCTGATTGGCCAAAAGATCTGCTTCTTCGTTTCGTGGGTCGCCATTGTGGCCTCGGACCCATTCCCATTGGACTTCTAGTCCATCTGAAACCCTCAGAAGTTCTTTCCATAGCTCTAGGTTCTTGACGGGCTGTCCGTTCGCTGCCCGCCACCCTTTGGCCTGCCATTTGGTTAGCCATTCATTCATACCTAGAATGACATATTGGCTATCCGAATACACTGTGATCTTGGCTGGTTCGTTTCGCTTTATTTGGCACAAGCCTTTTCTGGCTGCCATCAGCTCCATCTGGTTGTTTGTGGTATCCGGCGTATTGTGACCAACAACCCGCTTCTTGATTTCGATGCCATTTTTTTAGCGACGAACCACTGCGGCGAAGCCGCCTCTGCCGGTGTTGCCGAGGCAGCAGCCGTCAGTATGGATGGTCATTTCTGTTTTAGTCATTGTTGGGTTTCCTTGCGGGTTTTCGTGAGGTGTGATTGTTTGGTTTGTCGATAGACGCGTTCTTTACCGGTGCGAGCCGCTCCGAGGTAACACTCGATTGAGAGACCAAAGCACTTGTGAACTAAAGCCCGTTTGGGCTTTAAGCCTACGCAGCTTCCAGCAGGTCGATGTCTTCTATTGCAGAGTTCAGCCAGTCGTTGAAGACCGCACGCATGCGGTCATCCGGAATTGCCAGGGTGATCGGCAGGCCATCTCGGGCACGCGTTCTCCATATCCACTGGGCCATCTCTGCCAAGGTATAGTTGTCTGCAAAGTCTTTACCTGAGACCCCTAGGAAGTTTTGCGCCATGGGGTTGAGCGAGCATCTTGAGGTAGGCGCGGATGTATGTCCCCTCGCTGAGAAATGTCATTACGGCAAGCGAACGACCTGAGAGAAGCACCTGATTTGGCGTCGCCACAGCGAAAATACCGCTTTTATCGACATGAAGCTGACCTTGAATCGCGGGTTTGTAGATTTCTGGATGGAGACCATTTGAGTAACTCGATTCACCGTCGCCATCGAACATCTTCCGCTCCCATTTGATCCACTCCATTGTCGGCTGGACTTGACCGGTAGCAGGACAAACGGTGGCATAGCCGCAGCCAACCACGGCCTCATTGGATGCATCTGCGTCGATGGTGTCGATACAAGTGACTGGATTGGGGGCTTCATCTACGATTATCTCATAATCAGCCATCAACTCAGCAAGGCGAAACGTCATAAAGAACAGTTCGTGGGTAATCGCTACGGACCTGCCTTCCTCAAGCAGTTTCTCAAGCTGCACGTGCGTATTTTCACTGAACTGACGCGGCGCTCTCAACTACATTGACGCCCGTTCTTAGTAAGACTGCCGACCGGTAGTTGAAAGGGAGTGACGAGCAGGTATTTTCTGGCGGGCTGGAGTGACGCGAGCATTTCGGTTGTCTTACCAGTGCCGCATGCGCGGTCGATGATGACGGTGTGTGTTGAGCGGTTTGGATAGAGCATGTTTGGGCTTTCGTTGTGGGGACCTCTAGTTGAGGCGTGTGGAGGGCCATGAGGGCCGGGGTTATTGGATGCAAAAGAGCGGCACGCACGGCACATCTGTCTCAATCAAAAATGAGAATCTCCGTAAGACACTGAAATAGAATGATATTTTTGGGCTCAGCTAGGTGCTGCCGTAAACCTATTGTTTGTGAAATGGACGCCTAAAGGGGTAACCACGGTAGGGAACCCAGAAGTCAGTCATAAAGGATCGAAATGTTTGCACCTAAAGGGAGAAAGTCATCATGGCGGCATCAGCCGACAGAAAATGAAGTTGACCCTGAAGGTAATTGGACTGGGTGAACCAAATACTCTGATTGCACCTCAACGGGTCGCCAGTCGATCACTTTCAGGATGCGCTATCGCTTGAAGACCCAGTTTCGATGGCTGTGCCATGAAAGAGCGATCAACGCTTCGAGCGTTCTGGTCAAAATCCAGAATACTATGTTCATTTGATCATTATTTAGAAGTTTGCACCTTCTTCAAATATTGATTCACACCCCTAGGCATGAACACGTGAAACCTAGAACGGCCGTTTTTGACAGTTGCACTCTGCTGGGTCTTAGTTGCGGGTTAATTGCTGAAGCTGGTCTTTCTTGGGCTAGAATTGGGGGTGAATGGGCAGCGCGTGCGCGGAAAGTGTGTTTACTGCTAGAGGGTGGGTTAATCGCAAATCACACCTAGCTTCGCCTGTATCTCTAGTAAGGGGTCTATTTGGTTACCAGACATGAAGCGACTGCTACGGACATGGTGGGGGCAAATGCCGAGGCTCCGAACTGTTCGTTGGGTCTAGTATGTGTGTGAACGGCGCGACCCTACGATTCGCCCTGAAAGCATCGTTTAGGGCTAAGATGTGGGTTTCTTGTTTTCCGCTGTGAAACTGAGGGGGCAGTCAGTCACCCCAAATTTGGTCTGCCATCAGCATCCGAAATGGGGCTTGTATGTGGGTTGCTGTGTCACAACCTCAATTGCACCAGAGCCGCTTCTGTCTTTGCTGGGTCTTGTGCAATCCTGATTACGGCGTTCCGGTTGACGCCCGTAGCTTCGGCGATCTGCGAATTTATCAACGAATGCGTCAAAACTCGTAAAGTCGGCTGAAACCGGCGTGGTTGATAGCCAAGAAGTCTAAGCTGGCAGGGCCAGTAAAAAAAGCTAACTCGCCATTTGGTCTTGTTTAAAAAGGGTTGAAGCAGTGCGTCGCATGAACATTACGCAACCATTCATAGTGGCATTGCTGCTTGCAATGCCTCCGGTAGCTACCAACGCGCAAACGGCGTTCTTGTCGGCGGAGGCCTCAGACCCGAACGTTATGGGGTGGATGCAGGGCTTTCCTCCACCGGAAGACAAGCTGATAACGCAGCCCGACTCGAACTACTTCAGTTTCCCAAAGCTTCGCTGGTCGGTCTGTCATCTGAGAGAGTTCCTGCCCACGGAGGAGATCAGCCGAGGCACGGGCGCACCTTTGCCGCTCACCTACCCCGCACCAGCCGAGTTCGCCGATCTTAGGTCGGAAATTGACGCACTTTCCTTCATACCGATGAACGACGATGAAGAGATGACTTGGGAAGAGTCGCTTTACGCGAACTACACAGACGGCATGCTGATAATCCACGAGGGTGAGGTTGTTTACGAACGCTACTTTGGCTGCCTTGAGGAAGACGGCAAGCACGCCATCATGTCGATGACCAAATCCATCACGGGGTTGTTGGGTGAAATTCTCGTTGCTGAAGGCGTGCTCGACGACACGCTCCTCGTCCGCGATGTGATACCTGAGATTGGGGACAGCGCCTTTGCCACCGCAACAGTGCGCGAGGTCATGGATATGACCACGGGTGTGAAATACTCCGAGGACTACTCCGACCCGAACGCAGACATCTGGCTCTATTCCGCGGCGGCGAGTCCGTTGCCAAAGCCTGAAGGGTATGAGGGGCCAAACGGTTATTGGGAGTATCTTCAGCAGGCGCAGTCCGATGGCGAGCATGGAGCCGAATTTCACTACAAGACAATCAACTCCGATATGCTCGGCTGGATGATCAGTCGTGTGACCGGAAAGGCTGTAACCGATCTGGCGTCAGAGCGCCTCTGGCGTCGTATGGGAGCCGAAATGGATGCCTACCAAACTGTTGATGGCAAGGGCGTGCCGTTCGCGGGTGGAGGCGTGACGGCGGGGCTTCGCGATCTGGGGAGGCTGGGTCAGCTTTTGCTGAACGAAGGGGTGGCTAGTGATGGCACGCAGCTATTTCCTGCCGATGTTGTTAAGAAAATCAAAGACGGTGGCGATCAGTCCAAGTTTGGCGGCTTCCCAACCATCGAAAACGGCAGCTACACGAGTCAATTCTGGGTCTTTCACAATGATCATGGAGCTTTTGCTGCCCGCGGGGTGCATGGCCAAACGATATACGTAGACCCAACCGCCAACATGGTTCTTGTCCGGCTTGCTTCTTACCCGCGCGCACAGAACGGGTTTATCGATCCAACATCGTTGCCAGCGTATCAAGCTGTTGCCGAATATTTAATGAGCAGAGGCTGAGATGAGCTTCCTTAGAAACACATTCATCGGGGTTCTTTGTAGCTTTCTGCTGCCGGTCCTAGCTCTGGCACAGAACGAACAAACAAATGAGAATGGGGCCTCGGAGTTTGCGGATGAAGTCGTGAGTGCAACCATCCCGGTGGACGAACTCGCTCACCTACTTATCCCACTAAAGAAAGAAGAACTCGAACCTCTGGCCGGACAATGGCTCGACTTGGTGCAGGCTGAGACTCAGAAGATCGCGGAACAACAGGTGGCGCTGCTTCGCAACCCTGAGGCAGCCTCCGATGCCGCCTACCAAGAGATCGCTCGCATGGTGGAAGCACGCGCATCGGTGTTCGAACGTTATACGATGGTGGTGGACGCATTTGAGAGCAAGGGAGGCGACCCCGCACTTGTAAGTGATTTACGAACCTACCGCGACTCTGTGTTTTTAAATGAAACACTATTGGCGAGTCCTCGTGCTATCTTCTTCGCTTTCTTGAACTGGGCAACACGGCTCGATGGCGGCCTATCAATTGCAAAGGATATTGGCGTAGTCTTGCTCTCTTTCCTCGCACTCCTATTCGTCGCTCGCGCCGCACGCGGTCTGGCTCGGAAGTGGGTCGGTCAGGTGCCCGCCATGTCGAGCCTTTTGGAAACTTTCTTGGTTGGTGTGGCGTTTTGGCTCGTGATTACAATCGGGCTGTTGATTGTACTCGCAGGCCTCGGGGTCAACATCACGCCTCTCTTCGCCATGATCGGTGGTGCTTCCTTCATCTTGGCGTTTGCCCTCCAAGATACGTTGGGCAATCTCGCAAGTGGCCTGATGATCATGATCAACCAGCCGTTCGACGAGGGGGACTACGTTGACGTTGGCGGTGTGAGCGGAACTGTGAAATCTGTCAGCGTCGTTGCGACGACGGTAGTTACACCAGACAACCAAGTAATCGTCATTCCAAACAAGAATGTCTGGGGTAACGTGATCACCAACGTAACAGCGAGCGATACTCGCCGGGTAGATATGGTCTTCGGGATATCTTACGAAGACTCGATACCTGAAGCGCTTTCCGTCATTGAGAGAGTGGTCGCGCAACATCCTGCGACGTTGGATACTCCTGAACCAACCATTCGCGTCCACCAACTCGCCGACAGTTCTGTCAATTTCATCTGTAGGCCTTGGGCAAAGACCGAGGACTACTGGTCAGTCTATTGGGATTTGACACACCAGATGAAGGAAGCTTTTGACGAGGCCGGAATCTCAATACCTTTCCCTCAGCAGGACATTCATGTGAAGTCGGATGCCGCTTAAGCCGGTCTGCAATCATAAACCTAAATGGGTCTTGTATGTGGTTTGCGGTATCACAACCCCCACTTTGCCAGTGCAACCTCTGCCTTTGCCGGGTCTTGCGCTATCCCAATGACGGCATTTCGTTGACGCCGGCGGCCTTTGCGATTGCTGAATGTTCCCGCGCCCCCGTCAAGCATCGCTATCACCTGCTCAAAGCTTTTCCTATTAAACGTCGGCTTGCGCAGGAAAACCCTTGAAGGTCGTTCTCCTGTAGAAAGCAAGTTGGGGCTGTGGGACTGACCACGCAGTTGCTGCTTTTTGGCTTGCTCAGGCTCTTGAACGAGGGATGCATTCGGGACATCTTCGGGGATACATGCGAGAATGCCCAAACGTTTTCTTGTTATTTTTCAAAGGGATAGGGAATTGAAAACATCATCCTGGACGCCTGCCGACGGAGCCAAATATTTCAAGGGCTTAGCACTATCTTGCTGAGGCCTTTTTTATTTTTTGGCTCATTTTAGGCTCAGAAATAATCAAGTTCTAGCATGCGAACGTATGTTCGGCAGTTGGGTTCCGCCGCTATAAAATTTGATCGTGAACTTTAAAATGGTTACGCTAGCGGTGCTTGGGCTTTCATAACCCTAGGGCATCGCGATGCTCTTCAAGCATAGAGAGATCGTGATGCGGATACTATCGAAAAAGCGGGTGAAGGAGTTGGTCTTGTACTCGCCTTAACATATTGCACGTCTGGAAAAAGCCGGGAAGTTCCCTAAGCGGATACGATTTGGGCCTAACAGAGTGGGATGGGTCGAAGACGAAATACTAGAATGGCTTCAGCCCCGGCTTAACAATAGATAGCCTCTTACGTCGCTTCCAGTTGGGAGCAAAGGGTGGCCGGACGTGCACAGTTCGGCCACCTAATTTCTGGGTGTGGTGGAAATAGCAGTCTCGATAACAACGGCTCAAAGCCGCCGCTGGCCGATGCACCCGATGCCGCGAAGCAGCTTTCGCATTGCCGCCATTCGTGCATGGCGCAGCATTTTCATTCGGCGAGTGACCGACACGCGGGACGAAGTTGACGTTGCCAATGTCCAACTGAATGGCTGCTTTCCTGCTCGGTTGGAGCGGCTGTTATTACCGGTTGCAAAGACTCTGGCCTAATTCGGAGTGACCATAAAGCCGGTTTAAGCCAACTGGCTTTGACACCAAGCGCAGCCGTCGCCCACTGCCTAAGCCCTTGATCCTCTGAAAGGAGCAGTAAACCATTATCCACTCGACAAGATAGCCTCGATTTCTGAATTGGTTTCGTCTTGGCGTTGGCCCGGTTGGAATTCTTCACGGTAGAGCAATGTCAGTTGTAAGAGATGCAATGGACTGAGCCCCTGCCGAATGTTGAAAACGGATATTGGCCAATCAAAAAAGATGCCACCGTCCAATTTTCTTTGATCTATTCCAAATGCATTGAATATTTTCTCAGATATACATCTACGTATTGAACGATCAGATATATGCTTCTTGATCCAGATAAGTGAGGAAATCTGAACTGTCATAGACAATTGGTGAAATTCAAAAGCCAAACTTTGCGGATGCACGGTATGCAGACCGCAAATATGACAGCCCTTTTTCCTAAATTCGAGAGATATGCCGGTTCAAATGTTTGTTTCGAGGACACGTTTTGTGTCTCGCTTTTTGCACCGTCTTGCCATATTTTGGCGGCAATTCCTTCGACCAGTGACGATCACGTGCAAATTGTGAAGAAAAAAGTCAATGTTTTGAGAGGTTAAGCCCTATGTCGAGTCAAACTGACGATGTCGTTGCGTATCTTGCGGGCGAAGCTGGCCCATGTCCTTCCAACGGGTCACCCATTTGTCTTTGTAAGACTTTGGAGCAAGCGTCAGAGGTTGGCGAGACAGCCGATACGGATGGTGATGGGTTTGCGCTTCAGATTAATCTTGTCGACGTGAACACGGGCGATGTTCTGGGACAGTTGTCGGATTTCGGAACGATAGGTCGCGGTGCTTTTGAGGAGCGTGGCTTTGAACTGCAAGTTCAGGCGGTGGGTCCGCGCGCGGACTTTGCCGAGAACATTCAGGTCCATGTCGCGCAGTTAATGCCGAATGGAGAACCCGCCGAAACGAGCCTATTTGAAATTGGTGACACGATCCCGTTTTCGACTTTTCAGGACGGAAGTGGTCTCGATGAGAGCGTCTACCGGATTAGCGCAGAAGGGGCGGCGCGCGGTGGCAAAGAGGCGTGGTTGGAAGAAGTACACTTTAGTGTTGTTGAGGATCTTGAACCTTATCTGGGAGGGGGGTCTGATACTCCTGAGAGCGACGTCGTCGAACAGCTGGCTAGTTTGCGCGATGAGGAAATCGCGGACTACGGTCCCGCCGACGCCCGCCCCGAGACGCTGGATCTTGACGGTGATGGAGTCGCGATTGAAATCCATGTGCGCGACGCGCTTACGGGTGAGCTGGTCACGACCGTTAGCGATTTTTCCGTCATCGACGCCAGCTTGTTTGACAGCGGGCGATTTACGCTTGAGGTGGCGGCAGGCGGTCGCGCGGCGAGCGAGGTTGAGTTTGACCGCTTTGTCTTTGAACGGATCAACAAAAACGAAGTTGTTACAGAGACTGAGTTTAAACAATTTCGGTTCCGCAACGAAGTGAGTAAGGACTTCTTCGAAGATGATGGTGTTCTAGATGAGGGGCTTTACCGGATCCGATATGAAGGGCTGGCGGACAACGAAATTATTGGCCGCGAAGTCATTACATTTGCCGTGGTCGGTGATTTGGCGGAGCACGTTCCCGAAGAGGGTCCACAAAGTGAGCTGATCACGCATTTGCAGGAGCTGCGTCATGAGGCTTTGCATGGGCATCACGACGATGGCGGACATGGTGGTCATACCCAAGATATCATTAAGGATAACAACGCTTTTCTGATGGCGATGGGCGAAGGAAGCCGCATCGAAATCCATGCGGCCGATGCGGCAAAAGACAGCTGGACCACCCTTGCGCGCACCGCCGAGGCTGGATCAAACCGCCTGACGGTGGAAGAGCAGACCGGTTGGGAAATTGGCGACCAGATCGCGATCACATCATCCGATTATGAATATGAGCAGGATGAGACGTTTACCATTACGGATGTATCAGCTGACGGGCTAACCTTCACACTCGATAAGCCATTGGTTTACATGCACTACGGCGAGACCGAGACTGAAGGCAACGGCTTGGATGGCGAGGATTTTCGGGAATGGGAGATCGACGAACGCGCTCAGGTCGCACTGCTCAGCCGCAATGTCAAAATCCAAGGCGACGAGGATGCGCATGAGGATGGCTATGGGGGTCACACCATGGTCATGCGCGGTGCCGAGATGCATGTCTCTGGCGCTGAATTCGCCAAGATGGGGCAGGAAGGGATTCTAGGCAAGTACCCACTTCACTGGCATCTGCTGGGTGACGCAGGCGCCGGGCAATATGTCGCCAACAGCTCGATCCATCATTCCTTCAACAAGGGCCTCACGGTGCATGGCACCAGTCACACTTCGGTATCTGACACCGTCGTTTTCGACACGATTGGTCACGGGTATTTTCTGGAAGACGGTTCGGAAACCGGCAACCTGTTCCAAGGCAACATCGCGTTTGGCCAGCATATGGCCTCCGAGGACGAAGCGATTATTGCATCGGATATCCTGAATGTGTCCAGCTTTTGGATCACCAACCCGAACAATGATTTCGTCGGGAACGTTGCGGGTGGCAGTGCAGACGGCGGATTTTGGTATGCCGTGGGCAGTGATTTCACAGGCGCCTCGACAGGCATGGCGCTATTTGACGACCTCACCAAGCCGAATGTTTCTGAAGCCGGTTTGTTTGTGGATAATAACGCCCACTCAAGTTTCTCTGGCCTGTTTCGAACGAAGAACCCGGATCAGGAATTCTATGGGTTCCACAATAGCACGTATGAGCTTGAGGTTGATGGCTTCAACGCTTTTCGCAATTTCAATTGGACCGTGGATTTGGGTAAGGCAGAAGGCTACACTCAATTTTTCAACTCGACGTTTGGTGCCGCGATCGAGGGCCTGAACTTTCAGGAAAACACGTCGATCCATGGATCGCTGTCTTATGCAAGCAGTGGTAACCTTGGCAACCCAAACAGTGCTGCTGAAATCGCCGCTGGCCGGTCCTTTGCCGATGATGATGCAAGACCAAGCGATGCGCTCAAGGGGCTGGCGTTTTATTCAGGCATCTTCCACCTGACTGATAGTCATTTTGCAAATTTCGAGGGCGACGAACACATCGCGCTCAGTTCCAGCCGCGGCACCGGGATTACAAACTATGTCAACGGCGTCACGACGGACGCGGGCTTTGTTGCGGCCGAAGACATCTCCTTTCCGCTCACCGGAGGGTTTCGGTTTTCACGCGGGATCTACGATGAGGACGGGAGCCTTTCCGGGATTGAGGGCGCTTGGCTGACCGATGGGGCCTTGGCCTCAAATTCGAGCGCCAACTCCTATATCCATCCCGATTTTGACGCGCATGTCATCATGGATGCCCGGCTGGCTTTTCTGACCGAGGCCGGGACAGAGGGCAATGACGGTCCCTCCAGTGTCGTGCGCTATGATGCGGTTGATGGGCCACGCACCGACGGTGATGCCGGGAATGGCACCTTTAACCAGCTTACGGTGATGGGTGATGGCAATGACTACGTGTATGTCTATGACTTCGGCGACCGCGCGCTTGAGGACGATCAGAACCACATTTCTTTCGATGCAGCGATTGCGGGCGAATACGTCTTTATCGAAAGTCCCAACGCAAACGAAAACCACGCTGTGCAGGGCGCGATCCGCGTGGACTCTTTCGATCAGCTGAAGGTGTCGCCGGTCAAGGCGTACTACTATGAAGACGGGCGTATTTTCACCAAACTTCACGTCGGTGATGGCACAGGCACCGACGATGCCCCGAACCGACTTAACTATGTATTGCGTGACATACCCGACGATATCACGAGCGTGCCCGACGTCCCTTATACACCGTTGAAATACAGTGACGCAGAGTTGCAAAGTTTCCTGCCAGACACAACACGGCCTGAGCTGAGCAATGTGGAGGATCGCACGGCCCATGATCTTGAGGGGAAAGCCCTTGCGACCTCGGATACCGTCGAGATCCGCGCCAATGATCCACGCTGGTCAGATGAAAACACCTGGAGCGGTAGCGTTCCGGATTCCGACAGCATCATTGTTATTGGCGAAGGTGAACGGGTGATCCTTGATCAGGATGTGACCGTCAAAGCAATCCTCGTCCATGGCGGTGAACTGATTGTCGAAGACTTGCAGGATTTGTCACTGTCGGCCGATTGGATCCTTGTCAATAATGGCGGGCTGTTTCAAGTCGGGACCGAGGAGCATCCACACGTCCACGACTTTGTTCTGACGCTTGAGGGGGATGACCCGGGCAATGATATCAATGTCGGCGCGCTGCTGCGGGGTGAGCTCGCGGAGGTTGTATTTACGTCCTATGAGGTTCCTGCGGGCACCAACGCGTCCGAGATCATTAACGGTGGTCGAGATGATGACGAGATCAATGCGCTCGGCGGCGACGATCAAGGCAACGGCGGCGCAGGTGATGACACGATCCTAGCGGGCTGGGGCGATGACAGCTTTTGGGGTGGCACCGGCAATGACCGGCTTTTTGGCGGCAGCGGCAATGATTTTCTGTCGGGCCAAAGCGGCGCGGACTGGATTTCCGGTGGTCTGGGTAATGACGAGCTGCGCGGTGGTGCCGGCAACGACCACGTTGCGGGCGGTGCCGGACAAGATCAGGTCTTTGGTGGCGATGGTCACGACATACTTTTCGGCGGTGAGGGTGATGACGTTCTTGTCGGTGGTAAAGGCAACGACCAGCTTATCGGCGGCGCGGGCGACGATGACATTGCGGGCGGTCTCGGCCAGGACATCATTCGCGGGCAAGATGGGGACGACTTTCTGGACAGCGGCCAAGGTGAAGGGATCATTTTTGGCGGGAGCGGGAATGATGTAATTTATGCGGGTGATCAGGATGATTACGTCGACGGCGGTGTCGGTAATGATGATATAAATGGTGGCGGGGGCAGAGACATCTTAGTCGGCGGTGCGGGCGACGACAGGATTGAGGCCGGCGACGGGTTCGACATACTGCGTGGCGGTATCGGCGATGACGGTCTTTACGGAGAAGTTGGCGCCGACTGGCTGTTTGGCGGTGACGGTGACGACAGGTTGTTTGGCGGTGACGATAAAGACCTTCTGCGGGGCGGCCTCGGAAGTGATTATCTGAACGGTGGCGCCGAAGATGATATGTTTATTTTCGTGGACGGGAATTCGTCTGTCGCGGGTGCTGCCGATGTAATTGACGGAATGGACGGTGTTGGCGCGGCCGGGGGCGATCTGATCAACCTGCGGAAGATCGATACGGATGCCAGCGTGTCAGGCGACCAATCCTTCACTTTTCTTGGTGTGCAGACCTACGGGGATGGAATGGCCTCTGGCACCGGCGCGCTCTGGTTGATGGACTTTGGCGATCAAACCCGGGTGTTCGGAAACATTGAGGGTTTTGGTTCGGGCGGTACTTATGATCTGGTGTTTTCCGTTCGTATAAATGATGGCGCGTCGGTGAATGCGGCTGACTACACTGCCAACGACTTTGTTCTTTAAGATTTGCGCGAGGATTGCTGTCAACAGAGGCACTGTCCAATCTTACACCAGCGTCCGTGCCAATTGTAGTGCAATGGTTTCAAGTCTTGATTTGCAGCATTACAAAACCCGCTTAATGCGCAAAGCCGACATCTACAAAACTACAATAAGGAGCCTTGCGCGATGGCAAAGATGCTGCTGAAACACCGTCGCGGGAAGGCAGCATCACTCCCGTACATCTGCGCGAAGCTTAGGCTGAAAATCAAAAAGACAAAGTAAGCAGCAAATGCCAGTTTCAAGCCCTGAATGTTGCCTCTCCGGTGGCATAACCCCCTGTAAGTACAGCCCCTTTCTTTTATTCACCACAAAGTTCCATCTTTGCAGCTGGTACGTCCAACCGGCCATTCGCTACAACTACAAAACTTAAGGCTGATCGAACTCACAGTCTGCGGGACAAAGCTACCGCCATCGGATATTGGACACTTTAAAACCGGAGAGAGCCGTTCTCATCTTTCCAAAAGCTCAGAAGGGCGTCTTTCGATGCTCGGCAACCGACACCTTTCCGTCTTCTCTCTCTCTCATCTTTTTTTCCTCCGTTTTTTTTGGGGGGGGGGTGCTCATAAAAACTTGGAAGCTTTGGAGTTCCGACCACCTCAAGGCTAAGCATGTGGTGTTGAAACTGGTGTTTGCAACCAAACTAACAAATGCCCGGAATGAGAGTAATCAAACCGCAAAAACCATATGTGTCTTATAGCGGTCTGCAAGCCCAGATAAACGCGACATAATTCTCCTATGCTGCCTCAAGACGGCCTAAGGCATCCCAATCAAAACCAGGGCTTCGTCCAGTCCTGAAACCGGTTCACAAATGAGAATAACCTAATAGAAACCAAACTCACGCAAATCGTGGTAGACAAAACCCGCCATGACCAAGAAGCAGTTGCACAGGTCTAAGATGCAGACATCCGTGGCCTGCGTGTCGTCAGTCCACCGTGCCTGAACCTCCTTTGGCAACCACGATCCACGCGCAAGACCTTCTTGGCCATCGCGGCATAGAAGGTGATCGGCAAACCCGCATCCATGCCCAAAGGATCAAACGGGCAATGGAAGCCTTGGGTTGGACCTTTCGTCGTAGTGTTCGCACCGTAAATCGCGTCGGTATTGCTCTACCAAATCGAAAGGCACCCCAGATGATTTCAGGATGTATTTTCAAATCAAATTCAACTGTTTAGTTGCTGGCATACTGCGTGTTGTGGTCAAAGACCCTATGTAGAGTTTTCCATCATCAGTTCTAATTCGCTTGATGAAATTGCCTGTTTGGCTTTCGGCTGATGTCGGCTCTGGGTAAGTAGCTTTGATGTTATAAACCGCCCGGCCATCGGCTAGTATGAGGCGTCAAATTGAATGCAGGCAACCAGATCGGAAATGTTAGGCATTTTTCATCTACGGTATTTCAGACTTGCGCTCTAAGACTGCGAACCCGCTCCGCAGACTTCATATAGCGCAAGCCATTGATTTACAGTATAATTTGGTGCGGGCGGTGGGAGTCGAACCCACACGGGCATACGCCCAACAGATTTTAAGTCTGGTATGTCTACCATTCCATCACGCCCGCATCAGACGCCGTCGACAATTACAAGCTCCAGTCCGACGCCAGGACTGGAAATCCAGCGCTTCTCGTCATCAGGTTTGGTAAGAATTTTATGACCTACACGCAAGGGTTTTATTTCCCCCCTGATGGTCAAAATATACAATACCCCGACGCGCACCAGAACGAGACACTGCGCGGTTAAAACGGGTTAGATATCTTTTCCTGCGGGCGCCAATGGCCCGCCTTCCAGAAGCAAAAACCGCTCTGACAACCACGGATTGTTTTCAAGCGCCGAGAGTAATTGATCACGCGCTTCATCGGTGCGCCCGAGATTCATCAACGTTAAGGCGCGACCAGACTGCGCGGCCACGTGCGAGGGCGATAACTTCAAAGCCTGGTCTAGATCGACGAGTGCGTTCTGATAATCTTCACGCAAAAAGTGGATGTAGGCACGCTGGTTGAATCCCTCCGCGTAATTCGGGCAATAAGCGACCAATTGCGAAAATTGATCCAAGGCACCAACAAAATCAAAGATTTCACGGTGACGCATGCCCCGGTCCAAAACCTCTTGGGCCGCTTCATCCGGCGCGCGCAACCAGACTTGCCACATCTTGTTTGAAACCTCCTGCCCCGCCATGTCGTTTGGGGCCGCGCGCGCCTGATCAAAGAGCGCTTCCATTTCGGAGGAGTAATCAACGGCTGCGGGACAGGCCGCGAAAAGGGGGGTGGCGCAGATGGACAAGAGAATTGCGATACATTTCATGCGATGCAAGGTGGCACACATCGCGCGGCGGTCAAGTGGTCTCTGCCAACATCGTTTCCTTCACAGCTTCCATGGCGACGTAAGTGGACGTGCCGGCAACATGTGGCAACATCGAGATGGTCTGCCCCAGAAACTGGCGGTATCGCGACATGTCACTGGTGCGCACTTTCAGCAAATAGTCGAAATTGCCTGCAATCATATGAGCTTGTTCGATTTCAGGGACCTTTGCGACGGCCGCGTTGAAAGCTTTCAGCGCGTTCTCGCGGGTATCGCTTAGTCGCACCTCGACAAAAGCCACGTGGTCGAGACCCAGTTGAATTGGATCGAGCAAAGCACGATAGCCAATCACAATGCCCGTTTGCTCGAGACGCCGCAGCCGGGCCTGGGTCGGTGATTTGGACAATCCAATGCGCTTGGCAAGATCGGTAATACTGATACGCCCGTCCTCTGCCAGCACCGAAAGAATCGAGCGATCAAATCGATCCAGACTGATTTTATCACTTTGCTCATTTTCATCACTGATTTTAACCATTTCGACCTCCCAAGCCGTCAACTTCAGTCATTATGACTTCAAATTTCACTGTACACTAGGAAAAATCTTTGTTGGAGGCTTAAAATGGCTCGCGATATACCTGTCTCTTTGCGTCATCAGATCGATTCCGGCACCTATGCCGATCCAGAATCCGTATTGGAGGACTTGATTGCCTCGGCGCAGATCACGCCGGAAAAGAGGCAAGCGATCAGCGCCAGCGCTGCGCAGTTGGTGCGCGATATTCGGGGCACGACCGCTCCCGGTCTGATGGAGGTCTTTCTGGCAGAATACGGGTTGTCCACGGATGAAGGTGTGGCTTTGATGTGTCTGGCCGAAGCCCTATTGCGGGTGCCCGATGCGGATACGATAGATGCCCTGATCGAGGACAAGATCACGCCATCCGATTGGGGGCGTCACCTTGGGCATTCCACTTCTAGTCTTGTTAATGCCTCAACCTGGGCATTAATGCTGACGGGTCGTGTGCTGGATGATGATCAACCCGGCCCGGTGCGCCATCTGCGTGCGGCCATCAAGCGTCTCGGAGAGCCCGTCATCCGGACTGCTGTCAGCCGTGCCATGAAAGAAATGGGGCGCCAGTTCGTTCTTGGAGAAAACATCAACTCCGCCATGGAGCGCGCTGCAAACATGGAGAAAATAGGGTTTACCTATTCCTATGACATGCTCGGTGAAGCCGCGCGCACGGAAGCGGATGCCAAACGGTACCACCTCAGCTACAGCCGAGCGATTTCCGCCATTGCAACGGCTTGTACATCACCCGATATCCGCCGCAACCCGGGCATTTCTGTCAAACTGTCCGCGCTACACCCGCGTTATGAGGTTGCGCAAGAAGACGCAGTGATGACCGATCTGGTACCGCGACTACGTGCGCTGGCACTTTTGGCGAAATCAGCCGGGATGGGATTGAATGTCGATGCCGAAGAAGCCGACCGGCTGGCCCTGTCGCTGGAGGTCATCGACCGCGTGATGTCCGAGCCCGCCCTCTCGGGTTGGGATGGCTTTGGCATTGTCGTGCAAGCCTATGGCCCGCGCGCGGGCACTGTCATCCAAGCGCTATATGACATGGCCGAACGCAATGACCGCAAGATCATGGTACGTCTGGTGAAAGGCGCTTATTGGGACACCGAAATCAAACGCGCTCAGGTCGAAGGCATCGACGGGTTCCCCGTCTATACGCAAAAAGCAGCGACGGATGTGTCCTATATTTGCAATGCAAAGAAACTGCTGGGCATGACCGACAGGATTTATCCGCAATTTGCCACCCATAACGCGCATACGGTTGCGGCCATCTTGGAAGTTGCGGATGATCCCGAGGTTTATGAGTTTCAACGCCTCCACGGCATGGGGGAAACGCTGCACAAACTGGTGATGGCGCAAAACAAAACACGCTGTCGGATCTATGCCCCCGTGGGCGCGCACAAGGATTTGCTGGCTTATCTTGTGCGACGTCTGTTGGAAAATGGCGCGAATTCCAGTTTCGTGAACCAGATCGTGGATGAGAACGTCCCCCCGGAGTTCGTGGCCGCAGACCCGTTTGAGATGCTCGCGACAAGCCCTGCCCCGCACATACCAAAGGGCCCTGCCCTTTTCCTGCCCCTGCGCGCCAATGCCAAAGGGTTCGATCTGGCGCATACGCAAACCCTCGATAGAATCGAAGCAGCACGTGGGGCGTTTGCAGCGCATACATGGGCAGCAGCACCGTTATTGGCCGGACAGGTCGATCCGAAGGGACAAAACGTTCATGTCACCAATCCCGCCAATTCAGACGACTCTCCCGGCACCGTGCAAAACGCCACGGCCACGGATGTTTCCGAGGCATTCGCCCAAGCCGAACAGTGGTCGGCACCCCTTGTTGAACGTCGTGCTATCTTGTTGCGAGCAGCCGATGTGATGGAAGAGCGTTACGGCGAGTTGTTCGCACTTTTGGCGCGCGAGGCCGGCAAGGGTCTGCCGGATTGTGTTGCTGAATTGCGTGAAGGCGTTGATTTCCTGCGCTATTACGCAGCGCAAGCCACCAATACACCACCCGCCGGTGTGTTTGTCTGTATCTCGCCCTGGAACTTCCCATTTGCGATTTTCTGCGGTCAGATCACGGCAGCACTCGCCGCTGGGAACGCTGTTTTGGCCAAACCGGCAGAGCAAACCCCTCTCGCGGCGCATTTCGCCGTTTCCATCCTGCACGAAGCCGGCGTTCCACGCAGCGCTTTGCAGCTTTTGCCCGGTGCTGGCGATGTGGGTGCGATGCTCACTTCTGATCCCCGCGTGGGCGGTGTGGCCTTTACCGGCTCAACCGCGACTGCCTTGCGCATTCGCGCCTCAATGGCTGAAAACTGCGCGCCCGGCACCCCGTTGATTGCTGAAACTGGTGGCCTCAACGCCATGATCGTGGACAGCACCGCCCTGCCCGAGCAAGCCGTGCAGTCGGTGATTGAAAGCGCCTTTCAATCCGCTGGTCAACGATGCTCGGCGCTGCGGTGCCTCTATGTTCAAGAGGATATCGCCGAAGATTTCACCAAAATGTTGACCGGGGCGATGGATGCATTGCGCCTTGGTGCGCCGTGGCATTTGTCCACGGATGTGGGTCCGGTCATTGACGAGACCGCGCGCAAAGGCATTGCAGATCACATTACAATCGCACGTGCCGAGGGCCGTATTCTTGCCGAGCTTGCAACACCCGAAGGGGGCACATTCATCGCGCCGACCCTGATAAGGGTCGCAAGCATTGCCGACCTTGAGCGTGAAGTTTTTGGACCGGTGTTGCATATAGCGACATTCAAATCACATGAATTGGACAGTGTGATTGATACGATCAACGCGACCGGGTACGGGCTGACCTTTGGCCTGCACACCCGGATCGATGACCGCGTGCAACATATCTCAGAACGGATTGAGGCGGGTAACATCTATATCAACCGCAACCAGATTGGCGCGATTGTTGGCAGCCAACCCTTCGGCGGGGAAGGCCTTTCAGGCACAGGACCCAAAGCAGGTGGACCAAACTACCTGCCCCGCTTTTCAGCACCTGATCGTGAAACATCTGATGATATGTGGGAGGGCGGCGAAACGGCGCTCCCAGCTTTGCGATATGCCGCG
Source organism: Paracoccaceae bacterium (assembly GCA_033344815.1). Classification (NCBI taxonomy): domain Bacteria; kingdom Pseudomonadati; phylum Pseudomonadota; class Alphaproteobacteria; order Rhodobacterales; family Paracoccaceae; species Paracoccaceae bacterium. Next base: position 27,888 of record JAWPMR010000001.1, on the reverse strand, counting down.
CACGCCCCGCAGATGACGCAAAGCCTGCCCGGCCCTACCGGCGAATCCAACCGCCTGAGCGCCCTGCCGCGCCCGTCCTTATTGTGCATGGGGCCCGGTGCGAAGACAACGGCCACACAAGCCCGCGCTGTCGAAGCCCTCGGCGGCATCGCGGTCATGGCGACCGGCACCATTGATCCTGCGGATCTGACCAATGGTCCCGCCTATGGTGGTGTCTTGTGGTGGGGGGACGCGGATACCGGGCGCGCCATTGAAGTGGCGCTTGGCAAACGCACAGGCCCGATCACGCCGCTGATCCCAGGACGGCCTGATACAGCGCGGGTGCTCTCAGAACGCCATGTCTGCGTCGATACAACCGCTTCTGGTGGCAACGCGGCCCTTCTGGGTGCAGCAACCTGACGCATCCGACCCCGGCAATTCACCTGCCGGGGTCACTTGACGGCGCTCAACCGATCGCCCAGCGTGCGCCCATGTTTCCGATCCGAGACCATAACCCCTCCGGGCGCACGCCTTATGTCACCTACATCCTGATGGCGGTAAACATCGTCATTTTTCTAAGCTACTTCAGTATTATGCAGGATGCGCGGCTGATCAATGCGTTCTGGTCCAACTGGGCGTTGATCCCGGCACGTCTGGATGCGGGACAAGGCACTTACACCCTGTTCACGTCCATGTTCCTGCACGGCGGCTGGATGCATCTGATCGGCAATATGCTGTTTTTATTTATCTTTGGTGACAATATCGAAGATGAAATGGGGCATATCCGTTATCTGGTGTTTTATCTGGTCGCGGGCGCCGCAGCGGGTTGGATCCAATACATCACAGCCCCCACGTCAATGGTCCCGATGGTCGGGGCCTCTGGCGCCATCGCGGGCGTGATGGGGGCTTATCTTTTGCTTTTCCCAAAAGCCAAAGTCGATATTTTGATCATCTTCATCGTGTTTTTCCGCATTTTCCCAATCCCCGCATGGATCATGCTGGCCGTCTGGTTTGCGCTGCAGTTTGTGGGGGGCATCGGCACCGATCCGGACGCGGGGGGTGTTGCCTATTGGGCGCATGCCGGTGGATTTGTCGCAGGCTTGGTCCTGGCAGTCCCACTCTGGCTCAAACGCGGGGGGCCTGCGTTCTGGGACCGCACGCAGGGGCATCCACCGCATCCGCAAGCGCAGTATAGATTGGTAACAAGCAGCATCCCAAAGGCGGGCCGGCGCAGCAAGTCACGCGGACCTTGGGGTTAATCAGCCACGTACCATTTTGGCCAGGGGCGAAAACAGCGCCTCATTGGCGCAAATAATCGTACCGTCCTCGACGATGTTGCCAGAGGGATGGATGGGTTCCGCCAATCCGCCCGCTTCACGTACGATTATCAAACCCGCCGCAATATCCCACGCATTCAAGCGCCGCTCCCAAAACCCGTCAAAACGGCCCGCCGCCACATAGGATATATCCAGTGCTGCAGCACCCCAACGACGAATGCCTGAACACACCGGCGCGATCCGCGCCATTTCCTTGAGCGTGTCGGGCAAATCAGCTCGGCCGCCAAAGGGCAACCCGGTGGAAAACAGGCTTTCAATCATCTTGGAACGACCAGAAACGCGCAAACGGCTTTCATTCATCCAAGCGCCCGCGCCTTTTTCGGCAAAGAACATCTCGTCTTTGGCCGGGTCAAACACCACGCCCGCCACGATCTGGCCTTTGTGCTCCAGCGCAATCGAAACCGCCCAGTGTGGCAGCCCATGCAGGAAATTCGTCGTGCCATCCAGCGGATCCACAATCCAGCGGCGCGTCGGGTCCTGGCCTTCCTCGCCGCCACCCTCTTCGCCAAGCCAACCATAGGTCGGGCGCGCGTCCATCAAATCTTCTTTGATGATTTTTTCGGCATTGATGTCGGCACGGCTGACAAAGTCGCCTGCACCTTTCATGGACACCTGAAGGTTTTCAACTTCGCGAAAGTCTTTGACCAGCGAACGACCCGCGCGGCGCGCAGCTTTGATCATGATATTGAGATTTGCACTGCCAACCATTTGACGGTCTCCGGGTGGGGGATAAGGCTGGCCGTATAGGTGCAGAATTCGCCCTTGCCAAGGGTTAAGCACCCTCGCGCCAGCCTGCGGCGTAATTATCTCATAGATCGGACAGCCAGGCCGTTATGCCGCCTGCGATTTCTGGCCTGAAATACGCGATCATGCGACCCTCAGGGTCGGCTGTGGCATCATCTGCCCAAGGGGCGACGCCATGCAAGGCCAACCGGTGCACCAACATTGCCGATCCAACATCGCCATGCACGGGCACGCGCGGGCAACTTTCGAACACTAGCCGACGCGCATTTTGGTAGATTTCGGTCACATCCAATGCGCTCGCGTCCTCCGGAGACAAACCTGCAAAAGCACTTTGCAAAGCCGTGCGCATGATATGGTGACTGCCCTCCCAAACGACCAACGGCGATGCAGTCTCTGACGCCGTTGTAAGCGGAACCCCAATGATGAATGCATGTGGCTCCTGAACAAACCGGCGTTTGGGTTCACCCAGACCGATAATGCCATCCACATGAGCGGCATCCCGGTTCTTGCGATACCGAAACCCAGCATCGTTTTCACCAGTGCGCGGTTTGGGATATCCCGGGTAAAGCACCGAAATCTGTGCCTTGTGCAGCGCGGGCCACCCGCCGTAATACCTTTTCACGAATTCTACGGCTTCGCCTTGCAGGGGTGCGCCGCCCCGGACACGGCCCATTTCGTCATTGGGCAAGGCATCCAGGCCAACAAACCATGTACCTTCACATTGGTGAAGGTGTTCGTTTTCAGCGGCTTGCACTGCGATCTTAGCGTGATCTTTGGCGTGATCCGCCCATGTCATTAAAGGGGGTTCCGGTGGAAAACACGCCCATCCTTTTTCAAAGAAATCACCCCGCATACGCCGACCTCAACACATGTCTGCAGTTAGTTTTTTTACGCATCACATCAGCCAACATGACGTAGCGGGTCGTTTTGCGTGATTTGCTCCAACGCCGTGCGCACAAGTTCCGTCCCCGCGTCCGTTTTATGAGCGCCTTCCGACAGGATACGGCGCCACGCCCGCGCACCGGGGCGCCCGGTGAACAACCCCAACATATGACGGGTGACCTGCCCCAATTTGCCACCCGCGCTAAGGTGTGCCTCGATATAGGGCAGCATTTCCAACACGGCGTCTTCAGGTTCCACCCGGTGCCCTTTACCGAAAATGACCGGGTCCGCATCACACAGTATGGCAGCAGGATCATGATATGCAGCGCGCCCAATCATCACCCCGTCAAGCCCGGCATCCAAAAAAGCCTGAGCCTGCTGCAACGAAGTGATCCCACCGTTGATTGAAATATGAAGATTTGGGAAAAGACCCTTCATGCGCATCACCAGATCATAGTCCAGAGGCGGAATATCGCGATTTTCTTTGGGGCTGAGGCCTTGCAGCCATGCTTTGCGCGCATGAATTGCGACGCGTTCACATCCGGCCCCGACCACGTGAGAGAGAAACTCTGGTAAAGCCACTTCGGGGTCCTGATCATCAACGCCGATACGGCATTTGACCGTGACTGGCACGGACACGACAGATTGCATAGCAGCGACACACCGCGCCACTAACGCAGGTTGTTCCATGAGTATGGCTCCGAAACACCCCGATTGCACCCGATCAGACGGACAACCGACGTTTAGATTGATTTCGCAGTACCCCGCCTTCTCGCCAAGCATCGCCGCTTGTGCGAGTTCTCGTGGGTCTGAGCCCCCGAGTTGTAATGCAACGGGATGCTCGCATTGGGAATATTCCAATAAGTGCAATGCGTTACCACGCACCAGCGCCGCAGAAGTCACCATCTCAGTGTATAGCAGAACGTGTTTGCTCAACCGCCTGTGGAGATACCGACAATGGCGATCTGTCCAATCCATCATCGGCGCAATAGATAATCTAGCGTGTTGATTTATTTGCATTTTTTGTGTATCTTCAAACTGTTGGCGGCGGATGCTGCTACGCTGGAATACGCCCCAATATCCCCGAATTTGCCCCTCTACGACGACTCATTGCACACACAGCGCACACGAAAATGGCCTCCATCACCAAGCTTCCCTCCGGAGCCTACCGGGTCCAGATCAGACGAAAGGGCCGCTACGCGAGCGAGACGTTCCTCCGCCGCGACGACGCCCATCGTTGGGCCCGCCAGGCGGAGACCCGGGTCGATCAGGGGCTGGCGCCGAACAAGTCGTCCGTTTCCCGCCTCCAGACCTTTGGCGACCTCATCGATCTTCATATAACCGATATGTGCGAGGTAGGGAAACCGCCGCGTCGCAGCAAGGCCGCCACGCTCACGACGCTCAAGCGCGATCTGGGCAAGGAGAAGATCGGGCACCTCGACCGGCAGAAGCTGATCGACTACGGCAAGATGCGTGCGGAGCAAGGTGCGGGCCCGGTCACTCTCGGCATCGATATCGGCGTGATCAAGATGATCATCACCCATGCGGCGGCTGTGCACGGGCTCGACATCTCTCCGGAACCCGTCGATCTGGCGCGCGTGGCGCTCAAACGTCTCGGCCTGATCGGCAAGGGCACAGAGCGGGATCGTCGCCCTACCACGGACGAGTTGAACCGCCTCTTCCGCTGCTTCGATGACAACGAACGCCTGACCCTGCCGATGACGCGGATCGTCAAGTTCGCGGTGGCCACGGCCATGCGGCTCGACGAAATCTGCCGCGTCGAATGGACCGATCTCGACGTCGACCGCCGGATGCTCATGATCCGCGACAGGAAGGACCCGCGCAACAAGACCGGGAACGACCAGCGGATCCCACTCTTCGCCGCCACGGGGTTCGATGCCTGGGCATTGGTGACCGAACAAGCCAAGGAACTCGGGCACGCAAGGGGCCGGATCTTTCCCTACAACTCGAAATCGGTCGGAACGGCCTTCCGGCGCGCCTGCGTCGAGGTCAGCGTGAAGGACCTGCATTTCCACGATCTACGCCATGAGGGCACAAGCCGCCTGTTCGAGGCCGGCTTCGCCATTGAGCAAGTCTCGCTGGTCACCGGCCACAAAGATTGGAAAATGCTGCGCCGCTACACCCATATCCGCCCGGAAACGCTGCACCGGCTCGCCGCGTCGCGCGCCCCTTCCCCGCTCGAGACCCGCGCTGCGGAGCGACCCGAGAGTCAGAGGGGAGCCGTCCCGGCCCGTGACGGGTTTGGAGGTCGAGAGAGAGGCTTTCGGCCGCCCGTCGCGGGAGAAAACCCATGAATACCGAAACTATCGATGCCGGGCGTGACATCAGCGGCGGCTACAAGGTGGATGTGTCGCGCGGCACGAATGTAGACCGCGTGTCGTCGGAGTGGTTCTCGCGGCCGGATGACGAGCGGTATCTGTCGCTCGACGATCTCTTCGCCTCGGTCAAGGGACGGGCGGAGCTCAGCCGGACGCGCACGGTGGAAAGCGCGGCGATCCGGGTCGAGGCGCATCGCGACGATCCGGAGAAACTCGGGCTGGTCCTGCCAGGTGCGGATGAGCCGATTGCACCGACGCATTGGAGTTTCGGCCAGCTCTCGAGCCTCGTCGGCGCGCCCGCGGCCTATCTGCGGCAGCTGCCCGCGCCGCTGGCGGGGATCAACCTGCAATACGGCCTGACCAATAACCGGGCCGAGCAAATCAAGACCATGGAGGTCGCGGATGGCCGCACGGAACTGCGCGCCGTGACCGGCCCGGATTATGGCCGCATCTACGACCACGAACTGGTCTCCGCCGTCCAGCGCATCGCGGGCAACGGCATTGACGACACGCGCTGGAAGGTGCCGGGCGTGCTCGACTGGTCGACGGGCATCTACAACCCGCGCGTGGACGTGACGAAGGAGACGACGACGCTATACGCCTCCGACCGCGACGTGTTCCTGTTCCTCGTCGACGACCTCAACCCGATCGAGGCGGGGCAGCTGCCCGACGGCTCGCCCGACCTTTATTTCCGGGGGTTCTATTGCTGGAACTCCGAGGTCGGCGCCAAGACTCTCGGCATCGCCAGCTTCTACCTGCGCGCGGTCTGCCAGAACCGCAACCTCTGGGGCGTCGAGGATTTCCAGGAGATCACGATCCGGCACTCGAAATACGCGGCCTCCCGCTTCACGCATGAGGCCGCCCCGGCGCTCAGCCGCTTCGCCGAGTCCTCGCCGGCGCCCTTCATCGACGGCATCCGCGCGGCGCGGGAGAAGATCGTCGCGCGGTCGGACGAGGACCGTCAGGACTTCCTGCGCAAACGCGGATTCTCGAAGGCGGAGACGGGGCGGATCGTCGAGACGGTGCTGGCCGAGGAAGGCCGCCCGCCCGAGAGTGTCTTCGAATTCGTTCAGGGGATCACGGCGGTGGCGCGCTCAAAGCCGCAGCAGGATGCGCGCTTGGTGATGGAGGGGAAGGCGAAGGCGTTGTTGGAGAAGGTCGGTTGAGAAGCCTTTGGCGACGGCTTGCTGATAAGCCGTCGCCATATATTGAAGAATGCAAAGGGGACCGGCCCACGGCGCTTTGACTGGAGCGCTTTCAGTGCTTTCGACTGCGCTTAAGCGTTGCCGGCTCGGAGGACACCGGCCTTTCCAGGATACTGTGCTTTCGGGTTTTGGCGCCAGACGAACTCCACAGTAACGGGAATGCGATGCTTATTGGCAAGTCGATCGACCTCTTTCCATGCATCCGCGGCTGACTGACCCTGAATCGAGATCCCAAGCTCCGGATAGTACCGATAGCCCTCTTCCTCATAGCTGGAAGCCTTTGCCGGAATACCCAGTTCCCGAACCAGCTTCTCACCTTCGAACCCTTTGGACTTCAATCCTGCAATCATCGAGTTCAGGATTGAGGCCCATTTCGGATTCTGGATCAGCTCTCCGTCGATAGATGCTTTCATCGGCTTCGTGAATGTAAGGCTTGGTGCAGTGTCAAATGTCAGTACGCCATCATCCGAAATCTCGGATGTTTCCAGCACTTCATAATCACGTTCCATACCAAGCTGTTCCATCGCCTCTTGGACGATGCGATCGATTGTTTCACTTGGCGACTTGGTTCCGAACCAGACTTTGAGCGTGCTGATATCGGCAAACGTTGCGTCATTGATCCTAACTACGGGCATCATGGCCATCTCCTTTAGTTCCAGTATAGGTAATATGTAACATTTATTCTGATGCGCGGTCAAGAGAATATGTTACATATTTTGAGGGGGCGATTGAGAGTCAGAGGGGTGCCGGGTTTTCCGTGACGGGTTTGGAGGTCGAGAGAGAGGCTCCCGGCTGGCCTGTCGCGGAGATATCCCGATGACAAAGCAACAGAAGATCACCCTCAGCGCCTCGCGCGACATTCCCTTCAACAAGCTGATGCTCAGCCAGTCGAACGTGCGCCACGTCAAGGCGGGCGTGTCGATCGAGGAACTGGCCGAGGACATCGCCCGGCGGACGCTGCTCAGTTCCATCACCGTGCGGCCCGTCCTGGACGAGAGCGCTGCCGAGACCGGCATGTACACGATCCCTGCCGGCGGGCGGCGGTTCCGGGCGCTGGAACTGCTCGTGAAGCAGAAGCGCATGAACAAGACCACGCTGGTGCCTTGCATCGTGCGCACCGACGGGCTCGCCGAGGAAGACAGCCTGGCCGAGAACGTCCAGCGCGCGCCGCTGCATCCGCTCGACCAGTTCCGGGCGTTTCAGGCGATGCGGGAGAAGGGCCGCACCGAGGAGGAGATCGCCGCGGTCTTCTTCGTCTCGGCCAGCGTAGTCAAGCAGCGGCTGAAGCTCGCCGCCGTTGCGCCCTCGCTGCATGATGCCTATGCCGAGGAGGAGATGACGCTCGACCAGCTCATGGCCTTCACGGTCAATCCCGATCACGCGCGGCAGGAGCAGGTCTGGGAGGCGTTGCAGCGGCACTATTCCCGGCAGCCCTACGAGATCCGCCGCATGCTGACCGAGGGTGCGGTGCGGGCCTCGGACAAGCGGGCGCAGTTCGTCGGGCTTGACGACTACGTCGAGGCCGGGGGCGAGATCCTGCGCGACCTGTTCCAGCAGGACGACGGCGGCTGGCTGCAGGATGCCGCCCTGCTCGACGTGATGGTGCGCGAGAAGCTAGCCGAGGAGGCCGAGGCGGTGCGTGCCGAGGGCTGGAAATGGGTCGAGGTCGACAACGAGTTCCCCTACGGCCACACCTTCGGGATGCGCCGCGTCCATGGCGAGGCCGTGCCGATGAGCGACGAGGAAGCTGCCACCTACCAGGCGCTGAAGGCCGAATACGATGCGCTCGAGGCCGAGCATGCGGAAGCCGACGAGCTGCCCGACGATGTCGATGCCCGGTTGGGCGAAATCGAGGAGGCGATAGAGGCACTTGAGGCGCGCCCGATCCAGTTTGAGGCCGAAGACCTCGCGCTGGCCGGCGCCTTCGTCAGCATCGACAGTTCTGGGCGGTTGCGGGTCGAACGCGGCTACGTGCGGCCCGAGGATGAGCCGGTCGAGGAGGTGGAGGACACCGGCGACGTCGCACCGCAAGCGGCGCCGGACGAGGACATCGATGACACCGTCGTGTCTCCCACGGACGAGGAGGAAGAGGATGACGGTCTCAAACCGCTCTCCGACCGCCTTGTCATGGAACTGACGGCCCATCGCACCCTCGCGCTGCGCAATGCGCTGGCCCAGGATCCGCAGATCGCCTTCCTCGCGGCCCTGCACGCGATGGTCCTGCGGCTCTTCTACCGCTACGCCGTCGACAGCTGCGTCGAGATCGAACCGCGCAACGCCGCCTTCGGGTCGCAGGTGCCGAGCCTCGGCGACACGCCCTACGCGCAGGCCATCGACCAGCGCCACGAGACCTGGGCACGGAACCTGCCGAAGGCATCCGAGGACCTCTGGGAGGCGCTGACCGAGTTCGACAGCTGCAGCCGCGAGGCGCTTTTCGCCCATTGCGTGGCGATGAGCGTGAATGCCGTCCACGACCCCTACCAGCGCCGTCCGCGCGCCATAGCGCATGCGGATGTGCTGGCCGGGACCGTCGGGCTCGACATGGCCAAGGCGGGCTGGACGGCGACAGGCGACAGTTTCCTCGGCCGCGTGACCAAGGCCCGCATCCTTGAAGCAGTGCGCGAAGCGAAGGGCGAAGATGCCGCTGACCGGATCGCCGGGCTGAAGAAGGCCGAGATGGTGACGGCAGCAGAGGACCTGCTCTCCGGCACCATCTGGCTGCCGGATCCGCTGCGCACGCCACCGCTTCCGGAAGAGGATGTCGCGGAGTTCGAATTGGTCGACAACCTCGATGAGCCGACTTCGGATGATGATACTGGCGCAGGCGAAGGGCAAACGGCGGAAGACGGCGGCGAACCGGCTATCGGAGATTCCGATGTGTCAGGCGAAGATGATCCCGTCACCACGGACGCCTTCGCCAAGACAGCCGCCGAGTGACTTTCGAGCAGGTCGGAGCTCCTTCCCCCCGAGTTCCGGCAGCCGGGGTCCGCCAGAAATGGCGGGCCCCTTTTTCTATCCACGACAGGAGGCAGAAAGCATGCACAGCCCCGCCGCCGACATCGCCCGCCGCCTTGCCGAGGATGCCGAGGCCGTCTGCCGTCACTACCTCACGAACGGGCGCAAACAGGGCCGCTACTGGATCGTTGGCGATGTGCAGAACACACCAGGCCGCAGCCTCTATGTCCGACTGACCGGTCCGATCTCTGGTCCCGGTGCCGCCGGAAAATGGACCGATTCCGCAACCGGGCAGCACGGCGACCTTCTGGACCTGATCGCCCTGAACATGGGTATCACCACCCTGAGGGACACGCTGGACGAAGCGCGCAGGTTTCTCAGCCTGCCGCGGACAGACAGGCACCGCGCCGCCAAACCGCCAGCCAGTCGTGGCTCACCTGAGGCAGCGCGGCGGCTCTGGGCCATGGGCCAGCCGATGTCGGGCACCTTGGTAGAACGCTATCTCGCGGGGCGCGGCCTTACTGGGCTGGGCCATCTCGACAGTCTCCGGTTTCACCCGAGTTGCTTCTACTGGCGCGAGGATCACGCACTGACGGACCCGCCAGAGGCCTGGCCCGCCCTGCTCGCCAAGGTGACGGACCTTGATGGACAGCTAACCGGCCTGCACCGCACCTGGCTTGACCCCGCAACTGCGGACAAGGCCCCGGTCATCCCATCGCGCAAAGCCATGGGCAATCTTCTCGGCCATGGTGTTCGCATCGGCAAACCGGTCAGCTTGCTGGCCGCAGGCGAAGGGCTGGAAACCATGCTCTCCCTGCATCTGGCCCTGCCGAACCTTCCTGTCGTGGCGGCTCTGTCCGCCAACCATCTCGCAGCCCTGCAGCTGCCCGCCGATCTTCGCCGCCTCTACATCGCCGTCGATGCCGATCCGGCAGGCCTGTCCTCCGCGGACCAACTGACGCATCGGGCCATTGGGGCCGGGATCGACGCGATTTACCTCTCGCCACATCTCGGCGATTTCAACGACGACCTGCGCGCTAATGGCCGCGACGAGCTGCGCGCGCATCTGCGTCAGCAACTGACGCCGGAAGACGCGGCAATGATCCTCGACCTCGCAACCGACTGATCGTGCGCGACGGCCCGGGTCAGCGCATCCGCGATCAGAGCAACGCCTTCCGGCCTTCCGAGAGCGGGCAAAACGGAGCAGAGCCCGAACGGGCCCGCAACGGCAGGCCGTCCTCCGCTCCGCTTCGGCCGCCGCATGCGCGGCGGTGCAGACCCGCCCGGTCCCGGCTTTTCCGTTGCCCGGAAAGGCCGCGAGAGGCGCGGTCTTCGACAACCGGAGACGACATCATGACCGAGACCCATCTTCACACCCGATCCTCCACCGCCGTCGTGCTCGAGGAACTGCAGCTTCACGGCTGGCGCCCTTTCACTGACGAGCCTGATCCTCGCCCCTTGCCAGAGCCCGACGCCATTCGCACTGCCATTGCTGATATCTTCGACGCGCTCGTCTCGATCCTGTCTGACACGCGGCTGGAACCCGACCTCGAAGACCTGCTCTGGTCCATGGCCAACCTGTTCCACCGCACATCGACACGGACAAACCGTGAGCTCGACAGCAACGAACAAGCGCAGAAGCGGTCGCAACGCGAGCAGGACGGGTCCGAAGTCCGGTCGGTCGAACTCGAGACCCTTATTGCCGAAGGCATCACGCTGATCGAACGCCGCAATGCCTTTGAGGCCATGCGCGATCTCGCCGCCGAGCTTTTCGAGACCCATCTTGGCCAAACCTGGCACCCGCGCGCAGGCAGCCATGTGAACCGCCGTACCCTGACAGCGTCCTTGATCGACAGCCGCGACCATCTCGCCGCAAAGCGCCGGGCCGATCTGGAGCCACTCCTGCCGCAGGGCACGAAAATCGCCTTCACGGGCGGGCTGGATTGCGATGATCACACAGCCATCTGGACAGCCCTCGACCGCGTACACGCGAAACATGCGGACATGGTTCTGTTGCACGGTGGCGCCCCGCGCGGGGCCGAACGCATCGCCGCCGCATGGGCCGACAATCGCAGCGTGGCGCAGATCGTCTTCAAGCCGGACTGGACGCGGCACGGCAAGTCGGCCCCCTTCAAGCGCAACGACCAGTTACTCGACACCCTGCCCATCGGAATCATCGTCTTCCCGGGCTCCGGCATCACCGAAAATCTCGCCGACAAGGCTCGCACCATGGGCATCCCACTCTTCGACTTCCGTCCGAAATGCGTACCAGCGGCATGACCGGATTTCCGCCGATGCCCGCCCCGGGCCCTCCCGGGCGGGCTGTTTTCTGCTATGATCTGCCCGTGCCAATGGAGGAGGTGGCGGCGCGATCCTTGTTCTCGAAAGGAGTGCCTTATGCTTGTATCCACCCTCTTCACGCTGTTCGGCCTCGGTGCCCTCTGCTGGATCCTGTTCAATCTGGCTGTATACGCCCTGCCCTTCGCCATCGGGCTGACATCCGGCATGTACCTGTATGAGACCGGCCAAGGCGTCTTCCTGTCGATCATTGCGGGCCTGTTCATCGGCGGTTTCATCGCCGCTCTTGGGGAATTCGCCTTCGACCGCATCCGCTCCATCCCCATCAAACTTGCAATCGGCCTGATCTACGCGATCCCCGCCGGGATTGCCGGGTTTCATGCGGCAAAGGGTCTTGCCGAATTCGGCAGCGCGGGCGCTGCGACCATCACCCTCCTGTCTTGGCTGGGCGCGCTGGTTGTGGGCGGGACCGCTTGGGCGCGGGTGTCGGGCTGGTCCGAGGTCAACGCCATGTCCGACCCGCATCCGCACAGGTATTTCGACGAACACTGAACGCCCTGTAAAGCTTGCGCCGGTACGTGCCGTCCGCGACGTCGTCAGTGTGCGCCGCAACGGATTGCTGCAACAGGTCTCGATCCTCGCCGTCACCGCAGCGTTGCGGCTAGGCAGGACCGGCTGAGCAAAGCGAGATCACTGAGACCCACGTCATGGCGCATGGCCCCGGTCGCGCATGCACCTGGATCGTCGGCAGACCGAACATCACGGCAGACAAACACAGACACGGCGAGAGGGGGGCAATCCCGAAGTAGCGAGAAACGTCCGGGACATGCACTGTTTCCGCCTGTACGCCGCAACCTGTCTTTGCACGACGCATGCTGCCGGGGTCTTGCGCGGTCCAAAGATAGCCTGTCATCCCCTCTTCCATGGCATGACGCCACGCGTCCCCTGCGGGCCTCTCAGCGGCTGATCTGACCGGGATCGGCTAACGCCTCGACCGCCTTGGCCGCAACGGCCGGTCCGGACTTTCTTCCCCTGGCGCCCCGAACAGTATCGGGTTCGCCATTCCTCGCGGAACAAGAAAGACCGGCCTTGCCGTCCTCCGCTGGCGCTGCGGGCCACAGGGGCTGCGTCGGCGGATCGCCCCTGTCCTGACGATCGCCATCGAGGCCGCGAAGGGCGCGGGCTCGGAAAAGCCAAAAGGAGACATGACATGGCCACCATCGGAACCTTCAAGAAGACCGGCAACGAGTACGTCGGCGAAATCGTCACCCTGAGCGTGCAGGCGAAAGCCGTCCGCATCGTCCCCGAGGACAGCACCCCGAACGACAACGCCCCCTCCCACCGCGTCTTCGTCGGCCGCGCCGAGATCGGGGCCGCCTGGTCCAAGCGCTCGACGGAGGGCCGCGACTACCTGAGCCTCAAGCTCGACGACCCGAGCTTCACCCAGCCGATCTACGCCAACCTCTTCGACGACACGGTGATCGAAGGCGGCGAAGAGACCTTCAGCCTCATCTGGTCGCGCCCCAACACCCGCCGCAACGGCGACTGACAGCAGACGACCCCGCCCGGGATCACCGGGCGGGGTGACCTTTTCTCATCTTGTGCTGACCGCGAGCGACACGCGGTTATACTTGACCGCAACGGGTCCGGCCCAGAGCGGTCACTCGGTCAACTGCCAGTTTTCTGCACTTGCAGCCCGCATAGCCGACCTTGGCGACATTTGCTCATCGGGGCCATAAGGTGGGCTTAAAATTAGCTTTTCTGGAGAGCGAATGCACATAGAAGCCATGCCCTATGCGGATCAGCTATGCATCCATGCTGACGAAATTGAAATGCGGGTGCTTCATCGAGACTGGGAAGATGGCACACCCATTCGCCTTGAGATTTCGGTAGTCTACTCCGCAGTAATCGTTCGTAAGCTATGGGAGCACTACACGACTTTGTTGCGAGAAGTTGGTTTCGAATTGGATCAGCCCCTGCCTGGGCTGTTCGATATTGCGACAGGCAACCAGCAAACAGGGATAACCTTCGTCCATCGGATCATCCACTCAAAGACTATCGACACCAGCGAAGAGAGTAAGCAAGCAGGCCTTCAGTTTGAATCCGATTGGGAGGGGAAGATGAGGATCGCATATGCTGATGTGATAGAGTTTTTCCGAAAAGCTGCCGATGCGTGCAGGGCAATTCACGGGTAGTTCGATCTGCGCTGTCCAAAGCAGCCTTTAGCTTGGCATCCAATTGCTGCGAGTGCAGTCCATAATCTGGACATTCATGTTTGAGGCATCGGGAGTGCGCTCTTGTGAAATTCAACCTTGGGCAATCAGCCACTGGCCACCATATGTTGCAACAACATGACAGAAGTGATCTAAATCTTGCAACGCAGAAGGAGGCTGTATGCTGACGCCCACCACACGACAAAGGAAAGCTCTCCAGTGTATTGCGCATCAAGAGTGGGAGTATGCAGCCCAGATCCGTGGAGCTGGCGCAAAAACGATTGGGTCACTTTTGGAGAATGGATGGATAGAGCCATTCGTCAGTGAGAAGTTTGTTGATGGCGTTCATGAGCGCTATTGCATCACAGATTCAGGACAGAAAGTTTTGCGGGATACACGCCCCAAGAAATCGAAAGCAACGCCTTCGCTTCGCACGCTACCATCTAGGTTGAAGGATCTCCCACCGCGAATTTAGCATTCTTGGTAGCCGAGAGAGTTGCTAACGCTCTCTCTGCGAACCATTTGCAAAGCAGTAAGCACACCTATGGCTGTGAGATCGAACTCTCTAGGGTCGCTAGATTTGAACGGACTATGCTGAGCGCCTCTTTGGTTTCACATTTCCAGATCTCAGATAACCCGAAAAGTGCATCTCCTACTTCGCCCGGCAACAAAGCACGATCCCGAGACATCGCAAACGGTCCGTCTGTCTCCGTTAGTACGCGTGCATTGGGCATTCTAGCAGCAAGATCCCGGCCTCGATTACTGCGAAGCATCGACGGGCCAACACTGAACCAAGCGCCCAGTTCCACAGCCCTTTCGAGCTCTCGCCGAGACCCCGTAAACCAATGAAATATTGGTATGCCACTGCTTAGTTCTTCTTCAAGTAGGGAAAGGACGTCAGACGCAGCTCGTCTACTGTGAATCGAAATAGCTCGGCCGCCAGCGGCTTCGCAACTCCGGAGGATATGACGTAACACCCTTATTTGTGCATCCCAAGTTTTTCGGTGTTCTGGTGTGCCATCTAGTCCAACCTCCCCCACATAAGCAGTCTCGGATAGCAGCATGTCGAACGTTTCGAGTTCGGACATTCTTTGCGCGGCAAGGTGGGGATGAAAGCCTAGTGCCGTGCGAATGGTCGGGTAACCCTCCGCCATTCGTCGGGTTCCAAGGAAAGCTGACGGAGTTGTACCGACTGATAGGACGTCCATTTGCTTTGCAGCGCAACGCTTGGCTGCAGCAAGTGGGTCGCTATAGAGTTCCAGATGACAATGAAAATCTATCACTTAACGCCCAAGGTTTTGTGAAGCTCCCCCAGCTCATCTAGTCCTCGGCCTATCATGTCTCTCAGCGGTCCGCGTTCACCCATCATCGGATAACTCAAAGAGGCACCAATCCAAGAGTCCAACCCGTCCGCATTCTTGACCGCGACAGCAGTTGAAGCTGAGCGAACGTCGTCGAACCTCGCGTGATCATCATCGACCTTTCCCAGATTTGCGAAAAGATAGTTAGTATCGTCGGTTTCTCCCCAATAAAGGAATGCAGCACGCCGAATCTGGCAAGGAATGCAACGTCCGCAGTGTTTATAGTTATAGCGTTGAAATCGACCACAACTTGTTGACTGTGGTGCATAAATCCGAAGTCGGTCTTGATCTGCACATTGCCTCATCATCTCCCCTTTTGTCATGAGTCCATAAGGGTTTGTTATCTGAACATTCAAACTGGCCGCATTTAGAATATCTTGTAGCCGATTTAAAAACTCTGGATGGGCTGTCCGAGTGCTCAAACTACCGATACGAGCACCTGTAAGTGGAGAATTGATTGCTATGAAGCCGTTTTCACAGACATAGAGACTAACTTCCTCGCCTTCATGGTATTTCTTCAAAGAAGTTGCGGCAATCACGCCAAAAGCCAAAAAGATTAGAGATCTCGCGCGTTGGGAGTCCTCGCTCTCGCCAGGCGTTGTAACGTTGTGGTTCATGGCAAGGTGTTTTGATCCATCGCCCACTTCTGCCGCAAATACGGTCTGCTTTTCGCCATCACCGCGAACGATTTGACTAACGGCCAGTGGGATTCGGCCATTTGCGGATAAGTCCAAGGCACCTATCAAGCTATCCAAACCGCCTGACAGAAGCATGACGCAGTCTTGCGGTGGTCGAGTGATGTATTTCGGTGGCTTTGGTTGAAGCCCGCCTGGCACAAAACGCAAACTCCAACGGTCCGTTGTCAAAAACTGAAGCGCCGATTGAAGTGCTGTGGCTTGAGAACTCCAAAACTTGGGATCGATTACTGCAACTGTAACCTCAAAAGTACGTGTCCAGCCGTCTGGACTCTCTTTACGAAGCCCAGCCGTATCAGCGGCGATAATCGACAATGCAATAGAAAGGAAATCCCAAGCTCTTGAACTTGGGACCAAGCCCGATTGCTTTATCTTTCTAAGCGCGGCAGCTCCTCCTCCACCTCGAGCAGACTTCGAGCTGGTAGCCGACTTAGGTTGCCCATAGAGGCAAAAATTCAATCCGCCATCTTCTTTGAAATCGAATCCGGTCGGAGCACAGGTTAACTTCATTGAGCGTACTCCTCGAATACCTGGAACGCATCTCTAATTGCTGTGCGGACGACGGAAGCTATCGATCTCTCCGAAAAGGATTTGTTGGACTCTCGCAACCCACGGAAAGCAGCCGCAACGGTTTGTTTAATGTACTCTCGAGCTTGACCAAGACGTGACAATCCGGCTGCTACAGAGGGCGCTTTGTCACGAATTGTCTTTCCGATGTCGAGCTCAAAGCGCCTAAACACATCGTTAGCTGCGTAGTTTTCGATGATTTCTTCACGCTGTGAGTCAGTCAGCTCAAACAGGTCTGCGTCAGGATGATTGGTGAGCATTTCCGCCATAGCATCTCTGATGGAAGCGCGCGAAGCTTCGGCGTCTTGCGTGCCGTCCACTGGTCGTGCAGCCTCAACTACTGCATCCATCACTTCGTCTGCGGATTTACCCGCAAGCAAGGTGGGATCAAGGGAGCTCCCTTCTTGCGGCGGCGTGTCTCCGGACAACTGCGATAGAGCGCTTCCTAGAGCTCCAGCAGTTGATGCAGTGCTGCCCAATCGACGTGTAGCGGTCCCTGCTCCGCCATATCCTTTGCTTACATATTGGCCAACGCCCCTCTCTAGTGCGGATCTGTCGCCTGACCTCGCATAGTCACCCAGATTTCTGCTGCTTCCGGCAAATCTTCTTGCCGGGGCAGGTTCTATTGGCGGCAACCTCGGGTCTGGTTGGTTCGGCTTGTTGCCATTTTCATCTTCCGAGCCGTCGGCTGGAGGAGATTCCTCGGTGTCTGGCTCTGGTGTCGGTTCATTCTCAGACGGTGGATCATCAGCCCAAGGAGGCACCATCGGAACGCCGCCGCCCGGGCCAGGGTTAGATTGAGATGTACCCATTACTATTTCTGACCCTCTATAGCCTTCTTGACCGGACCAGAGACTTCGGCGCTCGACCAACTACTGAAAACGGTTGGCGCCCAGCCTTGATCGCCAATCTTCGGAACGATGTTAGGTTCAATCTGTGCAGCTGGACGATCGGCAAGAAATGTGGCTAACCGCTGCCCTTGGAGAGGGTCCGCTTCGGCGATCACAAGACATGCCTCCAGAATGTCTGGAACTCCCCAGCTCTGTTCACGTCGTGCACGATCAAGCAATCGATCCATGATAATCGAGGTTTCGGAGCGACCTAAGCTCTTTATCTCACTCAGAATCGACCTCGCCATCTTGGGCTCAGTCAGGAGTGCCTCCAGCAATCCCGCTGCCTCGGAAGATAATCTATCTTCTGGGAGAATTAGCGGAGTGTGTTCTCGACTTACGTAAAGGGCACCTCTGATATCAACGTTCCCAATTTGCGGCGGCAGAGTAAGCCATTCTTCGACGAATGGGGCATCCCACGGTTTCTCAAGTTCAATCGACTTGCCCGCACCCACATCAAATTCCCACTTTGCCAGAAATTCCGGATGACCTTGATCGTGCGCTGATGCTTTGGAAATCAGGTCCGCATAGGCACTCGGATCGCCCAAACGCTCGAACAGCAGGAGTTTCGCCAAGACTGCTTCGTCTACCCCCACACCATGGGCCTTGGAAATCGTCATCCTTATGGCAAGCGCGTTCAGAAATCGTTTGATGAGCCTAGGGTTACCTTGGATACCGCTTGCCGTTGCCATGAGAGGAGCCAACCTGTCAGCTGCTTCAAGTCTAGCAAGCAGGTCTTGCGGCATACCAGGATGAAGCGACGCCACAAAAGCGCGATCCACTCGGTTTCCTTGCCATGATTTCTTTAGTTGTTCGCATACGCCTAATCGGATTCGCTCTTTCACTTCGGATGGAAGCCGACTGTTCTCTATGTAAAGCAGCATCATGTAAGCGCGAACTTCTTGCGTTCCAAGAGTAGGCACTTGAATGGGGACTTGGATTAACTTGTCAAAATAGCTCGTGACTAGTTGATCGTCGGACACCCCTTGAAAGTGGCGCTTTACTGCATGTTTTATCATGTCGTTGTCGGCAGCGACAACGAAAGCTGTGTTCTGCAGGAAAAGAAAGAGCCTAATTGCCTCCAAAGTCGAGATGGTGGTTTCAGGTAGGCATCTGTCCAAGTCATCGATCAACACAACAAGAGTGATCCCAAGCTCCTTTAGAGTGTCTTCAAAGCTGTCGCGTAACGCCTGGATCTCTTGGGGAGGAGATGTTTGCGATTTCTCACCGATCAGTCCGGACAAAGCACCCGAAGCCTGACCAGCAAGGGTTTGAGCTTCGTCGATGTCTTCACCCGACACATTGCCCTCAAGGGCTGCTTTTCCTAAATCTGTTAGTCCTCCGAACAAACCAGGTAGTGGCATGCCAAGTGCCAATGCCGCTGTGGGTCCTGCGATGAGTTTTGCCGCCCGCAACCATTTCACCCTTGATGCGAGGTCTTTAACTTTGTCTATTGCTGTCTCACGAGAAACAGCTTCATCCTGTAATTTAGATGCAATTACGTCCATAAGGGCGGCCCGTGCATCATCGTAACCTTGATAGAGCCAAGCGTTGAACTCTACGAAGACAAACTCCCTACCGTCTCTCACCTGAGATCGCTCAAGCAGAGCGGCCTGGGTCAGCTTAATCATGGAAGACTTGCCTATACCCCAGGCTCCAGAAACACCGATCGAAATAGGTCGGCCGTCAGCTTGAACCACAATTTCCGCGACTGTCTCTGCCACGCCCGAGAAATTTACAAAATCAATTGAGGTTTCGTTATCCGGCCACAAACGATTGGCTCCTTCTCGAAATTCACAGAAACAATACTGATATGCACAGCCTATGATTTAAGCCCGCCATTTGAAACACTATTGATTTGCGGCCTAGCTCCGCCTCTTTGCGTGGGCGCTCATGTACCAAAACGGGCTTGATCCAACCTACGATGTGCAAGTGACAAGATCGACATGATGTCTACGGCGTCTTCTTTTCTCATCGGCCAAGAAACTTTTGGAGCGTGAGCTGTTGGGTTGCGAAACATACCGAATATTCCTTTGCAAAGGGTGGCGAAACCTTTCTGTTCCGACCATTGGCTCTCATCTGCGAGTGCATTGATCGAAAGAAGTGGCTTCTTTCCGAGCAACACTCGATCAACCAGTGCCGCGCCGTCTTCTGTACAACCTGATCGGTCTCGCATTTTCTGTGCCAAGCTCTTGGTTGCCTCAAGGACAGCGTGGAAATAGTTGTCGGCCAACAGTTCCTCCCTGCAGTAGTCTAGGACATCCGGGTGCACACCCCGAGTGGTGAGCTCTTCCCGCAGCTCGGTGGCACGCCTCAAAGCATCAGATATTGTGTTTGCTCGTTCAACTCTGCGGATCTTCCCATCCTTCTGAAGCTCCATCCCCTCAAAGAGGAGCGCGCGATTTAGGTTTTGCCGAAGTGTTTCAAATGCTTCCGGTGCTTGTACGTACAAGGCGGGTCTCATAGCTACACGGATGAACTCGAGGATCCCGCGTCGATCGCCCCGCTTGTTCTGATCATTCACCAAAATATTGTAGACGCGCTTCCACTTTGTCCCAGCCTCTTCTATCGGGAATCGACATGCCAAGCATACGTTATCTATCTCAGAGTTGGTTAAACCAAACTCCGTAGCACCCAAGGCGCGCGCTATTGCTTCGATGCTACGTGCGTCAAACGAGGGATATTGCTTTGTCATTTTCTTCTGGTACGTCCGCCGTCTTTATCAGCTCCTTTGCGTACCGCTTAGCTTGTGAAATGCTTTGCTTATAGTCATCCGCGGCTAACGACAAAGATTCTGGTGATGTCGCACGGTCAAGATCGTCGCTGGACCAATCATCTGAAAGACGCTTACTGATTGCATAGCAAGTCGCCTTGCCAACACGGAAAGCCATAAACTTCCGCGAGGCTTTCACAATCGCCGATCGCACGACTTCAGCCTCGCCCGCAGTTCGCAGTTCAGCATCAAGTTCGACGGCCATTCGCTCAGCAGCGGAGTAAAGACCGTTCACGAACAGAGTCTGTGCATCCTTATAGTAGCGGCCTGCGCGACCCTTCAGGTTCTTGTCTGCTATCTCCTCTAGATCGGTGAGGATCTTGATTTCTGGCACGCGCTCCAATGATTGAGCTGAGCGTGAGAGCTTCGAACCATCCGGCGCCTTGCGGACTTTCTTGTGTTTTGCACGCTGGCTCTTGTTTGGACTGGCTTCAGCACCGTCGATGTCACCAGCTTCGCTTAGCTCGGGAAACTTGGTGTCGAGACTAGTGGGATCAGATGTATCGGTGCCTTCCGCTGCCGCCTCAGTCAGCATCGCGGACTGACGGCGTGATGGGCTTAATGTCACTGTCGGTATACGGAACTCATCGAGCAATTTCTGGAGGTCGGACTGAAGATCATCCAAATTGTCGTCCGACATCGGAGACTCCGCGCGAATGACATCCTTGACCCAATTTGGCATCAGTTCCCGTACGTAATCGTCAAAGTCCTCTGCAAGCATTTGAGAACGGTCATCTGGCCAGGTCAGCCCATCCCTATATTGATTTGGCAGCGCCAGTTCATCTGAAAGCTCAATCTCAACTGTGAGAACCTTCGAACCAAATGGAATTCCGAAGTTTGGAGCAGCGGCTGACCAGGCTTTTCTGGACTTAATGTCATAACGCTCTCCCTTGTGAACTAACGCACAAAAGGTCGTCGAGCTGGTTGCCGGGTTGGCCAGCGCGCTGAGAGAGTGGCTGTAGCGTTCGTGCTTCGGGTCATGGATATAGTGTACCCTTATTTCTCCACCCGGCGCGTCAACCCACTCGTGGTTTGGAAGCTCCTCCGCCACTTCTTCGAGCGTCTTCAAGCGTCGCGTGCGACCGGTTTCGTCTTTGCCTCCACCTTTGGTCATAGCGACGTCGATGCGCACATCGACGCCATCAGAGAAGCGTGCGAAGCGCCGGAAGATAGCCGACGGTATGAAACTACGATCTTGGCTCTTTCCTTTCCCTAGTGGCTCGGCAACAGTGTCGTGGTCTTCACCCTCGCCCATGAGGACAACTTCCGTCCAATCGAACGATGTGTCCTGACCGTCACTAATTGCAGCCTGAGTGACGTCATATATCGTATCGAAACTGCCATCAGGCATTTCCACTGAGAACCGAACATAGGTCTGTTCGTCAGCATCGAAGCCGATCACCACTTCGTTGACAGTGCCATCCTTGCAAGAACGATAGCGAATGCCCTCTTTCGACATTGTCAGACCTGAAACCTTTGCTCCGATGCCAAAATTTCCATCGAGTGCCATCTCTTTGTTGATCGAAGAGGACAACTCGGTCGCTTGTTTTAGCTCGCGGTCGTCCATGCCCGTTCCAGTGTTCCAGAAAGTGAGCTTCCTAACACCCTCGATCATAGTCGGGTAGATCTCGATGCGACGGTTGCCGTAAGCAGCGCCAGCTGCACTTTCGTCAGCGTTCTTGAAAAACTCGCGAACTAAAGTGTTCACAGGAGCTTGCTCAATCAGTCGATTGATAAGGAACCGCTTGTCGCGGATATTGAGTGGTTCTGACTTCATGCAATGTGCCCCTAGAGCTTGAATTTGTCGACGCCATCGCTGGCCGTTGAGCCAAATTTTCGTTCAATGTCGCTGGTAGCGTCTCGAAGAGCTTTCACGATTTTCTTCACATCGCTGTCTGAGTACTCATACGCTCGCCGGTTCGAAAGATTGCCGAGTTTGCGAATCGCATCCAAGGCGGACTGCGTCCGCCCCTCTGCGAGTCGAACAAATTTCTCCCTTTTATCAATTACTTCGGACAATGCTGAACAATCCTTCGTTGAATTTTACGCTCTTCACCAAAGAATATTCACAAGAAAGAGTCAAATATGATCTGAATTTCATCACATATTTCGGAAATACGTATTTCTTATCGCACGAAATTCGTCACACAAGATAATACCCGAACATCGGAGTTTATGTGTTGCTAAGCGACCCATCAGAGCTAGAAAATACACAGACCGAAACGGACTACATTGAAGGTCTGCATCGGGTCCGACAAACTGATGTCCTCGCAATCGCAGCGAACTTCTGCTTCCCTGAACAACTGTCCCAAAGCAGGACGAACCAAAAACACCATTGACAAATGGTCCGCTTTCGCAGCTTCCAAAGTTTCCTGCCGCGACGCGGCGAATTCACGCTTTCCGCCCTCCTCGAAGAGTTTGTTGGTCTTCAAGCCTTCGACTATATGACTAAGCCATACCTCGGAGCCCAGCATGACCGTCAAGACAACCATCAGCTTCACCGACCGCCACCATCGGTTCCTGACCGACAAGGTGGGCCAAGGCGTCTTCGCCTCGCAAAGCGCGGCTGTGGCAGCGGCTCTGGAGCAGATGATGCGCGATGAAGAGGAACGCGAGCTGGCCCTCGGCGCGATGGCCGAAGAAATTCGGGCGCGGCTCGACAGGCCGCGCGCCGACTATGTCTCGGCGGAGAAAGCCTTTGCCGCCGCCCGGGCCCGCCTTCAGACCGCGCGCGAGGCGTGAGCCATCGCATCCGGTTCCATCCGGCGGTTGCGGAGGATCTAGGCGCGATCATTCGCTGGCTGAACGATTATGCCGGCCCTCAATAGGCAGCGCGCAGGTTGGACGAGATCGAAGCAGCTTTCGCTAGCCTTACCGAACTGCCCCAAAAGGGCAGCTGTCGGGATGGGATTGCGCCCTGGCTGCGCGGCATTCCTGCAGGCCGCAAGGCCGTGATCGCCTTCACTATTGACGATGATGCACACGAGGTGCATATCCACACCGTGACCTATGCTGGGGCCGACTGGATAAGGCGCAGAAAAGCACGCGGGCGAAAGTGCACACCTCGGGCAGCCAACGAAACCAGTGCCACCAAGCAACCGACCGCCATCGTCCAATCCAGCCGCCCAAATCAGATAGGGATTCCGTGATCCTGTAACTCAATTAGGGTTCCGAGTGTTCTTCGATCAGCTTCGCTGGGTCCACATCCAGATGCGCGGCGACCCGCTGTAGGGTCTGCAAGGTGACATTCTGCTGACCTCGCTCCATCGAGCTGACATGCGCGCGGTCGACATCCATTACCGCCGCCAACGCGGCCTGTGTCAGCCCGCGCAATTGGCGGTAGTGCTTGAGATTCCTTGCAAAAACAACGCGGATGTCCATCCGCCAGTAAAGAACCTATCGCGTATTTTGGTGCGACGTATTATAATGCTCATCGTCAGTTCAACTGACTGCAATCCGACCTTGCACACGCAATTTGATGTGCTGTTATGAGCCTTAACGCCCAACGGCGAGGGGGAATCATGTCTGCCACAGGCACCACGCCGATCGCTGATCTCGCACCGCAAAGCGATGAGCTGACCGATTACGACCACGCGCATATGACGCTGTACTTGCGCCTGTTTGATGCCGCTGAAAGCGGTGCCAGCCTGCAGGAAGTCAGTGAGATTCTTTTCGGTATAGATGCCGCCAAAGAACCAGAGCGTGCCAAAAAGATGTACGACAGCCACCTCGCCCGCGCTCGTTGGATGACGGAGCACGGCTATCGCAAGCTGCTTGAGGGCGGTAACGGCTGAACTTCGCCTTATCCGTAAGACATCGGCGAACACCCGCGCAGGTTGCGCAGGGCAACCGTTCCTGCCGTCGTTTTGACGCGTCACCAAGCTATACTCATTGTCCATCGAAACAGCTGACGCGGAGCTTCGCCATGACCAAAGATTGGCAAGACGAAGCGGCTTACAAGCATTTCGACAGTCTCGACCTGTCCGGGCTGGCCTGGGAATGCTTGCGCCGCAATTCCGACTATCGCGCCAATTACCCGCGAATGCGGGATGGATTGAAATCACCGGCTGCATGGGGGTTACGATTTCCCGGTTGATCCGGACATCGACGCACCCAAAGCACCCGTCTTCTGGAAGCCATCAATCGCCCCGGCAGCGGTCGGGTATGCTGTGCCGGTCCCTGGCAGCGACACCACGGCGACACGTATCGATACAGATGATCTGACCGTCATCGGAACGCAGGACGGCTTGATGTATGTGCGCCTCGCAACGGGTGCGTTGCTCGTGCTGGATCCCAATAGCCTCAAACGCCCGGTTGGGATTCTGGTTCCGCTGGACGAACATTGGGCGGCACGGGTCGACACACTCAAGTCGCTCCGTGTGCAATTGCTGCGCCAGAAACGATCCCCTCCGCCCCTGACACCGCAGCAGCGACGACGCATCCAGCTTGCACTGCGCACGCTCGATGCGCGCCGAAACAGCGCGAGCTATCAGACAATCGCGCGGCATTTGTTCGGCGTGGAGGCAGTGTCGCGTGAACATTGGAAAACCAGCTCCCTGAAAGCCCAGATCACCCGACTGTCGGCCCATGGGACACATCTAACCACCAAAGGCTATCGCTTTCTCCTTCTCGGTCGCGGTCCAACGGGGCGCTCCAAGCCGCGCAAGTGATCGCCGCGCAATCCCCGAAGTTCGAACCCTCATCAGGCCTGATCAAGTTGGCCTTTGAGGGGTGACGTTTTCGCGCCGCGATCTTCGTCATCCCTCCCCACGGCGCATCTGCGTTTTGATGACCTCCGACAGCCCGCGACGCGCCGTCGCGCGGCCTAGCCACCGGAGATGCTCAAATGCCCGACCCAAACGAAGGACTCCCGCCCCGCTACCTCAGAACCCCGGAAGCCGCCCGCTTTCTCGGCCTGTCCGGCCGTACGCTGGAAAAACACCGGACCTACGGAACCGGCCCGCGCTACTCGAAAATCGGCGGGCGCGTCGTCTACGCGGTCGACGATCTGCAGGCCTGGGTCACACGAGGCGAGAAGACCTCGACCTCGGATGAGACCGAAGACCGCGTTCTACCCGCCAAACGCTATGCCGCCGTTTCGCCGGCCTATCTGCGGCGTGGGCGCTGAGCCAATGCAGACACTTGTCCACCTCACCTGGATCGAAGGGCGCATCGAGCGCTGGATCCGTTTCGGTCGGATTGCCGAGGAAACCATCCTGACGCGCACGGAAAAGCGCGTAGCCTTCACCCCCGGCGCAATCTTCGCGCTCCTGCGCTGGTCGTCGAACGACTATGGCACCGTTGAAAGCCGGATCGACATTCTGCGCGCCGTCGGTGCAGGCGAGCCTTGCTCGACAGTGCCCTGTGTTACGCCGGGTGGCGAGCTTTTGCTACGCCTCTCCGGCTGGCCCAAGGTCGAGGCCACGCTTCGGTCCATCGACATCGTGGAAAGCTATGGCATCGCACCGGAAGATGTCTGCCCCGACCATTGGCGGCACGTCCACAACCGCCTGACCGCTGCATTGGAGCCCCGGCCCTACAGCCCTGCCCGGCATGCGGCATGGCTCAAGCGACGCTTGGTGACGACATGAGCGCGGCGGCCCCTGCCCTCCTCGCGGCCGGTTTGTCCCTTGGTCTGCTCGCAGCTGCACAGATCGACCGCGCACCGCGCCTGATCTGGAATGCCTCGGCAAGCGTGCCGATCGGCCTCTATGTCGTTCGAGCGTCACAAGGGCCATCGCTGGGCGAAATCGTTGCCGTGCGCCTGCCGGAAGACCGGTCATCCTGGGTGGTTGAACGCGGCTATGTTGGTGCGGATACCTTGCTGTTGAAACGCGTCGCGGCCGTCTCGGGCATGACCGTCTGTCGCGATGGTCTCGATATCGCCATCGCCGGCACCGTTGTTGCCCAGGCAGCATCGGCTGACCGACAGGGCCGCCCGCTTCCCCGTTGGACGGGATGTGTAACGCTCGCCTCGGACGAGGTCTTCCTGCTCCTTGCTGGTGTCGCCGACAGCCTCGATGGACGCTATTTCGGCCCCCTGTCAGCCGCCACAGTTCTCGGTCGCGCCATCCCTCTTTGGACATATGGAGGGGCGGAAGATGCGTAAAGTTGAACCCGAGCACAGACGTCGCGGTGCCAATATCACTACTGCGCTCGTGCTGCTCCTCTGCACTCCGATCCCCGTGGCACCGTCCGCCGTGATCGCTCAGGACCGCAGTGTTCCTGCATCTGAACAGCAACCCATCGACATGCATATCGCAGAAGCCGCGCGCAGGTTCGGCATCCCGCAGCCCTGGATCCGTGCCGTCATGGAGGTCGAGAGTGCGGGCAATCAACGCGCGGTCAGCCACGCAGGCGCCATGGGGCTTATGCAGATCATGCCCGACACCTGGGCCGAATTGCGCGCAGCCCACCGGCTTGGCAATGACCCTTTCGATCCACGCGACAACATCCTCGCCGGTACCGCCTATCTGCGGCAAATGTACGACCGCTTCGGGTCCCCCGGCTTTCTCGCTGCCTACAATGCCGGGCCTGCGTGCTACCAAGAGCACCTTGATACCGGGCGCGCCCTGCCGCGTGAAACTCGCAATTACCTCGCCATCGTCGCACCCCTCATCGGCGACGGGACCAGCATTGCGCGGGCAGTCAGCCGCCCGCACAGGACGCAAGACTGGCGCGACGCCCCGCTGTTCGCGGCAACGGCTGAGGAGGGTCAAACCCAAGGTGATGACACCCAACGGATTGCGTCAGACGCGTCTCGAAACGGCATCTTCCTGCCTCTCAGCCGGGGGCAAACGCCATGATCCGCGCAATCGCACCATGGCGAGGTCTGGAACGCCCGGTCGCAGGAATGTGCAGGTGCTGGTCGACGCACTGGGTCTCAACAGAAAGAGCGCGAGATAAAAGAGGTGCCGCAAGCGGACCTCAAGCTGTTGTTTCTCTGCGAGGATTTGCGCCGCACATCCAAGCTGCATGCCGCAGGACTTCATCTAAAATTCTGATTTTGCGATATTCTTTGTGCGGCAGCATGTTCTGCGAGCGAATGCGGCCATGACCGGGCGCGACAATGACCTGCGCATCCGCCCCGGGCGTATCCGCGACGGCGGCAGGACCTCGAAGCAACCCACCCGTTTCGTCAACGAGGTCATGCGAGCAGTGCGGAAATCCGGACATACCGGCTACCGTATCGGCGCGGGCAGCACGCGTTCCGGCAACACCTCTTTCGGGCGCGGACGGTTTGCCCGAACCGCCAAAGGTCTGACCCGCACCTCCCGACGCGTCGTCGTGAAGGCCCGCGTCGTGCGCCACCAAGGCAAGCGCTTTCGCTCCGCGCCCATGGCCAAGCATCTCGGCTACCTGCAGCGCGACGGCGTCGGTCAAGACGGACGCGACGCAGACTTGTTCGGGTCTGAACGCGATGACCTCGACCGGGGCGGATTTGCGGCGCGCTGCGAAGATGACCGGCACCACTTCCGGTTCATCGCCTCGCCGGAAGATGCCACCGAGCTTGAGGACCTGCGCGCTTTCACGCGTGACCTGATGACCCGTGCTGAACGGGATCTCGGGACCAGATTGGACTGGGTCGCCGTCGATCATTGGAACACAGACAATCCGCATGTGCACATCCTCGTGCGGGGCAAAGCCAAT